>NZ_CP012938.1:3236244-3883493 GCF_001314995.1 Bacteroides ovatus
TTTATCACATGAAGCAAACTAGACTTTATATAATTACAACACTTTGCCTGCAAATGGTTCTGGGAGCAATATTACTAAGTTGCAGCACCGAAAATGACGAATACAAGAAAGATTCACCTTCGGCAGCAAATCCTGTTGAACCCATAGGGGCTTCACTTGAAGATTTCTCCATAGAACAATTGCCCGCAAAAACAATTTATGCATTAGGAGAGAATATAGACTTAACCGGCCTTAACGTGACAGGCAAGTATGATGACGGGAAACAACGCCCCGTAAAGGTTACCTCGGAACAGATCAGTGGTTTCTCATCATCTGTCCCTGTCGATAAACAGGAAGTAACCATAACAATAGAAGGAAAACAGAAAAGCTTCTCCGTGCACATTTCTCCTGTCCGTGTAGAAAACGGAGTATTGACGGAAATATTGAAAGGATACAATGAAATCATACTCCCTAATAGTGTGAAATCAATTCCTAAAGACGCCTTTAGGAATAGCCAAATAGCAAAGGTAGTACTCAATGAAGGACTAAAATCGATTGGAGATATGGCTTTCTTCAATTCAACCGTCCAGGAAATTGTGTTTCCATCAACCTTGGAGCAGCTTAAAGAAGACATCTTCTATTATTGCTACAACCTGAAAAAAGCAGATCTAAGCAAGACTAAAATCACTAAACTTCCTGCCAGTACATTTGTATATGCAGGTATTGAAGAAGTGTTGTTACCCGTGACACTAAAAGAAATCGGATCGCAGGCATTCCTCAAGACCTCTCAATTGAAAACCATCGAGATTCCGGAGAATGTAAGCACCATTGGTCAGGAAGCATTCCGGGAAAGTGGTATTACGACAGTGAAGTTACCCAACGGTGTTACAAACATAGCAAGCAGGGCTTTTTACTACTGCCCGGAATTGGCGGAAGTGACCACCTACGGGAGTACTTTCAATGATGACCCCGAAGCTATGATCCACCCCTATTGTCTTGAAGGATGTCCGAAATTGGCTCGCTTCGAAATACCTGAAAGTATTCGGATATTGGGACAGGGATTACTGGGTGGTAATAGGAAAGTGACCCAATTAACCATTCCGGCAAACGTCACACAGATTAATTTTTCGGCTTTCAATAATACAGGTATTAAAGAAGTAAAGGTAGAAGGGACAACACCTCCGCAGGTATTTGAAAAAGTATGGTACGGATTTCCGGATGATATTACCGTCATTCGTGTTCCTGCCGAATCTGTGGAAAAATATAAGAACGCAAATGGTTGGAGGGATTTCACAAACAAGATAACAACGTTCTAACAGTTCTCCAGTTTTTCGATTATAATCGAATAAAGTTGGTTTAATATCGACTTTTCCGGTTATAATCGAAATAACTTAAGAAAACACTATATTTTCGATAATAGCCGGAAAAATCAGTACTATTAGTTTATCTATTTAAATCTCCCCATTCACCCCCAAGCCGAACAGAGCAAAATCGCCCAGGCAAGGATCATCCGGAAAGACCTCTGCCAATGCAGTCGTTATCTGACGGGCATTTTTCAGAGAAAAAGTTTCCGTATCCGTCAACTTGAAATAATGTGCTACCCGGCATACATGTGTATCTAAAGGAACAATCAAATCTCTGCGATCAAAACTTTCCCAAATCCCCAAATCGACCTCCGAATCCCGACGAATCATCCAACGCAAAAACATATTCAGTTTCTTTTGAGGACTTTTGGCAGAAACTTCAAGAAATGCACATAACTTTTCCATTGGTATTCCGGGATATAACATCAAAGCTTCCTCCAGACTTTCAAACTGTGTATAAGCTATATATAATCGCCGAAAGTATCCATAAAAATCAGCATACGACAACATCCGATAAAAGCTATTGGTTGCTCCTGAAGGAAAATCCTTCTCCCACTGGCAGGACAATACATACTGATAAGGCGAATCTCCCATTAGCCCGTGCAATTCGTCCGCTTTCTTCAAGATCTGTTTGCGATTGCCAAAACTCATAATCGCCGTCAGCAAACCGCTGACTTCGATATCCTGTTTCAGCGTATAACGATGGGGAAACTGCACCGGATCGCTTTGTATAAAGTCTGCGCGATGATACATCTCCGCACACATTAAAAGTTTATTCTTTATATCTTCAGTCATTTCGAGAAAGTATCAAGTATTGAAAGTACAAAAATACATATTCTAGTTGGATTTCCTCTTTAAGTAAATGACGGATTGTATCCCTAATAAAATAACAAAGAGATATTCTGCCGTCATATACACAGTCAGAGAAGCATGAAAACATTCACTTAACAGATACAGATAAATTAAATATACAAGAATGGTGATTAACTGGAAGATAAAGGCGAGCTTCGTCTTTCCTGTACCGGTAACAGCATTGATATAAACATATCCGGGCAGTGCAAAAGCATAATTCAACAGCATAACTATAAAAGGATAGAAAGCTAGTCTCACCAGATTATCGTTATTCGTATAAAATCCGATAACCCATTGGTTACCCCAAAGAGCCATAACTATCAATGGACCCCCCACGGCATAACCCAACCTAAGAACTTTATGGCAAACGGGAAAAAGTTCCTTCCCCTGCCCCGCCCCAATTAGATTGCTGACTAATGAACCAGTAGTGGATGCAAAAGAGTTGACAATCACAAAAAAGACGGTAGAAACACTACGAGTAATATTGGAAATAGCAAGCTCTGTCCTTCCCAGATGCTCGATAGCAACGAAGAACAGAAACCAGGGAGCAACGCTGACAAAAGAGTGAAGCATACTCCATATAGATATCCTCAACAACTTTATTAACACTTTCCCATCATAAACGACCTTCAGCCCATATTTCACTTTATCTACCCTCACCCACATATATAATAGGAGTACGATAAAAGCTCCGAACTCTGCCAAAGAAGAAGCCATCGCCGCCCCGGATATACCCAGATTCAGTTTGAATATCAGCAGATAGTTAAAAGGAATATTGATACAGATAGCCATGATAGCTGCCACGGACAATGCTTTGGTCGTTGTTATCCCTACCAGAAAAGACCGGAAAGCTAAAAAAGGAAATGAGAATAACAAACCGAAGCTACGCCAATCCAGATAATGAATCACTGCCTGATAAATTTCATCCGAAGTTATCAACCGGCACAGGATCAAGGGAGAAGCCAAATGGAGCAATAGGCAAAGAATGACTGCCATCCCCGACAGGAAATATACTCCCTGAAAAAATGTACGTCCCGTCTCTTTATAATGTTGTTCCCCATTTCTCCGGGCAATCATCACCTGCAGCCCGATGCTGAATCCGAAGCCCAGCATATAAACAGCTAAATAATAGATTCCGGCAAGCGCAGAAGCTCCCAGTTCGACTTCTCCCACATGCCCCAGGAAAATAGCGTCGGTAATATTGATTAATTGTTCCATCAGAATGCTCATCATCACAGGAAAGTTGATGAGCCATATTTGCTTATATGTATAATTCATTGCTCAACTTAAAAATAACACGATACGGTATACCACATCATAGCAGCACACAGTTCCGTAAATTTATAAAAATGGATATAAAACTCTTTGACAGGCGAGTAGTTGCCTGTCGGATAGCTGAATAGCCCTGTTAGAAATGATGCTATTCGTTGAGCGTAGCTATATGCAGAGTTTCATAAATGGATGAATATTGCTGGTTTATCAATCAATTACGCAACAAAGATAAGAAATCTTATTTTCATATCCCAATGTGGTATGGTATTAGCAGATTACTTATAGTAAAGAAATGTATTAAAAACATTGATTGCAACATTAACAGATTGATTTATACAGATATACCATATTCTAAAGCTAAGGAATGATTCTTAAATATCTTTCTCTTTTGAAAAAAGGCATATCATTTTGAAAAGAGTAGTAACCAATAAATAACCAGATAACAATGAAAGTTTGTAAATTCGAGAAAATTAAAGATGAGGATGAAATGAAGCAAGTAATCAATTGTATTCAGAAAGAACATCCTTATGTAGCTGTAGTCCCTATATTGGCACAATTACAGGAGTGGTTACAGGCTATTTCCATCAGTTGGTTTCACGAAGAAGATGAAGTTTCTCATACCACAGTCAATGCCATCGAAGCATATTGCTGTACCCTTGCCAATCATCTCATTACAGATTCGCACTTAAATCAGGAAATTAAAAACCGGATTCTGGAGTGTATAAAGAAAATACATATACTTGTAGAAGACAAAGCAGATTTACTGATTGATAAAATGATAAAAGCGGAAATATACGGATTATCCAGCGATTTATTCACTTATTGCTTACGTCAACAGGGTCTTCGTGCCCAAACATTAGATACCGGCAAACTTATACAGATCAACCTGGAAAGAAAGCCGGACATCCCATATATTCAAGAATCTATCCAACAATACATTGACGAGAACCGGAATGTAGATATTTTTATCGCCCCACTTTCCATTTGCAGAAATGTGTATGGTGAAATAGACTTCATGAGCGAACAACGCAATGATTACTATGCAACAGTGCTTGCCACCCTATTCAAAGCGGACGAAATACTGTTATCCACCCCTATCAATCATATCTACGCAAACCGGAATTGCCTGCGAGAACAACATTCACTAACTTACATAGAAGCCGAACAACTGATTAACAGCGGAGTACACCTGCTCTACGCAGATTGTATCACCCTTGCGGCACGCTCCAATATAGTTATCCGCCTAACCGATACACACGATCTGTCAACAGAACGACTCTATATATCTTCCCATGACACAGGCAACAGTGTCAAGGCCATCCTCTCACAGGATTCGGCTACTTTTGTGCGTTTTACCTCATTGAATGTATTGCCCGGATATTTGTTTATGGGTAAGATATTGGAAGTTATCAACAAATATCAAATCAATGTCATCTCAATGGCCTCATCCAATGTATCCATCTCGATGATGCTGACAGCCAGCCGGGACACCCTGCGAATCATTCAAAGGGAACTACATAAATATGCCGAAATGGTTATGGACGAAAATATGTCTGTAATACATATCATCGGCTCCCTTCATTGGGAACGCACACAAGTAGAAAGTCATATTATGGATACTATCAAAGATATCCCCGTATCTCTCATTTCTTATGGAGGAAGCGATCATTGTTTCACACTATCTGTACATACCACAGATAAAAACAGACTGATTAGTTCGCTATCCAGACAATTTTTTGAGAGGCAGTGCGCAGCCTGATTCAAAGCCGGATAAAAAGAGACATCTGAAAGCCAAATAAAAAAAATAAAGAGATGAAAATAGCTATTATAGGAGCCGGACACATAGGGAGTGCAATCGTCACTTGTCTGGCGCAAGGACATCTTTACAATGAGAAAGACATTATTGTCTCCAATCCAAACATTGATAAACTGGAGAGACTGCAAGAACATTTCCCTGCAATACACATAACGACCGATAACCAACAAGCCATATCGGAAGCCGAAGTAATCGTCCTCGCCATCAATCCCTGGAAAGTAGATGAAGTATTGTCTCCTCTACGTTTCTCACGTACACAAATCCTCGTATCTCTCGTGTCCGGAGTATGTATCTCCCACCTGGCTCATTTGACAGAAGCCGAGATGCCTATCTTTCGGGCAGTTCCCAATATGGCCATTACAGAACGTTCCAGCCTCACTTTGATAGCTTCCCGCGGAACCGATAAAGAATATCAGCAATTAATAAAACAGATATTTGAAGAAGGAGGAAAATGCCTGTTCCTGCAAGAGAAACAACTAGATACCACTTCCGCATTAACCTCCAGCGGAATAGCTTTCGCCTTAAAATATATGCAAGCGGTTATGCAGGCAGGGATTGAGCTAGGAATTCCCGGCAAGGATGCCATGCAAATGGCAGCGTATAGCATGGAAGGAGCGACAGAACTGATTCTGAATCATAACACTCATCCATTGCTGGAAATAGAGAAAGTAACCACTCCGGGTGGAACCACTATAAAAGGATTGAACGAACTGGAGCACAAAGGCTTCACTTCTTCTATTATTCAAGCCATCAAAAGCAGTGCCACAACTTTGATTGATAAAGAGGAAGAAGATGTAAAAATCTTCCGGTAGTCCTTATGGTATGGTTTCTCAAGTCCTTTTTGCCTATTTTGAAATGCTATATATCCCAAAGACAGCATAAAAGGACTTAAGAAAATATATGCTTAGATTTTATATTCCTCTATCTTCCGGTACAGGGTGGTAAGTCCGATTTTCAACAAACGGGCAGCTTCCGTTTTATTCCCCTTTGTATATTCCAACACACGTGCAATATGTCTGCGTTCCATTGCGGCCAACTCAAAACTGCCTACACTATCATCCGAACATTCATAATGAGTGTTTTGGATTTCCAAAGGAAGATCACAAATATCCAGTCGCCCCCCTTCACACACAATCAGGCTACGCTCAATCACATTTCTCAATTCACGGATGTTCCCTTTCCACGGCTGTTGTTCCAGCGCTTCCAGAAAAGCGGGAGTCATCTCATTGATGGCATACGAAAGTTTTTCGGAGAAACTTTTGGCAAAAGCAGTTGCAAGAATTCTGATATCACCGGTACGTTCACGAAGCGAAGGAAGATGCACCTGAAAAACCGAAAGACGATAAAACAAGTCTTCACGGAAATGTCCTGCTTTGATCTCCTCCTGCAGGTTGCGGTTGGTAGCAGCAATGATACGCACATTGACTCTTGTCGGCTTGGTATCACCGATCTTTATATATTCTCCCGTTTCAAGGATACGCAGTAACTTTGCCTGCAGTTCGAAAGCCATCTCTCCGATTTCATCCAGAAAGATCGTTCCGTTATTAGCTTCTTCAAAAAGTCCTTTCTTATCCTTCAGCGCACCGGTAAACGAGCCAGCCTTATGTCCGAACATCTCGCTTTCGAGCAGTTCTTTACTGAAAGACGAACAGTTGACCGCCACAAAATTCTGTTTGCTCCGTTTACTACTATAATGTATAGCTTGCGCAAAGACTTCCTTTCCTGTTCCTGTTTCCCCCGTCAGTAATACGGGAACATCTGTCACAGACACTTTCTGCGCCAGAGATACAGCCTCTTTCAACACCTTTGACTCACCCAGAATAGAATCGAACGAGTACATCTGCCCGACTTTCTTTTCCAGTTTTTCCAAACGGACATTCATCTTTGCTTTCTCCACGGCACGGCTGATTAAAGGAATAATCTTGTTATTATCATCTCCTTTCGTTATATAATCAAATGCACCGTTTTTAATAGCCTGCACCCCGTCGGGAATATTGCCGTGAGCAGTAAGAAGAATCACCTCTACATTGGGAGCTATTTTCTTGATGTTCAACACCAGATCTACTCCGTTTCCATCAGGAAGAAAAACATCGCATAAAGCTACGTCGGGCGATTGAATTTCCAGTTGTTTGAGGGCAGCTTTGCAATCACCTGCCTGACACACTTCATAGCCCTCAAGTTCCAGCATACGAGCTAAAAGGCTGCGAATCTGGACTTCATCGTCAATAATAAGAATTTTATTCATACAATTTATCTACATTAAATAGAAGAATGAAAAACAGGGTGCGCAAATATAGTTTTTTTATCTGAATCCATGAACATTTCTTCCATACAGTTTGTTCTTTCCACAGGAAACTATTTACGCTATAAACAGATGAAAATAATTATTATTGGGGGAGTTGCAGGAGGAGCCACCACTGCTGCCCGAATCAGACGAGTAGATGAAACAGCTGAAATTGTCCTTTTAGAAAAAGGAAAGTACATATCATACGCCAATTGTGGCCTACCCTATTATATAGGGGGAGTGATAGAGGAACGGGATAAATTGTTCGTGCAAACGCCCGAAGCCTTTTCTACACGCTTTCGCGTAGATGTACGTACAGAAAACGAAGCGATTTTCATTGACCGGAAAAGAAAGACAGTGACCATCCGGCAAAGCAGTGAAGATACTTATGAAGAGAGCTATGATAAGTTAGTCATATCTACCGGAGCCTCTCCGGTACGCCCCCCTCTTCCCGGAATCGACCTAAGTGGAATTTTCACACTAAGAAATGTCACCGACACAGATCGGATCAAAGAATATATCAAGAGCCACGCCCCACGAAAAGCCGTTGTCGTAGGAGCCGGATTTATCGGCCTTGAAATGGCGGAAAACTTACATGCACAGGGAGCGAAAGTATCGATTGTGGAAATGGGCAATCAAGTGATGGCCCCTATTGATTTTTCGATGGCATCACTTGTTCATCAACATCTGATGGATAAAGGAGTAAACCTCTATTTGGAGCAAGCTGTCGCCTCTTTTAGCCGGGATGGAAGAGGATTGAAAGTTACTTTCAAGAATGGCCAGTCAATCTCTGCCGACATCGTTATTCTATCTATCGGCGTACGTCCGGAAACCAATCTGGCACGGGCTGCCGAACTGACTATCGGTCCTGCAGGAGGTATCGCTGTAAACGATTACCTGCAAACCTCTGACGAGTCTATTTATGCCATCGGTGACGCGATCGAGTTCCGCCACCCGATCACGGGCAAACCCTGGCTCAACTATCTCGCCGGACCCGCCAACCGTCAGGGACGCATCGTTGCGGACAATGTCCTCGGAGCAAAGATTCCTTACGAAGGCTCTATCGGTACTTCAATCGCAAAGGTTTTCGACATGACCGTTGCTTCAACCGGCTTACCCGGCAAGCGTCTGCGTCAGGAAGAGATAGACTATATGTCGTCTACCATTCATCCCGCTTCCCATGCCGGTTACTATCCGGATGCCATGCCGATGAGCATTAAAATCACTTTCGATAAAAAGACAGGAAGATTGTATGGCGGACAAATCGTTGGTTACGATGGGGTGGACAAACGGATTGACGAACTCGCACTTGTCATCAAGCACGAGGGAACAATCTACGATCTGATGAAAGTTGAACAAGCGTATGCTCCTCCGTTCTCTTCGGCCAAAGATCCGGTAGCACTGGCAGGATATGTAGCTGAAGATATCATCACAGGCAAAAACAATCCTGTGTATTGGAGAGAATTGCGAGACATTGAAATGGAAAATAAGTTCCTATTGGATGTCCGCACCCCGGATGAATTTTCATTGGGTAGCTTACCGGGTGCCGTGAATATTCCGTTGGATGAACTTCGCGACCGGTTGGCAGAATTACCGAAAGATAAAATGATTTATACATTTTGTGCAGTCGGGTTACGGGGGTATCTTGCTTACCGTATACTGACACAACACGGATTTGACAAGGTACGTAATCTCTCGGGAGGATTAAAGACTTATCGGGCTGCCACTACTCCCATCATCATACGGGAAGAAAATGGAAACGAAATAGACGAATCACCCATACAAAAGGAAACCGCTTCCCAAACCAGTCAACCCAACGTTTCTACAGCTCCCATCACTGCTGCAGCTGATGCTTCCGCTACCTCTGCCAAAACAGTCCGGGTGGATGCCTGCGGGTTACAGTGTCCCGGTCCGATTCTGAAAATGAAGAAAACAATGGATACACTGGTTTCAGGCGAACGGGTGGAAATCACCTCTACCGATCCGGGTTTTCCGCGCGACGCCGCCGCATGGTGCAGTTCGACGGGTAATCAATTGATTTCGAAAGATACCTCCGGAGGAAAATCTATTGTTGTCATAGAAAAAGGAGAACCAAAATCGTGCAATATTGTTACTTCATGTGAGGGCAAAGGAAAAACCTTCATCATGTTCAGTGATGATTTGGATAAAGCCTTGGCTACTTTTGTACTGGCAAACGGCGCAGCGGCTACAGGACAAAAAGTCACCATCTTCTTTACTTTCTGGGGACTGAACGTTATCAAGAAGTTGCACAAACCGGAAACCGAAAAGGATATTTTCGGAAAAATGTTTGGTATGATGCTGCCTTCCAGCTCCAAGAAACTGAAACTTTCTAAGATGAGCATGGGCGGAATGGGCGGAAAAATGATGCGGTATATCATGAACAAGAAAGGGATTGATTCACTGGAATCTTTGCGCCGGCAAGCTTTGGAAAACGGTGTGGAATTTATCGCTTGCCAGATGTCAATGGATGTGATGGGAGTAAAACAAGAAGAACTTCTGGATGAGGTGACCATTGGCGGCGTAGCAACGTATATGGAACGGGCGGATAACGCAAACGTTAATCTATTTATTTAAAAAATGAACTAATAAAATATTCAAATAAGGTATGAAAACAATATGTGCAATGCGTGATGTATTCAAAGCAATGGGAAACTTTGAAACAGCATTTGAAAAAATGTACCAGATAACGCTAAATGAAGCAATGATATTGTGTGCCCTCAAAGAGGCATCGGAGAAAGTGACGGCTACCAATCTGTCCAAGCAAACCGAGCTAAGCCCCTCACACACATCCAAAATGCTGCGAATACTGGAGGAAAAAGGGCTGATCGTCCGGTCGCTCGGAAGTGAAGACCGGAGACAGATGTACTTCCACCTGACCCATACGGGCAAGCAACGAGTAAATGAACTGGAACTTGATAAGGTAGAGATACCCGATCTACTTAAACCCCTGTTTAAATAAACGGATTTTCAAACAATTATCTGTAAATAATGAACGGTGAGCAAACTCCCTGATAATGGGGCAGAGTGCTCACCGTTTTTCTTTAAACAGGGCAAAAGATATATGTTAATTTTCCGGCAAAAGAAATTTCCATCTGAACCTTTTTCCACCTTTCTTGTTGTTTCTATCAAAAGCCCAAGGTACCTGGGCGCGATTTTTATATAACCTAAACATTATAAAAGATATGAAGAAATTAATTCCTATTTTATTGGCGGTCTTTGCACTCGCTTCATGTGAAAAAGACCCGGACATGGGTAAGCTGGATGACAATTATCTGGTATACACTAACTATGACAAGAAAGCCGATTTCAAAGTTCCTACATTCTATCTGGCACCCCAGATTCTGGTGATTAGTGACAGTAAAGAACCGGAATATCTCGAAGGTGAAGGCGCAGAACAAATTCTGGCTGCTTATACAGACAATATGGTAGCCAGAGGCTACGAAGCAGCAGCAGACCAAGAAAGTGCAGATCTTGGTATCCAAGTGAGCTACATCGCAAGTACTTATTATTTCACCAGCTACACACAACCTGAATGGTGGTGGGGTTATCCCGGATACTGGGGACCTGGCTACTGGGGTGGCAACTGGGGTGGTGGATGGTACTACCCGTACGCTGTAACTTATAGTTATAGCACCAACTCCTTCCTGACAGAAATGGTGAACTTGAAAGCCGAACAGGGAGACAGTAAAAAACTACCTGTTGTATGGACAAGTTATCTGACCGGATTTGAAACTGGTTCCAAAGCTATCAACCGTACTCTTGCAGTAGAAGCTGTCAACCAATCATTTACACAGTCACCTTATCTTACTAACAAATAATCAACTACAACTGTTATGAAAACAAGAAAAAATATATACTTCAAGGTAGTAGCCTTGGCGGCTATTGCCATCGCCTTCGCCATGCCGGCTAAGGCACAGCTATCAGACAATGGATATGCGAATATCGACTGGCAGTTCAATGCTCCGCTAAGTAATCACTTTGCAGATAAAGCAAGCGGTTGGGGTATGAACTTTGAAGGTGGTTATTTCGTGACTCCTAACATTGGCTTGGGACTTTTCCTCAACTATCACAGCAACCACGAATATGTAGGTCGCGAAACCTTCCAGATGGGTGCCGGTGAAGTGACTACCGATCAGCAACATACCATTTTCCAATTGCCTTTCGGTGCCGCTGCACGTTACCAATGGAATCGCGGTGGATCTTTCCAACCTTATGTCAGTGCTAAATTAGGTGCTGAATATGCTAAAATCCGCTCTAATTTCAGCATGTTGGAAGCAAGAGAAAACAGTTGGGGATTCTATGCTTCTCCTGAAGTAGGTATCAATGTATTCCCATGGGTTTACGGACCGGGCTTGCACTTTGCTTTGTACTACAGCTATGGTACCAACAAAGCTGATGTACTGCATTACAGTGTAGATGGATTGAGCAACTTCGGTTTCCGCCTGGGTGTATCGTTCTAAAAAGAACTGCAACTATCAGAATATTACGTTAATAATAAAAAAGGTAAAAGGTAGCTTTTAATATAGATACCTTTTACCTTTCTTTTTTTATTTTTTCTTCATCGCATCATAAATAGCTCCCTGTATTCGCTCACGAATGTGCAGCTGGTTCAATTTGCGGTTCGTTACGTCCGGATAAATCCGGTTGCTAAGGAATACATAAACCAGTTCATTGACCGGGTCCACCCAGGCACATGTACCGGTAAATCCGGTATGGCCATACACTTCGGCAGGTGCGGCAGGCGCACAATTTCCTTTCTTCGAATCGTCTGCATCCGGCTTGTCAAAGCCTAAGCCACGCCGGCTGATCTTCGAGGTTTCAGTAGTAAACAGCTGGCAAGTTTCTTTGCTAAGATAACGTTGTCCATCTATTTCTCCACCATTCAGCAACATCTGATAAACGCGGGCTACATCACGGGCAGTAGAGAAAAGTCCGGCATTTCCAGCCAATCCGCCAAAGAAAGCGGAAGCCTCATCATGTACAAATCCCAGCAAAGTCTCTTTACGCAAGAAACGGTCTTTATTAGAAGGAACAATTTCCGATTTGGCAAAGCGGCGTAAAGGCAGGTAACCTGTATGTTCCAACCCCATCGGCTCATAAAACTCACGTTGCAAATAGGCTTCCATAGGCATACCGGCCAGTTGTTCCACCAACATTCCCAAGAGTATAAATCCGACATCACTATATACATAGCGCTTCTGCTTTAACGGAGCTTCTGCAATTTTCTCTTCTATCACCTTTCGGAAAGAACGGTTTAACCACAAACTGTCACAGATCTGAACAGTATAATCACCGGTCTTGACCGGAGAAATATATTCACTCTTGAATTTGAATTTCGGATTCGCCCACGTAGTCGTACCAATCTGTACCGGATGGTGGACATCTTTACGTGCGCTGAACAATCTTCCGTCATAGCTATCCTTATCGATGGCTTCCTGATAAAAAGGAATCCAGGAAGGTAAACCGGACTGATGATACAGAATTTCCTGAATCGTTATATCTTTCTTATCAGTACGTTGCAAGAACGGCAAATGATCCGAAATTTTATCTGTCAGATTAAAACGTCCCTTATCGTAGAGTTTCATAATGGCAAGCAAGGTACCCGTCGTTTTTGAAAGGGAAGCCAGATCGTAGATATTCGTAGATTCGACACGAGGACTTCCTTTACCCGTATAAGTACCGAAAGCCTTGTCGAACATAATATGACCGTTTTTCAGTACCACCACCTGGCAACCAGGATAGGCTCCCTGACGAATACCATCCAATGCAATGGAATCAATCCGTTTTAGATGAGCAGAGGAAAGCCCGTATTCTTCCGGAACGAAATGCAACGGCGTTTTAGGGGTAATAGTCACTCCTGCTCCCGTTGGGAACAGTTCTCCCAGACTTGCCGACAACTGTCCGTCTGCAGATGCCTTGGCAAATAGCACATCTGCCACCTGGCGCTGCACGTCACTACTATAGCTATGTCCCAGCACCACCGCCGAAGCATGAGCCACCGCGCGCTGAATCTGCAACATCATCTTCCCGGGAGTAAAAAACAGATAAATGGCCGGGCTTTCGGGAACAAACTTAGCAAAGAAAGGCTGATAAGGAGCCAGCCGCTGTTCACTGACGGCTACAATAATCCGTTTATAGGTAGACAAAGAATCACGCAACCGCTGATTTTCCTCTTCCGTCTGATTGGCACGAAGGGAAAAACGAGCCAAAGACGTATAGCGGGAAAGTTGTTTCGCCAACGCATCAGTTTCTCCGGGATCTCCTACCTCGAGCAATGCAATCGTCTGCTCTTTGTCTGTATGCAAAGGGAGAATATGATTCTTGTTGTTCAGAACTGTTATTGCCGCTAAATTCAACCGGCGAACCAAATCACGCGTTTGCGGACTGTTAATCCGTTGTTCCAGACCGGATAATTGTACATACGACTTTTTCTTCAGTCCCAACACATATTTATAAGTCAAGACCTTACGACATTTGCTTTCAATATCTTCGCGGGTCAACTCTCCTTTTTCAATGGCTTCCAGTACGGCCGGTATCTCTTCCTTCAAGTTTCGGGGAGACAATACCATGTCATTACCAGCTTTCAAAGCCTGCAAACTGACATTTCCATTTCCCGCCACTCCTTTCATGGCAAGCGCATCCGTAAATATGAGTCCTTTGAACGCCAACTCATCTGTCAGCAAATCATATACGACATTGCGGGACAAGGAAGACGGAAGTCCACCAATCGGTTCTATCACCGGAACTTGCAAATGTCCTACCATCATACCGCCCAATCCGGCACGGATGGCTTCTTTAAAAGGATAAAGTTCCACACTGTCCAGACGCTCACGAGTGAAAGGAAGTACCGGAAGCGCCTTATGCGAATCAACATCGGTATCTCCATGTCCGGGAAAATGTTTGCACACAGATAAAACCCCTCCGCTTTCCAAACCGGAAGCATAAGCGATAACCTTATCAGCCACCTGTATCGGATCTTCTCCAAAAGAACGGGTATTGATTACGGGATTTTCAGGATTTATATTCACGTCCGCCACCGGAGCAAAGTTGACCTGTACTCCAATCTGTCGGCATTGACGAGCAACTTCACGCCCGTATTCATAGAGCAGCTTGTTGTCACGGATACATCCCAATACCATATTCCGTGGAAAAACAGGCATACCACGCAAACGCATGGCCAGCCCCCATTCTCCATCAAAGGTAATCATCAAAGGGACTTTTGCCTGCCGTTGCGCCCGGTTTGTCAGTTCAACCTGATTTTGCATCTTCCCACCGGAAAAGAGAAGTCCGCCCACTTTATAGGTGTCGATTACTTCGCGCAACAGTTCCAGGTTTCGTTTGGTATCTACCGGGGCAATGGTATAGATGAACAACTGCCCTACCTTTTCTTTAAAGGAAAGCTTATCCATAACCGAATCAACCCAGTGCCGGCAGTCTTTGTCCTGAAGGGCTTTATACACCAGCAGAGGTTCAACGGTTGTAGCATTCTGCGCCGGACTTGAAACCGTGCCGGCCGCAATAAGGAATAAAAGCGTTGCTATTGAGGGGATTATCTTCATTTATGTTTTAAAGTCAAATCGAGACGGCCTACACGAACACCATTTTTTCCCGTGTGCATAACAGGCACCTCTTTTCCGTCCATATTCAAGTATATTTTGGGCCCTTTCATAAATGTATGAGAGTGCCCGCCCAGAATCACGTCGATATTGCGTGTTCCGGCAACCAGATGTTCATCCATTTGAATGCCCAGATGAGACAGGCATACTACCAAATCACAACCTTCTTCGTCTTTCAACAAAGCAGCTATTTCGTTGGATACGCGGACAGGATCTTCATAAACGACTCCTTCGCATTTATTAGCCTGAATCATCCCTTCGGGTTGGGTTCCAAGGCCAAACACACCAATTCTCAAACCATATTTCTCAAGAACGACGTAGGGTTTAACTATATCTTTCAATACCGTAGCATCCAGATTATAGTTGGCACAAACAACCGGGAAATTAGCCATCTTGAAAATACGTTCCATATTATCCACATCGAAATCAAACTCATGGTTACCGATAGTCATAGCATCGTAACCCATTTCATTCATTAGTTTAACTTCCACTTCTCCGCGGAACATATTATAATAAGGTGTTCCCTGAGAAATATCTCCGCAGTCGAAAAGCAGCACATTCTTATGCTCCTTGCGGAACTGTTCGAGAAAAACAGCCCGGCGAAGAAAACCACCTTTATTATAGTATTCGTCCCCCTTCTGATTGACAGGTTCGATACGACTATGCACATCGCTTGTTTGTAAAATAATCACTTCTTTGGTATCCTTATCCTGCGCAAAAATTGAGAAAGTAAAGCTCAATGCAAGACATAACAGGAATAATATCTGAATTCTTTTCATATTCAATATTTTTAGATTCTCCTTTTTATTTTATGCTAATACGTCCATCCAGTTTGGAGGTAATCGCTTTGCCTTCGGCAGTCTGTTTGCGTACATAATCAAGAAATAGTCCGCGTAAGGTTGCGTCTTCGGGGCATACTCTCTTTTCTGCCTGCAGGAAAGCATCCATCCGTCCATTTCCATCTGCCAGATAGTCGATAGTGGCCACCGTGTAAAGCTGGTCATCCTTTAGTGGTTTTTCACCGACAAAGGCGTTCAGCAACTTTCCATTTTTGGTGATTTCAAGGCGGATACCGCTCACTCCTTCTCCGTGCAGAGATGCAATCGCTTCAAAAAGACGTCTCAAGTCTGTTCCTTTCATAGTCAGTACGCAAAGAGAATTCTCAAAAGGAAGAATTTCAAACACATCGCCTACCGTGATATCTCCTTCGGGCAAGATATTACGCAAGCCGCCCATATTTACCAATCCCATATCAGCAGGTTTCCCCAACACCTGAACAGCCGCTTGCTGCAAAACACCTGCAACAAGGTTGGAAAGTAAACTTTCGGGACCTCCTTTGTCCATTTTCATCGCACTGGTGCCGATGACTTCATACATCATCGCATCCACCTTTTCCTTATAAGGCTTTAAGATTTCGGCAGCTTTCGCGTTGGGATGGGTGTCCCAAACAGAATCAATCGTTATCATGCTGCCCTCTACTTTAGTTATTTCGTACTGAGCCGTAGTCTCGCGTGCGGTCCGGCAGGAAGTAAACAGGAAGCCTCCTGCCAACGCTGCCACCATCAGATACTTTGCATAAGTCTGTTTCATGTTCGCTATTTTTAGATATGCTACAAATATACAAAAACATTTGGCTATCTGGCAAATAATTCGTTACTTTGCACCGCTTTCGCGCAATCGCTGTCAAGAGAAGAGATACTTGGTATGTTGCGTTGTAACGATGAAACAATTTAATAATAACAACAATGGATTTAATTAAAATTGCAGAAGAAGCATTTGCTACCGGAAAACAGCACCCGAGCTTCAAAGCAGGAGACACTGTAACAGTAGCATATCGTATTATCGAGGGTAACAAAGAACGTGTACAGTTGTACCGTGGTGTTGTTATCAAAATCGCCGGTCACGGAGACAAGAAACGTTTTACTGTACGTAAAATGTCAGGAACTATAGGCGTAGAAAGAATTTTCCCAATCGAATCACCGGCTATCGATAGCATCGAAGTGAACAAGGTAGGTAAAGTTCGTCGCGCTAAATTGTACTACCTGCGCGCTCTTACTGGTAAGAAAGCTAGAATCAAAGAAAAAAGAGCTAACTAATAAGCCGAACTTTTCGATTCGAAATAAAAAAGGGAACTTCATTATGAGGTTCCCTTTTTTATTGTATATTTTCTCAAACATTCTCATGCCTATGAGAATATTTTCTCACTCCGGTGAGAATAACCCTTTGTCTGAATAAGCCGTACACGTCAGAAAGGACTAAATAAAACAAAGCCCCGAAAGTCATAAACTCCCGAGGCTTCATTACCTTTATTATAATAATGAAATGTTATTCTTTCAAATCTTTCAGTTCCCAAGCCAATGCACTGGCGCCCAGTACAGCAGCATCAGAATCCTTCAATTCGGAAACGAGCAGTTTAGTCTTGCCTTTATAGATATTCAGGATATTATCATCAATTGATTTCTGAATTGGTTTCATGATATAGTCACCGGACTTAGCCAAACCACCAAACAATACAATTGCTTCAGGGCTGGAGAATGCAATAGCATCTGCCAGTGCTTCACCCAAGATGTTACCTGTAAAGTTAAAGATTTCCTGTGCCAGTTTATCACCTTGTACAGCTGCATCATACACATCTTTTGAAGTGATGTTTTCTGCAGGAATGTTACGAAGCAAGCTAGCATCCGTACGGGCAGCAAGGAATTCGCGAGCTGTGCGAGCTACACCGGTAGCCGAACAGTAAGTTTCCAGACATCCCTTACGGCCACAACCGCAAAGACGACCATCGCGACGGGCGATAACGTGTCCCAATTCACCTGCAAAACCGTCATGACCATACACCATCTGACCGTTGATAACGATACCGCTACCCACACCAGTACCCAGTGTAATCATGATAAAGTCTTTCATACCACGGGCAGCACCGTAAGTCATTTCACCGATAGCAGCAGCGTTTGCGTCGTTTGTCAAAGCAGTGGGGATACCCAGTCTTTCTTCAAACATGGCAGCCAACGGAAGAATTCCCTTCCAAGGCAGGTTCGGAGCAAATTCAATCGTTCCCGTGTAGTAGTTGCCATTCGGAGCACCGATACCAATACCTCTGATTTTATCAACACCACCATTAGCAATAATCAATGGAAGCAGACTTTTACACACTTCATCAGCGTATTCTTCTACTGTAGGGTAACCAGATGTTTTGATTGAACTGCTGGCAATAATAGTTCCGCGTGCGTCTACAATTCCAAAGACGGTATTCGTTCCGCCTATGTCAATACCTACTACGTAGGGTTTTTCCATGTTTGAATTCATGATACTTTTATTTAAAAGGGTTAGTTAATCATTAAGTTTACTGCACACAAATTACGTAAAGAAGATTGAGTCTACAAAATGTTTTTTGAAAAAAGTTCAACCTGTTTGCAACTTTTCGTATCTTTCGCACGTCTAATAGTAGAAAATTATCAGAAAACAGAAACTAAATAAAGAAAATTGTGATACAACTAACGAATATCAACAAGACCTACAACAACGGAGCGCCTCTCCATGTACTTAAAGGTATCAATCTCAACATTGAACAGGGAGAATTTGTTTCTATCATGGGAGCATCCGGGTCTGGGAAATCAACTTTACTCAACATATTGGGAATCCTCGACAACTACGATACCGGAGATTATTACCTGAACAACGTACTTATCAAGAACTTGAGCGAAACCAAAGCTGCCGAATACCGGAACCGTATGATCGGATTTATCTTCCAGTCATTCAATCTGATTTCCTTTAAAGATGCCGTAGAGAATGTAGCACTTCCTTTATTTTACCAGGGAATAAGTCGCAAAAAACGAAATGCGCTTGCCTTGGAATATCTCGACCGCCTGGGTTTAAAAGACTGGGCACATCACATGCCGAACGAAATGAGTGGCGGTCAGAAACAACGTGTAGCCATTGCACGAGCTTTAATCACCCAACCACAAATCATTCTGGCAGATGAACCAACAGGAGCTTTAGATAGCAAAACTTCTGTGGAAGTGATGCAGATTCTGAAAGATCTTCATAAACTGGGAATGACGATTGTCGTTGTCACCCACGAAAGTGGAGTCGCCAACCAGACAGACAAGATTATACATATCAAAGATGGAATCATCGAACGTATTGAAGATAATATCGACCATGACGCTTCTCCTTTCGGAAAAGACGGTATCATGAAATAATCTAAAATCCACCACTATACAAACATTATCATGATTGACATCTGGCAAGAAATATATAGTACCATCAAACGCAACAAGCTAAGAACTTTTCTCACAGGATTTGCCGTGGCATGGGGAATCTTTATGCTTATCGTCCTACTAGGTGCAGGCAACGGACTGATCCACGCATTCGAGCAATCGGCTTCCGAACGTGCCATGAACTCCATCAAGATTTTTCCGGGATGGACCAGTAAATCATACGACGGACTGAAAGAAGGAAGACGGGTGCAACTGGACAATAAAGACATGGATGCTACCAGTCATTATTTCCCGAATCATGTCATCAAGGCCGGAGCAACCGTGTGGCAGGGAGGCGTTAATCTTAGTTTCGGACAAGAATACGTCAGCCTGAACCTTTCCGGCGTATATCCCAATCATACAGAGGTAGAAGTCGTGAAGCTTTTCGAAGGACGTTTTATCAATGAAATCGATATCAAGAAACGCCGGAAAGTTATTGTGCTTCATAAGAAAACAGCAGAAATCCTTTTTAACAAGACTCATACCGAGCCAATCGGACAGTTTGTCAACGCCGGAAATGTGGTTTATCAGGTAGTAGGTCTTTATAATGATAAAGGAGATAGCGGAGACAGCGATGCCTACATTCCTTTTACCACTCTGCAAACGATTTATAATAAAGGAGACAAACTGAATAACCTGGTCATGACTACCAAAAATCTGGAAACAGTAGAGGCCAATGAGGCTTTTGAAGCCCATTACCGCAAAGTATTGGGAGCCAACCATCGGTTTGACCCAACGGACCACAGTGCTATCTGGATATGGAACCGGTTTACCAACTATCTGCAACAGCAGAAAGGTTCGGGCATGCTGCGTATCGCCATCTGGGTAATCGGCATCTTTACGTTACTTAGCGGAATCGTTGGAGTTTCCAACATCATGCTGATTACCGTCAAAGAACGTACCCGCGAGTTTGGTATTCGTAAGGCTTTGGGAGCCAAACCGCTTTCCATTCTCTGGTTGATTATCGTAGAGAGCGTCACCATCACCACCATATTCGGATATATCGGCATGGTAGCCGGTATCGGAGTGACCGAATGGATGAACAGCGCTTTCGGCAATCAGACCATGGACACCGGAATGTGGACGGAAACCGTTTTCCTGAATCCGACAGTAGATATAAGAATCGCCATACAGGCTACACTCACATTAATAATAGCTGGTACGTTAGCCGGATTATTCCCTGCCCGAAAAGCAGTTAGCATCCGACCGATCGAAGCACTTAGAGCAGATTAAGACTATGAGAATAGACATGGATACCTGTGAGGAAATCCTCATTACCATTACAAGAAATAAAACGAGAAGCCTGCTGACTGCATTCGGTGTTTTCTGGGGAATCTTTATGCTCGTAGCCCTTATCGGCGGCGGGCAAGGATTGGAGGACATGATGAAAAAGAACTTTGAAGGATTTGCCACCAATTCTGGTTTCCTTGTCTCGCAAAGAACGGGCGAGGCTTACAAAGGCTTCCGCAAAGGGAGATGGTGGAATCTGGAATCTACCGACATTGACCGTCTTCGCTCCCAAGTGAAAGAGGTGGAGATCATTACTCCGTCCGTAGCCCGTTGGGGTTCCAAAGCCGTATACGAAGATAAGAAATATGATTGTAGCGTGAAAGGATTGTATCCGGATTATCTCCACATTGAATCACAGGAAATGGCATACGGCAGGTTCATCAATGAGGTGGATATAAAGGAAGCACGCAAAGTATGTGTCATCGGAAAACGAATTTATGAAAGTCTTTTCAAACCGGGAGAAGACCCGTGTGGCAAATATGTAAGAGTAGATGGCATTTATTATCAAGTGATTGGCATGTCTTCTTCCGAAGGGGACATGAATATACAGGGACGGGCTTCGGAGGCCGTCACTCTTCCTTTCACTACGATGCAGCAAACATATAATCTGGGAGGACGAATTGATGTGATCTGTTTCACTGCGAAGCATGGAGTCAAAGTGTCTGAAATACAACCCAAAATGGAACAGGTCATTAAAGCCGCACATTATATCTCCCCGGATGACAAACAGGCTGTTATGTGCCTGAATGCCGAAGCTATGTTCTCTATGGTCGATAACCTGTTTACCGGTATCAACATACTTGTTTGGATGGTAGGATTGGGAACTTTGCTGGCAGGTGCCATCGGAGTATCCAATATTATGATGGTGACCGTTAAAGAACGTACCACTGAAATCGGTATCCGCCGGGCGATCGGTGCACGACCGAAAGATATTCTGCAACAAATTCTATCAGAGAGTATGGTACTTACCACCATTGCAGGAATGTGTGGAATATCCTTTGCCGTCATGGTGTTGCAACTTGTAGAGATGGGAGCCAACGCTGACGGAGGGGACACCCGTTTTCAAGTTACTTTCGGACTGGCAATCGGTACTTGTGCCCTTCTAATCGCACTGGGAATGTTGGCAGGTCTGGCACCTGCTTACCGGGCCATGGCTATCAAACCGATTGAGGCGATTCGGGATGAATAAGGAAGTGGAACAGTTATCTGGATATGTGAGGAGTTTAGTTTCAATCATCAATCGTAAATAATAAAATTATAAATAAAATCATGAAAAAGTATCTGAAAATCACATTATTGGTAGTCATTGCTATCATTCTTGTCGGAACATTCGTATTCCTTTATCAGAAATCCAAGCCTAAGGTAATCACTTACGAAACAGTTAGACCGGAAATGACTGACCTCCAAAAAACTACAGTAGCTACCGGAAAGGTGGAACCGAGAGACGAAATTTTAATCAAACCGCAAATTTCGGGTATTATCGACGAAGTATATAAAGAAGCCGGACAAGCTGTAAGAAAAGGGGAAGTTATTGCCAAAGTAAAAGTAATCCCTGAACTCGGACAACTGAATTCTGCAGAAAGCCGTGTGCGCCTGGCAGAAATTAATGCAACCCAGGCAGAAACGGATTTCGCCCGTGTGAAGAAGTTGTATGACGGTCAGTTAATTAGCCGGGAGGAATACGAGAAAAGTGAAGTGGCTTTGAAACAGGCTCGCGAAGAGAGACAGACGGCCAAAGACAATCTGGAAATCGTAAAAGAAGGAATTACCAAAAACAGTGCCTCTTTCAGTAGCACGATGATTCGCTCTACCATTGACGGGTTAATCCTGGACGTACCTGTAAAAGCTGGTAATTCGGTGATTATGAGTAATACGTTCAATGATGGAACCACGATTGCTACGGTAGCCAACATGAACGATATGATTTTCCGCGGTAATATTGATGAAACAGAAGTGGGACGTATCCACGAACAAATGCCAATCAAGCTGACCATCGGAGCTTTACAAAATCTGACTTTCAATGCCATTCTGGAATATATCTCTCCGAAAGGGGTGGAAACCAATGGAGCCAACCAGTTTGAAATCAAGGCTGCGATTACCATTCCGGATTCTGTTCAGATTCGTTCCGGATATTCGGCTAATGCGGAAATCGTATTACAAAAAGCCAATCAGGTATTGGCAGTGCCCGAAAGCACTGTTGAATTTAGTGGTGACTCTACATTTGTGTACATCATGACAGATTCAGTGCCCGAACAAAAGTTCCAGCGTACACAGGTGACTGCCGGTATGAGTGATGGAATCAAGATAGAAATCAAGAAAGGGGTAACCGTTCAGGACAAAATACGTGGTGCAGAGAAAAAAGATAAATAATTGAATCCGATGAAAATAATTCGTAAAACCATATCAGCCCTTCTGCTTGCCGGAGTCGGAATCACCTCCATTCAGGCACAGAACAACTCTTCGCAAGCGTGGACGCTG
The DNA here is from genome assembly GCF_001314995.1 of Bacteroides ovatus. Lineage (NCBI taxonomy): Bacteria > Pseudomonadati > Bacteroidota > Bacteroidia > Bacteroidales > Bacteroidaceae > Bacteroides > Bacteroides ovatus. Next base: position 3,259,476 of record NZ_CP012938.1, read on the forward strand.
CGGCAATGTATCGACTATGCCATTGAACATAATATAGAAATCCGTCAATCGGCCAATAATGTCGAAGCAGGCAAAGTGAGTGTAAACACTACTAAATGGGCACGCCTTCCGAATCTGAGCGGTAGTGCCAGCCAAAACTGGAGTTGGGGTCGTACCGCTTCTCCGATAGACAACTCGTATAGTGACATCAACAGCGCCAATACCAGTTTCAGCTTGGGAACAAACGTACCTATATTTACCGGTTTGCAATTGTCCAACCAATATTCACTTGCCAAACTGGATTTAAAAGCTGCTATAGAAGATTTGAATAAAGCCAGAGAGGATATTGCAATCAATGTCACTTCGGCTTATTTACAGGTTTTATTCAATCAAGAATTAAGTAAGATTGCTCATAATCAGGTCGATTTAAGCAAAGACCAGTTAAAACGTATTCAAGGTCTTCAGGGAGTGGGTAAGGCATCCTCTTCTGAAGTGGCCGAAGCACAAGCCCGTGTTGCACAGGATGAAATGACTGCTGTACAATCAGACAATACGTACAAACTGTCCTTACTGGATCTCACCCAACTCTTGGAATTACCCACGCCTGAAGGATTTGTACTCGAAAGCCCTAAGGAAGAATTAGAGTTCGAATCTCTCACTCCGCCGGATGACATATATACACAGGCGCTTACTTACAAACCAAGCATTAAGGCTGCAGAATATCGTTTACAAGGTAGTCTTAATAGTATTCGTATTGCCCAAAGTGCGTTTTATCCACAACTCTCTTTCAGTGCCGGTCTGGGAAGTAATTATTATACGGTTAGCGGAAGATCAGAGAGCAGCTTCGGCAGTCAGATGAAAAACAATCTGAATAAATATATAGGATTTAATTTGAGCGTGCCAATCTTCAACCGTTTTGCCACAAGAAACCGGGTACGCACCGCTCGTTTGCAACAAATAGATTTATCCTTGAAGTTGGATAACAGTAAAAAAATACTCTATAAAGAAATTCAGCAAGCCTGGTACAATGCTCTGGCAGCAGAAAGTAAATACAACTCCAGTGAAGTGGCAGTAAAAGCCAACGAAGAATCTTTCCGCCTGATGAGTGAGAAATTCAATAACGGCAAAGCTACCTTTGTGGAATACAATGAAGCCAAACTTAATCTGACGAAAGCTCTTTCGGATAAGTTGCAGGCAAAATATGACTACCTGTTCCGGACTAAAATTCTGGATTTCTACAAAGGACAGGTCATTGAATAAAAAAGAAATAAAATTGAGTTTAGTATAGTAGTTCCTTAAAACATATCCGTTGGTTCATTCGTTATTATAGAAAGAACTAACGGATATGAAGTATTTTATCGTCCTAGTGATTATAATGATTAGTAATACATTTTTAGGAGTTGCTAAACCAATGAAGAATCAAGCAGAAATCTATTTTGCGGGAGGATGTTTCTGGGGAACAGAACATTTCCTGAAACAAATTCGAGGAGTAGAAAGTACTCAGGTAGGATATGCCAACAGTAATGTTGCCAATCCGAGTTATGAACAGGTCTGTTCCGGAAAAACCAATGCTGCCGAAACAGTAAAGGTGGTTTATGATCCGAAAACGGTAGATTTGAATTTACTGCTCGATCTATATTTCAAGACAATAGATCCTACCAGCCTCAACCGGCAAGGTAATGACCGGGGAACACAGTATAGAACCGGAATTTATTATGTAGATAAAGAAGATCTCCCTGTCATCAAGCAGGCAATTCAATTATTATCCGCACAATATAAAACTCCTATTGTCCTAGAAGTAAAGCCATTGACTAATTTCTATCCGGCAGAGACTTACCACCAGGACTATCTGGATAAAAATCCGGGTGGATACTGCCATATCAATCCTGCTTTATTCGAAATGGCACGCAAAGCGAATGCGCCGAAAGCTAAAGTGTATCAAAAAGCGGATGATGCAACCCTTCGTAAGAAACTCTCGGCGGAACAATATGCCGTAACCCAAAAGAATGCCACCGAACCAGCTTTCCACAATGAATACTGGAATGAGCATCGTCCCGGCATTTATGTAGATATTACTACCGGAGAACCTCTGTTTGTTTCTACTGACAAGTTCGATTCAGGTTGCGGGTGGCCAAGCTTTTCCCAACCAATTCAAAAAGATCTGATCGCAGAAAAGAAAGATACTTCACACGGCATGATACGTACGGAAGTACGCAGTAAAACCGGAGATGCTCATTTGGGACACGTATTCACAGATGGGCCGAAAGAGAAAGGTGGATTACGTTATTGCATCAATAGCGCTTCACTTCGTTTTATCCCGAAAGATAAAATGAAAGAGGAAGGTTATGGAGAATATCTACCACTCGTTAAATAAATATTGAAGAGTTACAAAAGCTAATCATAACTGTTCATCAGATAAACAGAACGGTGGATTATCCCATAAGGAAATCCACCGTTTTTAATGTAGTTAAATTAAAAGAGAGAGAAGGAGTTTCACAACTCCGATTTATTTTTATCTGCTGGCAGTCAGCAGAGTTGCTTCATTAGTTGCCGGAACAGACACATTCATAGCCCAGCTGGAACCGGATTCTTCAATCCATTTATCATTCCATTTGTAGTTCATATAAGCAACCGGCATATTAGCGTCATTCAGTTCATAAACACTCTTTTCAACAGATGCGTCGTAAGCTCTGTGAGAGTCATTCCAACGTGCGTATACCAAAGTGATTTCATTAGATGAATAAGTATAATCAATCTTGAAGTACGGTATCCATTTTTCAATAGAAGCATCCCATTTGAAAGCTTCTTTGGAGGATATTCTCTTCTGATCGTCATAAGTAAAATCATATTTCATGTGGCGATAGAGAGAACCATCGAGTCTGTAAATCACTTTCGATACTACGAGATCATCTACTTTTTCTTCATTAGTAATGAAGTTATTACCCTGTGCCTTCACTGTTGCATTAGCGATTCCTGCAAATACCATAGCAACTAAAACGATCATTCTGAATAATACTGTAGTCTTCATAATTGTATATTTTTTATTTGTTCAACATTCTGTTTTTATTCTTCTGTTTATTAGACGGATCAAGCGTCTCAAACGGTTGCAACCTTCTGAAGTTTTTTTCATTTTTCTTCGTTGTCCGCTTGCGACTATAGAGATGCAACGAGCGTGCCAAAACGATAACTAACTAATAATCAAGGAAATCATAAAACAGAACGGTGTACGAAAACGAACAGTTGTACGCTTAAAAGCGAACAACTAACCATTTTTTTCGCATTTTCTTCTTTCTACTGATGAATATAACTCTAAAAATGGGAAAATACTCCGCTTGTTGCCCGAATTATTATCTACCTTTGCAGCGATTATCATATCAAGAAAAAGAAGATGGAAACGTCCAGCAAAAAAAGAATTATCATTCTATCGGCTACCAGTATCTTGCTTACCAGCCTTATTTGTCTCTTTGCATTCCGCAATGTCATTTTATGCCATATCGTTGACAAACGAGCTACACGTGCCGAACAAACATACGGTCTACAAATTCATTATCAGGAGTTACGAATGAAAGGCTACAATGAAGTGGCTTTACAAGGACTTTCTATTGTTCCCAACCAACGGGATACCCTCCTGACATTACAATCCGTCAATGTAAAACTAAGTTTTTGGGAATTGCTAAAAGGAGAAATCGAAGTACGGAATGTGCTTATGAATGGCCTTGCAATCAACTTCATCAAGCATGATAGCATAGCTAACTACGATTTCCTGTTCTTTAAACGGCAACAAGAAGCAGAACTCCAACCTGTCATAGAAAGTGACTATGCCAACCGTATTGACCGGATATTAAACCTCATTTACGGTTTCCTGCCTGAAAACGGGCAACTCAGGCAAATCAATATAACCGAACGTAAAGATAGTAATTTCGTTGCAGTCAACATTCCTTCTTTTATTATTGAGAACAATCATTTCCAATCAACCATTCAGATAAAAGAAGATACACTTCCTCAACAACTATGGGAAGCGACCGGCGAACTAAACAGAAGAGACTATACATTAAAAGCATCTCTCTTTGCCCCGGAAAAAAGAAAAATCTCACTACCTTATATTACCCGCCGTTTTGGAGCAGAAGTCACTTTCGACACCCTATCTTATAATATGACTAAAGATAAGCGTGCATCCAATCAACTGCTCCTCAAAGGAAAAGCGAGAGTGAACGGACTTGACGTATTTCATAAAGCTCTCTCTCCTGAAGTAATTCATCTCAATCGTGGACAACTCTGTTACGAGATGAACATAAGCGGGCACTCACTCGAGCTGGATAGCACGACCATTGTTGATTTCAACAAACTCCAGTTTCATCCTTATTTGCGAGCCGAGAAAGAGAAAGGAAACTGGCATTTCACTGCTGCGGTCAACAAATCCTGGTTTCCGGCAGATGATCTGTTCAGCTCTCTCCCCAAAGGATTATTCAGCAATCTGGAAGGCATCAAGACAAGTGGCGAGTTGACCTATCATTTTCTATTAGATATTGATTTTGCACAACTAGATAGTCTCAAACTGGAATCCGAACTGAAAGAGAAAGACTTCCGCATCACAAGCTATGGAGCCACTTCACTCTCCAAAATGTCCGGCGAGTTCATTTATACAGCTTATGAGAATGGAATACCGGTGCGGACTTTTCCTATTGGTCCCTCGTGCAAACACTTTACACCATTGGATAGCATTTCACCCATCCTAAGAATGTCCGTTATGCAAAGTGAAGACGGAGCATTCTTTTACCATCGCGGTTTCCTGCCCGACGCCCTACGGGAAGCATTGATTTACGACCTGCAAGTGAAACGCTTTGCACGTGGAGGAAGCACGATCACCATGCAACTCGTAAAGAATGTATTCCTGAACCGTAATAAGAACTTTGCACGTAAATTGGAAGAGGCATTGATTGTATGGCTAATAGAAAATGAAAGATTAACTTCTAAAGAACGCATGTACGAAGTATATCTGAACATTGTTGAATGGGGACCGCTCGTTTATGGTATTCAGGAAGCTTCTGCTTATTATTTCAATAAACGCCCTTCACAACTGAACACGGAAGAAAGTATTTTCCTGGCTTCCATTATCCCGAAGCCCAAGCATTTCCGCAGCTCTTTTGCTGAAGGCGGACAGTTAAAGGAGAATATGGAAGGCTATTATAAGTTGATAGCCAAGCGGCTTGCACAGAAAGGAGTAATAAGTGAAATCGAGGCGGATAGTATCCGCCCCGATATCCAAGTTACGGGCGCTGCCCGGAATAGTCTAGCCGGTGAAAACCCGGAGTCTAGTTCTCCTTCCGCTGAGGAGTAATGAGATTGATATAAATAATAAAGGAATAGGTTATCTTCTTGAACTGCTGCTGTTTCTTTCAGAGGAACGGGAAGAACTTTGAGTGCTATTGCTTCTCGTACTTCCGGAAGAAGAGCGTCTTTCTGTTTGTCCACTAGAAACATTGCTCCGGGTAGAGCTACCGCCGCTTCGAGTAGAGCTCGAGCTACCGCTACTCCGGTTAGAAGTGGTACTGCTGCTACGACTAGTAGTACTACCGCTACTGCGACTGGAGCTACTACGACTGGAACTACCGCGACTGGAACCGGAAGAGCTATTATTTCTCTCGGAACTGTTATTTCTATTATAGGAACCACTATCGTTTCGTTTACTTGAACTTTCTCTCGAACTGCTACTTGTTTTTCCACTTTCACGATTGGAGGAACTGGAACCAGTTGAACTTCCGCTTGTTGGTCTGCGATTAGAGCTTGAAGAACCGGAACCTGTTTCCGGACGACGACCAGAATTACGATCACTTTCTACTCTATTCGTATTCCCATTTTTATCAGGAGCAACATTGTTACCAGGTCTCCCACTTCCGGACGGTGTAGATGGTCTGACAGAAGTCGAAGGCCGATCTCCTCCAGATTCCGGACGGGGACGTGTTGACGTACCAGGTCTTGTTGTCGTTCCGGGACGAGTAGAAGTATCAGGACGAGTAGAGGTACTTGGGCGAGACGTACCAGGACGCGTTGTCGATGAACCCGGACGGGAAGAATTACCCGGACGTGTCGGTGCATTATGCGGACGAGTGGAAGTATTCGGACGGAACCGGACAGAACCGAAATCCGAACGACGATAAGAGTGGAATACTCGCTGATCTCTCACCCGATGCGGTGCAGAATAATGGTTGAAATTAGTATATCTGCCCCGATAATAACTCACATGGTGAAAGTGTGGACGATAATGTGCTCCACAATAAGTACGGTAATGGTAAGGCACACCAAAATAAAACAAACTGCGATTCGGGTAATTAACATAAACCCTGAAACTCCATTTCCCTCCGGTTACATAGATTGGCCGATAGAAATACTCGGCACCGAGGAACCGGCGATACTGTGCATCACTCAATATCCAGCGAAGATCGTCATTACGGATATCCAACGCTTCATAATAATCATCCAATGCCCATTCGTAACCACGTGCTACGTAATCCATGATATTACGGACAGAATAAATAAAGTCGTAATTAATTTCATACGCATCATTATATTGCTGTGTACTCAAGCTCAATTCATATGCCATCTTATCGGTAAGAAAACGCGTCTCCTTACGTACCTTGCTAGTGCTCATTCCAGCCATTACGGTCATATTGGCAGTCAGACCGACAGCAAAGAGTAAAAACAGTATTCGTTTCATAATTCAATCTCCTATCATTTATTATTCTGATGATATTCCTCAATAAACTTACGCATCTCATCTTTATATGCATTAGAAAATAAAATATCGATCACCTTATTAAAATTTCTTTTATCCCTTACATAAGGATACAGCTTCTTCATCATCTCCACCTGGTCAGGAGTATACGAAATCTCCTTCACTATTTTCACACATTGATTTGAAGTGACATCATACGTTCTCAACATCCGATCGACAAGCTTCTTCTGGTCTTCATTCATAACCGTTATTTTAAGCTTATTGATAAATTCATCAAACTCCGGATCAGTCATCAAACGAGCTTCTTCCACCTGTTCATGATTAGGAAAGACTTCAACGGTAGTGTTCACAGCAGGCGGTACTACAACGGAATGCATTGGTGCAGGTCTGCCATAACCTTTGAACGTATCCATACTAACCACCTCTCTATTTACAAACTGAACGATTATCGTCACAGGTTCCGAAGTAAGTACAGGCGTACCGTTATCACGATGGAATTCCCATTCTTCCATATCACCGTCAAAACGCCGGAAATCAGGTTTTCCTAAAACGGACTCTACCTGAGATTGAGTCATTCCCTGATATATACCCATCATCTGTTTGGTAGATACATAGCTGGTAAAACAGCCACTGACCAATATTCCCAACGCCAAACACAGCATAATATGTATCTTTTTCATAACCGTATCGTTTTTAGTTAATAGTATCAACGTTTACCGTACCCTATGATAAAATCCTTCATCTTTTCCTTGCTGGAGCTAAATGTCAGGGTATTAATCACCGTAAAGAAAGCTTCCTTATCTACAATCCGGGGATACATGATCTTCATAATCTCCATCCGGTCATCATCGAATGTATATAGTTTGGTCAGTTGGAGACATTGGGCAGATGTGAAATCAGAACCAGCCAATGCAGCATTGAGCAACTTCATACGGTCATCTTTAAAAGGCTCATTCTTCATCTCTTTATAAAACGTTTGGAAGAGCTGATCGTTCATCACCCTGTTGTAACCATATCCCGGACGATGTTCTCCCTGTTCGGGACGGCCGGGTCTTTCCGGGCGCATGTTATCACGTCCGTCTACCCATATTTCTGTCACTCCTCTCCCATCAAAATAAACGAGATCTTTATATAATTTTTCTCCTTTCCATACTCGCTCTCCCGCACGGGTAAAGCGGGTGGCAAACACTTCAACAGTATAATGTCCGGGATTTAAATTGGCTATAAAGCAGGTAGTAGTAGGTAAACATATCTGGTTCCCTCCCAGGTAAACAAGAATCGGAGTATTCCCGCCATCGATACGGATTCCGTTAACAGACTGCGCTTGTAAGGAGAGGGCAGCGAACAGGATACAGAAACTTATTATAATCTTACGCATAGCTTATCTAGTTTTTAATTATTTATATCTTTAATCTGATAGCACAAAAATAGGGTGAGGAAACTCCCCACCCCAATGATTCTCTCTATTCGTATGTAGGGAAATCCCTATTCTGTTTAGGAATCCGCCAAAGCAATGCCATCCTCATGCAAGGTAATCAGACGTTTCTTATACAAGTCGCCCACTCCTTTCTTAAAGGTTTTCTTGCTAACACCAAACGTGTCATAAATATCTTCCGCAGGACTTTTATCATTCAAGTTGATCCGTCCTCCATGCGCTTTGATATAGTCGAGCAGCGTTTTCGAAAAATCGTCAATCTTTTCAAAACCGGGTTTCTGAAGAATCAGGTCTACCTTACCATCTTCACGCACCTGTTTCACAAAAGCTTTCATCTCCATTCCTGTTTCCAACGGACAGAATATTTCATTTTCATACAGCAAACCGCTATACTTATTATCTATAATCGCTTTAAAGCCCAAATCCGTCTTCTGCCAGATAAGGATATTCACTTCTGCTTCCGGAGTATATTCCGGCTTTTCTTTCGACAGATAACGTTCCACCTTTGCTGAAGCCACAATACGATAACTCTCTTCATCCAAATGCGCATGGACCACATATTTCCGCCCAACCTGCATTTTCATCTTCTGCTCACTGAACGGAACGAACAGGTCTTTCATCAATCCCCAGTTCAGGAAAGCTCCGTATTGATTCACCCAGGAGACTTCCAGACAGGCGAACTGACCTACCTGCACCAACGGAGTCAGCGTCGTAGCAATCAGTCTTTCATCCATATCCAGATAAAGAAACACGTTCAAAAAATCTCCTATCTTACAGTCTTCGGGCACATAGCGGGTAGGCAACAAAATCTCACCTTCTTCCCCACCATCGAGATATACGCCGAAATCTACTTCTTTCACGACTTCAAGCTGATTGAACTTTCCTAATTCGATGCTCATATTCTTATCTATTTATTGTAATAAGACACAAAGATAATCTATTTTGAATAGATCTCTCAAACAGTCAGCCATAACTTTTCGTTATCGGGCAAAACTATTTGCAATGAACAATCTGCTTTCTAATATGTTAACTTTGTAGCGACAAAAAGAAAAAGTAAATTATTCACCTTTAAACATATAAACTTATGGAATTTCTAACCAACGAGAAACTTACGATTGTAGGAGCTGCCGGAATGATCGGCTCCAATATGGCACAAACAGCCATGATGATGAGACTCACTCCGAATATTTGCCTGTATGATCCATTTGCCCCGGCTCTGGAAGGAGTAGCTGAAGAATTGTATCACTGCGGTTTTGAAGGTGTCAACCTTACATTTACTTCCGATATCAAAGAAGCGCTGACAGGAGCTTCTTACATTGTCTCTTCCGGTGGAGCTGCCCGTAAAGCAGGTATGACCCGCGAAGATTTGCTGAAGGGAAATGCAGAAATTGCCGCTCAATTCGGTAAAGATGTTCATCAATATTGCCCGAACGTAAAACATATCGTTGTGATCTTTAATCCTGCAGACATCACCGGATTGATTACTTTGTTGTATTCAGGTTTGAAACCCTCTCAAGTTTCTACACTGGCTGCCTTGGACAGCACCCGTCTGCAAAACGAACTGGTGAAATTCTTCCATATCCCGGCTTCCGACATTCAGAATTGCCGTACGTATGGTGGTCATGGCGAACAAATGGCTGTATTCGCATCTACAACCAAAATAAAAGGAGAGCCTTTGACCGATTTCATCGGCACTACCCGTCTTCCATTGGCAGATTGGGAAGCACTGAAAGTACGTGTCATCCAGGGTGGTAAGCATATTATCGACCTGCGCGGTCGTTCTTCTTTCCAAAGCCCGGCTTATCTTTCTATCGAAATGATTGCCGCTGCTATGGGTGGACAACCTTTCCGCTGGCCTGCCGGAACGTATGTTTCTAACAGTAAGTTCGACCATATCATGATGGCGATGGAAACTTCAATAACTAAAGACGGCGTCACTTATAAAGAAGTAGCCGGAACTCCTGCCGAACAGGAAGAATTGGAAAAAAGCTACGAGCATTTATGCAAACTTCGTGATGAAGTGATTGAAATGGGGATCATCCCAGCTATTAAAGACTGGCACGCATTGAATCCCAATATTGACTAATCAAACAATATTAGCAAAAAGCCGAAAAAGAGAAAATACATCTCTTTTTCGGCTTTTATTCCAATTACTTACATATCACATATACCCCCCACTTAGTCTATAAATCTTTCAAGACTCCAATTCAAATGACTATGCAAAGTTGGGGATAATTCGTCAATTAAAAAAATAGACAAAATGGGGAAAGTACCTAAACTGAAGTTACAGGTACTCAAAGTGCGAAATATAGTGATTATCCTATCCAAATTAGTGAATGGAATAAAACTGCGCATCGAAGTTTATAAAATATCTGTCATTTTTGAGAAGTACATTCGGAACAAACTCCTTTTAGTACATAGTTTATACTATGCAAAGTAAATCCTTTAGGCAAATCAATCACCGGGATATGTGTACCTTCCAGGCAGAATGTACGATGACATTTCTCACAATAAAAATGCGAATGTAAATCCTGTACCACACAATTGCAGGAGTTGTCGCAAACGGCATACTTCAACGAGCCGCTCCCATCGTCTATGCTATGTATGAGGTGATGAGACAAGAAGAGAGCGATGGTACGGGATATAGTCGATTTATCGACTGTATCGAGCAGTGTTTCCAAATCGAGCAATGACACCGCACGCTCTGCCTGCATCATCGCTTTTATCACCAGAAGCCTTATGGCAGTTGGCTTGATACCTCTTCTATCCAACTTATCCAAATAAATATCTTCTTCCATCTTTCTCCTATTTTATCATTTTCTGTATTCTGACAGCATTCATAATGGCAAGTAGCGCAACACCCACATCTGCAAAGACAGCTTCCCAAAGAGTAGCAATTCCACCGGCTCCCAAAATCAATACAAGTAATTTCACTCCAAATGCCAGTGATACATTCTGCCAAATAATTCTTCGTGTCAGTTTTCCTACTTTGATAGCTTCGGCTACCTTCGACGGCTGGTCTGTCTGTATCACGACATCGGCTGTTTCAATAGCCGCATCACTACCCAGTCCTCCCATAGCAATGCCAACATGACTTAGAGCGAGCACCGGTGCATCGTTCATTCCATCACCGACAAATGCGATCCGGTTTGCCTCATCCTGCCGCAGCTCTTCCAGATGATTCACTTTTCCTTCCGGCAACAGGTCACCATAAGCTTTCGATATACCGAGCTTTTCTGCAAAGTTAGTAACAATACTCTGTTTATCACCGGATAGTATCTGGATGTTTTCAATATTTAAAGCTTTTAAATTGTCAATAGCTACCTTTGCGTCCTCTTTCAGGGCATCAGCCAGCAGCAGATAACCTGCATAACGGTTTCCAACAGCACAGACCACGATGGTATCCGTTATTTCCAGCAGTTCTTTTGGATAGGATATATCAAACTTAGACAGTAACCGGCAATTACCGACCAGAACCATAGCCCCGTCTATCGTTGCTTCCAAACCATAGCCGGCAAATTCTTTTGTACCGGTAACAGCTACACATTCAATGTTTTGTTCTTTCGCATAATTCACAACAGCCTTGGCAATCGGATGAGTACTATCACTTTCTACCGAAGCAACCAGTTTCACTAATTCTTCTTCCGAAACCTCGCCTGCACTTTTACAGGCCTGTACTTCAAAGGTTCCTTTTGTCAGGGTTCCAGTTTTATCGAATACCACTGTATTGATCTTAGTGATAGCATCCAGATAATTACCACCCTTGAATAAAATTCCCAACCGGGATGCCGCTCCAATTCCCCCAAAGTAGCCCAACGGAATACTAACCACCAACGCACAGGGACACGAAATCACCAGAAAGACCAAAGCTCTGTATAGCCAATCATTAAATGCAAATACAAATGGAGGATTAATAAGTGAATAAACAAATGGACACAAAACAATTAACACTGCAAGCGCTATAACAATAGGTGTATAAATGCGCGCAAACTTACGAATAAACAATTCAGCCGGAGCCTTACGTTCGGAAGCATTCTGAACAAGTTCCAATATTCGGGCAAGTGCACTCTTATCAAAAGGTCTCGTTACCTCGAGCCGGATAACCTTATCGGTTACAATCATTCCGGCAAGTACTTCTTCACCTTTCCGAATATTACGAGGAACGCTTTCACCTGTTAATGCGGCTGTATTGAAGGCAGCCACTTCATTCTGCATAGTTCCATCCAATGGCACCCGTTCGCCTGCCTTTATTTCTATGATTTCACCGACTTTTATCTTTTTAGGGCTTTCAATAACAAGATTGCCTTCCCGGAGCACTAATGCTTTCTCGGGTCTTACATCCAATAAGGCTCCAATATTACGTTTGGCTTTATCTACCGCTTTATCCTGAAACAGTTCTCCTACTGTATAGAATAACATCACGGCTACTCCTTCCGGATATTCACCAATATAGAAAGCTCCCAAAGTAGCTATAATCATTAGAGTGAACTCACTGAAATAGTCTTTTTCCCTGATACTTTCCCAGGCTTCTTTCATCACTGGAATTCCTACCGGAAGATAGGCCACGATATACCATATCAAGGCAACAGATCCTTCACGGAAGAATGCTAAATCGAGAGCATTCATAATTATTCCACTTGTCAGAAGCAGGAGAGAGAATATCACTTTCCCATATTCATGGAATACCGAAACCTTTGCATCAACCTTTTTTTCTGCTGCGCATGAATGAGCGCCACAACTACAATGTCCCATAACATTCATCATTTAGTTGATGCAAAGGTAGCAAATGATTCATGCAACAAAGTTGCAAAATCGGTTTCAGAACATATATCCCAACGAGATCATCAGGTTTCTGTTCTTCATTCCGAGATCTTTTGCCACTTCAACGAGTCCAAAATCATAACTAATGGCCACCTGATATTTCTTGCTGAACTCAACGCCTGCTTTCAACCCAAGACCAAAGTCGAACCGTTTCAGACCATCATCTCCAAATATATCTTCGGAGGCTGAATTACCGTCCAAGCCCGCTATATCCGCAATATCACCATCCACCTTCGCTTTCATCTTTCCAAACAAACCAACAGCAACATAAGGTCCTACACTTCCAAATAGCGCAAAGTCATCATTGACTGCATATTTATACCCAACACGCACCGGTACTTCCAAATAATACGGATTGAATGTCAGACTCGCCACTGATCCTCCGTCAATCTTAGCGCCTTTCAATGTCAGCAATGCAGCGAAATCCATATATGCGCCACTGCCATTCGCATCCTGCGACAATCCGACCTCTGCTTTAACTCCTGCGTGAAAACCTATCCTGCTGTCAAACCCTGTAATGGTGTATTTGCTAACATTCATACCTGCCATCACACCCCATTTCAGGTTGTCTTGAGCATTGATACTCACTACGCTTATCGCTACTAAAGCGAACAATAACAAGACCTTTTTCATACGAATAAATAATTTAATTATTGTTTAGAAATTATGTGAGGCAAAAATAACAATAATTCGCATAACTCCGAGAGATTTAGTAAAAATATAAAAAATAAACGATATGAATCTTATGAGGTATAGTCATAGCAAGAGAACCGGACTATTTCAAACGATTTTACGAGATATAGAACAAAAACACTCTGTACAGAGAAAAAACAAAGAATGAAAGACTGTATAACTTAATTAATTGTTATCTTTGCACAATCAGTCGTAGCGCGACTGTATTGTTTGTTTTAAGAAAAAAAGCGTTTAGCTGATTTCTGTGCCAGAGAAAAGTCGAAAATTCCAAACACACAGAGAAGCAGATAGATGCTCCTTGCAATATGCGGGGAGTGTTTCCTGTTTGTGTGTTTAGGGCTTCGACTCCCTCTCTGGCGGATAGGCAAATGCTCTCCGCTTTTTTTGTGCCTATAAATTTGCAATAGATACAAACGACAAATTAGTAATAATCACAAAGGCAAGTCAATTCGGGTGGAGCGGCACCCGAACGACTACAGAGTCGAAAACGTAACATTTAGATGTTACTACTTGCCTTTGAAAATATAAGAGACAGAGGCTAGCTACACCTGCAAGGGGAACAAATGGATTCATCCAGGAGTTCCCCTCTATTTTTGTGAAGATGTGTACTATTGGAAAGACAGATATTAGGTCTACATATAAATTTGATGATTCTTATTGTCAACCAAAGCTTTTCCCAAATAATATAATGATTATCATCGGTTTACATGCTGACAATAAGCCATGGCAATAGCCTGACAATAAAAAAATTAGAACTTTTATTGTCAGCCTGTTCTTTGATCCCTTTGGGGCAAGGTTATGGGATTCATTCCAATATGTCGATATACTCTAACTTAATTCCCAGCTTGATCCATGTTATAAACTACTGAAGACTATCATTGTCTACAGTAACAATACCATCGACATAAAAAACACATACGCTTTATAAAATGAGTATGCCCCTGTTAAATGAATGCTACATAACCGGTATCTTTCACTTACCAAGCAGGTATTGTTCCACTAAAGCACTGGTATCTTTAGTGGAACAATACTGATACCCTAGAGGAACTATACTGGCGTGTTAACGGAACTATATAGGTATATTAATGAAAAGATATCACTTTGGAAAGCTGTTATAAAAATGCGGCATTACTTCGAAACATGTTCATAAAGCTATTGTTTATCAGGTTATTAAAAGGATCATAAGAGATAAAAATAAGGCTGACAGTAAAAGTAGATATATTTTATTATCAGCCTATTATCAGCATCTATTGTCAGGTGATATAGCATTGATATTCATATACTTAAATACTATTCTGACAGTTTGACAATAAAACAGGTACAAATCAATAGAAACGATCATAAAGTTTTTAATTGGGAAAAGCAAAGAATTTATAAAAAGAAAGAAAAAGTTTGCTGTTCCCTTCAGAATAAACATCTTTGTAACCGTGGTTACAGTAACCTCAGTTACTAATATAATTCACTGACTATGAGGTTTTATAATAGAGAGGAAGAACTGAAAAAACTGAAAGAGCTAAAATGAAAAAAGACCTTCTCCTTACAGTTTTATTCCTCTCACTAATATATTTACCCAGCGATCTAAAGCTCTTTCCATCAAATTTAACGAAGAACCGAATAACACAAAAGCATCCTATAGCTTACAACATACATATATTCATCTAACATTCAAATATTTATATTAATAGAGTATATTCCACCCAAGACAATATATCAAAATAATCTTTCATATACAATATAAATCTGCAACGTATAAAAGTAATTTAATGACAGGATAAAAAAGAAAAGATTAAGTTTTATCATTTTTCACAGAACAAACATGACCGTAACAAAGAAAACATACTGCAATAAAAGCCTTTTACAATTCTTTTACTATCATAGAGTTAGGTTACGGGAAAATCTCCGGATAAACCTTGTTTCGAGAAGTTTTTTTGTTACTTTTGCCGCAAACTAATATATTTCAGTGCAACGGGAATCTTATTATAATATGAAAGACATCACCTTATGGAACATCATGTTGAAAGGTGACACAAAGCCATTAGAGGTATTGTATAAGAGACATTACGAGCTTCTATTGAATTTTGGACTCAAATATGTTTCAGATGAAGAATTTGTTAAAGATTGCATTCAGGATCTTTTCGTGAAACTTTGCAGCAGCACCCGTTTGTCTCCCACCGATTATGTGCGTTCCTATCTGCTGACTTCTTTGAAAAACCTTATATTCGATAAACTTTCATCTTTAAAATCCACCGAAGATATCAATGCGCTTCCCTTCGACTTAACGATAGAAGACACCTCACTGGAAGTCTTATTTAAGGATAATGATGAGGATATACAAATGATTAAAAATCTGCAAGAGGCTTATAAACAACTGTCCGAGAATCAACGGATGGCGATTTATCTTCGTTACATTAAAGGCTTATCCTATAGAGAAGTTGCAGCTGTCCTGGAGATTAATCCTCAATCTGCCATGAATTTAGTATCCCGCACACTGACGAGCCTTCGCTCTAAAATGACCTTGAAAGAATATCTCTTTTTCCTTCCTTTTTTTCTTTCTTAAATGCTACTATTTCCTTTGTCCGGTTCACCCAATTTGCTGAAGAAATCTTTTTCTGCAAAATAATGAAAGAAAAGTGAGTAGACTTTTTCTTTTCTCCCGTTTTAAATATAAAAGCAAAAAATGGAAGGCAAGAAAGCAAATATACATCAGGTGATACGCAAAGTAATTCTACATGTTCGGAAACAGGAGAGAAATGTCTCAACGACCGAACTGGATGAATCATGGAGACTTATCGAAAAACAAATCCATGCAACCAAAAAGAAAAAGTTGCATCAACGATTACTTTATGCGGCAACTTATTCATCAGTTGCCGCAATCCTGCTATGTATGTTTTGGCTGGGTAAACAGTTCATCTCTTATTACCATGCAGATGACAGCGCATTAGTCGATTTCGCATTGAAAATGCAGGCAGCCCCATTACAAGAAGATATTCTATTGTTGATACCGGGAGAAAAGAATATAGAAGTGAGTGATACCGATGCAAATATCATTTATTCGCAGAATGGTTTAGTGGTGGTCAACTCTGATACAGTCAATCAGATTCAGCCACAAAAGAAGAAGCCCGAATTCAACCAGCTGATAACCCCTAAAGGGAAAAGAACTCAATTGACTTTACCAGACGGAACTCATCTATGGGTGAATTCAGGAACACGGGTGATTTATCCAACTCATTTTGAAAGAGACCAGCGTGAAATTTATGTTGAAGGAGAAGTGTTCCTCGATGTACGCCGCAATGAAAAAGCCCCCTTCATAGTAAGAACTAAAGATTTTCAAGTACAGGTATTAGGTACTTCATTCAATATATCGGCATATTCATCGGAGAAAACGTCTTCCGTGGTGTTGGTGGAAGGAAGTGTGAATATAAAAAGCCACAATCAGCAACAGGTCAAACTCGCTCCGGGACAGCTGGTTAACATTCATAGCGACCAACTGGACACTCCTCAAAATGTAGATGTTGAGCCTTATATCTGTTGGATAAAGAATATCCTAATGTACACAGACGATTCTTTGGATAAGGTCTTTAGAAAATTAAATCTATACTATGGCAAAGAATTCGTATTGGATACGGAGGTGGAGAGAATGCAGGTTTCCGGAAAGCTGGATTTAAAAGATAAACTTGAAGACGTCTTACATACTATATCTTATTCTGCACCCATAGAATATAAAGAAGTGGGTGATAAAATATATGTGAGGAAGAAATAAGTATAGATCATTTATTGTTAAACCTTTATACGTAATATTATGAGAAACAAAAGTCCTTAAAAAGAAGGCTGAATGATAATTGCAGTATCATCCAGCCGAAAAATCAAACAACATTTAATTGTTTAATTTCTTAAAAACGTTGTAAATATATGAAAAATACCAGTAGCACATTTCTTACAAGGGTGAGAATGGCTCGCATATTATTTCTTTTTAGTGTTTGTTTTCTTTCTTTACACTCTTATGCGGCGAACATAGGAGCGTATGCTCAACAGAAAAACTTAACAATTGAAATGCGGAACAAAACAGTTAAGGAAGTACTTGATTATATAGAAAAAAACAGTGAATTTATCTTTTTCTATTATAGCAAAGCGATTGATACGAAACGTATAGTCAGTTTGTCTGTAAAGGACCAACCGATAACCGTTATTCTCGATCAGTTATTTAAGAATACAGATGTCCTGTATGAAATTAAAGACCGGCAGATTTCTCTGAAAAGAGAAGAGTTGCCTACAGAGCAACGTCCGCAGGATTCGAAACAACAAAAGCGCAAATTGGTAGGAACCGTTACGGATGCTTCTTCCAGCGATCCTTTGGTGGGGGTCAGTATTTCTGTAAAAAACTCCCCGGGAACAGGAACAATTACAGATTTAGATGGTAAGTTTTCAATAGAGGTTTCAAATAATACAGAGTTAACATTTTCTTATATCGGATACAAACAGCAGGTATTGAGTGTAGGCGATTTGGGAGTTTTGAAAGTGAAAATGCAATCGGACAACGAGGTGCTGGATGAAGTGGTGGTGGTAGGAGCCGGCACACAGAAAAAAGTATCCGTAACCGGTGCTATTTCCACTGTAAAAGGTGTAGAATTGCGTGCACCGAGTTCTTCACTGACCAATAATCTTACAGGAAAGCTGGCAGGTGTGGTATCGATGACAACCAGTGGAGAACCGGGTTCCGTATCCGATTTCTATATCAGGGGAATCGGAACATTCGGGGGACGTGCAACACCTTTAATTCTGATGGACGATATCGAAATTTCGAGTGGCGACCTTAATAATATCCCTACCGAATCGATCGCCAGCTTTTCAATCTTGAAGGATGCATCGGCAACTGCTATTTATGGCGCTCGCGGTGCTAATGGAGTGCTGCTTATCAAAACGAAAGACGGTATGGAAAACACGCGGGCACAGATAAATATCACGTTCGAAAATTCATTTCTAAGACCGGCAAACACGCTGAAGTTCGTCGATGGCCCTACGTTTATGAATATGTACAATGAAGCCTTGGTGACTCGTACTCCAAGCGCAACACCCAAATATTCGGATGACGTCATAGAATATACAAGGAGCGGAATCAATCCGTATGTTTATCCGAACGTGGATTGGTATGACCTGCTTTTCAAAAATTCTACCATGAACCAACGGGCAAACATTAATGTACAGGGAGGTAGTTCGAAGGTTACCTATTACATGAGTTTGCAAGCAAATCATGATAGCGGTATGCTCAACTCCCCCAAGCGTTACTCTTTTGACACGAACATCAACAGATGGGAGTACATTTTCCAAAGTAACATATCCTATAAGATGACTCCGACAACCACTGTCGAGCTACGCATGAACGACCAGATAGGATATGCCAAAGGACCGTCTTTTTCAACTTCCGACCTGTTCTATCTTACCTACAATACCAATCCGGTGGCATTTCCGGCATCTTTTCCGGCAGAAGAAGGTGACAAGCATATACGTTTCGGAGGGGCAATGCTTAGTGGAAATTCGATGTATAACAACCCTTATGCATATATGATAAATAATTTCAGAGGATCCAATCATAATACCATCAACACCTCTGTTCGTATTAATCAGAACTTTGATTTTGTGACAAAGGGACTTTCCGCCTCTATTCTGGTTAACTGGAAAAACTATTCAAACTCATCTTATACCAAATCACTTGCCCCCTATTACTATCGCGTACAGGATGGCAGTTGGAATGTCGATTCGCCCGACCTTTATGCATTGGAGCAACTGACTTCGGGATCTGAATATATATCCCAGTCGGATATAGAGCGCTACCAGGACAATACCTTTTATATGGACGGACGCATCAATTACAGCAGGCAGTTCGGCCGACATGCCGTATCGGGAATGTTGATGTATATGATGCGTGAATACAGATCCAGCGTATTACCCAACCGCAACCAAGGATTATCTGCCCGTATCACCTACGATTACAACCAGAAATATCTGGCCGAAATAAATTGCGGTTATAACGGAACGGAACGTCTGGTAGAAGGAGAACGGTTCGAGTTATTTCCCGCCATATCTTTAGGCTGGGTTATCAGTAACGAGGATTTCTGGACTCCACTGCGTTCAATTGTATCTTTCCTCAAGCTCCGGGGATCTTATGGACTGGTAGGCAGCGATGATACGGGAAAAAGTGCGGGAGCTGCCCACTTTCTCTATATAAATGATATAAAGCTCGACGATTTGGGTTATGGAACCGGACCTGATGGAAGTGTTGTCGCCAAAGGACCCAGCGTTTCATATTATGCTGTCAGAAATGCACATTGGGAAAGAGTGAAAAAGTTCGATATCGGTATAGACATGAATCTATTCAACCAGCTCAATATTGTTTTCGACTATTTTCATGACAAACGAGATCGCATCCTTCTCAAACGAGGTTCTTTTCCTAGACTATTAGGATACGCTAATGCTGTGCCATGGAGTAACATTGGTAAAGTAGACAATCGAGGTATCGAGCTGGCTGTCAATTGGCGAAAGAAAATCACCAATGATTTAAATATGGACCTGCGTTTCAATTTGACATATAATAAGAATAAATACATCTACAAAGATGAACCGGATTACCCTTACGTGTGGCAGTCGGAAACTGGTAAACCCTTGAGTAACACGATAGGATACATTGCCGAAGGGTTATTCAAAGACCAGGCGGATATAGAAATGAGCCCTTCGCAGGATGAATTGGGAAGTACGGTAATGCCAGGTGATATCAAATATCGCGATGTAAACGGTGATGGCAAAATAAATTCAAAAGATCAGGTTATGATTTCGCAATATGGCAATGTGCCGCGCATTCAGTATGGAATTGGGCTAGACATGACATATAAATCTTTCGATTTCGGAATGTTTTTCAATGGTTCTGCCCAACGGACAATCATGGTATCAGGCATTATGCCATTTCGCGGTGATGCTTCAACCGGTGATCGAAACGTGATGCAGTTTATCGCCAACGACTACTGGAGCGAAGCTAATCCGAATCCGGATGCGAAATTTCCACGATTAGGTATTACTGACAGTCAAGTGGCAAACAACTCTGTCAACAGCACCTACTGGATGCACAACGGACGTTTTATCCGCTTTAAAACCCTTGAACTCGGATATAGTTTTCCGTACTGCCGTGTTTATATCAATGGGGATAATCTGGCTGTGTGGAGTCCTTTTAAAGAGTGGGATCCGGAATTGTCATGGAATGCGTATCCTCTTCAACGGACTATCAATATTGGAGTGCAGCTAAAATTCTAAGTTCTATATAACCAAAATATAAAATATGAAAACCATTAAGATCATATCACGATTCATACTAAGTGTGACTGCCGCATGTTGCATGGCTTCTTGCAACTATATCTGGACGTTGTCCCGGATGAAACAGCCGACTTGCCCGACGCAATGAAAGACAGAGCTTCCACATTGGGTTTCCTTCATTCATGTTATACTTATTTCGAGTGGTTTTACACAGTTGAAAACTCATTCATCAACTCGACCGATGAATATGCCCGCCCCTTACTATGGGCTGACGACGGACAGAAAGCGGCATGGAACCAGCTTTCTCCTTCCAGTCAAACCGCCCCGTGGAATAGTTGTTACGATGGAATAGGACGATGCCATCTATTCATGGATCAGCTTGACAAGAGCAATCCGACGGGAGTAACCGAGAGCGATAAAAGACGCTGGAAAGCCGAAGCTTTGTTCTGTCGGGCACTCTATCATTTTATGTTACTAGAGTCATACGGACCTATACCATTAGTGACTGAACATTACAATCAAAACCTTGACAAAAAGGATTTTCCGGGCAGATCGCATTTCGATGTATGTGTAGACTCCATAGCTGAATGGTTTGACCGGGCTGCCTTCGAATTGCCGCCAACAGTACAGAACAGCGAACTGGGACGTGCTACTTCAACAGCTTGCAAAGCCTTAAAAGCGCGATTGTTGGTTTATGCCGCCTCCCCCCTGTGGAATGGCTCATTCCCTTATTCAAACTGGAAGAACACTAACTTTGAAACTCCGGGATATGGAAAGGAGTTAGTCAGCAGAACATACGATGAAAACAAATGGGAACGCGCCCTGACAGCTTGCAACGAGGCTCTTGATTGGGCACTGACTCAAGGTAACCGCAAACTGTTCGACCTTGCCACTTCCACCAGTATCAGAATAAACCAAGGAGTTCCATTGCCTAATATAGAGGGGGTTGATGACCAGTTTAAAGAGTCGGTAATGCTCATGCGTTACCTCAATACGACACGTGAGACTGATGGCAATAAAGAAGTAATCTTTGCCATCGGAAGCGGTGACAACTATGGCATCTATTCACAAATACCTCATGGCGTCACCACTTACAACGGCTCTCCTGTAGGAGGATGGGGAGGTATTGCTGTTTTCTTGAACTCTGTTGAAAGATTTTATACAAAGAATGGAAAATTGCCCCAATACGATCATACTTTTCCCGATAAATCGGACTGGTTTGAATCGGCAGGTCTGTCTAATCCGGATATCATAAAACTGAATGTCAATCGTGAACCGCGTTTCTATGCATGGGTTTGTTACGATGGAGGTGAATATAGTTCGTTCATAGCCGATGGCTCACCACTGATACTTGAAGCGCGTAACTCGCAAAAACATGGGTACAACCCTGACAGATATAATAGAGATAATAATGCAACCGGATATTTCTCCAAAAAGAGAATACAACCAAACTTCCAATGGCGCTCTCAAGATAATGGCAATAATTATGCTCATACTCCACTGGCAGTCATACGTTTGGCGGAATTATACCTCAATCTGGCGGAATGTCATGCTGCATTGAACAGCAAACAAGATGTCTTGGACAACCTGAACATTGTTCGTAATCGTGCAGGTATTCCCGATTTAGAATTATCTGACATAAACTCTGATATGAGTTTAATGGATTGGGTGCGCAGTGAACGTTATGCTGAATTATGGTTTGAAGGACACCGCTATTTTGATGCCCGGCGTTGGACAATTGCTCCGGAGGTATTCAAAGCCGGTGTCCGTGAAGGTCTTAATGCCATCGCAAAAAAAGATCCATCGTTCCGTGAGTTTAACCAAAGAGTAAAGGTGGACCAACCTTTTATGTGGAACAACAAAATGTATCTTCTTCCGATCAATGACTCGGAGATATACAGCAATCCCCAACTAGTACAATCGCCCGAATATTAATTTAGAATTACCAGAATTATGAAAACGATATTATTGAAATTAATTTTAATACTTGGTGTATGTCAGATTGTATATTCATGTAGCAACGAATATTCGAATGATAAGTTATTCCCTGAAGAATATCACAAAATATTGTATTTCAAGAACGAGGGCAAGCATATATTTAGTTGGCAGGCTTCTGAAAATACGGTCGAAGAGCCTCTTCTGGTTATTAAGGCAGGAAGTGACCCGTCTTTGACTGCAACGGTTAACGTGCGTGCATTGACACAACAGGAAATCGATGAAAATTATAGCCAGCCCGAAAATCAAAGTTACAAGACAATAACGCCTGATGCATATTCATTTAAAGACGGAGTTCACGAACTAACGTTTGCAACTAACGAGACGTCGAAATATCTTTATCTGAATTTTGATGTAGCTAAAATATATCAGTTAATCAAATCGGCACCTGGATCTAAACTTGTTTTGGCACTCCAGTTGGAAAGTACAGAAGAGGGTATTGTGAATGTTGAAATGAACCGGGTCTTATATGTTTTTGATATAAACGGGCAGCAAGTGGAATGGGGAAAAAAGGATATACAGATTGAAAGTGCGACATATAGTTCAATGAGTGTAAAACTCAAAGCCGAAATTGCAGATAATATATCCAATTTCTCTTGCGGACTCGATTTCTCACAAAACGCGCAACTGGTGTCTGCATATAATGATTTTCATTCAACCAATTATGAAGCGCTTCCCGCAGGAGCCTACCATGTGAATGATTTTTCTTTTGCAAATGGCAATGATGATGCTACAACGACATTGACAGTAGCAAGTTCAACATTGCAAAAAGATAAGCACTATCTTCTTCCGTTGAAGTTTGCAGCCCCCTCGTCCCCACAAATAGAGGTATCGGACGAGATTTATTACCTGACTGTTGTGGTACCTGCTGATCCACAAGTCATTCCCGACAACAGAGAATGGAAAATATTGCTATGCAACAGCGACCAGAAGATGGAGAATCCCTCATCAACGGATGGGGATAATATCGGAGCCGGAGCCATCATAGATGGAATTTTCGACAATCACTGGCATTCGAGTTATTGGGGAAAAGATGTCAATGGATTCAATAATAAAGATGACTACCACTATGGCTTCACAGATTATCATTGTTTTGATGGAATGAGAACACCTATCACAATTGTCATAGATATGAAGAATTCAATAGAAGTAAGCGATATCGGACTGACTCAACGAAGAGATAACGCGAACATTAAGAAGATAGATTTCTATGTTTCGGACGATCCTCTATTTTTATTCAAAACGATTGCCGATGGAGGAACATCTGCTGATTACTCGGCTGTGGCACTAAATAACTGGACGCTTCTCTTTTCTAAAGAGAACGCTCCACGACAGAATGAAACCATCTGGTTCGGTGACAGTGAGACGATAACGCCACAAAAGGGACGATTCCTGAAAATTGTAATTTCCAGTGCATACAACGATCCCTATGGGCTCAATGGTGTGGATTACATCGTTGTCGGTATGGCCGAATTGCAAGTAAAACAACTTTCTACAATGATTGGAAAAATAATTCAATAAGATGAAACACAGATTTAATTTTTTAACACTTTTGCTGGTATTGTTTACAATACCAGCAGGTATCTTTGCCAGAGAAAGCAAATTCACAAAGCGAGGCAGCGGACCATTGTTTTGGAATATGTACCAATACAATTTCCGGTATGGAACATCAATGCCTGAAGATGTTTGGAAAAAGAATATCGACTGGCTTGCCGAGGAGTTTTTACCTTATGGATATGATATGGCAGCTACTGACGGTTGGTTATTTAACCTCAATTCTATAGATCAATATGGTTATCTGACCAAATATGACAGTTCGTGGACATACGGACTGAAGTATTGGGGCGATTATCTCAAAAGTAAAGGCATGAGATTCGGATTCTATTTCAACCCATTATGGGTACCTAAAGCTGCCTATGTGCAGAATAATAATATCAAAGGAACTTCCATTCCGATAACTGACGTGGTAGGCACTACAAAGTTTGAAGATCACCTGTACTGGATAGATACTGACAAACCAGGAGCGGAACAGTGGGTGAAAGGCTGTATCAGAACAATGATAGATCAGGGAATAGAGTTGCTGAAGATAGACTTTCTTGGTTACTATGAACGGGATTACGGAACCAATAGATACATCAAGGCATTGAAATGGATGGCTGAAGAAGCCGGAGATGAAATGTTGCTTAGTTACTCTGTTCCTAATTGTCGCAACGATGCCCGCAACGAGATTATTTATGCGGATATGATTCGCATAAGTACTGACTGTGACGGTGGCGGATGGTGGTTTATCAGCGACAAAGAGCGCGGACAGGTTAACGAAAGCGGACAAGGTGATAAATACCGAAGTGCTTTTGATGGATTAATCGGATGGGCTGATATTATCGGGGTGAAAGGACAAACTATAATGGATCCCGATTTTGTTCAACTCAACACATTGGCAAGCGATGCCGAAAGAGAGTTTCATATCTCAATGTTGCTGGTTAGCGGTTCTCCAATTGGTATCACCGATCAATATAATACGATTGGTGATTGCGCCAAATTCTACAAAAACACAGAGATGCTGGAATTGAATAAACTCGGTTTTGTAGGTAAGCCACTTAGTACCAGTATATGGGATAAACAAAACAGTTCGAGATGGATAGGACAACTTCCTGATGGAGATTGGATTGTCGGGCTGTTCAATAGAGAATCGACAGTGCTTGAATATGGTATTGATTTTGAAAAGGAACTGGGAATTAAAGGTGGAAAGGTGAAGAATGTACGTGATTTGTGGCTGCATCAGGATTTAGGCGCAATGTCGGGCCGATACTCGGTGCGACTTGAACCACATTCATGTAAGGTTTTACGTATCAAACCCAATTCAAAGAGATACAAAGCGGCTGTTGCCTCACTCAGAAATGGTGCAGTTATAAATAGATAATGATTATGAAAGGATACCCTCAATATTTATGGTTTGTAGTTCTCGCCCTATTACTGGTTTGCACAGGTTGTAGCAATGAGGGTGAGACAGAAGACGATAACAACCAGCATGTTAAAGTCGAAGGCTTTTATGTCAAAGGGCTTGAAAACGTAAATGCATGTGTTGAGTTTGATGTAGAGGTTGATGCCGCCGGTACATATACATTGCATGTCATGGGCTACAACTATTCCAAAGGGACAGCTACGTGTAGCTTATATGTCAACGGTCAAAAACAATCGCAACTTGGATTTCAGGAACAATCCAACTGGAGCGAAAAAGTAGTTCAGGTATCGTTGGCAGCCGGCATAAATCAAATAGCCTTTCAACGGGACGCTGGTGATAACGGACAGTTTTATCTCGATTACATAGAAATAGACTAATAGTATGTTTACCAGAAAGATGAAAATCGTTTTATTGCTTTTTGTATTGTTCTGCCTTGCAGATAATGCTAATGCTACACCTCGCTGGCGTATTCTGGATAGTGGAGCGATAGAATGGCAAATAGACGGTCGGCTCCCCCATTATGACCATATTGAAATGAGCGGTTTAAAGGTTTCAGCGGTATTACGTTATGGCGTAAACGGCGATGGGCAATTTGTGATGGAACGTTCAATGATATGGCCTATGTTGCGGACGATACCCAACAATACACATGCAAGCCTGATGCAACGATTTGCAATTGATTACGCTTCTTTGTTGTTAGTTAATGGTATGGCTCTCAACAATGAAAAAGTGAAATCGATATGTATCGACGGACGACTCACGGTAGTAAGCCTTTTTGCTATTGGATACCAGAATACAGGTACGGCACGCAATAGAGAGCCAGTACCTGTAGTCGAACTTACGAGATCATTCTTTCCTTCAACAGACAAACCGATGCTTTGTGAACGTTATACGGTCAAGAATATCTCATCAAAACCTATTTCTGTTATTGTACCTTTTCAAAAAGCCGTTTACAAAACCGATCCTGTAAAAGGAGTGGATGGATCATACACTATAGTTACCTCTATACAAAATAAGGAAGACTGTTTATACACTATTGCTCCTAAAGAATCATTGACTTTCGACGCTTCTGTTCAGGCTTATAAAAAAGGAGAGAAAGAATTGATAGTCGATATAGCAGACGAGGAACATAAACGAATGGCCTTTGTCGACAAGATATGGAACAATCTTAGCTTTGTCTCCCCTGATCCGGTAGTAAATACAGCATTTGCTTTTGCTAAAGTAAGAGCAGCAGAGAGTATCTTTGCTACCGGAGGAGGATTCATGCACAGTCCTGGAGGAGAATCATATTATGCAGCTGTTTGGGCGAATGACCAAGCGGAGTATGCCAATCCTTTCTTTCCCTTTTTGGGTTATGATATCGGAAACGCGTCCGCATTAAACTCATTCAGGCTTTTTGCCCGCTTCATGAATTCTGATTACAAACCCATACCCAGCTCTATCATTGCCGAGGGGAAGGATACCTGGAACGGGGCTGGCGATCGTGGCGATGCAGCGATGATAGCTTATGGGGCCGCCCGTTATGCACTAGCCAAAGCAGATAAAAAGGAAGCACAAGAGTTATGGCCCTTGATTGAGTGGTGTCTGGAATACTGCAAAAGAAAAATAAATGCTTCCGGAATTGTGACTTCAGATGCTGATGAGCTTGAAGGACGCTTTCCAGCAGGTAACGCAAACCTTTGTACATCAAGTTTGTATTATGACGCTCTGGTATCGGCAAGCTATCTTGCCAAAGAACTTGGCAAGCAGTCTTCTGTTTCAAAAGAATATGCCCGGCAGGCGAAAGTATTAAAAAATAATATAAACAATTATTTTGGTAGCCGTATAGAAGGGTTCGACAGTTACCGCTATTATGAAGGCAATGATATTTTACGTTCATGGATAGCTATCCCTCTGACAGTCGGGATCTTTGAAAAGAAGACAGGAACCGTCGAAGCATTATTCTCTCCCCGTTTGTGGAGCAAAGACGGCTTATTGACACAAGCCGGAACAGATACTTTCTGGGACAGATCTACTCTTTACGCTCTACGAGGAGTGTATAGCGCAGGAGCAAGGGAGAGGGCAATGGAACACATGGCATATTACTCACAGCAACGCCTGCTTGGGGAACATGTTCCATATCCTATCGAGGCCTGGCCCGAAGGAAACCAACGGCATTTGTCAGCCGAAAGTGCTTTGTATTGCCGTATAGTAACCGAAGGTATTTTTGGTATTCGTCCGACAGGATTTAATTCATTCTCACTCTGTCCACAACTACCTGATAAATGGAATTCGATGAGATTGAATAATGTTTCGGCATTTGCATTTTCGCCGTTTGATATAATCGTTGAACGACAAGGAAATAAAATAAAGACCTATGTGCTACGTAATGGAAAGCCCGTGAAAACATATCACACAGAGAATGGGAAAGATATAAATATTACCTTCTAAAATGGCTTTTATTTAGATATGGACTATGCGGATTCCTACTCCTGATTTTAACTAAATCCGTATTCATCCGTGTAATCCATATCTAATCAATATCATTGTTGGTTTTCTTCTCGGTCTATCCGAATAAACTTCAGAAGTCGTTCTACCGCTTCTTCTTCAGGAATATTTTTCTCCACACACACCTTGCCTTTATAGAGACTGATTTTCCCCCGTCCTGCTCCTACATAGCCGTAGTCTGCATCTGCCATCTCACCGGGACCATTCACGATACACCCCATGATGCCGATCTTCAGCCCTTTCAAATGTGAAGTGGCTACCTTAATACGGGCAATAGTCTTTTCCAAGTCGTAAAGTGTACGGCCGCAACCGGGACAAGATATATATTCTGTTTTGGAGGTACGGGTACGTCCGGCCTGCAAGATTCCGAAAGCAGTAGCATCAACGACGGCATGGCTCAAGTTACCCTGATTGAACAGGAAGATGCCATCACAAAGACCGTCAAAAATCAAGGCTCCCATATCGACTGCGGACTTTATCTGCAAATTCTCCGCATCATCTTCCGAATAATGCTGGAAGAAGACAACCGGATTTTGCAAACCTTCCGTCATTAGTTGATGTACCAGTGCACGGTGCTCACCCAAACGGTTCGGATGATTGCTTTGGGAAACAATCACTACTTCCGGATGATGTTTCAGGCAGGCTATCACTTCGTCCGTTTGTGCCATGTAGGGCATAAACAGGAATTTAACCTCTGCATTGCATTCTCCCATTAACGGCAGCTGTGCATGATTGAATGCAGGCCAGGTTCCGTCTTCTCCCTGCCATACATCCGCATCAAGAATATATTCTACTCCGTCTTCCCGTTGATCGGGCAAGGTTCTTCCGGCATAAATATAGTCCGGTGTGAATTGCAGGTTTACCTCTGTCTTCCCATCCATACGGTCGGCAATAACCACAGGTACATGTTCACCTCCGATATTACGGACGGCTTTTGTCTTGCGACGTTCGGGAGACAGATAATTGAATTCCGGTGCCTCCAATCCCGGGATATAAGGATGATCCTGCCTCAACAGAACATAATCCACCAGTTTACGGGCCACCGGGATTTCAGCTTCAGGAGCTTCGCTCAAAGAGACCCGAATGGTATCTCCCAATCCGTCACTCAACAGCGCACCGATGCCAAGGGCGGACTTGATACGTCCGTCTTCTCCATCTCCGGCTTCTGTCACCCCAAGGTGGAGCGGGAAAGTCATCCCCTCTTTTTCCATGACGTCCACCAACAGACGAACAGTCTTCACCATTACCACTGTATTGGAGGCTTTGATGGAAATCACTACATCTGTGAAGTCCTCCGCTACACAGATACGAAGGAATTCCATACAGGATTCCACCATTCCTTCGGGAGTATCGCCATAACGGGACATGATACGATCGGACAGAGAGCCATGATTTACTCCGATCCGGATAGCCGTGTGATTCTCTTTACAGATATTCAGGAACGGGACAAACCGGTCATGGATTTTCTGTATTTCCTGCGCATACTCCTCGTCTGTATATTCCAGTTTCTTAAAAGTACGAGCAGCATCTACATAATTTCCCGGATTGATTCGCACCTTTTCCGCATATTGAGCAGCCACGTCTGCCACTTTCGGATTGAAATGCACATCAGCAACCAACGGAACCATATATCCCTGGCTACGCAGTCCGATATTAATGTTCATCAGATTTTCGGCTTCTTTGATGCCCTGGGTTGTGAGGCGTACATACTCTCCACCTGCATCAACAATACGTTTCGCCTGTTCCACACAAGCCTGTGTATCCTGCGTAGACGTGTTTGTCATCGACTGGACACGAATAGAATTGGGGCCGCCCAACGGCACAGCCCCAATATTTACTTCTGTGGTTTCTCTTCGAAAATAATTGAATAGATCCATTAGTTCGTTTTATATTCAAACTTCACTTCTTTCAGTTCTTCGTTTGCTTTTACGATTTTCTTTTTCAGTCCTTCCTTGTAAGCAGCAAAAGCTTCTGCCAGTTTCTCATCGCTCAATGCCAGCATCTGGATGGCAAGGATAGCGGCATTCATCGCTCCGTTGATGGCAACCGTTGCTACAGGAATGCCCGGAGGCATCTGAATGATAGAATAAAGTGCGTCCACACCATCGAGCACGGAACCTTTTACAGGTACTCCGATCACCGGCAATGTAGTGTTAGCCGCAATTACACCGGGAAGGGCGGCAGCCATTCCGGCAGCAGCGATAATTACTTTAATGCCACGGTTGCGGGCATTCTTCGCAAACTCTTCCACAGCTTCGGGCGTGCGGTGAGCAGAAAGAGCGTTCATTTCGAACGGTACATGCATATCATTCAGTAGCTGTGCAGCCTTCTCCATAACAGGAAGGTCGGACGTGCTGCCCATGATAATACTTACAATTGGAGTCATAGAATAAAAATTAAAAGCCTCTTCACAGCCCTTTCACGAAGAGAGGGGGTTCAGCTACATTCAACTTATATTAGTTATATTTCTGTTTGCACTATCCGTTTACCACGGCTTTATACGCTTCGGCATCCAGTAGATCTTCCACCGCTTTTACATCCGCCGGCTTCACTTTAATCAACCAACCTTCGCCATAGGGATCTTTATTAACCAGTTCCGGGTTTTCTTCCAATGCTTCATTTTGTTCGAGCACCTCACCTGCTATCGGCAGGAAAAGATCGGAAATAGTTTTCACTACTTCAATCGTTCCGAAAGTTTCACCGGCTTCCAACGTTTCACCAACAGTCGGGATATCTACGAACACAATATCGCCCAATTGTTCCTGTGCATAATCGGTGATACCAACGTATGCAATGTCTCCGTCAACGCGAATCCATTCGTGTTCGTTCGTGTACTTCAAATTCTGTGGAAAGTTCATAATGATTAGTTTTTAGGATTTATACTGTTTTAAAATAAAAATACTCGAAATAAGATGTTACTCACCGGATGAAGTACCAAAAGGGCACATATCAGACCGACAGCAAAACCGGAAAGCACCTCACCCAGTGTGTGATGTCCCAGAACAATGCGTGCAGAACCCAATATACCGGCAATCAAAATAAACAGGCATAGCCATCCGACCGGATTGTAACCGAACAAGGCACTGAAAGAAATCAAGCCTCCGATCACCCCGCCCATTCCTGCCATGTGTTCGCTCAACTTCCATTTCAGGTTTACTGCAATGCAAATGATAGACACTACCAGGGAAGCAAGAATGATACCAGTCATATACCACGGGATATTCAGCCTACGCATCATCAGCAGGCAGAACACATACGAGATAATGGTCAGTAGAATAGGTACATAACGCTTCTTACGTTCACTCAACTCCTGACGGGCAAACCCATTGATTTTACGAAACAAGAAAATTGTAATAGTAGGTGTCAGTATGGTGAAGCAGTAAACGATTCCCAACACTATCAACTTATATTGTATCGGCATGATACGAAGATAAGAAAACAGGAATAACACCAGAAACGATAAAAACGGAATAGAAAATGGAGTAAAGACCATCGAAGTGACTCTCGCCACCTGCAACATCGTCTTATCCGCTATGATATGTTCTCTCTCTCTGTCCACTCTTCTTTGATTACTAGTTACTAATTATAAATTACAATTCTCATTCTTCATTGTCAATTATCCATTATTTCCGCAGTCTCGCCACGGGAATATTCAGTTGTTGACGGTATTTGGCTACTGTCCTGCGGGCAATGGGATAACCTTTCTCCTTTAATATATCCGCCAATTCATCATCGGTCAGGGGTTTCTTCTTGTCCTCGCCTTCAATACACTCTTTCAGGATCTTACGAATCTCACGGACAGACATCTCTTCGCCATCTTCTGTGGTATATCCGTCACTGAAAAAGTATTTGAGCGGATAGATACCGTAATTCGTCTGTACATATTTACTGTTACTCACACGGGAGATTGTCGAAATATCCAATCCCGTACGTTCCGCCACGTCTTTCAGAATCATCGGTTTCAATAGCGATTCATCTCCTTCCAAGAAGAAAGGACGTTGCAGGTCGATAATCGCCTGCATGGTAACCATCAAGGTATTCTGACGCTGACGGACAGCATCGATAAATCCTTGTGCCGCATCCATTTTCTGTTTCAGAAACATCATCGCTTCTTTAGATTCCTTAGACTGGTTAGCCCTGTTTTTTGTATGCTCCTCCACCATTTCCGTGAAGTCACGACTCATACGGAGTTCGGGAACATTGCGGTTATTGAGACTTACATTGATGGTTCCGTCATCATACGTTTCCACAATAAAGTCAGGAACTATTTGTTGGAGATTTCTGCCAATTGCTTCTCCTAAAGAAGCACCCGGACGTGGATTCAGTTTGGTTATTTCAGTAATGGTTTCCTGGAAAGTCTCTTCATCAATATCCAGTTTCTTTATAATCTTCTCCCAATGTTTACGGGTGAATTCTTCGTAACATTCTCTGATAATCCTTTCTTCCAGATTCAAGATAGGACTGGGAGTTTTCTCTTCTTCTTTTTTCCGGCGAATCTGTATCAACAGACATTCCTGAAGACTACGCGCACCGATACCTGCCGGATCGAAGTCCTGTAAGATGTTCAATGCTTCTTCCAGTTCTTCTTCGGTCGATTCGATACCGGCATAAATCGCCAGTTCGTCGCAGATACTTTCCAAAGATTTGCGAAGCAATCCGTCATCATCCAATGAACCGATCAGGTATTCCACCAAGTCACACTGGTGCTCTGTCAGGTTGCGTTCACGCAACTGTTCTTTCAGGATTTCATAAAAAGAGGTGGAGTCGGAAAATGGAATATCCTCCGCTTGTTCATCTTTCGAACGGTTGTTCTCTTGCAATTTATAATCGGGAATATCGTCTTCTGTCAGATAGTCACTCAAAGAATCATAGTCATTGGCATCGCTATCCATGCCATCCTCTGCATTCTCGGTATCGGAATATTCATTATCCGTAGCATTCTCTTCTTTACCTTCTTCAAGTGCCGGATTTTCAAGCAGTTCAGCATGGATACGGTCTTCCAACTCTACTGCGGGAAGCTCCAACAGTTTCACGACCAGAATCTGCTGGGGCGAGAGCGTCTGTACCTGCTGTTGCGCCTGAGATTGTATTTGACGGGAACCTTGTGCCATATTCGTTTTTGCTTTCTACTGTTTCTCGCTACAAAAGTAACTTTTTAACGAGAGATTACACAGATTAGGGAGATAATTTTTAATCCTATAACACAAAATTCGTTATCTTTGTTGCACGAACTTAAAAACTAGGACAATATGTTTGCCAAAGAAACGTATATGCAGCGGAGAGCCCTGCTAAAAAAGAACTTAGGCTCCGGAGTGTTGTTATTTCTCGGAAATGACGAGTGCGGACTGAATTACGAAGATAACACATTCCGTTATCGTCAGGATTCCACTTTCCTTTATTATTTCGGACTTTCATGTGCCGGACTTTCGGCTATTATCGATATAGATGAAGACAAAGAAATTATCTTTGGTGATGAGTTGTCTATCGACGCAATCGTATGGATGGGATCACAGCCGACGTTGCACGAAAAATGCGAACGTGTAGGCGTAAAAAATCTGATGCCGTCTGCTGACATTGTAAGCTACCTCCATCAGTGTGTACAGAAAGGGAAAGCAATTCACTATCTGCCTCCTTACCGCCCTGAACATAAACTGAAACTGATGGACTGGCTGGGTATTCCTCCCGCACATCAGGAAGGTTCTGTTCCATTCATCCGTGCCGTGATCGCTCAACGCAACTATAAATCTGCAGAAGAAATCGTAGAAATAGAAAAGGCTTGCGATGTAACTGCCGATATGCATATTACAGCTATGAAAGTACTTCGTCCGGGTATGTACGAATATGAAGTGGTAGCTGAAATGAACCGGGTGGCCGAATCTAATAACTGCCAGCTATCATTCGCTACAATTGCCACTATCAACGGGCAGACTCTGCACAATCATTATCACGGAAATAAAGTGAAGCCGGGTGATTTGTTCTTAATCGATGCCGGTGCAGAAGTAGAGTCAGGTTATGCGGGTGATATGTCGTCTACCATTCCTGCCGATAAGAAGTTCACCACCCGTCAGCGTGAAGTATACGAGATTCAGAACGCCATGCATCTGGAATCCGTAAAGGCTCTCCGTCCGGGTATTCCTTATATGGACGTATACGAACTGTCAGCCCGCGTCATGGTGGACGGTATGAAGACGCTCGGATTGATGAAAGGAAATACCGAGGATGCTGTACGCGAAGGTGCCCATGCGTTGTTCTATCCGCACGGACTAGGTCACATGATGGGATTGGATGTACATGATATGGAGAATCTGGGAGAGATATGGGTAGGTTACAACGGTCAACCGAAGAGCACACAGTTCGGTCGCAAATCGCAACGCCTTGCTATTCCATTGGAACCGGGTTTTGTACACACGGTAGAACCGGGTATTTATTTTATTCCGGAACTGATCGACATGTGGAAAGCAGAAAAGAAATTTACCGATTTTATCAACTACGAGATAGTGGAGACTTATAAGGACTTCGGTGGTATCCGCAATGAGGAAGATTATCTGATTACAGAAACCGGTGCCCGCCGATTAGGCAAGAAGATTCCTTTGACACCGGAAGAGGTGGAAGCTTTAAGATAAAAAGCCTCATCAAAATAAAAGAAGAACCTTTCTTCTATTCAAAATCAATAGCGGAAGCTTTTCATCCGGATGAAAAACTTCCGCTATTTTTGTCAAAGTACCAAATAGTCCATCTAAAATCACATTTTTTCTACCCTTCTTTTCCCGAATCTTGCGTAATATTGCAACAGAATTAAAATAATTCACTTTTTAATGATATAAAAACAATGAATAACACCATGAAGAGACTACTTTTATCTGTATGGCTATTGTCACTTTCCTTACTGTCCGCCGTAGCTGAAAACTATCCTTATAAAAGCGATGTGCTTTGGGTCACCGTACCCAATCATGCCGACTGGCTTTATAAAACCGGAGAAAAAGTAACTGTAGAAGTACAATTCTATAAATACGGCATCCCCAGGGATAATGTAACCGTCACTTATGAAATTGGCGGTGATATGATGCCTGTTGCCGATACAAAAGGAAGTATAACTTTAAAGAATGGCAGGGGGGTGATTCCTGTGGGCACAATGAAAGAGCCGGGATTCCGCGACTGCCGCCTGAAAGCAACCGTAGATGGAAAGACCTATTCACATCATATCAAAGTAGGATTTTCACCGGAGAAACTTCGCCCATATACAACCATGCCTTCCGATTTCAAGGAATTTTGGGAAAAGGCTAAAGCGGAACAAAAGGAGTTTCCCCTAACGTATACCAAAGAACATGTCGAAAAATATTCCACTGATAAAATAGACTGTTATCTCGTAAAATTGCAACTGAACAAACGTAGACAATGCGTCTACGGATATTTATTCTATCCGAAAAAAGAAGGAAAGTTCCCGGTTGTCTTATGCCCTCCGGGAGCAGGAATCAAAACCATCAAAGAACCTCTACGCCATAAATATTATGCGGAACAAGGATGCATCCGTTTTGAATTCGAGATACACGGCCTGAATCCGGAAATGACTGATGAAGAATTTAAAGAAATCAGCAACGCTTTCAATGGCAGAGAAAACGGCTATCTGACCAACGGGCTCGACAGTCGTGATAATTATTATATGAAACGAGTATATCTGGCCTGTGTACGCGGTATCGACTTTCTAACTTCCCTACCGGAATGGGATGGCAAAAATGTAATCGCACAAGGAGGTAGTCAGGGAGGCGCCCTGGCATTAATCGCTGCCGGACTGGATGAACGGGTGACAGCTTGTGTCGCCAATCATCCTGCATTAAGCGATATGGCAGGCTATAAAGCCGGACGTGCCGGCGGATATCCTCATTTCTTCAGGAATTCGGTAGATATGGATACTCCTGAAAAAATAAAGACAATGGCCTATTATGATGTTGTGAACTTTGCGAAATTAATCAAAGTAGATACCTACATGACATGGGGATTCAACGATGATGTATGTCCTCCGACAACCAGCTACATCGTATACAATGTACTAAACTGTCCGAAAGAAGCACTGATTACTCCCATTAATGAGCATTGGACTTCCAACGATACCGAGTATGGACATCTGCTTTGGATAAAGAAGCATTTAAAGTGAAGTTTTAATCATTCCATCTGGATGCGGGCAATTCTTTTTTCCCGTAACCTTTTTTCCAGGCATACGCTTTCCTCTTCCTGAGATAAAGCGTATCGCCACAATGTTTCATCGCCTCCCAATTAAAGATAGAATGGTGACAGATGATCTTTTCAAACCAATAAAGTATGTGATAAGTCACGAATGGTAACACCATCCACCACCATGAAAGCAGTAACGATAAAATAAGTGCTGGTATCAGGGTTAAAGAAAAACATTCCCAATACTGTCTGGCATGAATTCGGAGTTCCATATCTTCCCAGACTTCCAGATATTTATAGCGGGTAAAGAAAAACCAGCCTAACATAAAATAGTGCTTCTTCCCTTTTCCTAAGAACCACTTTGCTAAAAGACTATTATAAAAAATCATATTCACATTTTTTTTGTTGCATGTAGTCCCTTCTTAACAGCAAAAGTAATTAAAGGTTCAATATTTTAAAGTTTTGCATAACAACCATAACATTCTTTCCCTAAATATCACTCAAATATTGTTTATTTTTGTGTTCCCTTGCTTCACTACAACAAAAGGTTTATTTGTATTTTCTGCAAAGGAAACACAATTCACGAATATATCCTAATTTTTCTGCTTAATATTTAAAGCTGCTTCCTCCTAAAAATTCACGCAACAAAGAAGTAGGCGGAATTTCTTTATCCTGTACCGGAACAAAATATTTGATAAACTTCAACAATCGGTAGGCTTCACAATATTCAGGACAGTTACGCGGAACACCCATCAGAATAGGCTCGGCGTGCAAACGAAGTACGGCAAACTCAAAAAGTAGCGCTGAATTAAACATGACATCAGCATTTTCCTGATAAGGGAATATCCATTTGTCTTCACCGGCACGTACACTAGGCCAGCGTGATATGGTTTCACGTGCAGAATATCCCCGATAATTAAAGTCGCGGATGATGCGGCGCAACAAACGGTTGTCAGTAGTTGGAATCCAGTTATGGTCATCCAACGAAATAGTGGTCAATGCTGAAACGTAAATCTTGAATTTCCGTTCGGCTGGTATATGCGGTGTCAGTTCCGGATTCAAGGCATGAATACCTTCCAGAATCAGAATTGTATTATCTTCTATTTTCAGTTTATCACCTTTATATTCCTTTTTGCCAAGAGAGAAATTAAAACGGGGCAATTCCACCTCCTCGCCACGAAGAAGCGCCTGCAGCTGTTGATTAAACAATTCCAGATCGAGTGCATAAAGTGATTCATAATCATAGTTTCCGTTTTCATCCAAAGGGGTTTCTTCACGGTCTACGAAATAATTATCCAAAGAGATCGGGAATGGCTTCAAGCCATTTGTCATCAGCTGAATAGAAAGCCGTTTGCTGAATGTTGTCTTTCCCGAAGAAGACGGGCCGGCAATCAATACCAGTTTTACCCGGTTGCCGTTTTCACCACGATGGAAGATAGTATCGGCTATCTGCGCTATCTTTTTCTCCTGCAATGCTTCCGCCACATTAATCAAGTCAGTGGCATGTCCTTCTTCACAGGCAAGATTAAAATCTCCGGCATTATTAAGCCCCATGATATAACTCCAGTTCAGATATTCTTTAAAGACATCCAGCATTTTTTCCTGCTTCACAACTTCTTCGAGCATACTTGGGTTTTCACGACTCGGAATCCGGAGTAGCAACCCGTCATAATACTTCACGATATCGAACAATTTAAGATATCCGGTGCTGGGAAGCAGATTACCATAATAATAATCAATTGTATCACCCAATGTATAATAATAGGTATAAAGAGAACCGGAAGTTTCAAGTAATCTCACTTTATCATTCATCCCCCGCTCGCTGAAAACCCGTACCGCTTCCGCCGTATGACATTCAATACGGTGATAAGGAATATTTTCTGCAATGATCTCCTGCATCCGTTGCTTGATACGCGTCACATCTTCGAGTTCAATGGGGCGTCCAATCCGCAAATTGCAGAAATAACCTTTTGAAACAGGATGTTCCACAAACAATTTTCCCTCGGGAAAGAGTTCCGTGACAGCCTTAAACAAGACAAAACAAAGCGAACGGACATAAGTACGCATACCGGACTGATCTCTCACATCCAGAAACTCTACATCCTTATTATTATATACTCTGAAATTAAGTCCCTCGGAGCGATTATTGACCTTGGCACTCACTACTTGATAAGGAAAATTAAGATTAAAACCGTAATAAATATCCAAAAGTGAGCTTCCGATAGGGAATTCTTTGGAATTATTGTTATTTTTGCAACATATTTGTAACATCTGTTTCATCGAGTTCGTTAAAAGGTGAATAATTTGGGACTAATATACTTATAATCAGATTGAGAACAAATAACCATTAAAAATATTATAGATGGAATATTCTTTTTATGATTTTTTAAAGCTCATAGGCTCATTGGGACTCTTCCTCTACGGAATGAAAATCATGAGCGAGGGCTTACAAAAGGTCGCGGGTGATAGATTGCGAAGTATTCTAACGGCAATGACCACCAACCGGGTAACGGGAGTTCTAACAGGAGTGTTGATTACAGCCCTTATCCAGTCTTCTTCAGCAACGACGGTGATGGTCGTTAGTTTCGTGAATGCCGGGTTACTTACACTTGCCGAATCCATCAGCGTTATTATGGGTGCCAACATCGGTACTACTGTAACTGCCTGGATCATTTCAATTTTCGGATTTAAGGTCGATATGGCTGCTTTCGCTCTTCCCCTCTTAGCCATTGCCCTCCCGCTCATCTTTTCTGGAAAAAGCAACCGCAAATCCATCGGTGAATTCATTTTTGGTTTTTCTTTCCTTTTCATGGGGCTCTCTTATCTGAAAGCAAACGCCCCCGACCTGAATGCCAATCCGGAAATGCTTGCCTTCGTACAGAACTACACGGATATGGGATTCTTTTCCATTATTCTGTTCTTGCTCATCGGTACAATATTGACCATGATTGTGCAAGCCTCTGCAGCTACCATGGCAATCACATTAATTATGTGTGCCAACGGCTGGATCAGCCTGGAACTGGGAGCAGCACTCGTATTGGGAGAAAACATCGGAACGACTATCACGGCCAATCTTGCCGCACTTACAGCCAACACACAGGCTAAGCGGGCAGCATTGGCCCATTTTGTTTTTAACGTGTTTGGGGTCATTTGGGTATTGATTGTCTTCCATCCTTTCATGGATCTAGTAAACTGGGTAGTAGACACCTTCTTTCAAAGCAGTAATCCTGAGGTTGCTATTTCCTACAAGCTATCTGCTTTCCACTCTATCTTCAATATCTGTAACGTATGTATCTTGATATGGGCAGTTAAACTGATTGAACGTACCGTATGTGCTCTTATCCACCCCAAAGAAGAGGACGAAGAGCCCCGTTTGCGGTTT
The DNA here is from genome assembly GCF_001314995.1 of Bacteroides ovatus. NCBI lineage: Bacteria > Pseudomonadati > Bacteroidota > Bacteroidia > Bacteroidales > Bacteroidaceae > Bacteroides > Bacteroides ovatus. The sequence continues at coordinate 3,299,431 of NZ_CP012938.1, forward strand.
ATCACCGGTGGTATGCTTTCTACCGCTGAACTTTCTATCCTTCAGGCACGTAAGGAAATCCATCTTTTCGCAGAACGTACCCACCGGATGTTCGGCATGGTGCAGGATCTGTTGCATACGGAAAAGGATGACGATTTCAATAAGCTGTTCAGCCGGATAGAGAAATATGAAAATATCAGCGACAATATGGAACTTGAAATAGCCAACTACCTGAATCAGGTGTCCGAAGGCCGTTTGAGTTCTGAAAGTAAGTTACAGATACGCGCCATGTTGCGTGAAGTGACAGAAATTGAAAGTATTGGCGACAGCTGCTATAATCTGGCACGTACCATCAACCGGAAACGTCAGACTAATCAAGACTTTACCGAGAAACAATATGAGCATATTCATTTCATGATGAAGTTGACTAACGATGCACTTGCCCAAATGATTGTGGTAGTAGAAAAACCGGAGCATCAGAGCATTGACATCAACAAATCCTTCAACATCGAAAACGAAATTAATAATTATCGTAACCAACTGAAGAATCAGAATATTCTGGATGTGAACAACAAAGAATATGATTATCAGATGGGAGTTTACTACATGGATATTATCGCCGAATGCGAGAAACTTGGTGACTATGTAGTGAATGTAGTGGAAGCCAGCAGTGATGTGAAAGAGAAAAGAGCTTCTTAACAGATAAAATAAAGAATAAAAAAGGAGAATCAGTAGTATCAATACATACCTGATTCTCCTTTTTATATCTAATAGTATCTTTTATAAAATCAATTATATACGTATGATTCAGCCAAACGCCAGAACAATGTAGATTCCGGAACAGTAGTTGTACGAAGCACTTTTGCAGTCCCGCCTTCCGAGGCCGGATTTATATTGGCAAAAATATTCCATCCCTTATAAAAAGAGCAGTTACTATAATAGTATGATTTGTCACTGCCTGTCAATGTAAAAGAACGGTCGGCATACTGATAACTCACCAATGTAGCTTTTCCGGCAGAAGACCCTTTACCTGACCAGTTGGAAATAGCAATTCGCCCCACCCTTTTATCTCCATTAAAAACAAAGAAATCTCCTAACGTCGCCACAAGAGCGTCCGCATCATCTGAGGTTCCGGTCCAGTAACCACCCATACCATTACGCTGGTCTACTGTCTGAAGCTTTTCCGAAGAAAAACTAGTGGGAAGTGTCATTACTATTTGCCCGTTCTCATAAGGAAAGCTAAGAGTCTCAATCACTTGCCAATCAACACCCGTCACTTTCACCTCAACCCGGTCAAATGTGAAGTCCGCAGGTATATTCTGTATATCTTTTACTACAAGCGTGCTATAATTCGGAACATCCGGAGCAGGAGGTTGCTCTTCATTCTCATCGTCGCTACAACCAGCCATCAAAAGGCTGAATATCAATAATACAAAGATTACAGGGTATGATAGATACCTTAGATCGGTTATGACGGTTGCTCTATTATACATAACTTCCGTTTTTTGCATCAAAGATATCACATTTATAATCAGCAGAATAATTTCCAACCATAAAAATAAAAAATGACCGGGTATATATTTATACACCCAGTCATTCTCCTCTTAATAATTCTCTCTCTTGGTTTTATCCTTCGTACGGTTCAAAGTCTTCTTTTCCGACTCCACATAATGGACAAGTCCAATCATCAGGAATATCTTCAAATGCTGTTCCTGGTTCAATTCCACTTTCCGGATCTCCTTGTTCGGGGTCGTAAATATATTCACAGACCGTGCAAATGTACTTTTTCATAACGTTCGTATTTTTAATTGGTTTTCTAAATAATATAACACAAATAGCAAGATATTTGTTCAACACTATTTTTAAACTAAAGAAAAAAACTATCTTTGTAGTCATATTATCAAGCTAAAACAACAATATTATACTATGCTTATAGCACTATTGTCTACCTTAATAGTTTTATGCGCAGTCCTACTAATCAGTTTTTTATTGGAACGTAGGAAATGTCTGCGGATGCAACAACGATTGTTCCGTGAATCCAGAAAGTTGGAACGCACCAGCCATATTGCCGGCGCCATCTTGAAAAATGTGCATGCCTTTATCCTATTAATAGACAATGATTTCAAGGTACTGAAAACTAACTATTACCAAAAAACCGGAACCAGAAAAGGAACAGAAGAGAAAAGAGTGGGCGACTTGTTGCAATGTCGCAATGCATTGGCAGCCGAAGGAGGTTGCGGCACACATAGTTTCTGCGGTTCTTGCCCGATACGTACCGCCATACGACAAGCTTTCGAACAGAGGCGAAACTTCACGGATCTTGAAGCCACTTTATCCGTAGTTACATCTGATAATACTACCGTGGAATGTGATGCAGTAATATCCGGTTCTTACTTCCTTCTGAATGAAGAAGAGAACATGGTAATCACCGTACACGATGTTACCCGCCGAAAACAAGCTGAAAAGGAGTTACGGCTAGCCAAAGAAAAAGCAGAAAAAGCCGATATTTCAAAATCTGCCTTTTTAGCCAACATGAGCCATGAAATCCGTACCCCTCTCAATGCTATTACCGGATTTGCAGAGGTATTAGGCAGTGCAACTACAGAAGAGGAAAAGGCCCAATATCAAGAAATCATAAAAATGAATGCCGACCTCCTGATGCAACTGGTCAACGACATTCTCGATATGTCAAAAATCGAAGCCGGAACATTGGAATTTGTGCAGACAACAGTTGACGTCAATCAGTTACTTTCAGATTTACAACAACTTTTTCAAATGAGAGTCGATGACGCCGGAGGAAATATACAAATTATAGCGGAATCATCCCGTTCTTCCTGCATGATTCAAACAGATCGGAACCGAGTGGCGCAAGTGCTTTCAAACTTTGCCGGCAACGCCATTAAGTTCACCCATAAAGGTAGCATCCGCCTCGGCTATGAAGCTAGAGATACCGAGCTTTACTTTTATGTCAAGGATACCGGAACCGGAATTCCAGCAGAGAAATTACCGGATGTATTCGAGCGCTTCGTGAAACTGAATAAAGATAAAAAAGGAGCCGGACTGGGACTCTCCATATCTCAAACTATTGTCGCCAAACTTGGCGGTCAAATCGGAGCGAATTCCGTAGAAGGTGAAGGCTCTACATTCTGGTTTACAATTCCTTATCGGTCATGTGGTAAACCACGCTAACAAATTCGACTTCATAAAAAGTTTTAATTAAACATTCTATCACAATTTTATGTTGTATTTTTGCGGTTCAAACTAAACGCATGTATCTGCATGAGTACAAATAAAAATGACTATTATCATTTAGGACTTACTGATGACGAAGTCCTACAAAGCAGGGAGAAAAATGGTATTAACCTGTTAACGCCCCCCAAGCGTCCTTCTCTCTGGAAACTTTATCTGGAAAAATTTGAAGACCCGGTTGTCCGTGTATTATTAGTAGCAGCCGCTTTCTCATTAATTATCTCCATCATCGAAAACGAATATGCCGAAACAATCGGAATCATAGCCGCTATCTTATTGGCTACCGGAATTGGTTTCTTCTTCGAATATGATGCCAGTAAGAAGTTCGATCTGCTGAATGCAGTCAATGAAGAAACCCTGGTAAAAGTGGTCCGAAACGGACGCGTACAGGAAATCCCTCGTAAAGACATAGTGGTAGGTGATATCGTCATTCTGGAAACAGGTGAAGAAATTCCCGCTGATGGAGAGTTGCTGGAAGCTATTTCTCTGCAAGTGAACGAATCCAATCTGACCGGAGAACCTGTTATTAATAAAACTATTGTAGAAGCTGATTTTGATGAAGAAGCGACTTATGCCTCCAATCTGGTGATGCGTGGCACTACAGTGGTGGATGGACATGGTACCATGCGCGTGCTGCATGTGGGAGATGCTACTGAAATCGGAAAAGTAGCCCGGCAGAGTACAGAGGATAACCTCGAACCCACCCCGCTGAACATACAGCTCACCAAACTCGCAAATCTAATCGGAAAGATAGGTTTCACCGTTGCCGGTCTGGCTTTCCTTATTTTCTTCGTGAAGGATGTAGTGCTATATTTTGATTTCGGTTCGCTGAACGGATGGCATGAGTGGCTTCCGGTTTTCGAACGGACACTGAAATATTTTATGATGGCAGTTACGCTGATTGTAGTAGCTGTACCTGAAGGATTGCCAATGAGTGTTACGCTTAGTCTGGCATTGAACATGCGTCGTATGCTTTCTACCAACAATCTGGTGCGGAAAATGCATGCTTGCGAAACAATGGGAGCCATCACCGTGATTTGTACGGATAAAACCGGTACACTGACTCAAAATCTGATGCAAGTGCACGAACCCAATTTCTATGGTATAAAAAATGGCAGTGACTTGTCTGATGACGATATTAGCGCACTTATCGCAGAAGGAATCAGCGCCAATTCAACAGCTTTTCTTGAAGAATCAACCAATGGAGAAAAACCCAAAGGCGTAGGAAATCCAACCGAAGTGGCTTTATTGCTCTGGCTTAACAAACAGGGAAGAGATTACCTGCAACTCCGCGAACAAGCTCATGTTCTCGATCAACTCACCTTCTCTACCGAACGGAAATTCATGGCGACTCTTGTTGAATCCCCATTGATCGGAAAAAAAATACTTTATATAAAAGGAGCTCCTGAAATTGTTTTGGGTAAGTGTAAAGAAGTTGTTCTGGATGGACGGCAAGTGGATGCGGTAGAGTATCGTTCTACAGTGGAAGCACAACTGTTGAGCTATCAGAATATGGCTATGCGTACACTTGGATTTGCATTCAAGATTGTCGGAGAAAATGAGCCGAACGATTGCACAGAACTTGTTTCAGCCAACGACCTCAATTTCTTGGGAGTGGTTGCCATCTCCGACCCGATTCGTCCGGATGTACCTGCTGCGGTTGCGAAATGCCAGTCTGCAGGTATCGGTATCAAGATCGTGACCGGTGACACTCCGGGAACTGCCACGGAAATCGCACGCCAGATAGGTCTTTGGAACTCTGAAACTGATACGGAACGAAATCGAATCACCGGTGTTGCATTTGCCGAATTGAGCGATGAAGAAGCACTAGACAGAGTGATGGACTTAAAAATCATGTCTCGCGCCCGTCCGACAGACAAACAACGTCTGGTACAACTGCTTCAACAAAAAGGAGCAGTGGTAGCGGTAACCGGAGACGGAACGAATGATGCCCCGGCTTTGAATCATGCTCAAGTAGGTTTGTCAATGGGTACAGGTACTTCTGTAGCTAAAGAAGCCAGTGATATTACATTGCTCGATGACTCCTTCAACAGTATCGGAACCGCTGTTATGTGGGGACGTTCACTGTATAAGAATATCCAGCGTTTCATCGTTTTCCAGCTAACGATCAACTTTGTGGCATTGCTTATCGTTCTGCTAGGCTCCGTAATCGGTACGGAACTTCCGCTGACTGTAACACAAATGTTATGGGTGAACCTGATTATGGATACTTTTGCCGCTTTGGCTCTTGCCTCTATTCCACCCAGCGAAACGGTGATGCTTGAGAAACCTCGTCGCAGTACCGATTTTATTATCAGTAAGGCAATGCGGTCTAATATAATAGGTGTGGGCTCTATCTTCCTCATCGTATTGCTCGGAATGATTTATTATTTCGACCACAGTACGCAAGGAATGAATGTACACAACCTGACTATTTTCTTCACCTTCTTTGTCATGCTGCAATTCTGGAATCTGTTCAATGCCCGTGTATTCGGTACTACCAATTCGGCATTCAAGGGACTTTCCAAATCGTATGGGATGGAGCTTATTGTACTGGCTATTCTTGCCGGACAATTCCTCATCGTACAATTCGGTGGAGCCGTATTCCGCACGGAACCGCTCGACTGGCAAACCTGGCTTCTTATTATAGGCGTTTCGTCCACGGTGTTATGGGTTGGAGAACTTGTTCGCCTTGTTCAACGTATTATTCACAAAAAAGACAGAAATGAAAAGTAAAGGAATAAAAAACCTTCTTATTGATTTAGGTGGTGTACTTATCAATCTCGACCGCCAACGTTGCATTGAGCACTTTCAGAAGTTAGGGCTCCAAAACGTAGATGCATTGCTGGATATCCAGAACCAGGACGGACTCCTGATGCAACAGGAAAAAGGATTGATTACACCTGCCGAATTCCGTGACGGAGTTCGTAAAATGATAGGCAAAGCAGTTAGCGACAAACAAATAGATGCAGCCTGGAATAGTTTTCTGGTAGATATACCCACACAGAAACTGGATTTATTATTAAAATTACGTGAGAAATATGTCGTCTATTTATTGAGCAATACCAACCAAATTCATTGGGAATGGACATGTGCTCATTTGTTTCCTTACCGCACCTTTAAGGTGGAAGATTATTTTGAAAAAACGTACCTCTCTTTTGAAATGAAAATGGCCAAGCCCGAACCGGAGATATTCAAGGCAATCATAGAGGATGCCGGTATCGAGCCGAAAGAAACGCTTTTTATTGATGACTCTGAAATGAACTGTAAGACAGCCCAAAATTTAGGAATTTCTACCTATACAGCGAAAGTAGGCGAAGACTGGAGCCATCTTTTCAACCTCAAATAATTTTAGAGATATGCAGATTATACGTGACACATCGGCAATTACCCCGGAACCCTGCGTAGCTACCATCGGTTTCTTTGATGGAGTACATGCAGGACATCGCTATCTGATTCAGCAAGTGAAAGAGATAGCCGCCGCCAAAGGTCTACGCTCTGCATTGGTTACTTTTCCCGTTCATCCCCGAAAAGTGATGAATGTGGAGTATCGTCCGGAACTTCTGACTACCCCCGAAGAAAAAATAAGTCTGCTTGCAGACATCGGGGTAGACTACTGCCTGATGCTTGATTTCACTCCGGAAATTTCCCGGCTCACTGCCCGGGAGTTTATGACACAGTTGCTAAAAGAGCGTTATCAGGTAAAATATCTGGTTATCGGCTATGACCATCGTTTCGGACATAACCGCAGCGAAGGTTTCGAGGATTATGTACGTTATGGAAAAGAAATTGGCATAGAAGTAATTCGCGCCAAAGCGTATACCAGCAATATAGAAATAGGGAACGAACCCAACATTCCGGTGAGCTCTTCCCTGATCCGCAAACTTCTTCATGAAGGAGAAGTTAGCCTGGCCGCCCATTGTCTGAAATATGAATATTTCCTTGACGGGATCGTAGTAGGCGGCTATCAGGTAGGCAGAAAGATAGGTTTCCCAACGGCCAATTTACGGGTGGATGATCCCGATAAACTAATTCCTGCCGATGGCGTATATGCCGTATGGGTAACATTTGACGGGAAAACGTATATGGGGATGCTGAATATAGGTGTCCGCCCGACGATTGACAATGGTCCGAACCGGACGATTGAGGTGAATATCCTCCACTTCCATTCTGACATATATGATAAATTCATCCGGCTTACTTTTGTTAAACGGACACGTCCCGAACTGAAATTCTCCAGTATCGACGAGTTAATAACACAGCTCCATAAGGATGCTGAAGAGACAGAAACAATTCTTAAAAAATAGATTCTTATGCAAAAGTCATTTATGAGCATCTCTTTGGTGGTAATAGCTATATCCATGTTAGCTATGTTTATCTATAGTTTCTTTACCACTAAATAAAAAAACATGAAAACGGCTATCAAATTAGTATTAATAGACCTTCTCATTGCGCAGATTATTGCTCCAATCCTGATTATGATTCCCTGTACGATCTATTTGTTCGTCACCACGGGAAATCTGGATAAAGTCACTCTGACGCAAATGATTATGATCCCGGCACAACTAGCCGGTCAGATTATGATGGGTATTTATCTATGGAAAGCCGGTTATATCAGTAAAAAGAAGGCAACATGGTTACCTGTGTCAGCCCCTTATCTGGTCTGTAGTGCCATTGCAATCCTAACTTGCGGGTTTGCAGTTTCCTCACTAATGAGCCTGCTGGATTGGATTCCCAATATCATGGAACAATCTTTCAACATTCTCCAATCCGGTTGGGGCGGCATTCTTGCAATAGCCATCGTAGGTCCCGTACTTGAAGAGTTATTGTTTCGCGGAGCCATCACCCACGCTTTACTTCAGCAATACAATCCGACTAAAGCAATTCTGATTTCCGCACTTCTGTTCGGTGTCTTTCATATAAATCCCGCCCAGATCCTTCCGGCTTTTCTGATCGGTATCCTGCTGGCATGGACTTATTACAAAACAGGCAGTCTGATACCTTGTATACTGATGCATGTACTAAACAATTCATTGTCAGTCTATCTTAGCATCAAATACCCCGAAGCAGAAAATATGGACGACCTGATTAACGGTACCCCGTATCTCATCGTCCTATTCGGGTCAATCCTCCTGTTTATCGGTATCATACTGACCATGAACCACCTGACTTCCCAAAAGCAGCAATAAAAAAGGGAAGTTTTTACTTCCCCTCTTTCGCTTTGAATGCTAATGCATACATTCGTATTTGTTTTACCATCGACAGCAAACCGTTGCTACGCGTTGGCGATAGATGCTCTTTCAGTCCGATCTTGTCTATAAAATAAAGATCTGCATTTAAGATTTCATCAGGAGTATGTCCGGAAAAGACTTTAATCAACAAGGCAATAATCCCCTTTACAATCAAAGCATCGCTTTCTGCTTTAAAAACGATTTTACCATCCACATCATCCGCTTGAAGCCATACCCTGCTCTGGCATCCTTCAATCAGATTTTGTTCCGTCTTATATTTTTCTTCAAGTGGTTCCTGTTCATTTCCCAGATCAATAAGTAATTGATAACGGTCCATCCAATCGTCGAAGTCACTGAATTCCGCAATCACTTCATCTTGTAGTTCATTAATTGACATTATAGTAATTATTTAATTAGACAATATACCAATGTGCGAATAGCAGATGCCGTATTTAAAACCGGCATACCAATCTATCAACACCTTATTATATTATTTCTCAATTCTATTATTTCTCATTGTAAATCACTTCCAATACCGTCTGACCGACTGCTTTCAACGTATTCTTATCAATATGTTCCATATTGTCATTGACAGTATGCCATGTCGGGGTAAAATCACCTTCCTGATTGTAGGGAATGATATCGATCGTTTTAATACGTGCCAGACGATTTATGAACAGATGGTCGTCTGTTACAAATCCTCCGTTTCCATCCATGAAAGTCTTTCCGTAACCCGCTTTCTTTGCCGCTTTCCAAACCTTCTTATTTATGTCCGGAGCAAATTCTTCCGAATACCCTTCTTTCATAAACACACTGCCTTCACCTCCTACCATATCGAGCAGGATACCAAAACGTGCATTATATCCTTGTACATGAGGATTACGTGCCCAATACTGCGATCCCAGACACCAGAATTCCTCCTTATGCTTTCCTGTATAAAACTGTGGCGCACCGTAGTCCTCTGCATCCAACAGAATGATATCAATCCCCAATTCCGGTTGTTGCTGATTGACCAGACGAGCTATTTCGAGCAAAGCTCCTACCCCACTGGCACCATCATTTGCACCCAGAATCGGAGTTTTATGGTTCTTCTCGTCAGGATCGTTATCAGCCCATGGGCGTGTATCCCAATGTGCAAACAAAGCGATTCTCTTTTTACTTTCCGGCTTATAAGAACCGATAATGTTTCTCGCTTTCAACAACGTACCGTCATAAGCAATCAAATCAGCATATTGATTAGTCACTTGAGCACCGAAAGCCTCTAATTGACTGGCAAGGTAATTGCCACAGGCAACATGTTCTTTAGTGTTAGGAACACGAGGTCCGAAATCTACCTGATTCTTTACATACAAATAAGCACTATCCGCATCAAACTGAGGTACATTCACAACTGTCTTTTCGTCTTGTTCACTCGTACTATTTGCCTTGTTACCTCCACCGCAAGAGAATGCTGATAATAACAAAAAGGCACTCATTAATACTATCATAGTTTTCTTTTTCATCGTCCTTTTATCTATTAAAGCCTCAAAATTAGTCATTTTCACCACAGCATCGTTCAGATGGAATGGATTATTAACATATAAACTTTAGTTCCACATTTTTCTTTCCCACCACAAGCTCTACTTTTGCACCGTTGATAAGCGGGAGATTATGAGTCACATGCCCCACCGGGAAATTGAAACAGACGGGATAATCATACTCTTTTACTAAATCTGCCAAAGCAGCATACAGTTCCTTGCCCAACGAACAGTCTTCTTCATATTCTGTAAATTGACCGATAATCAATCCGGACAGTTTTTCTAACACGCCCCCCAGTTTCAAATTATACATCATACGTTCGATGGCATGCGGACGTTCGCTAACATCTTCAATAAACAGTATAGTGCCTTCCGCCGGAATATCATAAGGAGTGCCACGCAAACCGTAGGCTACCGCCATGTTACCGCCATGCAAAACGCCTTGTGCCGTCCCCTGCTTGTTCAGTTTATGCTTCTCGCACATGTAAGAAGGAATATTTCCCAATAGAATATCCTTCAGATAGTTCGCACAAAGATCGTCTTCCGGTTCCACCGTAAGATGACGTGCCATCAATGAATGAAGGGAAGCATATCCATTTTTCTGAAACAGATTGTGCAAAGCGGTTATATCGCTAAAGCCCAGTAACCATTTCGGATGTTCACAAAAGGCCGTAAAATCAATTTTATCGATCAAATGTACCGCCCCGTACCCTCCACGGCTGCAAAGAATAGCCTTCACTTTAGGGTCGTCCATCGCATCCTGCAAATCTTTCAGCCGCTGCTTGATTGTCCCGGCATATCTTCCGGATGAACTTCCGGCATGCTTTCCTATAGCCACTTTCAAGCCCCATGATTCCATCCGTTTCTTGGCTCCTTTTAGGAATTGTTGGTCTATCTTACTCGAAGGTGATACAATAACCACTTTATCACCTTTCTGCAAAAAGGGAGGAAATTGAATATCCATATATGTTCTTATTTTATTGACTTTCGTTGATAAAAACGCACCCAGTCCACTTCCATTTCTACCGGAAGATCCTCGGGAGAGACTGCTCCCACCCACGAACCTCCCAACTGCATATCAATCAGCAGATAAAAGGGCTGATTAAAAGGGAATTGTCCTTCTTCTTTCGTTTGTATGCGGGGGTAAGTAAACGTATGTACATCATTGACATAAAATGAAAGACTATCCGGATACATTTCGACTGCAAAAATATTGTAGCGGTCAGGGTGAATCACTCCCGTAGAATGTGATACCGGATGATCCTTGATCCCCAGCGTATAAGTGTAATGGGAATGAACTGTCTGATAAGCAATAGAATCGTTATTCAAACGTTCCATGATATCAATCTCACCGCCGGATGGCCATGCCGCTCCTTCAGGCAACATCCAGATGGCAGGCCATGCTCCTCCCGCCGCATTCAACTTGGCACAAATCTCAATACGCCCGTTCGTAAAAGCCTTTTTGCCTTTTGTATACACACCGCCTGTCAAATAAGGGGCAGTGTCATTGCGTTGGGTATGATTGACAATACCTCTCAACACCAGTTTGCCTTTACGCATGGCATAGCAGGAATCAAAGTCTGTCATATAGTTATTCCAGTCTGACTTACCTCGTGGAATCTTGCTCCAGACCTGTGAATCGAAACTCTTTTTCTGATTAAAGTTCTCTTCCCAGATCAAAGACCAACCGGAAGACGTCTTGCTGCTTTTACAGGAAACAAGCGTCCAACAAAGGAGAATTAAGCTAAGAAATAATAGATTTTTAAACTGTTTCATGGTGCTTTTATTTTATTGGGGGATTTATTTGCAAAAATACAGGAAAAAACGGTTCCATGCACATCCAACAGCCAAAACAAATAAAATATAGCAAAATGTTACATAATGGATGTAATTTTTCGGGTTATAATCATTATTTTTTCAATCATTTTTCTGATATTTGCTAAAAATCTAACGTTATGGAACCTATTCTAAATTTTGCCCAGTTAACGGCTCATCTTAAAAAACTAAACCATAGAAAACGAATTGCCGTGGTCTGTGCGAACGATCCTAACACTGAATATGCCATCTCCCGTGCTTTGGAAGAAGGGATTGCAGAATTTCTGATGATTGGAGATTCTACCATTCTGAAGAAATATCCCACGCTCAAACAATATCCTGAATACGTAAAAACCATCCACATAGAAAATCCGGATGAAGCGGCGCGCGAAGCTGTCCGCATTGTGCGTGAAGGAGGAGCGGATATTTTGATGAAAGGGATTATCAATACGGACAACTTACTGCATGCCATACTCGACAAAGAAAAAGGTTTGTTACCGAAAGGGAAAATCCTCACGCATCTGGCAGTAATGGAAATTCCTACTTACCATAAACTGCTTTTCTTCTCGGATGCCGCCGTCATTCCGCGTCCTACTTTACAGCAACGTATAGAAATGATTTGGTATGCTATCTGCACCTGCCGTCACTTTGGTATCGAACAACCGCGTGTCGCATTGATTCACTGCACAGAAAAAGTGAGTGCCAAGTTCCCTCATTCACTAGATTATGTGAATATCGTAGAACTTGCCGAAGCGGGAGAATTCGGAAATGTGATTATTGACGGCCCGCTGGATGTACGTACTGCCTGCGAACAAGCAAGTGGTGATATTAAAGGGATTGTATCTCCTATCAACGGACAGGCAGATGTCTTGATATTCCCGAACATTGAATCGGGTAATGCATTCTACAAATCCGTCTCTTTGTTTGCACAGGCAGAAATGGCAGGATTGCTGCAAGGTCCTATTTGCCCTGTAGTACTTCCATCGCGTAGTGATTCCGGCTTGTCCAAATATTACAGCATTGCAATGGCATGCTTACAAGTGTCAGGAGATTGCAAATGCAGAAAACAAGTCAGCCAAGTCACCGGCTCATCATTCTAAATTCACCACTAAAAGCCTACTATTCATGAAAATTCTGGTTATCAACCCCGGTTCTACTTCTACTAAAATAGCAGTTTACGAAAATGAAACTCCGCTGTTTGTCAGTAATATAAAACATTCTGTAGAAGAACTATCCGCTTTTCCCGAGGTGATAGACCAGTTTGAATTCCGGAAAAACCTGGTGTTACAAGAATTGGAAAACAATAAGATACCTTTTTCTTTTGATGCAATCATCGGACGCGGCGGTTTAGTGAAACCGATACCGGGCGGAGTGTATGAAGTAAATGAGGCCATGAAACGTGATACAGTGCATGCTATGCGTACCCATGCTTGTAACTTAGGAGGATTGATTGCCAGCGAACTGGCCTCCACATTACCCGACTGTCCGGCTTTCATTGCTGATCCGGGAGTGGTGGATGAACTGGAAGATATAGCACGCATTACAGGTTCTCCCTTAATGTCGAAGATCACCATCTGGCATGCATTAAACCAGAAAGCAATCGCCCGCCGCTTTGCCAAAGAGCAGGGAACCCAATACGAAAATCTGGATTTAATTATCTGCCATCTGGGAGGTGGCATCTCTGTCGCAGTCCATCACCACGGACGAGCCATTGACGCCAACAATGCATTGGACGGTGAAGGTCCTTTCTCACCGGAACGTGCCGGTACACTTCCCGCCGGTCAACTGATCGACCTATGTTTTAGCGGTCAACTCACCAAAGACGAATTGAAAAAACGTATCTCCGGACGCGCTGGACTGACCGCCCATCTAGGTACAACCGATATTCCCGCCATTATACAATCTATCGAAGAAGGAGATAAGAAAGCGGAACTGATACTGGATGCCATGATTTACAATGTTGCAAAAGCGATAGGAGCCAGTGCCACCGTACTTTGCGGGAAGATAGATGCCATCCTTCTGACAGGAGGTATCGCCTATTCGGACTATGTGATTTCAAGACTGAAAAAAAGAATCTCTTTCCTGGCCCCCATCTACGTTTATCCCGGAGAGAATGAAATGGAGTCACTAGCATTTAATGCCATAGGAGCACTAAAGGGGGAATTGCCGATACAAATCTATAAATAGGCGGGCGCACAAAAAGGCTATTCAGTTACCAATCACCAAGCAATCTGATAGTTTCTGTTTCTAATTGGAAACGGCTAACTGTACAGCATCATTCACAATGCCTGCTAATATAAAGTCTTGAGCACATAAATGGTTCGACCAAAAAGAACACTAATACAAATAATAACAGTAAGGTATATTTGTCTATTTCACATAGATAGTTGAATAACATAGTAAAAAAGTACTTTTGCGATAGTTTCTTTAGCGGGGTTAATAAAAAAAGCGCCTATTAGCCATCGCATTAACCACGATTTTAACCACGACCTTAACCACGAAGCTATACCTTTGCCATGTCTCAACCCGTGGGAACATTCAACATTGGCAACACATGAAAACGCTGTGATTACTTCGCAAGCTATAAACTCAAAAAGAAAATTATGAAGAAATGTTGGTTATTATTTTTAGTGCTTAGCTGCACGCTTCTTGCCCAGTCCAAAGACTGGACACAATACGTTAATCCGTTAATGGGAACACAATCATCTTTTGAATTATCAACAGGTAACACCTACCCCACCATTGCCCGCCCTTGGGGAATGAATTTCTGGACCCCACAGACCGGAAAAATGGGAGACGGATGGCAATATGTCTATACAGCCAATAAAATCCGTGGATTCAAACAAACTCATCAGCCCAGCCCATGGATAAACGATTACGGACAGTTCTCCATTATGCCGATGGTGGGTAAACCTGAATTCGACGAAGAAAAGCGGGCTAGCTGGTTCGGACACAAAGGAGAAGAAGCAACTCCTTATTACTACAAGGTGTATCTGGCCGAATACGATATTGTCACGGAGATGTCTCCGACCGAACGTGCTGTTCTCTTCCGGTTCACTTTCCCGGAAAACGCACATTCGTATATTGCAGTCGATGCATTTGACAAAGGTTCTTTTATTCAGATTATCCCAGAAGAAAACAAAATTATCGGTTATAGTACACGCAATAGCGGAGGAGTTCCCGAAAACTTCAAGAACTATTTTATTATTCAATTCGATAAGCCTTTCACCTATAAAGCCACTGTAAATAATGGAAATATTCAAGAAAATGCAACCGAACAGACAACTGACCATGCAGGAGCCATTATAGGTTTTAAAACTCAACGTGGAGAACAAGTACATGCACGCATCGCCTCTTCCTTTATCAGCTTCGAACAGGCTGCAAGAAATATGAAAGAATTAGGAAATGACAATCTAGAGCAGATAAAACAAAAGGGACAGAAAGCATGGAACCAAGTACTGGGAAAAATCGAAGTGGAAGGAGGAAACCTCGATCAATACCGCACTTTCTACTCCTGCTTATACCGTTCGTTACTTTTCCCCCGAAAATTCTACGAACTGGACGAAGCCGGAAAACCTGTTCATTACAGCCCTTATAACGGGCAAGTTCTACCGGGATATATGTTTACCGACACCGGATTTTGGGATACCTTCCGGTGTCTTTTCCCATTACTGAATCTGATGTATCCGTCGATGAATAAAGAAATGCAGGAAGGGCTCATCAATACCTACAAAGAAAGCGGATTCTTCCCCGAATGGGCCAGCCCCGGACACAGAGACTGCATGATAGGAAATAATTCGGCTTCCGTACTGGCAGATGCTTATTTAAAAGGTATTAAAGTAGAAGATGTGAAAACTTTGTACGAAGGGTTAATACACGGAACAAAGAACGTACATCCCACCGTATCTTCCACAGGAAGACGCGGATACGAATATTATAATAAGTTAGGCTATGTCCCTTATGACGTAAAAATCAATGAAAACACAGCCAGAACTTTGGAATATGCCTACAATGACTGGTGTATCTATCAATTAGCCAAAGAATTAAAGCGACCGGAAAAAGAAATACAGCTCTTTGCCAAACGGGCGATGAACTATAAGAATGTATTCGATAAAGACTCCAAGCTCATGCGAGGAAAAAATGAAGATGGAACATTCCAATCTCCATTCTCACCATTGAAATGGGGAGATGCATTTACCGAAGGAAACAGCTGGCACTACTCATGGTCTGTATTCCACGATCCACAAGGATTAATTGACTTAATGGGAGGAAAAGATATGTTTATCACTATGCTGGATTCTGTATTTTCCGTACCTCCTGTCTTTGATGAGAGTTATTACGGGCAGGTTATTCATGAGATTCGTGAAATGACAATCATGAATATGGGGAATTACGCGCATGGCAATCAACCAATCCAACACATGATCTACCTATACAACTATGCCGGTCAACCCTGGAAAGCGCAGTATTGGCTACGCCAGGTCATGGATAGAATGTACACACCGGGCCCTGACGGATATTGTGGAGATGAAGATAATGGGCAGACTTCGGCATGGTATGTTTTCTCCGCATTAGGTTTTTACCCCGTATGTCCGGGAACCGACGAATACGTCGTTGGAGCTCCTCTTTTTAAAAAAGCAACCTTACATCTTGAAAACGGTAACAGCCTCATCATCCATGCAACCGATAACAACAAGAAGAATATGTATATTCAAACAATGAATCTGAACGGCACAGAATATAAAAAGAACTATCTACGCCATGAAGACTTATTAAAAGGAGGAAACATTAACTTCCAAATGGGAAGCCAGCCCAATTTAAACAGAGGAACGGAAGAGGAAAGCTTTCCTTACTCCTTCTCTAAAGTCCTAAAAAAGATTCGTTAAATTCATAAAAAACAAGAGACTGTTTAACTAAGTCTCATGTTGATAAGTTTGCCTCTATTATGGGAATCCATAGCAGAGGCAAATTTTATTCTTCAAGACTTATTAGGGATATTCATTAAAAGGAAAAAGTGATCTCCTTATTCATCAACGTTTCAAAAATCAGAAAAAGATAGAGGAGCCACACACCTTATAGCAACATGTATGCTACTTCTCTTAAGAAAGAGTAACTTCTTCCAATAAAGCAAGCTCCCAACTACGCCAAACAATAGTAATTAACTTCAGTTCACCTTTCGCCCTGGCTTCTGCCACCAGTTCATCTTCACTATAACGAAGTAACTGTTCGCGCGCCTCATCAGCAAGGGCACGTATTTCTTTTTCCGAAGCACCGGCTTTTGCATATTTCACCTCAAGCAGATAGGTGAAAGGAGGCAGTACAGGAACCGACGGACTAGGTTTGAAGAAGAAATCTGCAAAACCCTTATTCAATTCGTATTCCGGATAGAGCTGATAATAACGATACATTCCTAAATAGGCAAGCAAGAAGCCTTTAATGTGCGCTTCACCTTCAATATATTCACGGATACGACTTTGCTCACGAACAGCATTGGCGATAAAATCGAACAAAGGTTTCCAGTCTCCCCTGAAAGCCATATTCTCAAATAAAGCACTCATCCTGTTCATGTCAATTTTAAAGATATCATGCTTGATGTAGCCTTGTATCAAGAAATTAAACAGTTGTTCTCTTACAACCAAATTCGGTACATGTAAAATGGGTCTTCCCACCATGTCCACACCTTTGATGGAAAGAAGTCCGAAATAGAATAATAAAGACTTGAAATTACTGGGGTCCGTCATCTCCAATGCAGAGAAATGAGTAACGATGTCAGTAGTGATTTCTCCTTGCTCGGCTATTTCCTTTATAACGGAAAAATTCTCTCCCAACCCGTGATCTAGCTTTATCAAGTATGCCAACTTGTTAAAGTCAGTGCGAATATTGGGATCTACGATTTCTTCAGGCTTTTCCCCATGTAAAACAAAAGACTTCATAAAATAAAGTACCATATCAGAGTTAAACATACAGTCCACCAATCTACTTCTACTAAAGCAATAATTGTCATAATTAGGTTTCATCATGACAACAGTTTCATCTACAGATTGTATCAACACTCCTTGTTCTTTATAATAAGTCAGCATTTCACGCAATTCTTTCTCACTAAAACCAACTAAATCAT
This sequence comes from Bacteroides ovatus, assembly GCF_001314995.1. Taxonomy (NCBI): domain Bacteria; kingdom Pseudomonadati; phylum Bacteroidota; class Bacteroidia; order Bacteroidales; family Bacteroidaceae; genus Bacteroides; species Bacteroides ovatus. The sequence goes on from NZ_CP012938.1 coordinate 3,317,340, forward strand.
TAAACCAAGGATCAGTCGTTATATTGGTTCCGATGTTAAAGCCACTAGTCACATCATCCATCGTCACCGGACTCACTCCGGTAATAAACAACCGTTCAAGAGCAGCTCCGGTTCCGGTAGTAGCGGATTTTATCACGTTAAAGAAGCCACGAATAAAACCTTCGCCATGCGTTGCTTTCCTATAAAATTCCGTACCGTAAGTCGAAAGAATGGTATTGGTGAAATTATCATATTCATCAATGAGTAAATAAATACGAATATTTTTCTTACGGGTAGCATAGGAATTAATCGCAGACAGAAAAGCACCGGGTTCTTCTTGTATTTTCTCATCAAGAACATCCCAAATTTCTTTTCCTAACAAATCTTCATACTTAAAGACAAAATCTTTAAGTTTGCTACAACAATGCAGCTTAAACGATAGTTCTACTTCATTGACATTGGAACTCACTTCCGAAAAATTAAATCGCATGATGAGAAACTGATTGTGGAGCTTCGTCGGATGCTGACCTATGTATAGCTGACCAAACAACTCGTCAAACTGTTCAGCATGATTTACGTCATAATAGGCCTCTAACATAGCCAAAGTCAGACTCTTCCCAAATCTACGGGGACGTATCAGAAACAGATAAGGCGGTTGCATCTCTATTTTTTCAATGAACATTGTCTTATCTACATAATAATAATTCTCTTTCTGAATTCGGCTAAAATCAGTTATTCCGTAAGGTATTTGTTTCATCATATTGCGATTCCTTTCAATTTATCTGTCCCTTATTTCTGCAGACTTTTTTCAATATTCTGCAAACGGCGTTCTAACGCAGCATACTTTTCATCCTTTTCTTTTAAAAGACGCTCGTAGAGTTCAGTGATTTTGTCGATAGGATTGAAGTTGTTAACTCGACTATCATTAATACTATCTTCGGTATCAGACTTAACTATACCCATGCTGATGTTTGCCCCACCTGCACTTTGTTCTGAATTATTCACCGTATTATTTTCAAACACCACCGTCTGTGCATCCTCCTCCAAAGTCTTGAGATAATCGAAAGGGACATTCAATGCACGTGCAAAACGTTGCAACATCTCATCATCAATCACTTTCATCTTCTCATATTTAGAAACAGCAGGTTGTGAGAGATGTACTAATTCACTCAAACCCTCCTGGTTCATATCCTTTTCAATACGGGTACGACGTATATTGCGTCCGTGATGGACTCTCCCAATTGTCAATTCTTCTGTTTCCATTTTTATTTTCTTTCTTTTTAAAATCCAACAAATATACAAATGAAAAGTTTCGCTCGAAGCAAATATACGAAAAAAACGAATAGATGTGATAATATGGATAAAAGGAATATTACAACCTGACAAATAGAATAAAATGAATACTTCAAACAGCGCATAATGTGTTAAATTATCACGAACTTTACCGCACGAAAGGGCAACAAAACAAAAGAGCTTACGGACATGAAAAGAATATTGACAAATAAAGAATACAGGTTCATAAAAGGGCTCAAAGAATTGATGATTAAATACAATGCGGTGATCTCTACAGATGCGCAAGGGAAAATTGAGATTGTGGTGAATGAAGACAACGAATCATTTGATTTTGAAGCAGAAAGCACGATCTATTTAGGAGCTTGTTTTTCAGATTATGAGTTAAATGAATTACTGGAAAAGAACTTCGCACACATAAAACGAATAAAAGAGGAGTATAAAACAAACTTGTAAACGGATCTATATAATCGAAAAATCATTAATCCTAATCTCTATATAAACACCCCACCGGTTTCTTTAAAACCAACGACCTCTTCCTTTTAAAGGAAGGGGTCGTTCCTTTAAAAGGAGTGAAGCTTTGGTTTTAAAGCAAGAAAAACGACCTTATTAACAGGTATATTTGCCTGTATCATAAACTTTTTAAATAAAAAAGCTCTTTCAAAGAAATTTTTCTCATATCTTTGCGACGTGTTAAGTTAATAAATTGATTAAGGTCGATTTTTGACTGTTTCGAATCGGGAAGTATGGGGGTACTTTCCGATTCTTTTTTTGGGGAGGATATAACAAGGTGTCTTTCATCTTTTTAAAGGTTTTAATAAACTGAATAAATCTAATATATACTAACTCTATATATAAAACAGTTCAACCCCGGATGATACTAATAAAAAAAGAAGAGGTTGTGTCAAAACGCTGACACAGCCTTTTTTTATGCGCAAAGCCCAGACTTTCTCAAGCCCGGGCTTTGTTATTACCCAAAGTTTTCGTATCTTTAGGTATAAAGTTTTTCGTTATGGCAAAGTTACATTTTCGTCCTTACATTCCCAACCAAACCGTTCTTTTTCCACAAAGAATTGATGAAAACATAGCTGCGACCGACCCGGTCCGCATCGTGAATGCTGTTATTGACAATCTCAATCTTGAGAGTTTCAAGAAGCTTTATAAGGAAACGGGCCGTTGTCCTTATCATCCTAAAATGATGCTTAAGGTGATAATCTACGCCTACATGAATAATATCTATTCTTGCCGTAAAATAGAGAAGCACCTCCTTCGTGACATTCATTATATTTGGCTTGCCGGTAATGAGCATCCGGATTTTATCACGATCAACCGTTTTCGTAACCGTGTAAAGGAGGAAATAAATAATGTATTTACCCAGTTGGTTCTTGTCCTTGCCGATAAAGGTTTCATCAGCCTTGATGTGGAGTATATCGACGGCACCAAGATTGAATCCAAAGCCAACAAATATACTTTTGTCTGGCGCAAGACAGTCGAACGGAACCGTACGAGACTAATGGATAAAATCCGTATTCTCTTGGAACAGGTGGATGAAGCCATTGCACAGGAGAACTCTATAAAAGACACATCCGTGGAGTTTACTCCCTGCAGGCTCTCTGACATAGTGGATGAACTTAAAGAAGCCCTGGAACGCCAGCCTGCAACAAAGGATAAGGAAGAAAAGAAAGCCCTGCGCAAAAAGAAGAAGCAGGTCATGGAACTTGAAGGGTATCGTGACAAGCTGATAGAATACGACAATCACCTTGATACCCTTGGAGAACGTAACTCCTATTCCAAGACCGATCCTGGTGCCACATTCATGCGCATGAAAGAAGATGCCATGAAGAACGGGCAGACCAAACCCGGATATAATCTGCAAATAGGTACTGAAAACCAATTCATCACAGACTTCCGTCTGTTTCCCAACCCTACCGATACACTGACCCTCATACCTTTTTTCCACTCTTTCCAGTACCGCTATAACCGTTTACCGAATATCTGTGTGGCAGACTCCGGTTACGGTTCGGAAGAAAATTACCGGTTCATGCAGGAGAATGGGATAGAAGCCTTCATCAAGTATAATTACTTCCATAAAGAACAGCGTCCTCGTTATACTCCCAACCCATTCCATGCCGAAAGTCTCCATTACAATGCCCAAGAGGATTATTACGTTTGTCCTATGGGACAGCACATGAACCGTATAGGAACCAAACGTGACAAGACAGCGAGCGGATACATCATCGAAAGTGCCCGGTATAAAGCAAAAAGATGCGAAGGTTGCCCTTTGCGTGGCAGTTGTTTTAAAGCTCGGGGGAACCGTATTATAGAAGTCAACCACCGATTAAATCAATACAAACGGCAGGCACGGGAAAGGTTGCTCTCAGAAGAAGGTATCAAGCATAGAGGCAGGAGGTGTATAGAACCAGAGGCTGTGTTTGGACAAATGAAATACAACATGGCATACAGAAGATTCCGGCATGTGGGAGAAGACAAGGTTACAATGGACTTTGCTTTCTTTGCTATAGCCTTTAATATCAAAAAAATGTGTGCTAAACTGATAAAAGAAGGAAAGGGGCTCATTACAGTTGCCAAATATATGTTTATGGGACTATTTATAACCCGATATAATTGGAATATAGCAACTTGTTGCCAAATGCATGAGGAAAAAGCAGCATAGCCAAAAGAAAATATAGCAGAACTGTAAAATATAAAAGAGGTTGTGCCAACGTTTTGACACAACCTCTTCTTTATATATAGACGCTATCGCGTTCTTATTTCTTTTCTGGTCTTGGCATCAACACTTTTCTTGAAAGTTTGAATTTACCAGTTTTCTGGTCAACATCAATCAGTTTTACTTCGATTTCATCACCTTCCTTAATTCCAGCTTCTTCTACTGTTTCCAGACGCTTCCAATCAATTTCAGAGATGTGCAGCAAACCATCCTTGCCCGGCAAGAATTCGATGAATGCACCGTAAGGCATAATAGAACGAACTTTACCTTTATAAACTTCGCCCACTTCAGGAACAGCAACGATTGCTTTAATCATGCGCATTGCATTATCAATACATTTTTTGTTTGTTCCGGAAACTTCGATGCGTCCCATACCATCAATTTCTTCGATAGTAATCACAGCACCGGTTTCTTCCTGCATACCTTGGATGATTTTTCCACCAGGGCCGATTACAGCACCGATAAATTCTTTAGGAATTGTCATCGTTTCAATGCGTGGAGCATGTTCTTTCAGGTCAGCACGTGGTTCAGCGATTGTTTCAGTAATCTTACCCAGAATGTGCATACGTCCTTCTTTTGCCTGATTCAAAGCACGTTCCAGAATTTCGTAAGACAGACCGTCTACCTTGATATCCATCTGGGTAGCCGTAATACCATCTTTTGTTCCCGTTACTTTGAAGTCCATATCACCCAAGTGGTCTTCGTCACCCAGAATATCAGACAATACAGCATATTTTTCTTCGCCCGGATTCTTAATCAATCCCATAGCGATACCTGATACCGGTTTCTTGATCTTCACACCAGCATCCATCAATGCCAATGTTCCGGCACATACAGTAGCCATAGAAGAAGAGCCGTTAGATTCGAGAATATCTGAAACCACACGTACTACATACGGATAGTCAGCAGGAATCTGTCCTTTCAAAGCACGCCAAGCCAAGTGACCGTGACCGATTTCGCGACGACCTACACCACGTTGTGCTTTTGCTTCACCTGTAGAGAAAGGAGGGAAATTATAATGCAATAAGAAACGTTCTTTTCCGTGTTCCAAAACATCGTCAATGATCTTCTCATCCAGTTTGGTACCCAGAGTAACAGAAGTCAGTGATTGTGTTTCACCACGAGTAAAGATAGCAGATCCGTGAGGACCAGGCAGAGGACCAACCTCACACCAGATCGGGCGGATTTCAGTAGTCTTACGACCATCCAAACGCTTACCTTCGTCAAGGATAGAACGGCGCATGGCTTCTTTTTCTACATCGTGGTAGTAACGGTCGATCAACGCACCCTTTTCGTCCAACTCTTCTTCAGAGAATTGAGCTTTGAATTCTTCACGGATAGCTTCGAAAGCAGCAAAACGTTCGTGTTTGTTATTGTTTCCGGAAGCGGCAACAGCGTAAGCTTTTTCGTAGCATGCTTCACGAACAGCCTTGCGCAAATCTTCGTCGTTCACTTCATGGTTGTATTCACGTTTCACTGTTTTTCCAACCTCTTCAGTCAACTCCATCTGTGCTTTACAATGAACCTTGATAGCTTCATGAGCTACTTTCATTGCTTCCAGCAATTCAGCTTCGGATACTTCGTGCATTTCACCTTCTACCATCATGATGTTCTCATAAGTAGCGGCCACCATCAGATCCATATCAGCTTTTTCCAGTTGTTCAAAAGTAGGATTGATAACGAACTGACCGTCGATACGTGCTACACGTACTTCAGAAATCGGTCCGTTGAAAGGAATATCTGAAACGGCAAGTGCTGCAGAAGCGGCAAGTCCTGCCAATGCATCCGGCATATCCACACCATCAGCAGAAAAGAGGATGATGTTCACATATACCTCTGCGTGATAATTATCGGGGAATAAAGGACGGAGAGCACGGTCGACAAGACGGCAAGTGAGAATCTCATAATCAGAAGCTCTACCTTCTCGCTTGGTGAAACCACCAGGGAAACGGCCGAATGCCGCAAATTTTTCTTTGTACTCTACCTGTAAAGGCATAAAATCTGTTCCGGGAACTGCATCTTTAGCGGCACAAACAGTAGCTAACAACATGGTGTTTCCCATGCGGAGCATTACAGAACCGTCTGCCTGTTTTGCCAACTTTCCCGTCTCGAGTGTGATGGTTCTTCCATCAGGTAACTCGATTGTCTTAACAATTGGGTTAATCATAAAAATTGTTTTATCTATACTTTTTCTTTCAAAATTCCTGCAAAGATATACATTTATCGTGGTAATTAGGTGGAAATGAGGTAAAAAGTTAGTGGCGAACTGATTTTTTTTCAAAATTAGGATGAAGAACACAGCAAAATGCTTTGACTAATCTCGAAAAGAAGTATATTTGCATCTCGTTAATAACACACACTATATGAAAAAGGTTACTTTTGCAGCGCTCGCCGCACTTACTATTACTGCTTGTAGTTCCGGCCCTAAATTCCAGGTGAACGGGGATGTATCAGGAGCCGACGGTAAAATGCTTTATCTCGAAGCTTCCGGTCTGGAAGGTATTGTTCCGCTCGATTCAGTGAAGCTGAAAGGGGAAGGTACATTCAGTTTCAAGCAGCCTCGTCCCGAGTCACCCGAATTTTACCGTTTGCGGATCGACGACAAAATCATCAATTTTTCTGTAGATTCTATCGAAACGATTCAAATCAAAGCTCCGTATGTGGATTTCTCTACTACTTATACGGTGGAAGGTTCGGAAAACAGCAATAAGATAAAAGAACTGACGTTGAAGCAGATTCGCCTTCAAAAAGAGGTGGACAATTTACTGGCATCCCTGCGCAGCAACGGAATAGGGCATGATGTGTTTGAAGACAGCCTGGCAACATTGCTCAATAACTATAAGGAAGATGTCAAAGTGAACTATATTTTTGCTGCTCCCAACACGGCGGCAGCTTACTTTGCCCTGTTCCAGAAACTCAATAATTATCTGATATTCGATCCGTTGAACAATAAAGACGATGTGAAATGCTTCGCAGCTGTTGCTACGAGCCTCAACAACGCGTTCCCTCATGCGATACGTTCCAAGAACCTTTATAATATTGTAATCAAAGGAATGAAGAATACGCGCCAGCCGCAAACGAAAGCTCTGGAAATTCCGCAGGATAAAATCGTAGAAACCGGTATTATCGACATTGCCTTGCGTGATGTGAAAGGAAATGTGCGCAAGCTGACCGACCTGAAAGGCAAAGTGGTTTTGCTCGATTTCTCTGTATTCCAGTCGCCTGCCGGAGCTCCTCACAACCTGATGCTCCGCGAACTGTATAATACATACGCTAAAGAAGGACTGGAAATATACCAGGTATCTCTCGACGCGGACGAACACTACTGGAAAACAGCGGCAGACAACCTTCCATGGGTCTGTGTGCGCGATGGAAACGGAGTTTACTCTACCAACGTAGCTGTATATAATGTTCGTCAGGTTCCATCTATCTTTTTGATTAATCGTAACAACGAATTGAAGCTTCGTGGCGAAGATATTAAGGATTTGGAAGCAGCTGTCAAGTCATTACTCTAAGTTGTTATAATTTAGCATATTTCATTTAAATATGTTACATAGCATCTTTTTTCACTTGACACGTATCACTTAAAAGGCTATCTTTGCAAAGAAATAATGAAAAGAGGGTTCCAACATGGCTCATGTTGGAATTCTTTTTTGTTTATATGACCATTTAAAACAATTAAAGGAGGAAAACATCATGGCTTATATGTCAGAAGAAGGTTACAAGAAACTGATGGCGGAACTGAAGGAACTGGAAACAGTGGAACGCCCGAAGATCTCTGCGGCAATAGCCGAAGCCAGAGATAAAGGAGACTTGTCTGAAAACGCTGAATACGATGCAGCAAAAGAAGCGCAAGGTATGCTCGAAATGCGTATCAACAAATTGAAAGCTACCATTGCAGATGCAAAAATCATCGATGAATCTAAATTGAAAACAGATTCCGTACAGATTTTAAATAAGGTGGAACTGAAGAATGTAAAGAATGGCATGAAGATGATTTATACCATCGTTTCAGAAAGTGAAGCTAACCTGAAGGAAGGAAAGATTTCCGTTAACACCCCGATCGCACAAGGGCTGCTTGGCAAGAAGGTGGGTGATGTAGCAGAAATTACTGTTCCACAAGGTAAAATTGCACTGGAAGTAGTAAACATATCAATTTAACGTAAAGGCAGGTCTCCGTGTGGGGCTTGCCTTAATTTATCAATAAAAGTTATGGCAACAATATTCAGTAGAATCATCGCAGGAGAAATCCCCTGCTACAAGGTGGCGGAAAACGACAAGTTTTTTGCTTTTCTCGATATCAATCCGTTGGTAAAGGGACATACATTGGTAGTGCCCAAACAGGAAGTAGACTATATTTTCGATTTGAGCGATGAAGACCTGGCTGCTATGCATGTGTTTGCAAAGCAAGTAGCCTGTGCCATTAAAAAAGCATTCCCTTGCCAAAAGGTAGGCGAAGCTGTTATCGGACTGGAAGTACCTCATGCACATATTCATTTAATTCCTATTCAAAAGGAATCGGATATGTTGTTTTCGAATCCGAAACTGAAATTGTCGGATGAAGAATTCAAGTCCATAGCGCAAGCAATCAACTCCTCTCTATAAAACATGATGATGAAATAATGAAGAGGTTGTGTCAAAACGCTGACACAGCCTTTTTTTATGCGCAAAGCCCAGACTTTCTCAAGCCCGGGCTTTGTTATTACCCAAAGTTTTCGTATCTTTAGGTATAAAGTTTTTCGTTATGGCAAAGTTACATTTTCGTCCTTACATTCCCAACCAAACCGTTCTTTTTCCACAAAGAATTGATGAAAACATAGCTGCGACCGACCCGGTCCGCATCGTGAATGCTGTTATTGACAATCTCAATCTTGAGAGTTTCAAGAAGCTTTATAAGGAAACGGGCCGTTGTCCTTATCATCCTAAAATGATGCTTAAGGTGATAATCTACGCCTACATGAATAATATCTATTCTTGCCGTAAAATAGAGAAGCACCTCCTTCGTGACATTCATTATATTTGGCTTGCCGGTAATGAGCATCCGGATTTTATCACGATCAACCGTTTTCGTAACCGTGTAAAGGAGGAAATAAATAATGTATTTACCCAGTTGGTTCTTGTCCTTGCCGATAAAGGTTTCATCAGCCTTGATGTGGAGTATATCGACGGCACCAAGATTGAATCCAAAGCCAACAAATATACTTTTGTCTGGCGCAAGACAGTCGAACGGAACCGTACGAGACTAATGGATAAAATCCGTATTCTCTTGGAACAGGTGGATGAAGCCATTGCACAGGAGAACTCTATAAAAGACACATCCGTGGAGTTTACTCCCTGCAGGCTCTCTGACATAGTGGATGAACTTAAAGAAGCCCTGGAACGCCAGCCTGCAACAAAGGATAAGGAAGAAAAGAAAGCCCTGCGCAAAAAGAAGAAGCAGGTCATGGAACTTGAAGGGTATCGTGACAAGCTGATAGAATACGACAATCACCTTGATACCCTTGGAGAACGTAACTCCTATTCCAAGACCGATCCTGGTGCCACATTCATGCGCATGAAAGAAGATGCCATGAAGAACGGGCAGACCAAACCCGGATATAATCTGCAAATAGGTACTGAAAACCAATTCATCACAGACTTCCGTCTGTTTCCCAACCCTACCGATACACTGACCCTCATACCTTTTTTCCACTCTTTCCAGTACCGCTATAACCGTTTACCGAATATCTGTGTGGCAGACTCCGGTTACGGTTCGGAAGAAAATTACCGGTTCATGCAGGAGAATGGGATAGAAGCCTTCATCAAGTATAATTACTTCCATAAAGAACAGCGTCCTCGTTATACTCCCAACCCATTCCATGCCGAAAGTCTCCATTACAATGCCCAAGAGGATTATTACGTTTGTCCTATGGGACAGCACATGAACCGTATAGGAACCAAACGTGACAAGACAGCGAGCGGATACATCATCGAAAGTGCCCGGTATAAAGCAAAAAGATGCGAAGGTTGCCCTTTGCGTGGCAGTTGTTTTAAAGCTCGGGGGAACCGTATTATAGAAGTCAACCACCGATTAAATCAATACAAACGGCAGGCACGGGAAAGGTTGCTCTCAGAAGAAGGTATCAAGCATAGAGGCAGGAGGTGTATAGAACCAGAGGCTGTGTTTGGACAAATGAAATACAACATGGCATACAGAAGATTCCGGCATGTGGGAGAAGACAAGGTTACAATGGACTTTGCTTTCTTTGCTATAGCCTTTAATATCAAAAAAATGTGTGCTAAACTGATAAAAGAAGGAAAGGGGCTCATTACAGTTGCCAAATATATGTTTATGGGACTATTTATAACCCGATATAATTGGAATATAGCAACTTGTTGCCAAATGCATGAGGAAAAAGCAGCATAGCCAAAAGAAAATATAGCAGAACTGTAAAATATAAAAGAGGTTGTGCCAACGTTTTGACACAACCTCTTTTTCTTTACTTTTCTTTACTTTCGGCCACTTCAACCAGGTAAACTCCAATACAGATAAAAATGATTGCAAATGTCTGCGTCCAGCTAAAACGGTCTTGTCCGAGAGCAAGGGAGGCAATGGTCGCCACAATCAGAATCAGATAACCGTAGATAGCGACGACCGTTGTCTTCAGATATTTCAAACCGACAGGCAGCAGCATATAACTGATAGTGGTCGGGAAAATCAATACGAACATCAGAATAAGGAAAGGCGTCCAATGGAACGGCATGGAGAATACCGGGGCATCAAATCCTGTAATAAACGTGACTATAATGGCAGACACGGCAGCACCGGAAAAGGTATATCGCAACATCGTTATCGCTCCAATGGCCGTGAGGATGCGCTGACTAAGAATCAGATAGACAGCATACACCACAGAACTTAGAAGACAAAGCATATTCCCCGTAAAAGCATCAGAGGCCAAATCATCGCTTTGCTGGGTTAGGATGCAAACCAACGCTCCTATCAGACCAATAGAAATTCCTATTATTTTTTTAGCGCCCGCCTTCTCTTTATAAAAGAATATCATGATAAGAAAAACCCAAATAGGCTGGAGACTGGTAAATATGGAACTGGAGACAGGAGTTGTTTTACTCAATCCGGCCAAATAGAGAAACATAAAGCCGTAAAGTCCCAAAGCCCCCAACAGAAAGAGGAGCCATTTATCTCTGGTTGACGATTTCTCCGGAGGCATAAACCACCCGATCACCCAAAAAGCAGCTGCTGCAAATGTGCAACGAAGCGTGGCTCCTGTCAATGGACTCATCCACAAAGGCAGAAGATACTTTAAGGCATTCATATTTAAACCGCTAAATACTTTCGAGACAGCCATGCTAAGATTGGCTTCCAGTTTCTTATTCTTCATTTTCTATTTTAATTGGTCGTTAAACAAAAAGGTATTACGGCGCCGATATGCCCAGAAAAGAGTAACAATAGTTATCAGAAGATTAAAGATAAAAGGAAACTCCTGTGATTGGGTATGGAATATCCACTGGAAAAAATCGACAATAAAGGGATAAAGCAAGATAGCCAGATAATTCATCATCATCACAAACGCCAAAGCCAATGTGGTCTTTTGCGGCAGTGCGGTCTGGGTGGTCTTATCATAAAGCATAGGCTGGATAATGCCATATCCCAAGCCAACCAGGATACATCCGGGAATAATCAGCCATTCGATTGGAGCTATCCAGATTAACAACAGTCCCAACGCTATAGACAGCAGGCTGTATGCTTTCGTACGTCCTTTCAGCAGGGCTACAATTTTATTCAGACAAAACCCCGGAGCGGTGATGGCCAGAAAGAAAAGTGAAATCATCAATCCGGAATTGCCACTGGAAAAGTGATGCTTTTCCATTAAGAAAGGTAGATTGAAGATCACTACTACCACGATATATGTTATCACGCCATAGAAGAGCATCAACTCTATCAGATGTTTGATGTGAATACCGTATTTGCTGCCTCCTATATCTATGGAAGTAGATTGTTCGGAGGCTTCGTTGTCTTTTGTAATATCTGCAGAAGAGGAAGGAGAGGGTGTATAAGCGACTTCTCCCGTCCGGTCTTCTTTCAAATGTCCTACCAGCAGAATGGAAATCAATGGGAGGAGATAGACAAGGAAAGGCAGATGCCAGCTGACTTCTGCAAGATAGCCCGTTACGGCAGTTGCTATCACTAACGTGAAATTAGTAATAGCGGAGCTTAATCCGAACTGTTTCACCCGATAGGTTCCTACAAAGTATCTGGAAACCAATCCGGTAGATAAAGGGATAATCAAACCGGAACCGATACCGAGCAAAGCACTTACCACAATTAATTGCCACATTCGATTGGAAATCAGATACAAAATACCGCTCGCGGCAAAAAGCCAGAGTCCGACTTTTAATACACGGACATAATCGACTTTCTCTGTCAGTTTACCACCCAGCAATATAAAAGGAATAATGAGCAGTGATGGCAGCGAAGTCAACATCTGTATGTCCAGATCCGTAGCTTTCGGAAATATCTTCGTAAGATCACCCAATATAGGTGAAACAGCCAGTCCCGGCAATGAAGTCAATGCCGAAATAGACCAGATGGCAATTAAAGTAATAAGAGGAATTGTTCCCCGTCCCGTCTGTATCTTCATAATGCTTATTCGTTAAAAGTTTAGGTTTGAAGAAAACAATAGTCTTCTTATAAAGTTCAAAAGACGTATATCCGGACTTTATTGCTTTAAAAGCATCAAAACCATTCTTTGAATCAATAAAATTCAGGAATAAGATAAAAAAACAGTCAACCGTTATCAGTGGATTATGATGCTACAAGGTGCTACGAGCAGGATTCTATTCTCAAACCATTCTCATCCCTTTGAGAAAAAATTCTCATAGTAATGAGAATAATTTCTCATCGTAGTGAGAATTTTTTCTCATTGCGATGAGAATGTTCCTTTGTTAGGAGGAAGTCAAAGCAACAACTGCCAATGTGCCGGGAAGCTCTTCCATACAGGAAAACCCGCCCCTTAATAAACGCCAAATAATGTAAAAGCCGGAAACTTTCAAACCTATCTGCTGTTGTTGTGGGAAATTCGACGGGGAAAATCCCCATCGCCCTAAACCTTTAAAAAAACAAATTAGTATGGAAGATTTAAATTTCAGAAAAGGTGATGCAAAAACCGATGTATTTGGTTCAGACAGAATGTTACAACCCTCTCCGGTAGAGAAAATACCTGATGGACCTACTACTCCTGAAGTCGCCTATCAAATGGTGAAAGATGAAACATTTGCTCAAACGCAGCCTCGTTTGAATCTGGCTACTTTCGTTACCACTTATATGGACGAATATGCTACCAAGCTGATGAATGAGGCCATCAACATCAACTACATTGATGAAACAGAATATCCGCGTATCGCTGTGATGAACGGTAAATGTATCAACATCGTTGCCAACTTGTGGAACTCTCCAGAAAAAGATACTTGGAAAACAGGTGCTTTGGCTATCGGTTCTTCAGAAGCATGTATGTTGGGTGGTGTAGCTGCCTGGTTGCGTTGGCGTAAGAAAAGACAAGCACAGGGCAAACCATTTGATAAACCAAACTTTGTTATTTCTACAGGTTTCCAGGTTGTTTGGGAAAAGTTTGCACAGTTGTGGCAGATTGAAATGCGTGAAGTGCCTTTGACACTTGAAAAAACCACTCTTGACCCCGAAGAAGCTTTGAAAATGTGTGATGAAAACACCATCTGTATCGTACCGATTCAAGGTGTTACATGGACTGGATTGAATGATGATGTCGAAGCATTGGATAAAGCTCTGGATGCTTACAATGCCAAGACCGGTTATGACATTCCTATCCACGTAGATGCCGCCAGTGGTGGTTTCATCCTTCCGTTCCTGTATCCGGAAAAGAAATGGGACTTCCGTTTGAAATGGGTACTTTCTATCAGTGTATCCGGCCACAAGTTTGGTTTGGTATATCCGGGACTCGGATGGGTTTGTTGGAAAGGCAAAGAATATCTGCCCGAAGAAATGTCATTCAGCGTCAACTATCTGGGCGCCAACATTACACAGGTAGGTTTGAACTTCTCTCGTCCGGCCGCACAAATTCTGGGACAATATTATCAATTCATCCGCTTAGGATTCCAGGGTTACAAAGAAGTGCAGTACAACTCCCTGCAAATTGCCAAATATATCCATAGTGAAATAGCCAAGATGGTTCCGTTCGTTAACTACTCAGAAGATGTTGTGAACCCGCTATTCATCTGGTATCTGAAACCGGAATATGCAAAAAGCGCCAAATGGACTTTGTATGATTTGCAAGATAAACTGTCTCAACATGGTTGGATGGTTCCTGCTTATACATTGCCTTCTAAACTGGAAGATTATGTAGTGATGCGTGTCGTTGTTCGTCAGGGATTCAGCCGTGACATGGCAGATATGCTTCTGGGCGACATCAACAATGCCATCGCCGAACTGGAAAAACTGGAATATCCAACTCCTACCCGTATGGCTCAAGAAAAGAATCTTCCGGTAGAAGTCAAGATGTTCAACCACGGTGGTCGTCGTAAAACCGTAAAAAAATAAAATGATCTATGGATAAAAAAGTAACACTCGCTCAATTGAAAGAAGTGGTACAGGAGGCATACGATCAGGTAAAGACCAATACCGGCGGCAAGAATGCCGACTATATTCCTTATCTGGCAAATGTCAACAAGGATCTCTTTGGAATCAGTGTCTGCCTGCTCAACGGGCAGACCATCCATGTGGGAGATACTGACTATCGCTTCGGTATAGAATCCGTATCCAAAGTACATACGGCTATCCTGGCACTGCGTCAATACGGTGCTAAAGAAATTCTGGACAAGATTGGAGCCGACGCAACAGGCTTGCCCTTCAATTCAATCATCGCTATCTTGTTGGAGAACGATCATCCGTCTACCCCACTGGTAAATGCCGGAGCCATCTCTGCCTGCAGTATGGTGCAACCTATCGGTGACTCTGCCAAGAAATGGGATGCCATCGTAGGAAATGTGACAGACCTATGCGGCAGTGCCCCGCAACTGATTGATGAATTGTACAAGTCGGAATCGGACACCAACTTCAACAACCGTTCTATCGCATGGCTGCTGAAGAATTACAATCGGATTTATGATGACCCGGATATGTCATTAGACCTTTACACCCGCCAGTGTTCATTGGGAGTTACTGCATTGCAGCTTTCCATCGCAGCCGGTACAATCGCCAACGGTGGTGTGAACCCTGTGACTAAAAAAGAAGTTTTTGATGCCGTCCTGGCTCCTAAAATCACTGCCATGATTGCCGCCGTAGGTTTCTACGAACATACCGGCGACTGGATGTACACTTCCGGTATTCCTGCTAAAACAGGTGTAGGTGGTGGTGTGATGGGCGTACTGCCCGGACAGTTCGGTATTGCCGCATTTGCTCCTCCTTTGGATGGTTCGGGCAACTCCGTGAAAGCGCAGTTAGCTATTCAATACATCATGAACAAGCTGGAATTGAATGTATTTAGCAACAACCATATCACCGTTGTTGACTAAAATTCTCTCAATCTCTTTTATAAGAAAGGTAAAGGTTACTATCTATTGATAGTAACCTTTTTCTATTCCCCTTACCCTCTTGATTTCCCGCCAATGTTTCAATACAAACGGCATCATTTTTCAAATGCTACAAATTGAACTTACCCCTGAACAACTCTAGTTATTAAAATGAGATAGCTGTTATTAACCCGGATAAGGTAAAGTTTGATTCATTCAATAACGGTTATAACAGCGTCGTGTCTTGTCTCTTCTCAACAAAGATAGAAAGTAATACCTCTTTTCCACCTCTTTTCCTTCCCCGCTTATAAAGAAAAGTAATTATAGTATTAAGAAAAGTAATTCATCTTTAGTTTTCAACACTTTACTTTCATCATCACTTCATCTGTTTTTTCATCTTATCCGCAAGTACATTATGATGTGCTTGCTTTCTGTGCGGCTGCTTTTTCTGCCAATTCTTTTTTCTCGGAAGCCTTTTTCTCTAGTTCCTCCTCTTCGTAATATTGTTTTCTACGTCTGTTGGATCGCTGAATCAGGTTTGTAATATAAACCGTAAAGATAGGGAACATCATCATACCCAGGGCAGCCAACAAAACGGAAAGCACACGTCCGGTCACCGTCTGCGCTATGATATTCGAACCGACGGTAGTAACGTCCATAAAAGCCCACCACAAAGCATCTCCATAACCATTCACCAAGGGATTCACCCGATGCTCGAGCACAAAAAATGCCAGACTGGAAAAATAGACCGTTGCCAACAACATCGTCAGATAAGAGACAAACAAACTCGAAGCACGATTGTAGGTCAACCAGCCGACCACAATGGCAAGTGCATATCCTCCTCTCAATAAAGGAATGAAACGGAGAAGATAGGTAATCTCATCCGAAAATGTCCACCCATAATAGGCGATAATATTCTGATAAGGAATCGCCACCAATAAAAAGATAAAATGTGTCCGCAAATAACGTCCCTTATGTTTTGCCAGAAAGAACTCCAATACAAAATCAAAAAGAAACCAAAGACAGATACATAGCTGTACTTTCATGTACGAAGACTGTGTATAGAAAGGAATTCCCTTAAAAGTATCCACCGAGATACTAATAACCAGGAATAGGGACATTACTAATATAATAATGTGAAGAATACCGTAGATTCCCTTTTTCCCGGAAATAAAATCTGAAAACGCTGATTTCATAACTACTTAGTTTATAATAAAATGATTCATTTATAATTTAGATTGCTTAAAAACAATCGGAGAAAGCGATTGTTTCGGAAGAAGTAAATCCGGGTTTACAATCTCCCATTTCGGGGATGTTAATTAACGAACTTTGAAAGAGATTGCGGAAACATCTCACGCAAAATGTTGTTATAACACTGACTTTAAAATATTTTTCACTTAAAACCTTAACTTATGGCGAATATTAAAAATGCAGTGAAGCTGGGTGTGTTTACCCTGGCTATCATGAATGTAACGGCAGTAGTATCCTTGCGTGGACTACCAGCCGAGGCCGTATATGGAATGAGTTCGGCCTTCTATTATCTTTTTGCAGCTATTGTCTTTCTAATCCCTACATCGCTCGTTGCAGCAGAGTTGGCGGCGATGTTTCAGGATAAGCAGGGTGGTGTGTTCCGGTGGGTAGGCGAAGCCTACGGCAAAAAACTGGGATTCCTCGCCATTTGGGTACAATGGATCGAAAGTACGATCTGGTATCCGACAGTGTTAACGTTTGGTGCCGTATCTATCGCTTTCATCGGAATGAATGACGTACATGACATGTCACTGGCAAACAATAAGTATTATACGCTCGTCGTAGTGCTTATCATCTACTGGCTGGCTACTTTCATTTCCCTGAAAGGTATGAGCTGGGTAGGTAAAGTTGCCAAAATCGGTGGTATGGTCGGTACAATTATCCCGGCTGCCCTGTTGATTATCTTGGGAATCATTTATCTGGCAAGCGGCGGACATTCCAATATGGATTTCAACAGCAGCTTCTTCCCCGACTTTACCAACTTTGATAATGTTGTTCTTGCTGCCAGTATCTTCTTGTTTTATGCCGGTATGGAAATGGGTGGTATCCACGTAAAAGACGTAGAGAACCCTTCCAAAAACTATCCGAAAGCCGTATTCATCGGTGCACTTATCACAGTGTTGATCTTCGTTTTGGGTACTTTTGCATTAGGTGTGATTATCCCTGCAAAAGATATCAACCTGACTCAAAGTCTACTCGTCGGCTTCGACAACTATTTCAGATATATTCATGCTTCCTGGTTGTCACCAATCATTGCTGTCGCTCTTGCATTTGGTGTACTGGCAGGTGTATTAACATGGGTTGCCGGTCCGTCAAAAGGTATATTTGCCGTAGGTAAAGCAGGTTATATGCCTCCGTTCTTCCAGAAAACAAACAAACTGGGTGTACAGAAGAATATCCTGTTCGTACAAGGTATCGCTGTAACTGTATTAAGTCTGTTGTTCGTCGTTATGCCGTCCGTACAGAGCTTCTATCAGATTCTGTCACAGCTGACAGTTATTCTTTATCTGATTATGTACTTGTTGATGTTCTCCGGAGCTATCGCATTGCGTTATAAGATGAAGAAACTCAACCGTCCGTTCCGTATCGGTAAGTCAGGTAACGGTTTGATGTGGTTTGTTGGTGGTCTTGGTTTCTGCGGATCATTGCTTGCCTTTATCCTCAGCTTCATCCCGCCCAGCCAGATCTCTACAGGTAGCAACACCGTTTGGTTCTCCGTACTGATTATCGGTGCCATTATCGTTGTTATTGCTCCGTTTATTATCTATGCTTCCAAGAAACCGTCTTGGGTAGATCCAAACTCCAATTTCGAACCGTTCCACTGGGAAGTTCAGGCTCAACCTGCCACTGTCAATGTCAGTGCAAGTAACGCTAATGCTGCCCGTCCTACCGCAACTTCCGCACATACAGGAGGAGCAACCGGGGCAAGTACAGCTAAGCCTGGTGCAACCGTTTCTAATGCAGCAGCTCCTGATGCGGCATCCTCTGGTGCCACCGCTTCCGGTGCTACTCCATCAAGCAGCAGTTCTGCTACATCCGGCGGAAATTCTACTTCCGGCAAGGCATCTCCGGGAACCGGAGACAAAGATAAGGATGCACCTAAGTCGTAAAGACTAAGTGTTCATCCTGTTCACAAAAAAGTAAGAGGCTATTCAAACAGCTTTGAACTTATAAAATTACCCTCACTACAGTGAAGTGCTCCCCTAAAGTCGGTTATAAAACCTTTGGGATGCACTTCACGGTTGTAGTGAGGGTAATTTATTTTAGGGATTTTTGCAGGCCCTCTTATTTAGAAGTATGCCAATCATCATTTAATAGATACAATACCTAGCGATTGGAGATTACTTTATTGCCTGTGGCTTTATCAGTTCCGGCTTTATCACCCTTGGCAACACAAAGCTGAAAGTAGATCCCCGGTTAATTTCCGAATCAAGTTCAAGATTTCCACCCAGATTTTGGATGATCGTTTGCGAAAGAGTCAGTCCAAGTCCTGTCCCCTGCATTTCACGATCAAGTTTTATGAAACGTGAGAATATTTTTTTCTGTTCCTCTTTCGGTATGCCAATGCCTGTATCGGACACAACAAAGCAAACCTCTTCCGTTCCTTTCAGGCTGCAACCCAAACGAATTTCACCCGATTCGGTGAATTTCATTGCATTATGTAACAGGTTGGACAATACCTGAATAATACGTTCCCGTTCCGAATACATCATTATAGGTTGTATGTGTGCCTCACAAACCAATTCCACCGACGAGTTATTCAATTTCGTCTTAAAAATTCCCTCCAACTCTCTTAGTAAATCATTGGCATCAAACTCCGTATAAACAAAATCTACTGTTCCCGATTCTATTTGAGAAAGATCGAAAATATCATTCACCAGGCGCAACAAGCGTTCATTATTCTCTGCAATAACATCAGCATACATTTTTCGTTCCTCTTCACTGGAAGCCGATACCATCAAACCGGAAAATCCGACAATCGCATTTAGCGGTGTACGTACCTCGTGACTCATATTAGCAATAAAGGCAGATTTCAATTTATCAGCAGAAATGGAATGTTCTCTTTCAATAGACAGCAACCTTTGCGCATTTTTCAGCTCCGTCACATCATAAACAGTCAACACCATATAATCTTCACCATGAATATTCAAATAAGTACCCGATACCGATACATCGCAAGGAGTCACCTTCGTTTCATCCTCACTTAATAACTTCATGGAAGCTTCCAGATTTTTAAAACTTGCCTTCTTGTAAAAAGCTTTTCCGATAGACGCACGGATACAACATAGTTTGCATTGTTCATGCTGGCCACATTCACCGGCTGCAATCGCATTTCTACAATGCAGCAAATCCCCGACTCTTTTGGTAACTCCACCTACCTGAATCGGAAGACGGTTTAAAGAATAATAATTGGTGTCACAAACCACAAAATCCTTGTCAATCAATAAGAAGTAAGCATTGATGTTCTGCAAAACCAGAGCCAACTTTTTAAGTTCATTCTCTTTGTTTTCCTTCGAATGCACCTCTTTCTGGAGTGACTGGCACTTTGCCCACATATAGATGAAGGCAGCTAACAAAACTATTATAACAATAATCGCCAGTGATGACATAGTAATAGAGTGTTTATATTGTTTTGATCGTTTCAGTGCGTAAATTTATAAAATATGTCGCATAAATAGCTGTTTATCTACATATTTATTCTAACAAAAATGCATTTATATTTCCACGAGTCAGAAATTGGTAAAAATTTCCCTTTAAGTTATTGCGGTATTAAAAAATATACTTATCTTTGCACCCGCAAACGAGAAAGGTGCCATAGCTCAGTTGGTAGAGCAAAGGACTGAAAATCCTTGTGTCCCCGGTTCGATTCCTGGTGGCACCACTTCTTAAGCAATCGGAATGTAGCGCAGTTGGTAGCGCACTACGTTCGGGACGTAGGGGTCGGGCGTTCGAGTCGCCTCATTCCGACAAAAATAAAGGGTAGCTTTCTGGAGTACAGTAAGTTGCCCTTTATTTCTATTCAGTCACTTGAACAAATTCAGGACGGATATGTAATAAAACACAACCTATTATATCATGAAAAACAGGATTTATCTCTTTACAGTAGCAGTAGCTTCTTTTATGTGCATCAGTTGTACAAAGACTCAAACTACCCTCTCCGAGAATGAAAAGACAGTCAATCCTCCCATCATGGGATGGAGTTCATGGAATGCATTTCGCGTAGACATTAGCGAAGACATCATCAAGCATCAAGCCGACCTGATGGTGAAAAAAGGTCTGAAAGATGCCGGATATCATTATGTCAATGTTGATGACGGCTATTTCGGAAAGCGCGATGAAAACGGGATTATGCATACCCACGAACAACGTTTCCCGAATGGGATGAAACCGATTGCGGATTACGTTCACGGCCTGGGAATGAAAGCCGGTCTCTATACCGATGCGGGCAACAGTACATGTGGCTCCATGTGGGACAATGATGCAGCAGGCGTAGGAGCTGGTATCTATGGACACGAACCGCAAGACGCCCAATTATACTTTGGCGACTGGGGTTTCGACTTTATCAAAATTGATTACTGCGGAGGAGATGCGCTGGGACTTAATGAAAAGGAACGCTACACTTCCATCCGGAACAGTATAGACAAAGTAAACAAAGATGTTTCCATCAATATTTGCCGATGGGCCTTCCCGGGCACTTGGGCTAAAGATGCGGCAACTTCCTGGCGTATCAGTGGAGATATTAATGCACATTGGGGATCATTAAGATATGTAGTCGGAAAGAATCTCTACCTGTCGGCTTATGCCGGAAACGGACATTATAATGACATGGATATGATGGTCATCGGATTCCGCAACGACAGTAAAGTAGGTGGACAAGGTCTTACTCCGACAGAAGAAGAAGCTCATTTCGGTTTGTGGTGTATCATGAGTTCTCCTTTGCTTATCGGATGCAATCTGGAAAACATGCCGGATTCTTCGCTCGAACTGCTGACAAATAAAGAACTGATCGCCCTCAACCAAGATCCGCTGGGCTTACAGGCTTATGTAGCGCAACATGAAAATGAAGGTTATGTACTCGTGAAAGATATTGAACAGAAACGTGGGAATGTACGTGCAGTAGCTCTTTACAATCCTTCTGATACCATCTGTAGTTTTTCCGTGCCGTTCTCTTCACTGGAATTTGGAGGAAACGTAAAAGTACGTGATCTGGTAAAACATAGCGATTTAGGAAACTTCTCCGGTACCTTCGAACAAACGCTTCCTGCACACAGTGCCATGTTCCTCCGCATAGAAGGCGAAACACGTCTGGAACCGACCCTCTACGAAGCGGAATGGGCTTACCTACCTCTTTTCAATGACCTTGGCAAAAATCCTAAAGGTATTATTTATGCCCATGATAAGGAAGCCTCCGGCAAAATGAAAGTAGGTTTCCTTGGCGGACAACCTGAAAACTATGCCGAATGGCGGGAAGTATATAGCGAAAATGGCGGACGCTATGATATGACCATCCATTATTTATATGGCAAAGGACGACAAATAGAACTGGACGTAAACGGTATCATTACCAAAATCGACTCTCTGGGAGAGGATAATGGTCATAACCAAATCACAGTTCCCGTTGAATTAAAAGCCGGATACAACACTATTCGCATGGGTAATAGTTATAACTGGGCACCGGACATCGACTGCTTCACTCTGAAGAAAGCGCTGTAATTTGACTATATAACCTCATATATTAAAAGGAGCAATAACGGAATAAATATGCCTCAGGCATTTTAAAATCCATTATTGCTCCTTTTTAGTTTAGATACTGTCTAGTAATTCGTATCCTATTTTATCTCTTTATACCTGTTCCTGTTTATTCCGGTGTTATCGTAATTTCCGCTTTCTCCCTTACATTCACCTGCAAACGTGCATCTTCTGTCAGAGGTGTCCAGACCACCCGCTTACATTCTCCTTTCTGCAGATCATTAGAGTGCTGATTGCTGCCACTCAGATATTCCGTCCCCACTTCTGTATTCTCAAATGTCCATCTCCATACACCATCCAAATTCAGATAGAAGTTTTCAATTTTACTATCCTTTGCATGAAAGTCCAGCCCATTTCCCTGAATATCACACGAGCCAAGCCGGCAAGAATCCAATGATATGTTATAACGATTACCACGGACAAACAATGAATCTGTTTCAATACCTATCAGATTCAATTTCAAACCTTCTTCACCGGTAACTATACCGGTCAGTGAATCCACAGCCAAACTCACATCAAAACCACTCACAAAGATATAATCTCTGTCCCGATACTTTTCCGGAATATTGTTCACATTAAGATCTAACTTCATAAACAAAGTATCATTCTTTTGGGTAACATTCAAATAGTCTCCTTTCGGATATGAAACCAGTTCTTTCCCTGACGAAGCGGCAGTAGATCCTATTTTCATTTCGCCGCTAATAAACACACGTCTCGTTTCAGATACTCCATCCTGGCTGGTAAACACCTTTATAACATGTACGCCATTCAAATCCATTTTCACCTGTTCATTACCCAAAAAGACTCCATCTTCCTGATAAGGCTTCCCCGACATAAATATGAAAATAATAGTTGCCACAATTACAATCAATCCGGAAACGAGAAGGCCTATAAATATATAAGTAGTACGTTTCATAATATTTCGTCTTTATTCTATTTCTGCTTTTTTATAAACTCATGATACATTGTCTCTATTTCTTTTATCGGTATATCAAGCGTATACAGCTGACGAAAGAAATAGTCCAATTCTTCTTTCAGAAAGGTATCCTTACGGAGAGAATGAATCAGCTCTTTTGCTCCTGAAGCTACAAAATACCCTATGCCACGTTTATTATAAATAATATTTTGTACCTGAAGATAGTCAAAGGAACGCATCACCGTATTAGCATTCACCTCCACAATGGCAGCATACTCTCTGACAGAAGGGATCCGCTCCTCTTCCGGATATTGCCCCAGCAATATCTCATCACAGATTCTATCTGCAATCTGTAAATAAATAGCTTTACTTTCTTTAAAATTCATAGGCTAAGGTATTACATTCTATTAATAATTTCAGACTCCTTAAAGCGGAAATAAGCCAGTACCCAATTCACCAACGCAAAAAAGATGCCGGCAACAATTACAATCCACAGAGTGGTTTCTTTCGACTCCAGCACACCTCCTGAATAATACCTGCCGCTTTCTAACAGCACTTTGCTCACCAAAGCACCGACAGCAAAATATACCATACCAATAATGGTTCCGGACGCAAATGTTTTCAGGAAAGAATTTTTAGGCCAAATCGAACTGCCCAGTACGAATAAGGATTGAACAAAGAAATAACCTGATATCAGCGCTCCAAATTCCAACCCTCGCCTGCATAAAGTATAATATTTTTCATCACCAACCAAATGCGACAAGTCAACAGGAGCAATAAAATCCTTCTCCGGATAAGCCAAAGAATAAATAGTAAAACGCGTATAATCCGCCAACTTATAACATATCAGGAAAACAACCAGATACACAACTGTAAATACAAACCATCTGGAGAAAAACTTCTCAAAAGGAGTTGCCGGAATCATTAACATGGAAGTACGGCTCGTTTTCGTTTTCATCTTTTCCATTGTAAACGAAGCACTCAAACAGCCGAATCCCCACAGAGCCCAGATAAAAGTGACAAGAAGAAATATCCACGCCGGATCTTCCTGATAATTATAAGTACCTCTATACTCAAAATATCCATTCCAAACCATTACCACTGCCATCACTCCATACATCAACACCATACGAAGCACATTCGATTTCCAATTCTCCACCATCTCCTTACGGCAGAGATTTATAAAACGAGGCAAACTGAAAAAAGTATCTTTTATCATCGTCTTTTATTTTTGAGTGTGAAACAATCGGGCTATCTCTTCAGGAGTAGCCAGTGTAGCATTAAAAAGAAGTTCCAGGTTTAGTTCCGACTCGTCCTGCTTTTCATTAGGAAGGATCAGGTAGTTACCCTGAATAGTAGGAATTGCAAAAAGCGCACTTTTTGCCAATTCCCGATCATCACTCTCCACAAAGAAAAGTTTGTCGCAAATATTACTTGTCGATTCATCGAGCAACACACGACTGTCATCCATTATCAACACATGATCGAGCACTTTGTCGATATCACGAACCTGATGTGTAGAAATCACAATCGTCTTATCATCCGACATACCCGATGCTATAAACTTGCGGAACTGACTTTTGCCTGGAATATCCAGCCCGTTGGTCGGTTCATCCATCAACAAAAGAGAGGTATTCGTAGCAAGCGCAAAACTCATGAACACTTTCTTTTTCTGCCCCATAGAAAGCGCTCCGAGATCAATATCTATATCCATCTCAAAATAATGGAGATATTTAATCATCTCTTCCTTACTGAAACGAGGATAAAAAGGACTGTTTAACTCAATATAGCTGACCAAAGAAACCGAAGGCAACTCAAATTCTTCGGGAACTAAAAACATATCCTGCAAAGTAACCGGCAACCGACGGCGCACATCTGTATCGTGAAACATCACTTTGCCGTTTTTAGGAGTCAACAAGCCGGACATCAGATAGAGAAGAGTAGATTTTCCCGCACCATTCTTTCCCAACAGTCCATATACCCTGCCGGATTCGAACGAAAGCGAAAAATCACGTAGTACCGCACGCTTCGATTTACGATAAGTAAATGAAAGATTTTCTACTGTAATCATAGTATTTCTGTTTAATGAATAATGATCTTTAGGTGTATTAGTGTAATAGTACACCACAAAAGTGGACAATCTTTTGAATATTCCAATAGAAAAGGATAAAAAAGTGCAAAAAAAAGGAGGAGCTAAGATCACTCTCCACTCCTCCTGTCACGACAAACAACTAAAATTATTCACTATTTGATGCCGTCCAATGCCCTTTTAGCAGTAGCATTAGCGGGGTCTATAGCCAGAATTTTACTCCAGTATTCTATGGATTTATCTTTGTTAGCCTTTGCTTCGGCTTTCAATGCCGGATTTTCGATAGCTAACAAATAGTAATATCCAAGATAACTGTAGCATTCAACCAAAGCTGAATTGTAATGAGGATCGTTTTTGCTTTCCAATAAAGCGGCCACTTCCTCATAGAAAGGTTTCGCAAGTCCTTGAGTTGTTTCAGGGTCAAGTGCAGAATTGGCACGTGCTCTCCAGAAGTTACCCAAATAGCTGTCCGGCGCTGCTTCCGCAATTGCATGGAAAGTAGAATCGGCGGACATTAACGCCTGCTTGCGTTCTTCAACAGTGATTGCTAATGAATCAGGTTGCGTACCAGCACCGTAATAAAGTCTACCAAACTGGAACTGTAAGTCCGGAGTCTGTTTTTCCTTATCAAGAGATGCATAATATTTCTGGTAAGCACTGATTGCTTTTTTATAATCGTTCTTCTGTTCGTAAGCAGAAGAGATATTTTTAAATAAATCCGTCTTCGTCGGATCCATCTTTACCGCTTTCTCATATTGTACTACTGCATCATCATATTTTTTCAGACTCTCCAACAGATGTCCATAATACATATAATCCAAATACGAATAATCGGCTTTATCACATTCCTTGAAGAAGACATCGGCAGCCTTCAACGCTTCATCAAAACGTTTCAGGTCAGTATAATTATACATTGCCAAACGATTGAACGCAGCATGACGGGCATTCTTTTGCAATCCCATATTAGCTACTTCGAGTGATTTATCAAAATCATGGTTCAAAAATAAAGCAAAAGCATACTTCACCAAATCTTCTTCCGTAGCAGTAGGTCCCATTGCAAAATTTGCATAAGCTTCTACTGCCTTATTAAAATCATTTTTTAAATAGTAAATTTCGGCTAATTTTTTATCTACAGCTGTGTTGGACGGTTCCAGGTCCTTCAATTGGTTCAGCTTCTCAATGGCAAGACTTGCATTGGCTGATTTATAAATATCTGCATATTTCAGATAAGCTTCCGTACATTTCGGATCGAAATAAATTGCCTCCTCATACTTTTGAGAAGCAAGACCCGCATTTTTCTGTTTTACGGCAATATTTCCTTCCAGTACAGAAGCAAGAGCCGATTTACCATTCGCTTTTCTGGCAAGAGCTGCATACTCCTGCGCTTCGGGAATCTTGTCAGCATTCAGATATGCGTCTCCAATAGCCACCAACAATTCCACATTTTTCTTATTTTTTCCTTTAATCAGATGCTCAGCTTCTTCAGCAGCCTGTGCCGGATTCGTCTGAATAGTTTCTTTCAATTTCGCAACCCCAGCCTGCCATTCGGCGTCAGATGATTGCGCATAGAGCGACCCTACTGCTATAAACGCTCCAGCTAAAAACATTTGTACTCTTTTCATTATAGTCTCTAATTTTAGTTATTATTCGTCTTTCACGTGGACAATACGCACCGGCTGAGTAGCCGGAACAAGTCCGGATTTTAATATAATCCTCTGCCCTTTATCGGATGTCATAAAAGAAGCAAATCCCCAAGGCAGCCCACTACGAGGATCATTCAGCAATGCATAAATAGATCGTGCCAACGGATAGTTACCATAAAACAGGTAAGCCTGATAAGGTTTATAACTGTTAGCAGGAGTTGCCACATCCTCTGCACTCACTGACATCACTCTGATCTCTTCGCGAAAAGAAAGATTGGTTGTATCACTGCGGTTCCCCAACCAGTTTACTCCAACAACTCCCATAGCGTCGGGATTATTCGCTACATAATCTATCACCTGCTGGTTGGTTTTCAAGGCACTGACGTTACCTTCAGCCAACTCTTTTCCACCACAGATTGAGTCCATTGCAAAACGTACGGTACTGGAGTTCTTATTATCGAACACCACCTGAATTCCTTTCAAACGGGAATTCGGATTAACCTCTTTCCAGTTTTTCACCTCACCGGTAAGGATGCGGCGGAAATCACGTACACTCAACAAAGAATCCGGATTAGCACGATTCACAATCAATGCCAGACCGTCCGTAGCCAATTTTATCTCGCGAGGGAAAAACTTACGGCTGTGGAATGAATTCATTTCTTCCTTAGTCAGTGTCCGGGTTGCAATAGCCAACCGGACACTGTCTTTCAGAAGTAAATTTATCGCTTCCACTTCAGTTGTGTAGCGAGGGACAATCCCGGCCAAAGGGTACAGGCTTTCAAACACCTCTATCTCTTCTTGTATGATAGGTTCGAAACTCTCATCCGCTGCGATAGATACCACACCGGAAGAATAAGTATCCGTCGGTCCTTTTGATTTTGAGTTACAAGCACTCAAGACCACCAACGCTACGAGTCCTATCAGCCTAAATTGTCTCTTCATCATCTTTTATTGTAATCTAAACATTACCGGAACAGTGAACTTCACACGTACCGCTTTTCCATTCTGCTTACCAGGGAGCCATTTCGGCATGCTTTTTACCACACGAACAGCTTCCTTATCCAGATAAGGGTCTACACCACGAGCCACATGCACGTCAGAAATAGAACCATCACGTTCTACAACGAACTGTATAATAACGCGACCTTGTGTTCCATTCTCCTGTGCAATAGTCGGATATTTGATATTCTTACCCAAGTAAGCCATCAATTCCTGTTGACCACCGGGGAAAGTCGGCATCTGTTCTACCATATCAAAAACCTTTTCCGGTTCCGGTGCAGCCTGTGTTACCACCTGCTTAAGGTCTGCGATATCTTTACCGTTAGCCTCGTCATTACCTTTTACGTCGGCAATAGAGATGGATACTTTGGTTGCATTCAAATCTTCCTGGCTCTTGATCTCATCATCCTCATGCACCTCTTCATCTTTCTTGATGACAGGAGCTGTAAACTTGATAGAACTCTTCAATGCAGGGGGAGGAGGTGCAACCGGTTCTACGCGTTTCATCTCTTCCTGTTTGATTTCAGGTTCTTCCAATTTTGACAGAGTAGTTACTTCTGTCATCACTTCTTTCTGCTCCGGAGTTGCCAACTTAAGCAGTGTAGGGATACTAAATCCAACCGCTGCTATGACCACTACAATCAACATAGCGACATTATGTCGTTTTGTTGAATTGGCACGCATTCTATATGCGCCGTATGCTTGGTTTTTGCCTTCAAAAATCAGTTGACACCATTCCGAAGAAGCTAAATCTAATTTTGCCATTTTACTTTTCTTTTTTAGGTGTTACATCAATTATCGGCCAAGTTTTGTGACAATTCACCTTTCGCATCATAATTCTTAATCAAGAATTCATCAGCTTCAGCGATATCTGTTATCACATATTTACCAATATTACATATCTGCATTTCGTCCAGCGCGTCAATCAGATTCATATAAGAAGCATCATCGGTAGCCTTGATAATCACGGTCGGTGTATCCTTTCCGCTCTTTATCTCAGAAACCTGCTTCTTAAATTCGTCATCCGTGATCTTAAGATCAAGTTTTTGCTGCTTCAATTCTCTTACTTTATTGACAGCAACAGCATTCTTCTGAAGAAGTACGGCACGCAGTCCATCTGCGCCGTAGCTAGTTTCTTTCAACGAGGTATAATCCTTATAGTTAGGTTCTCCCTCGTAATAATAGAGTTTGTTATCAGCTCCCAGCAATAATGTAATTGCTTGTGAAGCCTTCACCATACTCTTTTGGTTTTCAGTTATATCTTTGTCATTACTCGGCATGCTTATCTCCATCGTCTGAGGTTTGCTCAGTGTGGTACAAAGCATAAAGAAAGTAATCAGCAACATGTTCATGTCCACCATCGGTGTAAAGTCCACCCGGACAGTCATTTTCTTTTGCTTGCTCTTTCCTCTTTTTCCGCCGCTCTCTTGTACTTCAGCACTCATTGTATTTCCTCCTTTTTAATTTTCAGACTCTGCTTTGAGAGAAGTAATCAGATTGTACCGATTTTCCCGCAAATCCTGAAGTGAGTTCATAACGTTCTTTATCACTGAGTATGGAGTCGTAGCGTCTGCCTTGATAGCAATACGTAGATCAGCGTTAGCAGTACGTGCATTACGTACCCACGATTTAAACTGATTGTCAACACTATCGCATGGAATACCTTCATTCTTTAGGATCTTATCCCGTTGATCTTCCGGGAGATCAAGATATTTCTGCATACTTCTGATAGGTACTCCAAAAGTAGAAGACAAGATAAATCTCTTCTCCTGTTCCGGAGTAAACTTAATGCCATACTCTTCACCCATGCTCTCCAATACAGCCTGCATATCCTGCTGCTTGTCGAGGCTCATAAATATTTTCCCTTCCGGATCAACCAGAATCTGGAGTACATTCGTCTCCGGAATCTTGATTTCCGATACGGAAGCCGGAGTGGTAACTTGTACTGGTTCTTTCTTCACAAATGTTGAAGTCAACATAAAGAAAGTCAGAAGCAATACAGTAACGTCACTCATAGCTGTCATATCTATGAACGTACTTTTCTTTTTAATTTGCGCTCTACCCATGATTAATAATAGATTTTATAAGGGTTCGCAGAATTAGTGAGTAGCAGCAAAAGTTTGCACGATAGAGAATCCGACTTCGTCGAGTCCGTAAGTCAATTTATCGATTTTGTTAGTGTAATAGTTGTAAGAGATAACAGCCAATGCACCAGTCAAGATACCGAAAGCAGTGTTAATCAAAGCTTCAGAGATACCTTGTGACAAAGCCATAGAGTCAGCACCACCACCAGCAGACAAAGCAGCAAATGAACGGATCATACCGATTACAGTACCGAGCAATCCCATCAATGTACCCAAAGTAGTGATAGTAGCGATGATCGGAAGATTTTGTTGCATCATAGGCATTTCCAAAGCAGTAGCTTCTTCAAGTTCTTTCTGGATAGCCAACAGCTTCTGTTCTTTAGGAAGAGCTGTGTTCTTTTCCATTTCTTCATACTTACGCAAAGTAGAAGTTACTACGTTAGCAACAGAACCACGTTGTTTGTCACAGATTTCCTGTGCTTTCTTCATGTCACCTGCAGCTAAAGCGTCTTTGATGTTAGCTACAAACTTAGACAATGAACCTTTGCCGAAAGCAGAACGAAGAGCAAAATAACGCTCGATGCTCAAAGCAAGTACGGTTAACAACAATGTCTGGATAATAGGTACGATGATACCACCTTTGTAAATAGTACCCAACATGTTCAACGGGTGATTGTTAGGGTCATTGTTCATAAAGTTGGACGGGTTACCTAATAGGAATTGATAAATACATACAGCTATTACTAAACAGCAGATGATTACGATACCGGCATTCTTTATACCTACAACTTGAGTTTTTTTAGTAGTTTCCATAATAAGTTTTTTTGTTAAGAAATTAATTTTAGTTATTTAGGAAGTAAATATTTCAATTAGACACACTGCGCTATAGACCCTGCAACTTTTAAAAGGTAAAGTCACACAGTTTCATACAGAGTACGAAAAAAAACGAATAAAAATGGGGAAAAGACTAAATAAGGATGCGTCTTAAAGCGAACACGTAGTAGTCGCTACACGTAATGGAGTAATGTGGATCCTTATCGGAATAAAATGATTTACTTTGATCTAATACTAAAGAGTTTTCTCTTAACACGAGAAACTTTTGCATAACGTCTTTCAAGGAGTCATTGATTTCAATGATTCTACGCAGACGATAATTATTAGAGTTTGATTCTGTTACGAGTTTAAGTCCTAATTCTACGTCAGAGACAGACAAAGAACGGACGCTATCATAGCTAACAGACTGCCCATCTACAGAAGAGCGTTGATTGCTGTCAGAAGACAATTCTGATAATTGACAAGATGAGTCACTAAAAATACGGGGAGAGAAATTCACAGTATTCCCGCTTACGCTAAATGATAGCATCAGCAGAAGAAAAGCGAGTATGAATTTCGGCGAAAGTTTCATTGTATTTTTAGTTGTTTAATCGATTACAATAGATTCGGCCACAAATGTAGCAATAAATTGTATATGTTCATCGTCGTTCACATCATTTAAACATTAAAGTTTAACTCTTTTATAAAAACAAGCTACAATATGTTTTGTTCGATGAGTTAACGACTTAATATGTTAAAAAAACATTTCCTCTGAATATACAGAGTTTTAAGAAATTAAAAATCCCCTCCAATATTTCTACTGAAGGGGAGGCTTCTTTAAAACGGCGGCTACCTACTCTCCCACTGTTACGCAGTACCATCGGCGTGACGAGGCTTAACTTCTCTGTTCGGAATGGGAAGAGGTGGAACCCTCGTGCTATAACCACCTGAATAAGGTTATGACATGATGAAAAGTAAAATCCTAGTGTCTAGAAAGCTAAACGTATATACCCAACCGGTACATGTTCGAAAGAAAGTGAACGGGCAATTAGTAATGCTCGGCTTTGATGTTACCACCTTTACACCTGCATCCTATCAACGTCATCGTCTTTGACGACCCTAAGAAATCTAATCTTGTGGCTGGCTTCGTACTTAGATGCTTTCAGCACTTATCCAATCCCGACTTAGATACCCAGCAATGCACCTGGCGGCACAACTGGTAAACCAGCGGTCAGTCCAACACGGTCCTCTCGTACTAGTGTCAGAGCCACGCAAATTTCATACGCCCACGATAGATAGAGACCGAACTGTCTCACGACGTTCTGAACCCAGCTCGCGTGCCACTTTAATGGGCGAACAGCCCAACCCTTGGGACCTTCTCCAGCCCCAGGATGTGACGAGCCGACATCGAGGTGCCAAACCCCTCCGTCGATATGAGCTCTTGGGAGGGATCAGCCTGTTATCCCCGGAGTACCTTTTATCCTTTGAGCGATGTCCCTTCCATACGGAAACACCGGATCACTATGCTCTAGTTTCCTACCTGATCGACTTGTCTGTCTCCCAGTCAAGCGCCCTTATGCCATTACACTCTACGGACGGTTACCAATCGTCCTGAGGGCACCTTTAGAAGCCTCCGTTACACTTTTGGAGGCGACCACCCCAGTCAAACTACCCACCAAACAGTGTCCTCGTTTCTACGAGTTAGAACTCAAATAATCAAAGGGCCGTATTTCAACAGCGACTCCACAAATACTGGCGTACCTGCTTCAAAGTCTCCGGCCTATCCTACACATCAATTACCCAAATTCAATGTTAAGCTATAGTAAAGGTTCACGGGGTCTTTTCGTCCCATCGCGGGTAATCGGCATCTTCACCGATACTACAATTTCACTGAGCTCACGGTTGAGACAGTGTCCAGATCATTACACCATTCGTGCAGGTCGGAACTTACCCGACAAGGAATTTCGCTACCTTAGGACCGTTATAGTTACGGCCGCCGTTTACTGGGGCTTCAATTCAATGCTTCTCTTGCGATGACATCTCCTCTTAACCTTCCAGCACCGGGCAGGTGTCAGGCTGTATACGTAATCTTTCAATTTGGCACAGCCCTGTGTTTTTGTTAAACAGTTGCCTGGACCTATTCTCTGCGCCCAACTCTCGTTGGGACCCTTTATCCCGAAGTTACAGGGTCAATTTGCCTAGTTCCTTAACCGTGAATCACTCAAGCGCCTTAGTATATTCAACCCGACTACGTGTGTCCGTTTACGGTACGGGTACCTTAAAGATTAAGTTTAGCGGATTTTCTTGGGAGTATGTTTACACGCACTATTACCTTATTCCGAGGAATTTGGTATACTATCAGGTTCGACTCTTATCCCGGATTTGCCTGGGAT
Organism: Bacteroides ovatus; assembly: GCF_001314995.1. Lineage (NCBI taxonomy): Bacteria > Pseudomonadati > Bacteroidota > Bacteroidia > Bacteroidales > Bacteroidaceae > Bacteroides > Bacteroides ovatus. Next base: position 3,350,595 of record NZ_CP012938.1, read on the forward strand.
AATCAACATCTACACCCTTCAACGGACTATTCCGTCAGTCCGCGGCGCTGTCACTCCTCCGTCTCCACGTCACTCTTTAAGGTAGTACAGGAATATTAACCTGTTCTGCCATCGGCCTCACCGTTCGGCTGAGCCTTAGGACCCGACTAACCCTGATCCGATTAGCGTTGATCAGGAAACCTTAGTCTTTCGGCGAGGGGGTTTCTCACCCCCTTTATCGTTACTTATACCTACATTTGCTTTTCCACACGCTCCAGCAAAGCTCACGCTTCACCTTCGACGCAGAGTGGAATGCTCCCCTACCGATCCTTACGGATCCCATAGCTTCGGTAAATTGCTTAATGCCCGATTATTATCCACGCCAAACTCCTCGACTAGTGAGCTGTTACGCACTCTTTAAATGAATGGCTGCTTCCAAGCCAACATCCTAGCTGTCTTAGCAATCTGACTTCGTTAGTTCAACTTAGCAATTATTTGGGGACCTTAGCTGATGGTCTGGATTCTTCTCCTTTAGGACATGGACCTTAGCACCCATGCCCTCACTCCTGGGATCGAACTACTGCGCATTCGGAGTTTATCAAGACTTGATAGGCGGTGAAGCCCTCGCATCTTATCAGTCGCTCTACCTCACAGTAGTAATTCCCAAGGCTGCACCTAAATGCATTTCGGGGAGTACGAGCTATCTCCAAGTTTGATTAGCCTTTCACCCCCACCCTCAGTTCATCCGGAAGCTTTTCAACGCTTATCGGTTCGGTCCTCCAGTTAGTGTTACCTAACCTTCAACCTGACCAAGGGTAGATCACTTGGTTTCGCGTCTACTCCTTCCGACTAATCGCCCTGTTCAGACTCGCTTTCGCTTCGGCTTCATGTCTTGAGACACTTAACCTTGCCGGAAAAAGTAACTCGTAGGTTCATTATGCAAAAGGCACGCCGTCACAACCGAAGTTGCTCCGACCGCTTGTAGGCGCACGGTTTCAGGGACTATTTCACTCTTCTATTCGAAGTGCTTTTCACCTTTCCTTCACAGTACTGGTTCGCTATCGGTCTCTCGGGAGTATTTAGCCTTACCGGATGGTCCCGGCAGATTCACGCAAGATTCCTCGTGTCCCGCGCTACTCAGGATACCACTACGCTTCGTTTAGCTTCGAATACCGGACTATCACCGTCTATGGTCCCATTTTCCAAAGGGTTCTTCTCACTAAACTTCTTGCGATATCGTGGTCCTACAACCCCAATATTGCCGTAACAACATTGGTTTGGGCTAATCCCCGTTCGCTCGCCACTACTAGGGGAATCATTATTATTTTCTTTTCCTACAGGTACTAAGATGTTTCAGTTCCCTGTGTTAGCCTCCAACTAGGTTGGATGACATTCCTTCAGAATGCCGGGTTGTCCCATTCGGAAATCTTCGGATCAAAGGTTATTTGCACCTTCCCGAAGCTTATCGCAGCTTATCACGTCCTTCATCGCCTCCGAGAGCCAAGGCATCCGCCATGCGCCCTTGCTTACTTTCTTTCAAACGTTTTATTCTTATACTGGTATTGGTATGGGAATTGCTTCCTTTTATCAATATTGCGTACTCGAACACGTACGGTTTGATATATACTTTTAGCTCTTACTAAAATTTTACTTTTTGTACATCATGTCAAAGATCGTTTCTCTTTTTCAGAGATGGTGGAGAATAACGGATTCGAACCGTTGACCCTCTGCGTGCAAGGCAGATGCTCTAGCCAGCTGAGCTAATCCCCCAAGAGGTTATCAAGAATTGCTGCATTCCGCTGACGCGTCATTCCTTCGTTCTTGAGCTTGGTAGTCCCAGGCAGAGTTGAACTGCCGACCTCTACATTATCAGTGTAGCGCTCTAACCAACTGAGCTATAGGACTAGTTCAACCTTGTCTACCTGTATGTTAGACTCGGCTTCTTTTTTCTCTTGTTTATCTCTATCTATACTTCTATAGATGGTTGATCTATATATTATAAATAAACAAGTACCAGTAGTACAAAAAACAGAACCTTTAAAGTCTTTAAGTGGCTGTCACGTTTGTGACAGTTACGACATCGCTCCAGAAAGGAGGTGTTCCAGCCGCACCTTCCGGTACGGCTACCTTGTTACGACTTAGCCCCAATTACCAGTTTTACCCTAGGACGCTCCTTGCGGTTACGTACTTCAGGTACCCCCGGCTTTCATGGCTTGACGGGCGGTGTGTACAAGGCCCGGGAACGTATTCACCGCGCCATGGCTGATGCGCGATTACTAGCGAATCCAGCTTCACGAAGTCGGGTTGCAGACTTCGATCCGAACTGAGAGAGGTTTTTGGGATTAGCATCACGTCGCCGTGTAGCTGCCTTCTGTACCCCCCATTGTAACACGTGTGTAGCCCCGGACGTAAGGGCCGTGCTGATTTGACGTCATCCCCACCTTCCTCACATCTTACGACGGCAGTCTCTCTAGAGTCCTCAGCATAACCTGTTAGTAACTAAAGATAAGGGTTGCGCTCGTTATGGCACTTAAGCCGACACCTCACGGCACGAGCTGACGACAACCATGCAGCACCTTCACAAATGCCTTGCGGCTATATAGTTTCCTACATATTCATTTGCAATTTAAGCCCGGGTAAGGTTCCTCGCGTATCATCGAATTAAACCACATGTTCCTCCGCTTGTGCGGGCCCCCGTCAATTCCTTTGAGTTTCACCGTTGCCGGCGTACTCCCCAGGTGGAATACTTAATGCTTTCGCTTGGCCGCTTACTGTATATCGCAAACAGCGAGTATTCATCGTTTACTGTGTGGACTACCAGGGTATCTAATCCTGTTTGATACCCACACTTTCGAGCATCAGTGTCAGTAACAGTCTAGTGAGCTGCCTTCGCAATCGGAGTTCTTCGTGATATCTAAGCATTTCACCGCTACACCACGAATTCCGCCCACCTCTACTGTACTCAAGACTGCCAGTTTCAACTGCAATTTTACGGTTGAGCCGCAAACTTTCACAACTGACTTAACAATCCACCTACGCTCCCTTTAAACCCAATAAATCCGGATAACGCTCGGATCCTCCGTATTACCGCGGCTGCTGGCACGGAGTTAGCCGATCCTTATTCATATGGTACATACAAAATTCCACACGTGGAAAACTTTATTCCCATATAAAAGAAGTTTACGACCCATAGAGCCTTCATCCTTCACGCTACTTGGCTGGTTCAGGCCTGCGCCCATTGACCAATATTCCTCACTGCTGCCTCCCGTAGGAGTTTGGACCGTGTCTCAGTTCCAATGTGGGGGACCTTCCTCTCAGAACCCCTATCCATCGTAGTCTTGGTGGGCCGTTACCCCGCCAACAAACTAATGGAACGCATCCCCATCGATAACCGAAATTCTTTAATAAAAATATCATGCGATATTCGTATACTATCCGGTATTAATCTTTCTTTCGAAAGGCTATTCCGGAGTTATCGGTAGGTTGGATACGTGTTACTCACCCGTGCGCCGGTCGCCATCTCTTCTATTGCTAGAAGAATGCTGCCCCTCGACTTGCATGTGTTAAGCCTGTAGCTAGCGTTCATCCTGAGCCAGGATCAAACTCTTCATTGTAAAAGTATTTTTTATCATCGGTTAAGATGACTTTTTTGCTCTGTTCAGGACGTCGTAAATTTATTGACCTTATTCAAATACCTATTAGTCTTAACTGTATCGCTACTGAATAAGACAAGTATTGACGGTTCTATTTTTTTACTTGTACTACTTGTATTGTTTATCAATATTTCAAAGAACTTGTTGCTTTCGTTTTAAAAGCGGGTGCAAAGGTAAGGGCTTTATTTTTAACTACCAAACTTTTTCGGAAGTTTTTTTTTAGTTTTTCTTTTTACTCAATTTCTCTGGCTCTCTATGCGAAAGGGAAAGAATGTATGAAAGAATAACTCTTGCCAATTTTCTTTGCGAATCGGACTGCAAAGATAAGAACTTTATTTATTATAATCCAAACTTTTTCGGAAGTTTTTTGTTCTTTTCTTTAAGTATGATTCCGCTTTTCACTAAGTCAATTTATCAAGGCTTTCTTCTCTTGGAAAGCGGGTGCAAAAGTACGCCCTTTTCGTATACACTCCAAATATATCAAACTATTTTTTCTAATTATTTTTGAATACATTTGCTAAAGTGCTGATGCATAACGATGTTGTAGAACATATTTTTCAAGTACGGGGGAATTGTGTGCGGAAATGACGAGAGGGATACACATTATTATATCACACGCGGGCGCGTAAAGGCGTGAAAAGAGAATGAAAAGAAAAAGACGAAAAAGAAAACTACAAGAAAATAGATATTAAAAAAAAGCAAGAGGATTTAGAATCAACCGTCAGAATACTTTTTCTAAGCGGTCTAACGGTTGACTATTCCATAGGTATAGATCGGATAAATACAGAGTGGGTACTAATCAGATTCTAACTATAAAATCAGAATGTCATTCTTTTTTAGAGTTCTCTATTCGCAGGCTGACAAGTTCAACCCACTTCTTTATGCCCAAATCAAAGCCGCCTTTTTCTAACAGATGAAGGGCGCCCGCATAATGAAGGGCAGTCTCCTCCCTACTACAGCTTATCTTACAAGACAGTTCACCCAGATAGTATTCCAGCCGGGCCATTTGGATATAGTCCAATAAAGTATAATCCCCTTCGATTGACAAATCAATCAACTCCCGTATCAAAGCATAGGCTAGTTCACATTCCGTATAGGTTAAATCCGAGAGGGGTTTGTACATAACAGGATGCTGAGTCAGCTGAACAACAATTCGATTAAAGTCTCCGTACATAGGTTGCGTTTATTACCGCATCAGTTCCCGGTGGTGCGAGGGTTATAAAAAAAAGAGAGCGTGGAAACTATCTACTTACGCTCTATATAAGGTATCCGCTAAGACCCTCTCCTGAACATAAGTGATAGCCCCACGCCCATTTAAGTATATAAACATAACATATACAAAAGTGTGCGTGAGACCTGTCACTCATTGTCATTCAGGAGTAAAAAATTAGCGGATTTTTATATAGAATGCAACAAATAACCGTTCTCAATAAAATTATTAAAAAACTACTTCCTTCGCTCGAAAGTAAGTTATCACAAAAGTAGAAATAAATATCTATTAAACAAACAATTTTGACAGGAAAAACATGATAGATCAATTAATTCAGTCCATATCGCATAAAAAGCACAACCCCAATATCCTACTAGAAACAATTTTTCTTTTTCATTTCTCATATTCTCATAACACGCACAATATTTTTCTGTAAATCAACAATATAACACAATGAGAATAAAAATTCAAAACGGCATTTCTCATAGTATGACCCACATTTTGTACATAAAACAACCTATTTCTCATAACTTATCAAGGTATTTCTCATAGTATTTTGACTATTTATCCTATAAATTCTCAAGCTAGATCCTAAGCTAAAGACCAAGTTGAATACCAGACTATGCACCTATTTACAATATATTATCAGCGCTTATTGAAAGTATATAGAGCAGACATCCGCATATTTTTCTACCGGCATCTGTATCGTTCCACTCCAGTGGACAGGCCTGTGCACTAGAGTAGAAAGAACCGTCCACTAGAGTGGAACGATCTGTTCACTCGAGTGCAACGATACAGATAGTAGCAGGAAGAAATGGCAATGAGTAAGGGAAAACAGTAAGATATAAGGTGAATGATACACAGGAAAGCAGTAAACAATAGGAAGTTGATTAATAAACGACATAGGGAAAGGAATAATCGTAAGTCCGGCGAGAGTCCGGGAAAAGCCGCAGCCATCATGTATGAGAAATGAGCAAAACAAATAAGAAGGAGTATGAGAATAAGATGAGAAATGATTTGAAACCTATGAGAAATGCATCTTTTTTAGGGGTAAATGATGAAAATACTATGAGAAATGCCATTTCACAGTTCATTTCTCATAGTATTATATCATTGATTTACAAACTATTATCATATCATTTATGAGAACATGAGAAATGAATATGAAAAAACGTTTGCAGAAGCTGAATTCAGCAGAGACTGCTGAATTCAAATTGTAAATACGACACCTCCTTATGAATCAGGCTGAATTTATCCGGGTAAAATTTGCTCTATTTCTTTCAACTCGTCTGCCGTGAACTCCAAATGTTCCAGCGCTTTCAAATTGTCGGCTAACTGATTCACAGAACTTGCACCTACAATCACTGATGTCATTCTTTCGTCTTTCAGCACCCATGCCAAAGCCATTTCAGCCAGCGTTTGCCCACGGCGGCGGGCTATTTCATTTAATTGACGGGCAGCTTCTACCTTTTCATGCGTCACTTGAGATTGTTGAAGAAAACCCGAAGAACGGGCAGCACGGGAACCTTCCGGAATGCCGTTCAGATATTTATCGGTCAATAATCCTTGTGCCAAAGGAGAGAAAGCTATGAAGCCGGAACCGTACTCCGCTGCTAAAGGAAGTGATTCAGCCTCAACCGCACGATCGAACATACTATATCGATATTGACTGATAAGACAGGGAACACCGGCTTTTGCCATCATCTCATAGGCAACACGGGCTTGTTCGGGAGGATATTTAGAAATTCCGATATACAATGCTTTCCCTTGCTTCACAATATCAATCAATGTCTGGATGGTTTCTTCAACTGGAGTGACTCCGTCATAACGATGACTATAAAAGATATCAAAATACTCCAAACCTGTTCGGAAGAGACTTTGGTCAATGCTCGCCATCAGGTTTTTACGAGAGCTATTTCCGCCATAAGGGCCTGCCCACATGTCATGACCGGCTTTGGAGGAGATAATCATTTCATCCCGGTAGCCTTGAAAGTTCTCTTTCAAAATTCGTCCGAAATTTACTTCCGCACTTCCAGGAGCAGGACCGTAATTATTTGCCAAGTCGAAATGAGTAACACCGTGATCGAAAGCATACTTAATCATGTCGGTTGCTACATTGAAATTGTCCACACTACCGAAATTATGCCACAATCCCAAAGAGATTAGAGGTAACTGCAAGCCACTCTTGCCACAATATTTATAAGGCATCTGTTCGTAACGATCGGCTGCCGGCTGATAATGGTTATTAGATAAGTTATGCATAAGTCATTTTATTTTTCTTTCTACAAAGAAAAAGATTTTTTTGTAGAATCTTCATCAGTCACTAAAAAACTTCAGGGAGTCCCTCCCAATCTGAGACTTATATTAGCCAATACACTAACCTATTTTAGCTGTCTTATATATTCCGACGGCACCATGCCATACTCCTCCTTAAAACAGGCACGAAAATAGCCAAGATCGTTGAACCCACTGGCATAAGCAGCTTCCGATACATTTAACCTCTCTTCGGTCAATAACCTCAAGCTATTCTTCAATTTGATCTTTCGAATAAATTCATTACCGGACATACCGGTAAGTCCTTTTATTTTTCTATAAAGCGTAGAATGACTCATTCTCATTTTATCCTTTACAAACCCCATATCTAGTTTATTCATTTCGATATTTGCCTCTACAATACTCGTGAATCGGGCTATAAAATCTGCATCCAACTTATTTAACTTCATCGACTCCTCCTGTCCACTACTGTCAGACTCCAGTTTTTTAGCACGATCCGCTATCAAAACCGCCAGCTTCTTTCGTGATTCCAATAAATTATGCACACGGCTATTCAACAGCTTAGCACTAAAGGGTTTAGTCAGATATGAATCTGCACCACTTTCATATCCCTCTTCCTTATCTTGAATAGAGTCTTTTGCAGTAAGCAGAATCACAGGAATATGACTTGTACAAACATCTTCCTTTATTTGTTTACACAATTCAATACCGTCCATCACCGGCATCATAATATCACTAATTATTATATCCGGAATAAATTCTTGTGCTTGTTCCAACCCTCCTTTACCATCAGCAGCAGTCAGAATCCGGTAATTAGTGCTAAAAGAAGTAGCAATGTACTCACGGATATCATCATTATCTTCTACTACAAGTATCATTGGACGAGTATCCGTATCTACCTGTTCATCTTCTACATTTCCTTCTTCTTCCGAAACAATGATTACCTCTTTCTCCTCTTTATGTAAAGCATCAGGATACGTATTTTCCGTCAATAAACGGAAGGTGAATGTCGTCCCCTTCCCTACTTCACTTTCTACGTTCAATATTCCTTCGTGCAAGTCTGCCAAAGACTTGACCAACGCAAGCCCGATTCCAGTTCCCGATGCCTGATGTTTCTCTTCTGTTTGATAATACCGATCAAAAATATGTGGAAGCGACTGTGACTCAATGCCATATCCGGTATCACTGACCATGAGTTCTGTGTACCAGTTTCCTCCCTCGCTCACAGAACGCATGAAAAGTTTTATTTCTCCTTCCGGTGTATATTTCAGTGCATTACTCAACAGATTATTCAACACAGTAGTAATAATATCCGCATCAAAATAGAGCCTTTTTTCCTCTGTGTCAACACTTATATGAAATTTCACTTTCGCATTCCGGTTCAGTTCTTTATAGCGTAGTCCTATTTCCATTACTAAACTGGCAAGATCACTTTTTACCACAGTCAATTTTCTATTCTGTGTTTCTGTCTTACGAAACTCCAGAATCTGATTAATCAAATTTAGCAGGCGTAATGCACTATCATGTATGACTTTGATCTTATTATTATAAAAATCAGGCAATTGAGAATCGTTTATCAAATCTTCCAACGGACCGAGTATCAATGTCAACGGAGTACGCAGTTCATGTGTGATGTTCGTATAAAAACGCAAACGTTCATTATTTAATTCCTGTTCATTCTGACTCTTCTTCTTCTCCAATTCAAGAGAGCTTTCCAACAAAAGTTTACGTTTATAAAAACGAAACCAGACAAAAACACCAGCAGACAATAATAACAAATAGAAAATCTTTGCATACCATGTCGACCACAAAGGCGGATGAATGTGGATTTTCAAGGTAGCGATGTGATTGTCATCCCACTCCTGATTTCTCAATCGTGCCTTGATTTTAAAAATATACTCACCCGGAGAGATATTCCGGAAAGTAACCCGGTTCTCACCAAGCGTATTTGTCCATGAATTTGTCAGTCCTTCCATCAAATAAGCATACTCTACCTGCTGACTTTGTGAATAATCCGGTACAGAGAAAGATACACGAAAAGAATTCCGATTGTAAGGCAATTCAATATCTTTGTCCAACGCCGGAATAATAGTTTCTCCGTCACGGCTCTCTATCTGATCATCCAGTCCCATACACTCAATGATTTGCACCGGAGCGACCTGCCGCTCGACAATTAAACTCTCGGGACTAAAATAGCAAACCCCATTCAATGAACCGAAATAAAGAGTGCCATCCTTAGTCCGACAAACAGAACCCTCAATAAAATTTCCCATAGGGATGCCATCGCGATAATCATAATTTTCAAATTTGCGCTTTTGTTTATTCCAATAAGCAATCCTGTCATTCGTACTAAGCCATATATTCCCTGACATATCTTCCTTGATGGAACGTACAAAGGTATCCTCCAAACCGTACTGATAACTATATACTTCAAAATGTTCGGGCAAATTGGTATCTTTGATATATCCAAGCCCTTGTCGTGTTGCCACCCAGATGCCACCCAAACGGTCCATATAAAGGCTGTTGATAGCATTAGAGAAAAAATTCTGATCCGTATTCAGACTAAGTACCTTCTGTTCATCCTTATTAAAAATAGCAATGCCACCTCCATAAGTACCCACCCACAATTTACCCTGACGGTCACGGACAATTCCATATACTGACTTATCACGTAATTGCCGGGTCAGAGCATCTTCCTTGCGGAGAACCCCTTCAAAATAACTGTATATACCATATTCTGCCCCTATCCATATTTTCTGATCGGCATCCTTGAAGAAAGTTATTATATCCACATTCTCCATATCAAGCGGTATACGTTCAATCTGATCACTTCGAGTATCAAATTTCAATAATCCGTCATCATATATTCCCAACAGCAGAGTACCATGTCCATCTCCTATAATTGAAAAGACCTGTCCGTACGGTCTTGACAACCGGCTGGTTACATTAATACTTTTCACCAATTTATTATCCTTGAATAATGCTATCTCATTCTCTCCTCCAAGCCAAATCCGATCTTCTTCATCTTCGTAAAGCCCCCAAACAGGTTTCTGTTTCAAAATATTACCATGTTCTGTCATGTAAGGAAGAATATGAAAAAATGGCTGGGTATGACTAATAAAATCGATACCACTACTATAATTACCAATCCAGATGTTTCCGAAAGAATCCTGCAGCAAATTACGGATATTACCAGATGAAACACCATGCTTGCTATTGTCGGCAGTAATATTATAGAATTGTACATTATCGGGGTTCTTAAAAGTGATGCTATGCAAATCTAAAATACTAATACCTCCAATATCGCTGGCTATCCACAACGTACCATCGTCCATCTCTTTAATATCATAAATATGATCTGCTATTAAAGAATGCGGATTTTGATATTCATGTTTGAAAACTGTAAAATCCTGCGTTTTCGGATTGAATAATCCGAGCCCTCGATTGGTTCCCACCCAGATGTTTTCGAGGCGATCTTTATAAATAGTATAAACACTATTACCTGGTAAACTCTGTGGATTATCCGGAAGATTATGAAGATAACGGACAGCTTTTCTCTTTAAATCAACAACACTCATGCCACCTTGTGCATGACCTATATAGAGGTGTCCTGTACCATCATCGTAGGTGCACCAATGTGATGAGACAGAAAGGCTGATACCTTTATCTGAAAGAGAAGAGAAAATCCCGGTTTGCTTATCATAGTGGATAATCTCCCCATGGTGTTTCGTCAGCCATAATCCACCATCCGCTGCATGTGCCAAATGAACTATATTATCTATTTTCAGATTTCCTCGTCCTTGATAATACTTAAATTCATTGGTAGAACAGTCCAATCTACCTACCCCTTGGAATTTTCCTCCTATCCACAACACATTTTCAGCCTCATCATATAGTAATACATTCAATGCATCATTAATCAGCTGTGAATTACTGCTTTTGTAAACAGTGAATTTACATCCATCAAAACGATTAAGCCCAAACTCCGTTGCCACCCAGATACATCCTTGTTTATCCTGAACAATATCCTTAACATAATTATTCGACAAACCATCTTCTATCCCCAGATGACGCAATGTATAAAGAGATTGTGCGCACGTCGTACCATGAATAGAAAAAAGTAACAGGCCCAATAAGAACCGTAAAAACATGTGTGTTCGCATGAATCAAATCTTAATTTATCTATGCCACAAAAATACAATAAATCTTTATCATAAATACCTTTTTACAGCATCTTGCCTAACTTACCATGCTTATTGAACAATTTGCCCTTGCTTTTTATCGCAGTGCGATCTATTCTTTCACATCAAGAAAGAGTATTTTTGCAAGAGCGAAATCAATCTTTGTTTTTCCAATTAAAATTCAAATATCATGAGAAAGAAAATCTCTGCTACAAATTCCAGATCTTATCTGAAACCAATCATTTTTCTTATGTTATTATTGCCGGTAATGGCCATTATAGCTAAAGAAAAAAGAAAGTCAAAAGACACGATCTCCTATGTGGACACATCACTTGACGGTTCACAAAAATATGTATTGAGAGTGGATGGAAAGCCATTCTATATGACCAATGTACAAGTTCGCTTTGACAAATTGCGTTATCGTTGGGGATGGGACATTTCTATTTGTGAAGAATTGCTCAAACGGACGAGTGCTTTGGAATTTAATACACTATCCATCCCCATTCATTGGGTAGAGGTGGAACCGGAAAAAGATAAGTTCGACTGGAGCACACTCGACTTATATCTCGGCATGGCACAAAAGTTCCATTTTAAAGTGGAACTACTCTGGTTCGGACAAAACAGCGGCGGACATGTGCAATGGTTAAAGCCTGATCGTCTACGCACTCCAGATTATGTTATGTACTCTCCCAAAGCCGGAAACTTTCAGTCTTTTTCCACCACAGGAAGTTCCAAGGAAACAACCAGTGAATTTGTCATTCGTCGCGATATATCCGATTATACCCTTGATCTTACGGATAAAAAGCTCCGAAACCGGGAAGCTTATGTAATAGGCAAGATGATGGAACATATAGCTCAATGGGATACTGAACAGGGATCCGCACACACAGTAATAGGTATTCAACTGAACAATGAAGTTCGAAGTTTCCCTTCCAACATCATTATAGAATATATGAATGAACTGGGACGTGCCGTTAAAGAATCTCCCTATTCCGTATGGACACGCATGAACTGTACATTTCCCGATCTTTACTCTGTACTTTATTGCAATGAACAACTTCGTTCCGCCAATGGCACCTATATCGACTTTGTTGGAATTGACAGTTATTGTAGTTCTCCTGATAAAATGGATGAATACACGGAAAGCATGCGCACCTGCATACCTTATATGGGAAAAAACTATCGCATGATTATGGAAGCCGGAGCCGAAAAAACAAATATTGCCCAAATGCAAGTTGCTGCATTATCCGGCAATACAGCCTTCAATTATTATGAACTCTGTGGTCCCGACGGACGTGGTATATTTATAAAAGATAAAGAAAAACACTTTGTACCACGGAGTCCTTATACAGAAGATGATGTAAAGTCTGTTAACAGGATGTTGAACAACGCCATGACAGACATAGCTTTAAATGCCAGTGGATATGGACTTTTCGTTCATAACTGGAAAGGGAATTCACTCATGCCAACTATAGGAGTAGAAAATATATCTTTCGTCCCCAACTATATCAATTCACAAGCAATTAGCGTTCTTCGCAACGGCAATGAAATTGTCTTATCTACTTCCAAGGGAGGCACATTTTTCTGGCCAGATACATTAAAGATTATTTCTGCAAGCAAAGGTTACTTCGACAGCAATAATAAATGGAAAGACAAAGGCACTGTAGAACTTCAGACAAACCCAAGGAAACATGTCACCTCTTTGAAAATCAATGCCATGCAGACGATACGGTTAATCCGCAACAAGCAGAAACAACCGGACATTATCTTACAAGCTGAACATGCAAGTTACGGAGATGGCGTCAGAGTAGAGGCCGATATTGAGCAATGTCTAGGCTTTTCCGGCGAAGGATATCTTAACTTCCCCCTTGCAGGAGGGTATGCAGAATGGAGAGGAGTTAACGGTCTGAAGGGAGGAAAACAAACGATCCGTCTACGCTATGCCAACGGCGACAATCACACATGTAGCGCACGGATAATTATCAATGGTGTCATCAAGCAGGTTCAGCTTCCTCCTACAGGTTCTTGGAACAAATACAGTTTAACGGAAATCTCTACCGAACTTAAACCGGGAACAGAGAATGTGATTTATCTGAAATCTACATGGACAGGGGCCGGACATATAGACGAACTACAAATAATAAGATAGATAAAATCCCAATTCAATCAATTAGAGACAAAAAGGATGGTCCTTCATCATCAATGAGAAAGGGGGGAAATCGAGCAAAAAACAAGGCTAATTATTCATGACCGTTTTACCCCGCTTTTTCTATCTATTTGCCCTCCATACTTTGGCTAAGCGACTCCTATATTTGCACATCGTTAATTAGAGGACGAGACAAGAGAATTAATTAACCACAGTATCTAATTTAAAAGAAAAACAATGAAATCAGATTCATTAAAAAACAACCGAAAAGCTGTAATTACCGCTTTCCTACTCTGCACCGGTTTCGTAGCAGGTCACCCTCTAACAGTGATGGCCATCGACAATGAAACAAGTGTTGAAGTCGTTCAACAGCAAATAAAAATCTCCGGAATTGTAAAAGATGCAACCGGAGAGCCAGTAATTGGAGCCAGTGTATTGGAAAAAGGCACAAAAAACGGCATCATCACTGATTTTAATGGTAATTTTTCTCTTTCAGTAAAACCTAATGCAACGCTTATCATTTCTTATATTGGATATAAGACACAAGAAGTGAAGGCTGCTGCAAACAAATCTATTAATATCATACTGAAAGAGGACACTGAAATGCTAAACGAAGTGGTAGTAGTAGGCTTCGGTACGCAAAAGAAAATAAATCTGACCGGTTCGGTGGGAATTGCTTCTGCCAAAGAATTGGAAGCCCGTCCAGTTGCCTCTGCCACACAAGCGTTACAAGGTATGATACCAGGGCTCGATATCACCACTAATACCGGGGCTCTCGATCAAAATATGAATATATCCATACGTGGTGTAGGCACCATAGGTGAAGGTTCAAGCGGTTCTCCACTGATTCTGATTGACGGAATGGAAGGAGATATCAATACGATCAACCCTCAAGACATAGCAACAATCAGCGTACTAAAAGACGCTGCTGCATCCAGCATTTACGGTTCACGTGCTCCTTTTGGCGTTATCCTCATAACAACCAAAAACGGTAAAGAAGGAAAGGCTACTGTAAATTACAATAATAGTTTCCGTTTCTCCAGTCCGATAAATCTGCCACATACAATGGACTCTTATAACTTTGCCCTTTATTACAATCAGGCACGATTGAATAGTAGTAAGAGTGTACGGTTCAATGATACTGCCTTGCAAAATATGCTGGATTATCAGGCAGGAACCAACGAGGGGTGGAAAGCCAGTTCATCAAATCCTGATGCTTGGGATGGTACCTCCTATTTCAACAATGACTTCTTTCATGAAATATATAGCGATAATGTCTTTTCACAGGAACATAATGTCTCTGTGACAGGTGGTTCCAAAAACATAACCTATTACAGTTCTTTCAATTATTTGAATCAGGGAGGGCTGCTCAATTTCGGTGATGACGGCATACACCGATTCAATGCCACTGCCAAACTTTCCGCAACAGTGACAAAGTGGTTGAAACTAAGCCTGTCCACACGCCTTACCCGTAATGATGTATTCCGCCCTACCTATTTCGATCATGGCAATACATTTTACATTCAATTGATACAGACAGCACGCCCATATCAGGCACTTTACGATCCCAATGGGAACTTGTACTACTCTCCGGCGTTACAATTGCGTGATGGCGGTGAAACCAACAAACGTACCGACAGATTCTATTATCAGGCCACCGCAACCATAGAACCAATTAAAAACTGGGTGACTAATGTAGAACTAAACTACAACATCCAGCATCAGAACAACAAAGAGAACCGGCTGACTGCTTATCAATACGGTCCTACAGGAGTAGCTACAGCAGTAAATAGCGCAAGTGGAAAGAATGAATATCTAAAGGAAGAATATTTCCAAAACAACTACTTAAACCTGAATATTCACAGTACATATTCACATACATTCAATAACAGCCATAACATGAAAGTAATGGCCGGATTCCAGACAGAGAATACCAAACGTCATGATTTCAATGCAAAAAAATATGGTTTTCAAGATCCTGAAAGACCTGAATTCGATCTTACAACGGGAAAAAACAGTAAAGATGCTGACATAGGCAGCGAAGTAAAAGGGTATAGTCAAGATTGGGCAACTGCCGGTTTCTTCGGACGCCTGAACTATGATTACAAAAGCCGTTATCTAGTAGAAGGTAACTTGCGTTATGACGGAACTTCCCGCTTCCGTAGAGGCAATCGCTGGCAACTTTCCCCTTCGTTCTCGGCAGGATGGAATATGGCCGAGGAACCTTTTTTTGAAAATCTGCGGAGTAATATAGACCAACTAAAATTACGTGCCTCTTATGGTGTTCTCGGTAACCAAAACACATCTGGTTGGTATCCCACTTACCGTAGTATGTCCATAGGGGTTCTCAACGGACAATGGTTAAACAACAGTATAGCCCCCAACACAGCAAGTATAGGCTCGCTTGTTAGCTCTGCTCTGACATGGGAAAAAGTAAAAACATGGAACGTAGGTCTCGATTACTCTTTCTTCAACAACCGTCTTAGCGGATATTTTGACTACTTCATCCGTCGAACGGAAGACATGGTGGGACCAGCCCCCGAATTGCCCGCTACCCTCGGAGTTTCTTCTCCAAAAACCAATAATTGCGATCTTAAAACACGTGGCTGGGAATTTCAGATTTCATGGAGAGACAGACTACGTTGTGGGTTCAATTATGGAATAACACTCTCACTATCGGACCAACAAACCTATATAGACAGTTATCCCGGAAATATGACAGGATCATTCTACAGTTCCAGCACTTACGACCTCTGGCAATATGTATCAGGCTACAAAATTAACACTATTTGGGGATATGAAACGATTGGTATAGCCAAGAGCCAGGAAGAAATGAACGCACACCTCGCTTCTTTGCCTAATGGTGGGCAGAGCGCTATAGGAGATAACTGGGGAGCTGGCGATATTATGTATAAAGACCTTGATGGAGACGGGCAAATTTCACCGGGAGCTATGACTACCAGCGATCATGGTGACTTGAAAATCTTAGGTGACAGTAATCCTCATTTCTTCTTCAGCCTTGACATGAACGCCTCATGGAAAGGATTTGACATTCGGGCTTACTGGCAAGGGGTGTTGAAACATGATTTTTGGCCGGCAGGTAACAGCATTATGAATCATAGTACCTCATGGGGACCAGGGCAAATGTTTTGGGGAGTACCGGGTAATCAGGGAGAGAGCTGGATTATCGGATTCACGGAACATCAGAATTATTTCCGCACTGAAGAAACAGGTCTTGACGGATATAAACTTCCGGCAAATCTTGACAGCTATTACCCACGTCCTCTTTTCAATAACGAAAAAGGATATAAAAATCAGTATATACAAAGCCGATATATGCAAAATGCCGCCTATGTCCGATTAAAGAACTTGCAACTAGGCTACACATTGCCCAAAGCATGGATAGAAAAAATGAATATCTCGAAATGCCGCATATTTGTCTCGGCAGAAAATGTATTCACCATCACCTCGCTTAGCAAGCTGTTTGACCCGGAAACCTGTTCTGGTGGCGTCGGTGGTAATGCTTATCCTCTTTCACGCACATGGTCGTGCGGACTGAATGTCACTTTCTAATAATTATTATATAACTTATCTATCGAATATGAAAACTTTATATAAACTCTTTTTCACATTGCTGATTGTCGCAGGTTTCTGCTCGTGTGATGATTATTTAGACAAAGAACCGTCATCAACAATTCCTCCGGAAGCTTATTTTAAAACTGAATCTCAGCTTGAAGCTTATACACTGAAAAGTTATGAAAGTGTATTTACACTTATGAGCAAAGGGTATTATGACCCGAAGACAGAGGTAGACATTAGTGACGACCAAATACCCGAAACTGCTCCCGAACGCTACTATGAGGGTGGCTGGCGAGTGGCACAGGATAATGCGAACTGGGACTTTGCCGACATCTATCGCATCAATGCATTCCTAAGTTTCGTCATGCCTCGCTATGGCAATGATATCAATGGAACAGAGAATATTATTACCGGAACATTGAAAAATATAAAACATCTGATAGGCGAAATGTATGCTTTGAGAGCTGTGGAATATTTCAGGCTTTACCAGAAATTTGGTGATTTCCCCATTATTACAGAACCTCTGAATGATAATCGTGAAGAACTGATAGAAGCGAGTAAACGAATGCCAAGAGATAGCGTAGCCCGTTTTATCATGTCTGATCTCGATAAAGCCGCCAGTTATATGCAGGGCAACGATATTATCACTACCCGTCTGAATTATCATTCAGTGATGCTGTTGAAAAGTCGTGTAGCCCTCTATGAAGGTACATGGCTAAAATACTTCAAAGGATCGGCTTTTGTTCCCGGCGGTGAAGGATGGCCCGGTAAAAAGAAAGATTACAGTGCTGATTATCAATTCCCGAAAGGAAGCATAGAAGCTCAAAGTAATTGGTTTCTGGAGCAAGCCATGAATGCAGCAAAGGAAGTGGGCGATGCATATAAAAATGAGCTTATAAAAAATACAGGATACTATCAGGACGGTGCTTATGCCAATGTGACAAATCCTTATTATAATATGTATTGTACTGTAAACCTTTCAAGTATAAAAGAGGTGCTTTTCTGGCGACAGTTCGCTTCCGGTGTACGTATGCATCAAATAAATGCCGGTGCCACCGATGGCAACTGGGGACTTGGACTAACACGTGGATGTGTACAAAACTTCCTGATGAATGACGGCACGCCAGTATACACGCATATTCAAAATGATGACTATGGCAAGCCGCTTTCCAACACCGACCTCTACAAAGGAGATAACACGTTGGCTACTGTAGTGGTAAACCGCGATCCGCGGCTGACTCTCTTCTTGAAAGTGAATGGGCAAACCAATGTTAAAGGCACTGTGAAAGCTGGTATAGACAAAACCGTACCTGCGCCCAATTTCACCGATGCTACCGGACAGAAACATTACGTGACAGGCTACACCATACGTAAAGGAGGTTCTCAAGATGCAGCACAATATCCAGATATAAATTCAGGTTCTACAGGCTATATAATGATGCGTTCGGTAGAAGCTTTGCTCAATTATATAGAAGCGAGTTATGAACTTAGAGGACGTCTTGATGATACGGCTAAAGAATACTGGAGATTAATAAGAACCCGCAATGCAGGTATGAGCAATGATATTGACAAGACCATAGAGACTACGGATATGAATAAGGAAGCAGCAAATGACTGGGGCGCTTATTCGGGTGGTAGTCTGCTCACTGACAAAATTCTTTATAACATAAGACGTGAACGACGCTGCGAGTTACTCTCCGAAGGGTTTCGTTATATGGATTTATGCCGTTGGCGTGCAATGGACCAACTCATCAGCAAGCCCTATATACCAGAAGGAATTCATTTATGGAATACTCCTATGGAAAGCTTGTATGCCAGTGGAAAACTTATTACCGACGGTTCTACCAAAGCTAATATGTCTCCGGCAAGCAACAGCGAATATGTGCGCCCGTTCCAAGTACGCAAAACACAAAACGGTTATTACGGTTATACTTGGAAAATGGCTCATTACTTAGAACCTATAGGAGCAGGAGAACTTCTTATTACATCTGTAGACGGGCAGTCACTTAGCCAGTCACCTCTCTACCAAAATCCCTATTGGCCTACAACAGCCAATCTTCCTGCCGAAAAATAAAAAGATTTAAGGTAAGATGTTTTTTGGGAAAATGGGGGTGTATTTCAATAGCAATCTGTTGAATTGTTCATGCATGAGTACACTCCCTCTTTTAAATCTGATCATATTTATAAAAAATGAAGTCCAAGATATTTTTATCCTTACTTGCACTCCTTCTTCTTTCTAGCTTTAGTCCGAAAAAAGATATGCCTGTCACCATTTTCATGATAGGCGATTCTACCATGGCAGACAGAACTGTCGGAGAAGGAAACCTGGAACGTGGATGGGGACAAATGCTATCCCGCTTCTTTACAGAAGACGTTTCAATAGACAATCATGCTGCATGTGGCCGTAGTACACGAAGCTTCATTAACGAAGGACGCTGGCAAACCGTACTCGAAAAATTAAAAGACGGAGATTATGTAATTATCCAGTTCGGACATAATGATGAAAAAACAGACACGACATTGCATACTCTACCCGGTAGCTCATTCGATGATAACTTACGAAAATTTATCCGAGAATCACGTGATAAAGGCGCTAAACCTATTTTAATGAATTCTATTGTGCGACGTAACTATCCTCCGAGCCCGAACATAAAGTTTCAATATGTATATGAAAAGGAAGGTAATATTCTTGTCAATTCACACGGAGAATATATAAACTCACCACGCAAAGTGGCAAAAGAGATGAATGTACCGTTTATAGATATGGCCCGGCTCACGCATGATCTAGTTTCGCAAATGGGACCGGAAAAATCTAAAAAACTATTCATGTGGGTACCTATCGGCAAATATAGCCGTTATCCGAAAGGTAAGACAGACAACACCCATTTAAACATATACGGCAGTAAAGTCATTGCCCGGATAGCGGCAGAAGCAATAGGAAAAGCTGTACCGGATCTAGGTAAATATCTCCGTCACTACGATACAGATATATATGTAGCCGATTATAAAAATAATAAAAAATGTGCTATCAGTTATACATTTGACGATGGTTTAGAAGAACATTATACCATGGTATATCCTAAATTGGAAGAATTAGGATTAAAAGGAACTTTCTGGATATGTGGAAAAATTATCGAATATAAAGAGGCCAACTTGGGAAAGTCTCGCATGACTTGGAAACAGATGAAAGAAATGGCTGACAAAGGACATGAGATTTCCAACCATAGTTGGTCGCATCCTAATTTCAAACATCTTAGTTATGAAAAAATAAGAGAAGAAATTGACAAAAATGACAGCATTATACAACTCTATATAGGGAAAAGACCAAAAACGTTCTGCTATCCAGGAAATTATTTTGACAACAGAATACTTAGTATTGCGTCTGAAGGTAAAATAGCTACACGTACGGAGCAATATGCCTTGGGAGGAGAGAAAAGCAAAAGAACACCTGAAATATTGGAGAAATGGGTTGATGAACTTCTTATTGCAGAGGGTTGGGGTGTCAGTATGACACATGGAATAACACATGGATACGACAATTTCTCACAACCGGATATATTTTGGAACCATCTAAAAAAGGTGAAAGCACAAGAAGATAAAATCTGGACAGGAACATTTGCCGAAGTAGGAGCCTACATCAAAGAAAGAAGGAATATCCAACTGAGTATTGTGAAAGAGAAATCATCTTATAAAATAGTTCCATATTTGGCATTGATACCAGAATTATTCTCGGAACCATTGACAATGGTGATAAAGAATGATGGCAGTAAAACAAAAATCAGAGTAAAGCAAGATAACAAAAAGTTAACCGTAAAAATGGTTGGAGATGAAATATTATTCGACTTTAATCCGTACGGTGGAGTGATAGATATTAGTTTTTAATTAACATGGCAACAGTAAGTATCATGAAAATCATTTTTTTATTATTATTCCTCTTTGGAGGAACCGGAACGATATGTTTCGCACAAAACTCCGAAAAGGTTGTATGTAATGGACTTCCCTGGTTTGACAACAATGGTGATATAGTCAATGCACATGGAGCTTGCATCGTAGAAGATAATGGACGGTATTATCTTTTCGGAGAATGGAAATCCGACCAAAGCAACGCTTTCCCGGGGTTCTCTTGCTATTCGTCGGATGATCTGGTAAACTGGAGATTTGAACGGGTGGTATTACCCTTGCAACCCGACGGAATATTAGGTCCTAATCGTGTGGGTGAACGTGTAAAAGTTATGAAATGTCCCTCTACTGGTGAATATGTTATGTTCATGCACGCCGATGATATGGGATATAAGGATCCCTATATTGGTTACGCTACTTGTAAAACAATTAACGGAGAATACAAGCTACAAGGACCATTACTTTATAAAGGTAATCCTATCAAACGTTGGGATATGGGTACTTTTCAAGACACGGACGGTAAAGGTTATCTACTTATTCATCATGGTCCTATCTATAAGTTAAGTGACGACTATCGTTCTATAGAAACACAAGTAGCCCATGTCAAAGGTTCAGGCGAATCACCTGCCATGTTCAAAAAAAACGGCATGTATTATATGCTATACTCCAACCTTACAAGCTGGGAGAAAAACGATAATTTTTATTTTACAGCTCCAAAGATCGAAGGACCATGGACGAAACAAGGAGTATTTTGTCCGGAAGGAAAACTAACATATAACTCGCAAAGCACTTTTGTTTTCCCATTGAAACGGGGAAATGATACCATACCAATGTATATGGGTGATCGATGGTCTTATCCTCATCAAGCCTCGGCCGCTACCTACGTATGGATGCCTATAGAAGTGGAAGGGACACAAATATCCATACCGGAATACTGGCAATATTGGGATATTAACAGCATAAAACCTGTAGATATTCTATCGCATGGAAAGACTGTTCCTGTAAAACAGATAAAGTTTACCAATGATTGGAAAGAGGCTAAAGGAAGACTCGTTTCAAACACAAAAGGAGGCATACTGAAAGTGTCTTTCGAAGGAAGTCAAGTTGCCGTTATCGGAGAATCTAACAGGCACAGTGGTTACGCCAAAGTGAGTATAGTAAACACCCAAAATGATACGATCTATTCTTCATTAGTGGATTTCTACAGTAAATATCCAGAAAAAGCTACTCGTATCATTACCCCGAAACTCACCAAAGACAAATATACCTTGTTGGTTGAGGTAAGTGGTATAAAGCCTGTATGGACAGACAAAACAAAAACGATCTATGGAAGCGACAATACATTTGTCACGATAGATCGCATTCTTTCTTTCCAATAATTATAGTATGATGAAATCTAAAAAGATACATAAATATTATTTTCACATGAAAAGATACTTAGCAGGATTTCTCTGTTTAGTACTCGCACCACACATTTGGGCGCAGGCATCTTTTAATTTACAAGCAGAAAAAACAATCACAATTGCTTGTGACCCGGCGGAAGAACAAGTGGTACAGACCGCCTTGGAATTATTCAAACGTGATTGCTTGGCTGTATTTTCATCACCAACAACAAAAGACACTCAAAAGGGAGACATCATTGTCGGTACAGTTGGAAAAAGTTCATTGTTTGCAGACTATGGAATCGACACTTCTGTTCTAAGTAATAAGAAACAGGCATTTCTACTCACTGTTTCAGCAGAAGGAAAGCTAGTCATAGCCGGAAGTGACAAGCACGGGACAGCCTATGGCATTATGGAGATTTCCAGACTGATAGGAGTTTCTCCGTGGGAATGGTGGGCAGATGCCATTCCGGAAAAAAGAGCATCTTTCCAGTTGGAAGCTGGCTTTAAGATGTTGCAATCTCCTTCTGTAGAATATCGCGGTATATTCATTAACGACGAAGACTGGGGGATGATGCAATGGAGCAGTCTAAATTACGAACCGTGGTATAAAGCAGGTCGTATCGGGCCGCGTACGAATGAGCGTATCTTTGAACTACTCTTACGATTACGTGCTAATACATATTGGCCTGCCATGCACGAATGTACCGTTCCTTTCTTCCTGACAAAAGGAAATCGCGAAATAGCCGAGAAGTTTGGCATTTACATCGGCTCGTCCCATTGTGAACCTATGGCATGTAATGCCGCCGGAGAATGGAGCCGCAGAGGAAAAGGTGATTATGATTATGTAAATAATAGCAACTCGGTATATCGTTTCTGGGAAGACAGGGTAAAAGAAGTAGCCGGGCAAGAGATTCTCTATACTGTTGGCATGCGTGGAGTGCATGATGGTCAGATGCAAGGTGCCAAAACTATAGAAGAACAAAAGGTGATATTGGAACGTGTTTTAAAAGATCAACGCCATTTATTGCAAGAATACGTTAATAAAGATGTAACATCTGTTCCTCAAGTGTTTATTCCTTATAAAGAAGTACTTGACATTTATCGTGCAGGATTACAAGTACCGGAAGATATTACATTAATGTGGTGTGATGATAATTATGGTTATATACGTCACTTCCCAAGCGACGAAGAACGCACCCGCAAAGGAGGGAACGGAATTTATTATCATGTTTCTTATTGGGGACGCCCTCACGATTATCTTTGGCTGGGAACATTCAGTCCGGCTTTATTATACCAGCAAATGAAAGAGGCATACGAGCACGGCATACAGAAAATGTGGATACTGAACGTAGGAGATATTAAACCCATAGAATATCAAACGGAGCTTTTTCTGGATATGGCATGGAACATAGATGAAGTCGTTCAAAAAGGAATCAGTAACCATTTAGGAAAGTTTCTGAAACGTGAATTTGGTAATTCTATTGGGGAAAAGCTACTTCCTGTTATGCAGGAACATTATCGCTTAGCCTATATCCGTAAACCTGAATTTATGGGAAATACCCGGGAGGAAGAATACCATACCAATGCCTATCGGATAGTCAAAGACATGCCATGGAGCAAACAATATATTAACAAACGTTTGGAAGATTATCTGTCCATATCCGACAAAGTAGAGAACCTTACTGCACTAATCGAACCAAACAGGCAAGATACTTATTTTCATTTAGTGAAATACCCGGTACAAGCTGCTGCTGAAATGAATAAGAAAATGCTATATGCTCAATTGGCACGACATGGCGAAATGAACTGGGACAAAAGTGATGCCGCGTATGACAGCATTGTATCATTAACCCGTATTTATAATACAGGAATCAATAACAATGGAAAATGGCATCGCATGATGGACCACCAACCACGCAGACTGCCTGTATTTGAACCTGTAGACAGATCATATATTAGCGAGCCGCTAGCGGAAAGAGGGCAAAGTCTCTATAAATGGAATGGTTCAGAATGTACTGAAGGTACTCCGATTCTCTGTGAAGAACTAGGATACGAAGGAAAAGCAGCAATGTTGAAAAAAGGTCAGGAGCTAATTTTCAACTTTGATCACTGTCCGACCGACTCCATAAAGATAGAAATACGGCTATTACCCAATCATCCAATGAATAGTGGGCAACTACGATTCTCTATTTCACTAGATAAGAAAGAATCTTCAGTCATATCTTATGAAACCAAAGGACGCAGCGAAGAATGGAAAGAGAATGTTTTACGCAATCAAGCTATCCGACAGGTAACATTCCCTGTGAAAGAGAAGAAAAAGCATCTATTAGCTATAAAAGCCTTGGATGAAGGTATTGTATTAGATCAAATAGAAGTATATACTCTATAGAATTAAGAGATTCTACTTTATGCAACAAAAGCTATGAGATATTTACTCATAGCTTTTGTTGCATATCTCCACACAAGAGAAACCAATCAGAACTGGAAATAGATAAACGGCTGAATCTCCGAACTCTTCATCTGAATAACAAGGTAAATCAAAGCTACCATCAATACTGCTTTTCCTACGAACGGTAAACGGGTCACTCCCCGACAAGCTGCATTTTCCCAACTATCGGGAGCAAAATGAAGCAGGAAGCCGAGCAACATTAATGCGAATACTTTCCAATATCCTTCAAGTAACTGTGGGAACAGTTGCGGACGGAAAGTAGTGAATATCTGTCCCAGCATATCCATTGAGTTCTGAAAATCGGCATTACGGAAGAAAATCCAGCAGAAGCAGACAAAATGGAAAGTAATAATCACTCCGAACACACGCCGCCAACCATGACTTTGTTCTCCTTTCTTACGTCCGGTGATGGTCATCCACATTTTATGCAATGCTAAAGCAACACCATGGAAGGTTCCCCAAAGAACAAAGTTCCAAGATGCTCCATGCCACAATCCACCCAGAAACATGGTAATGATAAGATTCAGATATTGCCGGAACTTACCTTTTCGGTTTCCTCCTAAAGAAATATACAGATAATCCCGCAGCCAACTGGACAAAGAGATGTGCCAACGACGCCAGAATTCGGTAATGGAGGCAGACTTATAAGGAGAATTAAAGTTGAGATTAAAATGAAAGCCTAACAATAAAGCGATACCGATAGCCATGTCACTATATCCGGAAAAGTCGCAGTAAATCTGTAAAGCATAACCATACACTCCCATCAGATTCTCAACACCTGAATAGAGAGTAGGATTATCAAAAATACGTTCTACAAAGTTGATACTGATATAATCGGAGATAATGGCTTTCTTGAAAAGACCGGATACGATCAGAAAGATTCCGCGGCCGAACATCTCCTGCGAAACAAAGAGAGGTTTCCGGATTTGCGGGATAAAGTCGCGGGCACGCACGATAGGTCCTGCCACCAACTGGGGGAAGAAAGATACATAGAAAGCGTAGTCCAAAAGATTCGTCAATGGCTTTATGTCCCTCCGGTAAACGTCGATGGTGTAGCTTAGCGACTGGAAAGTAAAGAAGGAGATACCGACCGGCAGGAATATATCAAGAGCGGTAAACTCTCCTCCCATCAATGACGCTATCACTCCACCCAGGAAATTGGTATATTTGAAATAGACAAGAAGTCCCAGATTGATACTCAGACTCAAAACTACTAATCCTTTACGTTTCCAATACCCCTCTGCACGATCCATTAGCTGTGCAAGAAAGAAGTCGGCAACGGTGACTATAGCAAGCAGGAAAAAGTATGTGCCGCTACTCTTGTAGTAGAAATAATAAGAAAAGAGGGTGACAAACAAGATACGGGCAGTGTATTTACGTTGTAACAACACATACACTACCATGAAAGCAGCGAACAGCCAAAGGAAGATACCGCTGCTGAATATCATCGGGGCTTGCGGATCGTAGGTAAGTACCTCTTTTAGTCTACTGAAATCTATATCAATGGGAAACATAGTCATTATATGCTTGTATAAGTGCTTGGTATAATAAATTTCCTTGCAGGATGTATCCTTCAGGTAAATAATGTACATGATCGGGACGCATCAGGTTTGCCTCCGTCCAGTTGGTGCAGGCACGACGCTTCCCTCCGACTACATCATACATATCCCACACGAGCAGGCGATGGTCTTTTGCATAACGGTGGATGGTTTCCGCTGCTGTTGCCGTACGGGGATTGATGGCATACGTGCGTCTACGCCTCCGTTGCCGGAAACTTTCATAGGAACCGGGAGGGGTAGTCAGAAGAATGGGGATGTTAGGAAGACTGTCGCGCAACAGTTTCACAAGTTCATCCATCTGATTGTAGTGCACATTTATATTATAACGCCGGTTATGGCTTTCATTGGTTCCGAAAGAGAGAATCAGCAATTCAGGTTTCAAGGCAGCAATTTCGGCAATACGATCCGGATGGGTAAATGTTAGGCAAGTAGCTCCGTTGACGCCTTTATCAATATAAGAAATGGCACCAAAGGTTTCTGTCAAACGGGCACCGGTGGTTTGGGGATAGATATGTCCACGCACGTGGCTATCGCCAATATGAACGATGCGGACTGTATCTTCGGAGAGTCCTGCACGTACCTGACGGAGATGTTCAAAGACGGGAGCCAGCAGAGCAATGCTGTCAATAATCTCATTCCGTCCGGTTTCGCGAAAAGCAGCAGGGAAGGCTACTTGTACGTTGATCGTATCATTCGCCCAGTTCATTTCCCGTAAAGGCTTTATCCGCTTTGCAGTCTTTCCCAATGGAGAGCATACAGGCATACGGTCTTGCGCGATTGTTTCTGTAAGAAAACAAGGGACACTCAACATACCGGCGAGAATGAGAATAAAGATGGACAGCAGGTTACTCTTTCTCATAAGCACGCCTCCTGTCGTATTGTTCCTTACCATAGATCATGGTTTCATAAAGCAATCCTGCCAAATGCTTACCGCCACGGAAGTTTATATGCGTATAATCGTAGTTCGCCATAGAGGGTTTGGCATGGACGAGTTTTGCCATACTGCCCTCTCCGCCCATTGCTTCAAACATATTCCAGAATGCAATGCCGCTTTCAGCAGCAATGTTCTGCTGATAACGAATCAGATTCTTGACACCGGGCATGGTACGGAGTTCGCCGTTTTCGTTCTTATAATCACGGTCGCCAACGCTCAATAACAGGATTCCCGCTTGTGGGAAACATTCTTTCAGATGCTCGATAGCTGTAATCAATCCCTTCTGGTAATTATCATAATTGCGTCCCCGTTCGGTAGCTACATTCAAGCCATATTCGAGGATAATCAGGTCGTAAGGACGCTGGCGGTTAAACTGCTTCAACGTTTGTACCGGAATACCGCGCAGGGAAAGACCGGAACTGCCACGCAACGAGAAGTTATCGAGAATGATTCCTTTCTTTCCATCCATTGCCAAGCCATAGAACAGGGTAGAGTCTGCACGATCTACTGTCCAACGGATAGAACCGATGCGTCCGTCCACCTGAACTTGTTGTAATCCATCAGAAGGGCCTAAAGAGTAATTCTTGTTTTCTCCTTTGTTCACACGGGCAGAAAGAAGAACGGAATCTTTATTATAGAAGAAGATAGAAGCACGTTGGCAAGTATCGAGCAGGGAGGCGTATTTATTTTGTCCGCGTAGTTCTACATAAGCTCCGTTCCGGGGGACAAAATAGTGTCCGGAAATGCCTTGTTTCTTCTTATCGAAATAGATACTGTCTGTTACTGCATGGCTGGACCATCCGCCAAATGTATGCCGTACCGTAGGACGGTAACCGCTTGTCATGGAAGTGATGGTAACAAAACCTACACCGCAACCGCCGAATTGTTTCTGAAGCATTTCGCGCAAGTCGGCTGTAAATATATCCGCTTCGATAAAGGAGTCTCCGAATACGGCAATGTGTACCTGTTTGTCATCAGAGTCAGTGGAAGAGACACGGTCGAGTGCTTTGTAGAAAGGAGTCATCCCCCGAAGGGTGGAATCGCTGTAATCTTCAATGCAGGTCATGCCTGCGCGGCAGGTATCTACAAAAGCCGGTTTTACAACAGAAGGCAAAGGGATGCTGTCCGAATCAGCTGCAGCAGTCTCCGATTCGGGGTAACGAAGATCGCTCAAAAGGTCTACACGCCTCATCGTGTGTCCGTCAATAGTCAATACTGGAAGCCAATGAAGCCCGAGTAAGGCTGCAAATACAATCAGTACGAACCACAACGAATATTTCAAATAATTCTTTATTATCTCCATAATGTTCCTAAAATCCAAAACGACCGCAAAGATAGACAAAAGCCACAAAAAGAAAGGAGAATCTACATTATTTATTAGATTCTCCTTTCCTTTTTATCTATCTACCGGATCGTTTTTAAATGGTCCGTTCAATGTTCCACACAAATGCGCGCAAGCCTAATTGTTGTGTTTCCAGGTCCATTTTATGCAAGGTGTCCAACAACGGATCGACTTTGCTGTCGTCTACTACTGTCAGGATAGCCGAGCACATACTTGGCCAGGCATGGCTTCCGAAATGCGGATCGCCTGTCTTCGAGCCACGTCCCTGTACTTTTTCGAGGTAGGTAAAACCACGACAACCCAAACGGTCGAGCAATGCCATGATTCGTTCGTAATAAGCCTGGTCGAATGTTATCAATACTGATTTCATATTTCTTTTCTGTTATTTCTTTATAATGCTGTCTTTATTCTCCTGGAAGTAAACATCCAATTCGCGTTGATGGCGAAGTTTACGACGACGATTCTTGATTCCTGTTCCTGCAAATACACAGTACAAAGTAGGAATCAAAATCAATGTCAAGATAGTAGATACCGTCAGACCACCGATTACGGCAATCGCCATCGGGCTCCACATTTCAGAACCCTGACCGCCACCGATAGCCATCGGAATCATACCGAGAACAGTGGTAGCCGTAGTCATCAATACCGGACGAAGACGGCTCTTACCAGATGTCACTACTGAATTGATAACCGCCAGTCCACGCTCTCGACAGAGGGTAATGTAGTCGATAAGCACAATACCATTCTTTACCACAATACCAATCAACATGATACCTCCCAACAAACTCATGACACTCAATGTACTGCCTGTGAAGAACAATGCCATCAAGACACCGCTAAATGCAAACGGCAGGGAGAACATGATAATGAACGGATAAGTCAGTGACTCGAACTGTGCTGCCATCACGATAAATACGAGAATGACAATCAGGATGGCAAGTGTTCCCAAATCGCGGAATGAATCCTGCTGGTCTTCGTACGAACCGGAAATCTGGATAGTGACTTCTCCCGGAAGATCCATTTTATCTATCACCTTATTTCCGGCAGCCACTACGTCGCCCAGCGGAGCTCCGGAGATTACAGCAGAAACGGTCACGATACGTTCACGGTCTTTACGTTCGATGGTAGGAGGTGCAAAACGTTCGACTACCTTTCCGACATCTTTCACACGAACGGATTGTCCTTGTGCATTATAAATGAGGATATTTTCCAGACTTTCCAGACTTGTACGGAATTCAGGTGCGTAACGCACTTTGATATCATATTCATCTCCGTCTTCCCGATATTTAGATGCTACCGCACCATTGACACGGTTGCGCAGGTAGTTACCGGCAGTTGAAAGATTTAAACCATGCATGGCCAGTTTCTCACGGTCGAAGTCTACCTGATATTCAGGCTGGTAGTCACTACGGCTGATATTTACCTCGGTCACGCCTTTCACTTTCAACAACTCACGTTTCAGGCGGGCTGCCACGCTATCGGTTACTGTCATATCGTATCCATAAACCTCAAAGTCGGCACTTGCCTGTGCGGACATACCTGTATTACTACCTCCGAGAATTACTTGCGCCTTACTGAATTCGGGATAGGCTTTCAAATCTTCACGCATCTCATCACAGACTGTTTCCAAAGAAACGTTACGATCGCCCGGGTCTACCAAACTGATGTTGAACGAGATAATATGTGAGCCGTTGTCCTGCATAGATGCCCAGGTGTTATCGGAGTCAGCCTGACCGACAGTATAGTTACAGACTTTCATGATGTCTTTATACTTCGTCAGCCATTGGTTGGTTAACTTCTGAGATAATTCCTGCGCTATCTCTTTTCGTGTACCGATTGGAAGTTCCAACTGTACGGCAATACGGGCATTATCCTGTGCCGGGAAGAACTCTGTACCGATACCCTTTGCACACAGCAAACTGATAACGAAGAAAACGATACATCCCACAATCACAATCGGACGATGACGTACAGCCCAGTTCAACATCTTCGCGTACCAAGTATCGAGTCCGTCGAGCGCTTTCTCAATCGGAGTAAAGAAGAGCTTGAACATCTTCGACGGCTTCTTCTGCAAACGAAGCAATTGGGAACAGAGCATTGGAGTCAAGGATAGTGCGGCGACCGTAGAAATAAACATGATGGCACACATCATCCAACCCAACTGTTTGAAAAGTACACCGGACATACCGCTTACCATCGTCAATGGGAAGAACACGGCAATCATGGTCAATGTAGAAGCAATTACAGAGATTGCCACTTCATTGGTTCCGTGCACGGCTGCCTGTTTCGGGTCGGAACCACGCTCGATATGAGTCGTTACATTTTCAAGTACCACAATCGCATCATCCACTACCATACCGATAGCGATAGAAAGTGACGAAAGCGAGATGATATTAATTGTATTTCCACTAACCGCCAGGTAAATGAACGAGGCAATCAATGAAAGCGGAATGGTGATACAGATAATCAGCGTCGCACGCCAACGTCCCAAGAAGAGGAATACGACGATGACAACAAAGAGCAAGGCATAAACAACGGTTTCCGTCAAACTGTCGATGGTGTTCAAAATGTTGTCCGAGGTATCGACAATGACACCAATCTTCACGTCGCTCGGCAGGTTCTTTTGAAGTCTCGGCAACGCGTCGGCCACTTTCTTGGAGATTTCTACCGAATTGGCTCCCGACTGTTTCTGAACTACAATCATAGCACCTTGCACACCATTATTATAGGTTTCCTGTGCACGTTCTTCCACGGTATCGACAATACGGGCTACATCACGCAAAAAGACATTCGCCCCATTGTGTGTTCCCACCACTACATCTGCCAACTGACGGGAATCATCAAACTCACCTTCTACACGCAGTGCATAGGTTTCGCTACCAATATCGAAGTTACCACCGGGAATGTTCTTGTTCTCGGCTCCGATAATGGAACTGATTGTTTCGATAGTCAGATGATAGGCTTCCAGTTTGTTAGGGTCGCAATATACCTGAATCTCACGTTGCGGTGCACCACTGATAGACACGGTTCCGACTCCCGGAATACGTGCCAGCGGGTTTACCACACGATCGTCCAATATCTTATAAAGTGCCGACTGGCTTTCATTGGCCTGTACGGAAAGTAACACGATCGGAATCATGTCCGTACTAAATTTGAAGATGATCGGATTCTCGACATCATCGGGAAGCTGTGAGCTTACCATGTCGAGTTTATCGCGCACATCATTGGTCAGCACGTCAATATCGTTACCAAACTCGAACTCCAATGTAATCAATGACATATTCTCGGAAGAACGGGAGGTAATATGTTTCAGGTTACTCACCGCATTCAACGTATTTTCGAGCGGACGAGTCACATTATTTTCTATATCCGAGGCACTTGCGCCGGGATAAGCGGTCATCACCATGATTGTATTCGTGTCAATGTCCGGATACAAGTCGATAGGTAACTTGGACAAAGAGAAAAGACCAAAAATCACTACTGCCAGGAAGCAGAGGGAGGTCATAATCGGTTTCTTAACCGCACCTTCGTATAAACTCATGTTGTTTTATAAATCTGGTTAATTAATTAAAGCATTAGGCGAAAGGTCGTTTGCACCTTCTATTTAGAAGAAGCTTCTACCTCTACTTCCATACCGTTCACCAAACGCGACTGTCCGGCAACTACAACCTGTGAATTATCAGGTACACCGGATTTCAACTCGTACTCTGTACCCATGCGTCTACCTAATTCGACTTTATTATAAGACACTTTGCCGTCTTTATAAACGAATACATAACGGTCGCCTGAACCTGCTTGCTTAACGATTGCCAAATCGGGAACAACGACATTTTCTGCCGTTCCGAAGTTTAATGTGGCACGGGCAAACATGCCCGGACGTACACGCTGGTCTTTATTGTCCAGTCTGATCTCTACCTGGAATGTACGGGTAGTAGCATCTATAGTCGGGTAAATCAGGTTGATGGTTCCTGTAAAAACTTCATCACCATATACATCGAGTTTCACGTCGACAGGCGTACCTTTCTTCACTTTCGTAAAGTAGGTTTCGGACACATTAATCAGGAGTTTCACGGGAGTGATCTGCTCTACTACCAGAACCGGTTCTCCACCACTGTACATATCGCCGTTATCATAATTGCGTGCAGTCACTACACCATTGATAGGGCTTTGCAAAGAGGTATTCTCCAGCAAATTCTTATAAGCGGTTTTCTTCA
Source organism: Bacteroides ovatus (assembly GCF_001314995.1). Taxonomy (NCBI): domain Bacteria; kingdom Pseudomonadati; phylum Bacteroidota; class Bacteroidia; order Bacteroidales; family Bacteroidaceae; genus Bacteroides; species Bacteroides ovatus. Next base: position 3,383,400 of record NZ_CP012938.1, read on the forward strand.
CATCGAGTTGCATCTTCGAAGCATCCCATTCTGATTTGGACGCACCGCCCACTTTATATAGTTCGTCGATACGGCTGAACTCTATTTCCTGATTGTCGAGTTGCAGCTTCGTCTGTTTCAGGTTGGCTGCATCCATCTGCACAAGTTTCTGTCCTTTGGATACGCGGTCGCCCACTTCTACGAAAATCTGATCGATACGTACGGGAGACGAAGGCGCAATATTATTCTTTACTTCGGCTTCCACCGTTGCTGTGTAATCCTGTATTTGATCTACGGGGCGGGCTTTTACGTCTGCCAGCTTCACAATAGGCTTTGCGTCCACATGTTCCGCAGCAGCTTTGTCTTTTCCACCTGTACATGAGCCCATAAACACAGTTAACAGCAGGGCTACCAATTGGATACTTCTTTTCATATTCCTTACTTGTAATTTTTTAGTTGTCTATCTTTATTCTTTTCCCAGAACCTGATCGAGGTCTGCCTTAGCAACCAGGTAATCGTATATGGACTGATTGTAGGTGAGTTGCGCCTGTGTCAGTGACACTTGGGAACTGTTCAGTTCGAGCACCGTGCCCTTACCTACATCATAACGTTTTTCGGCAATCACCACCGCTTTCTTTGCCTGCATCACATTTTCCTTGTTGCTGACTACCTGCTCTGTGCTGGCACTCATATTATTGCGACAACTGACAATCTGCATATTCAACTGTCTTTCCGTATCGATACGATTCCAATCGAGCTGGCGCATCTGGATACGGGCAGATTTCACTTTCGTAAAATTGCTTGCCTTATATAAAGGTATGCTGATATTGAACATCAGGCTGGAACTGTTGCTCCAGTTATAATCGAAGAAATTGATATTCGGATTATATAATGACTGATATTGATAGGAGAAGCTCATGGAAAGAGTCGGCATAAAGTTCGTCTTTAAAGACTTTACATTCTTTTCGAGCAACTTCATGTTCAAGTCCAACTGCTTCATGGTGGTATTGTTGTTCAGATTCACATTCTCTTCTTTCAACTGATTGGCAAACATGGTCGTCTCATAGTTAGTCAGATTATCATTAATCTTTATCTCCACATCGGCAGTGATGCCCATCAGAACTTTTAACTGTAATTTAGCCAAAGTCACCGCATTGGCTGCTGCAATCAGGTTCGGCTTAATGCTGCGCATCTGTACTTCCGCACTGATCTTGTCATATTCGCTCACAGTTCCCTGCTGATATTTGGCATTCACTACATTGTAATTATCTTCTGCCAGTTTATAGCTGCCTTGAAGCACTTCATAGCTATCCTGTGCAAGCATTAACTGATAATAAGCCTTGCTTACCTGATTCACCAGATCCAGTTTGGAAGCACGTGACTTCTCTACTGCCAGTTCAATATCCGTCTTTGTCATCGACATAGCACGGTAAACACCCGGCACAAAGAGTGGCAGGTTAATACTCAACCCGGCATTGGCGGTGTTCGAACCGTCTTGCCCCATCTTGAACGACATATCGTTCAATTTCATTTCAGCCGCTTTAATTGTATGGTCTAAGGAACCGGCAATGCTGGCCTCCGGCAACAGACTTTGCCAGGCTTCCTTGCTGGCAACTTTCTTTAAGGCGATTTCTTCCGCTGCCACTTTCATTGTCGGATTCTCATCCAATGCAATTTCCAAGGCTTTGTCTAAGGTTAAGGTTAGGGTATTCTTCTCCGTCTGCGTGTCCTGCGCCTTTGCAAAACCAAATGCACAGAATGCCACAGCTACCAGAAGGATCTTCCGACCTGTCAATCTTTTCATCTTGTTCATAAACTGAATTTCTAATTTAATCTTAATTGTTTGTCAATAGAACCTCACTTTTACTCTAGTCTTCGATGCGGTTCTTGCGATATTCTTGTATAAAGTCTTCCAGTACCCTTGCTCCTTTTTCGGTGGAGATACCGCGTATATAAGTAAACATGATGGATTCGTACACTTCAATGAAAGGGTATTCATTACAGATGTCCGTATTCAAAAGCACATCAAATTGCTCACGTACCAGCAAATTGACTATAGCGAAGTTTACATCCGAACGAAAGATGCCCTGCTCTACTCCTGTTTTGAAGAAGGACATGGTTTTCATCGAATCGCTGTCCTGCCGATTCTTCATCATCTCATATACTTTGGGGTATTTCTTAATGTCTTCAAAAAAGCGTTTGTTCGTCTGATGAAACATCTCAATGCTTTTCTGAAAGACTGCAAGTATCACTTCCAACACATTGTGCGACTGTTCAAAGACTTTCTGCAAATACTTGTCTCTGTCTGCCTGTGCCTTCAGTATGCATTCTTTCAACAACGATTCTTTATCCGAAAAGACTTCGTAGAGCGTACGTTTGGAAATTCCTAATGCTGCTGCAATGTCATCCATTGTAATACTCTTGATGCCTTTCGAAGTAAAAGCTTCTGTTGCCGCCGTTATGATCCGTTCTCTTAACTCTACCCGTTGGGAAGCGTCCTTTCCATGCTCTGTCATCATCCGTTTTTCTATTTTATTAAAATGCAGTTTTCGTTTTCTCTTCATTTCCAAAGGAAAAACGGAACAAAGATATACAGAAAACTCAATTAACAAATTAAGTTTCCAGCTATTTATAGTCCATTTGGGATTTATTATCATTCAATAGAGTGAAATGAAAACAAGTGTTAATAGGAAATTTGGAACAAACACAGAGGAAAGGTAAAAGGAGGGAATATAGGAAGTAAAGTTTTATCGCTAATAGAAGAGATAGGAGCCAATAAATGCCGGATAAATATCGATAAGAATCGACACTTACCCGGCAATAACAGTCACCATTATTAACGAAAAGCGAAAAAGGGTCAATTTATTGTCAGTATTCAATCTGTGTCCTCTTCAGGAAGGCGACTGTTTTATGTATTTCCTTGTACATCACGATGTCATCTTTTACAAAAGGCACTTCTTTCCGATAGGCATGGAGGAAACGCTCAAGAACGGGAGAGGTTTTCTGCGGGCGGCGGAAGTCGATGCCTTGTGCGGCGTTCATCAGTTCGATGGCAAGGATATGTTCCAGGTTGTCCATCACTTTATAGAGTTTGGTGGCGGCATTGGCACCCATGCTTACATGGTCTTCCTGTCCGTTGGAGGAGACGATGGAGTCGCTCGAAGCTGCATAGCAGTACATTTTATTCTGGCTGACCATGGAGGCGGCGGCATACTGGGGAATCATGAAGCCGGAGTTCAGACCGGGGTTGGCTACGAGAAATTCAGGTAGTCCACGGAGTCCCATAATCAGTTGGGAGACACGGCGTTCGGAGATATTTCCCAATTCGGCCAGGGCTATGGCGAGGAAGTCATAAGAGATTGCAAGCGGTTGCCCGTGAAAGTTTCCGCCGGAGATGATCCGGTCTTCATCAGGGAAGATGGTGGGGTTGTCCGTGACGGAATTGATTTCGGTCAGCAGTACGGAGGCAACGTAGCGGATGGCATCTTTGGTGGCGCCATGTACTTGCGGGATGCAGCGGAAGGAATAGGGATCTTGCACATGTTCCTTGTGGCGTTCGATTAGTTCGCTGCCTGCCAGTAGTTTGCGGAAGGCTTCGCCTGTCTCAATCTGTCCCTGATGGGGACGAATTTGCTGGATGCAGTCCATAAACGGGTCGATACGGCCGTCAAAGGCTTCGAGGGAAAGGGCGGCTATCAGGTCGGCCTTTTTCGAGAGGCGGAAGGCTTTGAGCATAGCAAACACACCGTTGGCACTCATAAATTGGGTGCCGTTCAGCAAGGCTAGTCCTTCTTTACTCATTAGTTTGACCGGTTCCCAGCCAAATTCGTCGAGTACGCTGATGGCTTCGCACTTTTTTCCTTTATAGTAGACATCACCGACACCTATCAGAGGAAGGAAAAGATTGGCGAGCGGTGCCAGGTCGCCGGAGGCTCCAAGGGAACCGCGGTCGTAGACAATTGGCATGACGTCATTATTGAAAAAATCGAGGATGCGTTGCACGGTGATAACTTGTACACCGCTATGTCCCAATGAGAGGGCGTGGGCTTTGAGAAGCATCATCAGTTTGATGATGACAGGACGAATTTCTTCGCCTACGCTGCAAGCATGGCTTTTTATCAGGTTCTCCTGGAGGGTTCCCAATTCATCGGGAGATATATTTTTAGTGCATAGAGAGCCGAAACCTGTTGTTATGCCGTATAATGGTTCTTCGGAAGAAGCTATTTTTTGGTCGAGGTAGTCGCGACATTTCTGGATGCGTAACTTGGCTTCGGGAGCTAGTTCCAGTTTCAGGTTTTCGTTTATAATTCGTTCGATGATTTCGAAGGTCAGTGCTCCGGAACCGATATGGTATACATTCTTACTCATACGCGCAGGTCTTGATTTACGGCATCCAACAATTCTTTTTCTCTCTGACAGGCGGTTTGCTCGATGGCATCGGCTTCGGTTTGCAGCTGGAGGACAAAATCTCTGTCTTTGAGCGAACCGAGGTTGATACGGACATTCAGTAAGGCTCCCAATACGGCGGTACGGGCGGACATCATTGCTACACAGGCATCTGTGACAGCATTCCGGTTACCAAGACGGGCAACATCTGCTATAACGGACATCATATCCAGTGCTTTGCGGGCTACTTCCAACGGAACGAGGGCGGCTTGTTTGGTTGCCTTCTGGATAGCGGCACTTCGGGCGGCTTTCTCTTCGTCGGTTGTTTTAGGTAGTTTAAAGCAGGCAAATACTTCGTTGTAGGCAGCTGAATCTTTGTCTATAAGTGCCATAAATTCGTCCAGCAAACGGAGGGTGATGGTTTGTGCGTGCTGCATTACTTCTTCACTGACTTCGTATCCTTTTTTTCCTACGGTCAGCCGTGCCACCATCGTAGAAAGGGAGGAAGCCAGCGCTCCATTCAAAGCGGCAATACTACCGCCACCGGGCACAGGGTCACTGCAAGCTACTTTATCTAAGAAATCTTTTACGGTTAAATCTGCTAACATGGTATTCTGTTTTTTAAGTGATTAATGAATGAGAGTTTCTCAACTATTAAGCGACGGGATAAAGTATACCGTCTTTAATAGTCATGATTACGCAATTCATGCCTATATAGTAAGGTAGAATATGATAGTTGTCGGAATTGAGGAGGATGAAATCACCTTGTTTACCTACTTCGATACTTCCAATACGGTCGGCTCGTTGAAGGGCGGCGGCTCCGTTCAGGGTGAGAGCAGTGATGGCTTCTTCGATGCTCATTTGCATATAGATGCAGGCCAGAGCAATGGTCAGCGGGATGGAACCGGAGAAACAACTGCCGGGATTCAGGTCGGTGGCAAGTGCCACAGCACAACCGGCGTCAATCATTTCACGACCTCGCGCGTAGGGTTCTTTCAAGGCGAAAGCTGTCAGAGGTAACAGAGTGGCTACTACTCCGGCATCGGCCATTGCACGGATGCCGGCATCGGAAGCGTGCAGGAGATGGTCGGCAGACAGTGCTCCGAGTTCGGCTGCCAGTTCGGCACCGCCGAGAGAGACGATTTCGTCGGCATGGAGTTTCAACAGGAAACCGTGCTCTTTGGCTGCCTGAAGCAGGCGACGGGATTGTTCGATAGAGAAAACGCCTTGTTCGCAAAAGACATCACAACATTCTGCCCACTTACCGGAATGGATAAGGGGAAGCATTTCACGAATCAGGAAATCGATGTATTCGTCGCTTCTCCCCGCATATTCTTCGGGAAGGGCGTGGGCGCCGAGGAAAGTGGAGACTATATCGACGCGTTTATGCTCAGCGTTATTCAGGCTGCGCATTACTTTTAGTTGTAGTAATTCTGTGTCCCGGTCCAGGCCGTAGCCACTTTTACCTTCTACGGTGGTTACTCCCATGGTGCTCATCTTCTTCAGGAAGCTTTCGGCGGCTGAACGAAGTTTAAGGTAGTTCATTTGCCGGGTGGCTTTTACGGTACTTGCAATTCCCCCTCCCCGCTCCATGATTGACATATAGCTTTCACCTTTCAGACGCCAGGAGAATTCTTCGGAACGTTCTCCGCCAAATACAAAATGGGTATGGGAGTCGACGAAACCGGGTAAAAGGCAATGTCCGCGAGCGTTATAATGCCAATAGTGCTGGTAGTAACCATCCCGATCTTCACCACGGTTTTCACCAACGTAGGTAATGATTCCTTTGGTCACTTCCACGGTTCCGTTTTCTATGATTTGCAGTTGAGACATTTCCTCTCCTTTACGGGCGGAAAAGCCGATGGGGGTTACGATACGGGCGTTAAATATGATTAGGTTTTCACTCATAAATAGTTCATCATAATTAGTTCATATAATAAATGGAGATATGAATGGGACGTTTTTTAGAATGATGTTTGCCATAAAGCAATTGTGATTCATTCTATTTTCTTATTGACTATTCCATGATACGAGCTTCGAGCACTTGCTGCATGGTAAAGTTTTCGAGTCCGAGATAGTAGGAAGCGGTATCAATCAGAGCTTCCATCGGTACAAGACCGATTATTTCACTACCTACAATCGTAACACCGTAACGACGGGCTTCGATACGTACTAATTCGAAGGCACGGTAGAGTGCGGTACGGGTATAGTCGGTCATGTTAATGGATACTTGGGTAATGTTTCGCTCTTTCAGTTCCACTCCCATTGCTTTTACATAACGAAGTCCTCCATTGATATGGCGGATATTTTTCGCTATCTTAGTGGCTATTTCCAGATTATCTGTACTTAGATTAATATTGTAAGCTACGAGTGGCATACGGGCTCCGATTGCTACGGTACCTGCGGTCGGATGTCGTTCAGCAGGTCCGAAGTCAGGTTGCCATTCGGGTAGTTTGATCTTTTCGGCCATTCCTTCAAATTCGCCTTTACGAACGGAGGCGAGATTTTCCCGGTGTGGTGCAGTAGCCGACTTCTCATACAGGAAGACGGGAAGATTATATAGCTCCGCAACTTTCGCTGCTACTTTTTTAGAGAGTTCGATGGCTTCTTCCATACTGGTGTTCTTAATCGGGATGAAAGGAATTACATCTACCGCTCCCATACGAGGATGTTGCCCGGTGTGCTGATTCAGGTTGATCAAACGGACAGCTACACCAACGGCTTCAACTACTGCTTCACACAGTGCTTCCGGCTCTCCCACAAGTGTGACAACCAGACGGTTATGATCTTCATCATTACTATAATCAAGCAGTTTTACTCCGGCTTTACCACGGAAAGGGGCTACTATCTGATCTATTTTCTCCAAATCACGTCCCTCGCTAAAATTGGGGACGCATTCAATAATCTTATTCCAACTCATATCAAATATCTATTATTATAGAGGTTATACTTTACTGAATAACTATATGTTTTACATCAAATAGCCACATCGTTTATCCGAAATAACTGCATGTTTAAACTGTTCCATATATTGTAGGAATTTATTCCTTCATATTATGGGAACGCTTTCTCTTATATTGTGAGACTACTTTCCTACAATAGATGGAACTATCTTCTTTATTAATTCTTCGTCCGCCACATACGGCATTGTTATCTGATAATCTCCAGCATGAGACTCATTAAATGCTTCACTCGTCTCCATCGCATGCGGATTACGCGCCCACGAACGGCGGGCTACTCCTCCCATCACGTCCCAAAGCATTGCCGAACGGAGTATTTCATCTACCCGTTCGCTACCGTCGCATACCATACCAAAACCGCCATTGATTACTTTGCCGATACCGACTCCACCTCCATTATGCAAGGCTACCAGACTCATCCCACGGGCACAATTTCCGGCAAAGCATTGCACAGCCATATCTGCCATCACATTACTTCCGTCTTTGATATTTGACGTCTCCCGGAAAGGAGAATCCGTACCGCTAACATCGTGGTGGTCTCGTCCCAGCATAATAGGGCCTACTTCACCCCGGCGAACCATCTCATTGAAACGGAGGGCTATCTTCATTCTCCCAACTGCATCCTGATAAAGAATACGTGCCTGTGTACCCACCACGAGTTGATTCTTTTCTGCATCCCGTATCCAATTATAGTTGTCCAGATCCTGACCGCGCCGATTGACGTCGATACACTCCATAGCCGCATGGTCTGTTTTTATCAGATCTTCGTGTTTACCACTCAAGCAGACCCACCTGAACGGACCGTAGCCGTAATCAAAGAGTTGGGGTCCCATAATATCTTCGACATAACTCGGCCAGATAAATCCGTCTTTTTCATCAACACCATTATAGGAGATTTCTTTTACTCCGGCATCGTATATGGCTTTCATAAAAGAATTTCCATAATCAAAGAAATAAGTTCCGCGGGCTACCAATTTCTTGATGACTTCGAAATGACGGCGCAGAGATATGTCTACCAAGTGACGGAATTGCTCCGGCGATTCGTGAAGAAGGCGTGTGCGTTCCTCGAAAGTCAGTCCGGCTGGGCAGTATCCGCCTTCGTAAACGGCGTGACAGGAGGTTTGATCGGATAATAGTTCGATCAAAATCTTTTCGCGCTCGGCATATTCGAGCAGGTCTACTATATTTCCATGATAGGCAATGGAACAAGGTTCACGACGTCGCATTGCTTCAGTTGCCATCCGGTATGCTTCTATGATATCTGCAGTCACATGCCCTACCCATCCCTGGCGGTAGCGTGTTTCAATGCGTGAACGATCTACTTCGGCTATGATGGAGACTGCTCCTGCTATTTCGGCTGCTTTAGGTTGTGCACCACTCATTCCTCCCAAACCGGAAGAAATAAATAAGTGTCCCCGCAAATCTTGGTCTTGTGGAATTCCGAGTTTCAATCGTCCGGCATTCAGGAGGGTGTTGAAAGTGCCATGCACAATGCCTTGAGGACCGATATACATCCAACCACCAGCTGTCATCTGTCCGTAATTGGCAACTCCCATCTGGGCGGCAATATGCCAATCATGTTGATTGTCGAATTGTCCGATCATCATCGAATTGGTAATTATAACGCGGGGAGCATCGGGACGGGAGCGGAAAAGCCCCAATGGATGTCCGGATTCAATAACCAGTGTCTGTTCCTGGGTAAGTTCTTCCAGATATTGCTTAATCAGTCGATATTGCATCCAATTTTGGCAAACTTGCCCGGTTTCACCATAAGTAACAAGTTCGTAGGGATATAAGGCTATATCGAAGCAAAGGTTATTGTCAATCATTACCTGAAAGGCTTTGCCTTCAATACATTGCCCCTGATATTCATCAATCGGCTTTGCTTTCAAGTCTCCGGCAGGACGGAAACGGTATCCGTAAATCCGCCCGCGAGTGCGTAGTTCTTCCATAAATTCAGGAGCCAGTTGTTCGTGCCACTCGGAGGGAATATAACGCAAAGCGTTTTTTAAAGCTGTGATGGTCTGCGCCGGGGTAAGTGTATAACCACGGTCGGGAGCTCTCCGGATACCTTCTACAAAATCCGGATAAGGAGGTAGCGTGTTGCCAAGAGTTATTCTCATAATAAACAGAATTAAGGATTACAAACTGTAAGCAATACAGTCTTATAACTCTTCGCAATATAGAAAAAAAGAAGATAAAAGACAAGAGAAATAACAGATTTATTATCAGAAAGGCATTATTACATTTACTGCTTAATAGAATGGTAAGATACAGGCAATGTCAGGAGTCTCTTATGCTTTTATACAGATACAAATGCAGGTCTTTTATCCAAACGGACTAGTAGGGCTTTTATTAAAATGGATAGCGGATTTTTCCATTAAATCAAAGCTATGAGTTCTGTGTTATTTGCATAATCCGCACCCTAATCATATCACTATGACCATGATTGTATTATGAACATACTCTTTCTCTGCTATACCAACAGAGATCGACAAAATTACTTTTTTTGTTTATTCCGCAACTCCAACAAATATTTAAAGGTATGCTTCGCCTCCTGACTATCATCTTTCAAATATGCCTGTTTCAGTTCCGGATAATTCTTCAATAATTGAAGCATTTTATCTTTTCCTAGAAAATCGACTTTTCCTGTTTCACCATTTAGCTCATAACAGACGCGTTTCGTAACCAAACTTGAAGCGGCAAGAGCATCGCCAATATTCCCTCCCAGTTTTACGTCATCCTCTTCTACAAAGTTTCCTCCGATAACCGAACCTAGAGGCATGGCACAAAAATAGATATTTTTACCCAATTGAACGGCAGGGGCATACCATGCTCCAAAGCGTAACTTTTTATAGCGCAACTTACGACAATTCAAATATAAATCTCCTTTTTCGTCACGCACGGCAAAACAACGCTTCTTCAAGCGTCGACACATCGACTCGTCATCACCGGCCGTTATCCGGTAATCAGCCCCTCCTGTCAATACAATCTGATTTCTGGAACGTTTTTCTACACGCAACACGGCTGTTGTATCACCATGTTGAGCCAGCAACTCTTTCAGGTTGGAATAAATAATATTCTGCGCAATTAACGGAAGGCTAATCACGCTTATCAGCAAACATAAGATACATCCTTTCTTCATAAGCATCCTCCTTTCCTGTCTAACGCCTTTTCGAGTGGAAAGTTATAAATTTTAGCGGATAAATGCAAGAATGAGGAAAGAAATATTGAAAAAAAGCTGCTACCAGGAAATGCCCCCTACTCTTATTAAACGGAAACAGAACTTATATACCCCATTCCTTACAGCTAGTAAAGGCATTATCCAGACAAGTCATAATATGAGCTTGTTATTCCTTTCTATCTTCCGTTAATAAACAGTAAATCTGCTCTCGACAAAAACAAGCTCTTATCCCGACCGTCATGAATTATATTACCTTTGTGGAAAAGAATTAAATTTGTCATGGAAAAACAAGAACAGATCATTACTACATATCAGCAAATCATTCAGAAAACAGAACTGGAGTTACAGAATGCACGGAAACGTATCTATTATATCAGTCTTCTCCGCCTGATCTTATTCGTAGGAGCTGTAGCAAATGCCATTATCTTTTGGTCTGATGGGTGGCTATGTCTCTCTGCTTTCGCTATCTTACCTTTTATCTTATTCATCTGGCTGGTAAAACGCCATAATTTCTGGTTCTACCGAAAAGACTTTCTGAAAAAGAAAATAGAAATCAATGAGCAGGAGCTACGTGCCATGCAATATGACTTTTCTGATTTTGATGATGGAAAAGAATTTGTTAATCCATCTCATCTCTACACTCTTGATTTAGACGTATTTGGCGAACATTCTCTTTTCCAATACATCAACCGCACTGCAACGCCTATTGGCAAACTGCATCTTGCAAACTGGTTCAATGCACATCTGGAAAACAAAGAAGCTATTGAACATCGCCAGGAAGCTATACATGAATTGTCCACAGACTTAGAATATCGCCAACAAATCCGCTTACTCGGCTTACTCTATAAAGGAAAACCTGCCGATACCACCGAAATCAAAGAATGGGCAAACAGTCCAAGTTATTATCGGAAGCGTACACTTCTACGCATCCTCCCGACAGCGGTAACGATCATTAATTTCTTATGTATAGGTCTAGCCATTTTAGGTATTATCTCGGCCAGTATTGCAGGAGGAGTGTTTGTTGGCTTTGTATTATTCAGCACTATTTTTTCTAAAGGAATCACTAAACTACAAACGACCTACGGAGAAAAGCTACAAATTCTTTCGACATACGCTGACCAGATTCTTCTCACTGAACAGAAAGAAATGCAAAGTCATATACTGCAAAAGTTAAAAACGGAACTTACAAGTCAGAATCAAACCGCTTCTCAAGCAGTACGCCAGCTTTCAAAACTGATGAACGCGCTCGATCAACGAAGCAATCTGCTAATAAGCACGATACTCAATGGACTGATATTCTGGGAGCTGCGCCAAGTGATGCGAATCGAGAAGTGGAAAGAAATCCACGCATCTGACCTTCCCCGCTGGATAGAAACCATCGGAGAAATTGACGCTTATTGTTCTCTGGCAACATTCGCATATAATCATCCGGATTACATCTATCCTACCATTGCTGCTCAATCTTTCCATCTGCAGGCTGAAGCTTTGGGGCATCCTTTAATGGATCGCAACAAATGTGTACGCAACGGAATAGACATTGAAAGACGTCCTTTCTTTATTATTATCACAGGAGCCAATATGGCAGGAAAAAGCACGTATTTACGTACTGTAGGAGTGAACTATCTACTAGCATGTATAGGGGCTCCCGTTTGGGCAAAGCGGATGGAAATATATCCGGCTCGCCTCGTCACCAGCCTTCGGACCAGTGACTCCTTAACCGACAACGAATCTTATTTTTTTGCCGAACTCAAGCGACTTAAATTAATCATAGATAAGCTTGAAGCAGGAGAAGAACTTTTCATCATCCTTGATGAAATATTGAAAGGTACAAACTCTATGGATAAACAGAAAGGTTCTTTCGCCCTCATCAAACAATTCATGCACATGAATACCAATGGCATCATCGCCACTCATGACTTGTTGCTAGGAACTTTAGTGGACTCCTTCCCACAAAATATCCGGAATTACTGTTTCGAAGCTGACATTACGAACAACGAACTCACCTTCTCTTACCAAATGAGAAACGGAGTTGCGCAAAATATGAATGCCTGCTTCTTAATGAAGAAAATGGGGATCGCCGTCATTAACGACTAATCCCCATTCCTTGTATAAAAATCAAAGTTTTCTATTGTAGTAACATCCAAAACCTGCTTTATTTAGTAGCAGCAAACTGAATATAAAACTTCAAGCTACCTGTTTTAATGTGTCGGAAAAAACTAAGTCAAACAGATTTTGTAGAGATACTTTTACTGCATTTTACTTTTTGTCAGAAACGCTATTACCGCTGAAGCTTGTTCATCAGTGAAATACTGCACTGACGTTATTGGCTGATATGTATAAGGTATAAACTGGAATAACTGTACAGCTGCAAACTTTTTATCAGCAGAAAGTATTACATCCATACGTATATTACCACTAGCCTCACTCTTTATATGCGAACCTGCTGAGAATGAACCCGAATTCACAAGATTCCTCAAAGCATCCATGTGTTTCAAATCAAAGAATATACTATGCTCTTTAGCCACACTTTTGGTTGGCAAATAAATAACTTCTTTTGATTTCCAGAAGAGACGGAAAATCCCCATAAGGAATAAACCTGTTCCCAGAACCATCAAAGCCATACTAACCGTAGAAGACTTATCATCCAATTCGAAAGTGGAAACAAAAGCTAAAATACCGACCAATAACATTACAGAAGAAATTAAAACTCCTGAAACACTTGTACGTTTTGCGATATCGGGGTGTGAAGATGCGAAGATAGTAGCATCAATCGTTTGAGTAGTTGCCATAATATTTAAAGTTTAAATTATTAGTAAAAATATAAAGATAAAAAGGATATAGTCACCGGTATTACAGAAGATACCAGTAACCACAAAATAAACAATACCAATAAATAGACTACTAAATAATTATACGCCTCAAAGTATATACATAGTATTCACTTGATGGCTGGCAATAATAGGAAGTTGTTGTACCATAAATCCGCCCCCAGTGTTGTGAAAGTGAGTTATCACGATCAGCACAACATTGTAGCGCATTTTTTAAAGAAAAGAAATATTCTCCAAGTTGTACACGTTGAATACGTGTTACAGATATCTGATGGCTTTGCAAGTTGTTCAGTTCAGCCACTGGCTTACCAGGAAGATCCGGTGCGCTGATTTCCCCATGCTGTCTCATTGCATATGTAATAGCACGCTCCTGTTCATCCACCACTTTCGCAGTAGAAACATTGCCTGCTATGCTATGAAAAGCAACAGTCAGCAACAGAAACAATATTACCTTTACAAATTTTGCCATATTCACCTGCAAATATAACAGATTCTCTCTATGAAAAGTTCTATTAAGATATATTTTAATGTATCTTAGTATTAGTAAACGGCAGACAAACAAAAAAGGCTACCTGTGAGGGTAGCCTTTTTTATATCTATAAGAATAACTGTAAAATTATTCAGCTGATTCAGCTTTTGGTTCTTCAGCCTTAGGAGCTTCAGTTGCAGGAGCTTCAACAGCAGCAGGAGTAGCTTCAGCAGCTTTCTTCGAACGACGAGTACGAGTAGCTTTCTTAGCAACTTTTTCCTTAGCCATGTTTTCATTGTAGTCAACCAACTCGATGAAGCACATTTCTGCATTGTCACCCAAACGGTTACCAGTCTTGATAATACGAGTATAACCACCCGGACGATCAGCAATCTTAACAGAGATTTCTTTGAACAGCTCTGTTACTGCAATCTTATCTTGCAAGTTGCTAAATACAACACGACGAGAGTTCGTAGTATCTTCTTTAGACTTAGTAATCAAAGGCTCAACAAACTTTTTCAAAGCTTTCGCCTTTGCAACAGTCGTAGTGATTCTTTTGTGCTTGATCAAAGAGCAAGCCATGTTAGATAACATAGCGCTTCTATGAGAAGCAGTACGACCTAAATGATTGAATTTTTTATTATGTCTCATTTTTTATTCTTTATCTAATTTATATTTAGAAATGTCGGTTCCAAACGACAGATTCAGACTTTCCAGCAAATCATCAAGCTCGGTAAGCGATTTCTTTCCGAAGTTTCTGAATTTTAGCAGGTCAGTTTTGTTGAATTGTACCAAGTCGCCGAGAGTTTCTACGTCAGCAGCCTTCAAGCAATTGAGGGCACGAACTGACAAGTCCATATCAACGAGTTTAGTTTTCAACAGCTGACGCATGTGCAATACTTCTTCATCAAACTCTTCATTGCCATCAGTATCATTACTTTCAAGCGTGATCTTCTCGTCAGAGAACAACATGAAGTGATAAATCAGAATTTTTGCAGCTTCTTTCAGCGCTTCTTTCGGATGTATAGAACCGTCGGTACTAATTTCAAGTACTAGCTTTTCGTAGTCAGTCTTCTGTTCTACACGGAAGTTTTCTACAGCATACTTGACATTACGTATCGGTGTATAAATAGAGTCGATTGGAATTACATTAACATCCGTGCAATACTCGCGATTCTCATCAGCAGGTACATAACCACGGCCTTTGTTAATTGTAATATCAATCTGCATAGTTGACTTAGAATCTAAATGACAAATAACTAATTCCGGATTTAACACTTCAAATCCAGTCAAATACTTACCTATGTCACCTGCTTTAAATTCACTGGAATTCTCGACAGTGATGCTCACTTTTTCGCTCTCGAACTCTTCAACTACTTGCTTGAATCTCACTTGTTTCAGATTCAAGATAATGTTGGTAACATCCTCTTTTACTCCAGGTACACTAGAAAATTCATGCTCCACACCATCGATTCTGATAGTAGTGATAGCAAAACCCTCTAATGAAGAAAGAAGGATTCGGCGTAATGCATTACCTACAGTAATACCAAAACCCGGTTCCAACGGACGGAATTCGAATTTACCGAATCTGGAGTCCGCCTCCAACATTAATACTTTATCAGGTTTTTGAAATGCTAATATCGCCATGAAATTAATTATTATTTAGAATACAATTCAACGATCAAATGTTCTTTAATGTTCTCAGGAATGTCTGCTCTTTCAGGTATGTGCAACATTTTACCAACCTTAGAAGCTTCGTCCCATTCCAACCAAGCATACTTGCTATGATTGAAACCTGCAAGAGAATTAGCAATTACTTCCAAAGATTTAGATCTTTCACGAACACCAATCAATTGTCCTGGTTTTACTGCAAATGAAGGGATGTTTACCACTTCACCATCTACAGTAATGTGCTTGTGACTAACCAACTGACGAGCAGCAGCACGTGTAGGAGCAATTCCCAAACGGAATACTACGTTGTCAAGACGGCCTTCCAACAATTGAAGGAGTACCTCACCGGTAATACCTTTAGCAGTAGCTGCTTTTTCAAACAAATTGCGGAATTGTTTTTCTAAAACTCCATAGGTGTATTTAGCTTTCTGCTTTTCACGAAGTTGCACACCATATTCAGAAGTTTTTCTTTTTCTTGAATTACCATGTTGTCCGGGAGGATAGTTCTTCTTTGACAAAACTTTGTCAGCTCCAAAGATTCCTTCACCGAATTTACGGGCGATTCTCGATTTTGGTCCAGTATATCTAGCCATTTCTTTTAAATATTTAATTGTTTATTCATGAACTTAATTTGTTGCAGCCGCGATTACAGAGAGAAATTAAATGTAATCCAAAAACAAAATCAAGATCATTGTGTAAGTTAAAGGTAAATTAAACTCTACGTCTTTTCGGAGGACGACAACCATTATGTGGAAGCGGAGTCACGTCAATGATTTCAGTAACTTCGATACCAGCACCGTGGATAGTTCTAATAGCAGACTCACGTCCGTTACCTGGACCCTTCACATATGCTTTTACCTTTCTCAGGCCAAGATCGAATGCAATCTTTGCACAATCCTGGGCAGCCATCTGCGCTGCATAAGGAGTATTCTTTTTAGAACCTCTAAATCCCATTTTACCAGCAGATGACCAAGAGATAATCTGCCCTTCACTGTTTGCAAGAGAAACAATAATATTGTTGAAAGATGAATGAACATGCAACTGTCCATTAGCGTCTACTTTCACATTTCTCTTTTTAGCTGCAACTGTTTTTTTTGCCATATCAACAATTATTATTTAGTAGCTTTTTTCTTATTAGCAACGGTTTTCTTTCTACCTTTACGAGTACGTGCATTGTTCTTAGTGCTCTGACCTCTAACAGGCAGACCAATACGGTGACGTACACCACGATAGCAACCAATATCCATTAATCGCTTAATGTTCAATTGGATTTCAGAACGAAGATCACCTTCCACTTTATACTCTGCACCGATAATCTCACGAATCTTAGCAGCTTGATCATCTGTCCAGTCTTTAACCTTCAGATCTTTATCTACACCAGCTTTATCTAAAATTTTTGCTGAACTACTGCGACCTATTCCATATACATAGGTCAACGCAATTTCACCTCTTTTGTTCTGAGGTAAATCTACACCAACTATTCTTATAGCCATATACTTAATTATTTTTTTTGCAAAAATAACAAATTATCCTTGACGTTGTTTATACTTAGGATTTTTCTTGTTAATAACATACAAACGGCCATTACGTCTAACGATCTTACATTCTGGCGTGCGTTTCTTTAATGATGCTCTTACTTTCATATCTTATTTTATTTATATCTAAACACAATTCTTCCTTTCGATAAGTCGTAAGGAGACATTTCGACTCTCACTTTATCTCCCGGCAAAATCTTGATGTAATGCATCCGCATCTTACCTGAAATATGTGCAGTAATCTCATGTCCGTTTTCTAATTCAACACGAAACATTGCATTTGACAATGCTTCAACTATAACTCCATCTTGTTCTATTGCAGATTGCTTTGCCATATTATATTGCTTTATCTCCTAAAACTTCTTCTATGAATTTGAATGAAGACAAAATATCAGCTTCACCAGCTCCAACAGCTATCGTATGTTCAAAATGTGCAGCACATTTACGATCTCTGGTCCTCACAGTCCATCCATCACGTTCCATAATCACTTGTCGATCTCCCAATGTTATCATCGGCTCTATCGCTATGCAAAGGCCTCTTTTCATCAAAGGTCCATATCCTCTTTTACCATAATTAGGCACTTGAGGATCTTCGTGCATCTCTTTACCAATGCCATGACCAACAAACTCACGCACTACACCATAAGAGTGAGACTCACAATATTGCTGAATAGCATACCCGATGTCTCCGATTCTTTTGCCTTGCACTGCGTTCTGAATGCCAATATATAACGCTTCTTTAGTTACCTTCAACAAGTTACGAATTTCTTCGTCCACCTCTCCTACACAAAAAGTATAAGCAGAATCACCACAAAAACCATTCATGTAAGTTCCGCAATCCACTGATACGATATCGCCATCTTTCAGTACAATATCCCCTGGGATTCCATGTACAACCTGCTCATTAACAGAAGTACAAAGAGATGCGGGAAATGGTTCTCCATATTGATTCGGAAATCCTTTGAAAGTTGGAGTTGCCCCATGATCTCTAATGAACTCTTCAGCAACCTTATCCAACTCACGTGTAGTTACACCAGGCTTCACCAGTTTGGCAACCTCTGCAAGAGTTTTACCAACAAGCAGGTTACTCTGACGGAGCAATTCTATTTCATCTTCTGTTTTAAGAAATATCATTTCTAATCTAAAGAATTAATATGCCGCTACACCAGCGCGTCCTTTAATACGACCAGACTTCAACAGACCATCATAGTGTCTCATCAACAAATGACTTTCAACCTGTTGCAGTGTATCAAGAACAACACCTACAAGAATTAACAAAGATGTACCGCCGAAGAATTGAGCAAATCCTGCTTGCACTCCGAATATACCGGCAAAAGCAGGCATAATAGCAACTAAAGCCAAGAAGAAAGAACCCGGCAAAGTAATACGAGACATTATATCATCAATATACTCTGCTGTTTTCTTTCCCGGTTTAATACCAGGGATGAAACCATTATTTCTCTTCATATCCTCAGCCATCTGAGTCGGATTAATTGTAATTGCAGTATAGAAATATGTAAATAATATAATCATTACCGCAAAAACAAAATTATACCAGAAACTTGTATGATCTGTAAACGCATGCAAGAAACCGCCCGCATCATTTACATTTGAAAAACCGATAAACGTAATTGGAATAAACATGATTGCCTGAGCAAAAATGATAGGCATAACACCAGCAGCATTCACTTTCAAAGGAATGTATTGTCTAGCACCACCATATTGCTTGTTACCAACAATTCTTTTTGCATACTGTACAGGAATCTTTCTTGTACCTTGTACCAAAAGAATAGCAGCACCAATCACTAATAACAAGAATACGATTTCAATTATAAACATGATCAAACCACCACTCTTATTTGCTACTCTGGATACAACTTCTTGCAACAAAGCATCAGGGAAACGAGCGATAATACCAATCAAGATGATAAATGAAATACCGTTACCAATACCTTTATCAGTAATTCTTTCACCAAGCCACAAAATAAACATACTACCTGCTGCCAAAATAATGGTAGAGGTAACCATAAACAGAGTCCAATCTAATGAAGCATTTAAGGAAGGGCCAGCCTGCATTTTAAGATTGAGCAAATAAGAAGGGGCCTGAACTAACAATATAGCAATCGTCAAATAACGAGTATATTGATTCATTTTTCTTCTGCCGCTCTCACCTTCGCGTTGCAGCTTCTGGAAATACGGCACAGCGATTCCCAACAACTGGATTACGATAGATGCAGAGATATAAGGCATGATTCCTAATGCAAAAATAGAGGCATTAGAAAATGCTCCTCCAGAGAACATATTTAACAAGGCTAAAAGGCCTTCACTTGTTTGTTCGTGCAATTTTGCCAGCATTGCCGGATTGATACCCGGTAATACGACATATGATCCGAAACGGTAAATTGCCACAAACAATATGGTGATGAGGATCCGCTGTCTCAGATCCTCAATCTTCCATATATTCTTTAATGTTTCAATAGCTTTTCTCATTGAATCAGAGTTTTACTACAGTTCCACCAGCAGCTTCAATAGCAGCAGTTGCAGTCTTAGAGAATGCATGAGCTTCTACTTCCAGCTTGTTAGTCAGAGTTCCGTTACCCAATACTTTTACCAACTGATTTGAAGATATAAATCCTGCTTCGATAAAGTCGTTTACACCAATTTTTGCCAAGCTCTTAGCTTCAGCAAGTTTCTGGATAGTATCCAGATTGATGGCTTTATATTCTACACGATTGATATTCTTGAAACCAAATTTAGGAACTCGACGTTGAAGAGGCATCTGACCACCTTCAAAACCGATCTTCTTAGAGTATCCAGATCTTGATTTAGCTCCCTTATGACCTCTTGTAGAAGTACCGCCTAAGCCAGAACCAGTTCCACGTCCAATTCTTTTTCTTGTCTTAGTAGATCCCTCTGCAGGTTTTAAATTACTTAAGTTCATATTGTAATTTCGTTTTATTATTCAACAAATAATTACTTAACAATGGCAACCAAGTGTTTTACTTTATCTACCATCCCAAGAATTGAAGGAGTGCTTTCGTGTTCAACCACACGGTTCAGTTTACGAAGTCCCAGTGCATCGAGAGTTCTTTTCTGATCAGCTGGAGCACCAATTCTACTTTTAACTTGTTTAATCTTTATAGTTGACATATCTCCTCCTTATCCTCTAAATACTTTTTCAACACTAATACCTCTGTTCTGAGCAACCATTCTTGCATCACGCATTTCACTTAAAGCTTCGATTGTAGCTTTAACAAGGTTGTGCGGATTTGAAGAACCTTTAGATTTAGCCAAAACGTCAGTAACACCAACACTTTCCAATACAGCACGCATAGCACCACCAGCTACAACACCAGTTCCGTGAGATGCAGGTTTGATGAATACTTCAGCACCACCAAATCTAGCTGATTGTTCATGAGGAACAGTACCTTTCAAAATAGGCACTTTCACCAGGTTCTTTTTAGCTGATTCAACACCTTTAGCGATAGCAGCTGTTACTTCACCTGCTTTACCAAGTCCCCAACCAATGATACCTTCTTCGTTACCTACAACAACGATTGCAGAGAAACTAAAAGTTCTACCACCTTTGGTAACTTTAGTAACACGATTAATAGCAACTAATCTATCTTTCAGTTCTATATCGTTAGTAATCTTAACTCTATTATTAACTCCTGCCATAATGATTAAAATTTAAGTCCACCGTTACGAGCAGCATCAGCTACTTCTTTTACTCTCCCATGATACAAGTAACCATTACGGTCGAAAACAACAGTAGTTATACCTGCTTCCTGAGCCTTTTTAGCAATCATTTCACCCACTTTAGCAGCTTGTTCTTTTTTAGCAACTTTATCAGTCAAACCTAAAGAAGAAGCGGCAGCCAGTGTCTTACCAGAAAGATCATCGATAATCTGGACATAAATTTGCTTGTTACTTCTAAATACACTCATACGCGGACATTCAGTAGTACCTGAAATTTTGTTGCGTACTCTATATTTGATCTTAACTCGTCTTTCTATTTTTGTTGTCATAATAATCTAATTTTATATGAATTACTTAGCGCCGGCTGATTTACCAGACTTTCTACGAATTACTTCGCCAACAAACTTAATACCTTTACCCTTGTATGGTTCAGGCTTACGGAAAGAACGTATTTTAGAGCAAACTTGACCAAGCAATTGTTTGTCACACGATTCCAATATAATAAGAGGATTCTTATTTCTTTCAGACTTAGTTTCAACTTTTACCTCAGCAGGTAATTGAATGAAAATATTGTGTGTATAACCTAAAGCAAGCTCAATGATGTTACCTTGGTTAGAAGCACGATAACCTACACCAACAAGTTCCAGTTCCTTCTTGTATCCTTCAGATACGCCCACAACCATGTTGTGAACCAAAGAACGATACAAACCGTGGAAAGCATGTTTTTGCTTTGGGTTATCAAGCATTTCTTTATCGTTTTCTGTTAAAGTTACGTGTCCGTCTTCAATGGCAACATTGATAGCAGGATTCACATATTGGCTCATTTCGCCTTTGGGTCCCTTTACGGTAACCACATTATCCTTCAGAGTGACTGTCACTCCAGCAGGGATACTAATGGGTAATTTTCCTATTCTTGACATTCTAATTCCTCCTAATTAATATACATAACACAAGACTTCACCACCGATCTTCAGTTCTGCAGCCTCTTTGTTAGTCATTACACCTTTGGAAGTAGATATTATAGCAATACCCAACCCATTAATAACACGCGGCATATCTTTGTAACCAGTATACTTACGCATACCCGGAGAAGATATTCTTTCTAACTTTTTGATTGCGTTAACTTTGTTAACAGAATCATACTTCAAGGCAACCTTAATAGTTCCTTGAGGACCATCTTCTACAAACTTATAATTAAGAATGTAGCCTTTTTCAAAAAGAATCTTAGTGATTTCTTTTTTCAAGTTCGAAGCGGGAACTTCAACAACTCTGTGCTTTGCACCAATCGCGTTCCGCAACCTCGTTAAATAATCTGCTATTGGATCAGTCATATAAAAATAAATTAAATTAATCAGGACTACCCTGACAATATTTAAACAATAATTACCAGCTTGCTTTTTTTACGCCTGGGATCAGTCCGTTAGATGCCATCTCACGGAATTGAATTCTCGAAATTCCGAATTGACGAATATAACCTTTAGGACGTCCAGTCAGTTTGCAACGGTTGTGCATACGAATCGGATTAGAATTCTTTGGCAACTCTTGCAACTTCTGTGCAGCTTCAAAAGCATCAGCAGGATCACCTGTTCTTACGATTTGCTTCAAAGCAGCTCTTCTTTCGGCGTATTTGGCTACTAATTTAGCACGTTTTACTTCACGTGCTTTCATTGATTCCTTTGCCATATCTATTAGTCTTTTTTAGCGTTTTTAAAAGGTAAACCGAATTCCTTCAGCAAGGCATAACCTTCTTCATCTGTTTCCGCAGAGGTTACAAAGGTAATATTCATTCCGAGAATTCTTGTAATACTATCGATATTTATTTCAGGGAAAATGATTTGTTCCTGAATACCAAGGGTATAGTTACCTTTACCATCAAACTTACTTTCGATACCTTTGAAGTCACGAATACGAGGAAGAGCTACACGAACCAATTTTTCAAGGAATTCGTACATTCTTTCACGACGTAAAGTTACCATAACACCAATCGGCATTTTTTTACGCAACTTAAAGTTTGCGATATCTTTACGAGAAATGGTAGCTACAGCTTTCTGACCTGTGATAGCTGTCATTTCATTGATTGCAACTTCGATAATCTTCTTATCAGCAACAGCCATACCTAACCCTTGATTGATAACAATCTTCTTAAGTACGGGTACCTGCATTGTAGAAGAATACTGGAACTGTGATTTCAATGCAGGTGCTATACGCTCTGCATATTCTTTCTTAAGACTAGCAGTATTACTCATTACTTAATCTCCTCTCCTGATTTTTTAGAATAACGCACTAAAGTTCCTTCCGAACTCTTTTTTCTCCCAATACGCGTTGCTTTACCAGTTTTTGGATCAACCGGGTTCAAGTTTGAAATGTGGATAGAAGCTTCCTGCTTCACGATACCACCTTGCGGATTCTTAGCATTCGGTTTTGTGCTTTTAGATACCATATTGATACCTTCTACAAATGCACGTCCTTCTTTAACAAGAACCTTCAATACACGACCAGTTTTGCCCTTATCTTCGCCAGCATTTACGTAAACTGTATCGCCTTTTTTAATATGTAATTTACTCATTACTTAAATCTTTTACAAATTAAAGTACCTCAGGCGCAAGTGACACAACTTTCATGTTTGTAGCACGAAGTTCTCTTGCTACAGGACCGAAAATACGACTACCTCTAATTTCACCTGCATTATTCAACAACACGCAAGCATTATCATCAAAACGTATATAAGAACCATCAGGACGACGGATTTCTTTCTTTGTACGTACAATCAAAGCCTTTGATACTGCACCTTTTTTAACATCACTAGAAGGGATAACACTCTTCACTGAAACTACAATGACATCCCCCACTGAAGCATAACGACGACCTGTACCACCCAAAACGCGGATACACAACGCCTCTTTCGCTCCACTGTTATCACATACTGTAAGTCTGGATTCTACTTGTATCATAATTACTTAGCTCTTTCAATTATTTCTACTAATCTCCATCTTTTAGTCTTGCTCAAAGGACGAGTTTCCATGATGCTTACAGTATCACCGATATTGCATTCATTCTTTTCATCGTGAGCATGGTACTTCTTCGTTTTACTAACGAACTTACCATATATAGGGTGTTTTTCCTTAAATTTGGCAGCAACTGTGATGGTCTTATCCATCTTATTGCTCAACACAACCCCTGTTCTTTCTTTTCTTAAATTTCTTGCTTCCATCAAGCTGATCATTTATTGTTAAGTTCTCTTTCGCGCAATTCTGTTTTCATACGCGCAATAGTCCTGCGTAATTGTTTGATTTGAGCAGGATTTTCCAAAGGAGAAATAGAATGATTAATAACCATTTGGTTATAATTAGCTGTTTCCGCCTCTACTCTTTCTACTAAATCATTAGTAGTCATTTCTTTTATTTCTGCAATTTTCATAACACTTACGCATTTTGATTTTGAATATCATAATCACGTCTTACGACAAACTTCGTTGTAATAGGAAGCTTTTGAGCAGCTAAGCGCAATGCTTCTTTCGCGATTTCGTAAGATACTCCTTCAGCTTCAATAATGATTCTACCCGGAGTCACAGGAGCCACAAATCCCTCTGGAGCACCTTTACCTTTACCCATACGTACATCGGCAGGTTTTCTAGTGATCGGTTTATCCGGGAATATACGGATCCAGATCTGTCCTTGACGTTGCATATATCTTGTTACTGCAATACGAGCAGCTTCGATCTGACGGCCTGTAATCCACTTAGTCTCCAAAGCCTTTATGCCAAAAGAACCAAAGGCCAGCTGGTTGCCTCTCTGGGCATTACCTTTCTGACGGCCTTTTTGTTGTCTTCTGAATTTTGTCTTTTTCGGTTGTAACATAGTTTCCTAAAATTCAAATTCGTTTAGCGATTATTTTTCTTTCTTTTGAAGTTCTTTCCGCCGTTGTTTCCACTATTGTTTCCACGACCACTTTCTTTGCTTTGTGTAAAGTTCGGAGCCAATTCTTTCTTACCAAACACTTCACCTCTACAAATCCAAACTTTGATACCTAAAAGACCTACTTTAGTCAATGCTTCTGCATGACAGTAGTCGATATCAGCTCTGAAAGTGTGCAACGGAGTTCTTCCTTCTTTATACATTTCAGAACGGGCCATTTCAGCTCCATTCAAACGTCCTGAAATCTGAATTTTGATACCTTCAGCACCCATACGCATTGTGTTTGCGATAGCCATCTTGATGGCACGGCGATAGGCAATTTTACCTTCAACCTGGCGAGCGATGTTGTTAGCAACAATCACAGCATCCAGTTCCGGTCTCTTCACTTCAAAGATATTGATTTGAATATCTTTGTCGGTAACCTTCTTCAACTCCTCTTTTAACTTATCAACTTCTTGGCCACCTTTACCGATAATAATACCCGGGCGAGCAGTGCAAACAGTAATAGTAACGAGCTTCAGCGTACGTTCAATTACGATTCTTGATACACTTGCTTTTGCAAGTCTTGCATTAAGATATTTACGGATTTTGCTATCTTCCAGCAAAGAATCACCGTAATCATTTCCACCATACCAGTTAGAATCCCATCCTCTGATAATTCCTAAACGGTTGCTTATTGGATTAACTTTTTGTCCCATCTACCTTAATTTTGATCTTCGTTATTACTTTTAGCACCAACGAACAATGTTACGTGATTTGAACGTTTGCGAATTCTATAACCTCTACCCTGTGGTGCCGGTCTCATTCTTTTGAGTGTAGCTCCACCATCAACAAAAATCTGTGTTACGAACAACTCGCCACTTTCCGCTTTACGTTCGTTTTTCTGTTCCCAGTTAGCAATTGCAGAGCGAAGCAATTTTTCCACTCTTGCAGCAGCTTCTTTTGAAGAAAATTTCAAAACACCAAGTGCTCTGTTCACTTCCATACCACGGATCATGTCTGCAACCAGACGCATCTTACGCGGAGAAGTAGGAACATTTTGCAATTTTGCAAAATACATGGTCTTAAGGGCTTCTTTTCTCTTTTCAGCCGATATTTTTTTTCTTGCTCCCATTATTATTTATTACTTTATTATTTCAAATAAATCCTGTTATCTTTTCTTGTTACCAGCGTGTCCTCTGAATGTACGAGTTGGAGCAAATTCGCCCAACTTGTGTCCTACCATATTCTCGGTAACATAAACAGGAATAAATTTATTTCCATTGTGAACTGCAACTGTATGGCCTACAAAATCAGGCGAAATCATTGAAGCTCTGGCCCAAGTCTTTACTACGACTTTCTTACCTGATTCATTCATGGCAAGAATTCTCTTTTCAAGCTTAACGTTAATATATGGACCTTTTTTTAATGAACGACTCATAGTTTACTCAATTAATCAGATTACTTTTTTCTTCTCTCAATAATGTACTTAGACGACTGTTTCTTAGGAGCTCTAGTCTTAAGTCCCTTAGCGTACAATCCCTTACGTGATCTTGGGTGACCTCCAGAAGCACGTCCTTCACCACCACCCATCGGGTGATCAACCGGGTTCATTACAACACCACGGTTACGAGGACGACGTCCTTGCCAACGAGAACGTCCAGCTTTACCTGAACTTTCCAATCCATGATCAGAGTTACCTACACTACCGATAGTAGCTTTACAAGTGCTAAGAATCTGTCTAACTTCACCTGAAGGCAACTTAATTACACAATACTTACCCTCACGAGAAGTCAACTGAGCAAAGTTACCAGCTGAACGAACCAGAGCAGCACCCTGTCCCGGACGTAATTCGATATTGTGAATCACAGTACCCACCGGAATGTTTTGAAGAGGAAGAGCATTACCAATCTCTGGCGCTGCTGTTTCACCTGACATCAGAGTCGCACCAACTTGCAATCCATTGGGAGCAATAATATATCTTTTTTCTCCATCAGCGTAAAATAACAGAGCGATACGAGCCGAACGATTCGGATCGTATTCAATTGTTTTAACTACTGCTGGAACACCGTCCTTATTTCTCTTGAAATCAACAATTCTAATCACCTTTCTATGACCGCCACCAATGTAGCGCATAGTCATCTTACCTTCGCTGTTACGACCTCCAGATGATTTCTTACCATATACAAGAGACTTTTCTGGTACTGATGCAGTAATTTCTTCGAAAGTACCAATAATTTTATGTCTTTGCCCCGGTGTTGTGGGCTTAAATTTACGTACTGCCATTTTTATTAAATATTGCTATAAAAATCAATAGTATCTCCTTCTTTCAATGTCACGATTGCTTTTTTGAAAGCATTCGTACGACCATTGATGATACCTGCTTTGGTATAACGGCTCTTATTTTTGCCAGCATACTTCACAGTATTCACATCAACTACTGTAACATTATAAAGAGCTTCAATTTCCTTCTTAATTTCCAGTTTGTTAGCTTCAGGACGTACAACAAAGCCGAAACGATTCAGCTTATCTGTGATTGCAGTCATTTTCTCTGTTACCAACGGTTTAATAATAATTCCCATTATTTAAGCCTCCTTTTTAAATTAAGATATTGTCAATAGCCTTCAGAGAGTTTTCAGTAAGCACAACAACCCCAGCATTCAATACTCTGTAAGTATTTAATCCCGAGATAGTCTGCACATTAGCACCCTCAATGTTACGAGCTGACAAATATACGTTTTTATTTGCTTCCGGTAAAATTACAAGTAGCTTTTTATCGGAAACTTTAAGATTTTTTGTCATTGCAACGAAATCTTTTGTCTTAGGAGCTTCAAATGTGAAATCCTCAACGACAACGATTGCATCGTTTTGAGCTTTATAAGACAAAGCTGACTTACGAGCCAATGTCTTAACTTTTTTATTCAACTTGAAGAAGTAGTCTCTTGGTTTCGGACCGAAAACGCGGGCACCACCTACAAGAACCGGTGAGTTCATATCACCACGACGAGCTCCGCCACCACCTTTCTGGCGACCGATCTTACGAGTTGAACCACTGATTTCACTTCTTTCTTTTGACTTATGAGTACCCTGACGCTGATTGGCCATAAACTGTTTTACGTCCAAATAGATAGCGTGGTCGTTGGGCTCAATTCCGAAGATAGATTCGTTTAACGTAACCTTTCTCCCAGTGTCTTCACCTTTAATGTTATATACGTTAACTTCCATTATTTCTCAATTAATACGATTGAACCTTTGCAACCCGGGATTGAACCTTTAATCAAAAGAAGGTTATGATCCGCGATTACTTTTAATACCTGCAAGTTTTGTACAGTGACTCTGTCACCACCAAGTTGTCCACCCATGCGCATTCCCTTGAATACTTTTGCAGGGTAAGAACAAGCACCAATAGAACCCGGTTTACGAGCGCGGTTGTGCTGTCCGTGAGTAGCCTGACCCACACCACCAAAACCATGTCTTTTTACTACACCCTGGAAACCTTTACCTTTAGAAGTTCCAACAACGTCAACAAAGTTAGCATCGTTAAACATCTCTACGGTAATAGTATCACCCAGATTCAAATCTGTTCCAAATTCTTTGAACTCAGCCAAGTGTCTCTTCGGTGTTACTCCTGCTCTTTTAAAATGTCCCATCAACGGTTTAGTTGTATGTTTTTCCTTTTTGTCCTGGAAACCCAACTGAACAGCTGCATAGCCATCTTTTTCTACAGTTTTAACTTGAGTAACAACACAAGGACCTGCTTCGATAACAGTGCATGGTACATTTTTACCATCGGCACTGAAAACGGATGTCATTCCGATTTTTTTTCCTAATAATCCTGGCATTTCACTAATTTTTAATTATCAAACTTTAATTTCTACTTCCACACCACTTGGCAATTCCAACTTCATCAGAGCATCTACTGTCTTAGCTGTTGAGCTATAGATGTCGATCAATCTCTTATAAGAAGAGAGTTCAAATTGCTCACGAGACTTTTTGTTTACGAAAGTCGAACGGTTCACAGTAAAGATACGCTTGTGCGTAGGCAGAGGTATCGGACCGCTAACAATAGCACCTGTAGCTTTTACAGTTCTTACAATTTTCTCAGCTGACTTATCAACCAAGTTGTGGTCGTAAGATTTCAATTTAATTCTAATTTTCTGACTCATTATTTTTTTAATTAATACATTTATAATAAGATAAAGCGGCAGGCTAAGAGTCATTCGCTAGCCTGCTGCTTTAGATATTTTAGAGTAAATCAGCACGTCCTTTTACTTCTTCCAATACAGCCTTAGCAATAGAAGAAGAAAGTTGAGCGTGATGAGAGTAAGTCATTGATGAAGTTGCACGACCAGAAGTGATAGTACGTAAAGCTGTTACATAACCAAACATTTCTGCCAGCGGAACCATCGCCTTCACGATACGGGCACCAGAACGACTAGATTCCATACCTTCAACCTGTCCACGACGTTTGTTCAAGTCACCGATAACATCACCCATATTCTCTTCCGGAGTTACAACTTCCAGTTTCATGATAGGTTCCATCAAAACAGGACCTGCCTTAGCACATGCATTTTTATAAGCCTGCATTGCACAGATTTCGAATGACAACTGATCAGAGTCAACCGGATGGAATGAACCATCAACCAAAGTAACTTTCAATGAATCCAGCGGATAACCTGCCAAAACGCCACTCTTCATGGCATTCGTAAAGCCTTTCTGAACAGCAGGAATAAATTCCTTAGGAATGTTACCACCTTTCACTTCGTCAACAAACTGCAAACCACCCAAAGTGAAATCTGCATCAGCCGGACCAATATTCACGATGATATCAGCAAACTTACCACGCCCACCAGATTGCTTCTTATATACTTCACGCAAATTAACTGTCTTCGTGATAGCTTCTTTGTAGTTAACCTGCGGCTTACCCTGGTTACATTCTACCTTGAACTCACGTTTCAAACGATCAATAATGATATCCAAGTGAAGCTCACCCATACCAGAAATAACCGTCTGACCTGTCTGTTCGTCTGTCTTCACAGTAAACGTCGGATCTTCTTCAGCCAATTTAGCCAAACCGTTAGACAGCTTATCCATATCCTTCTGCGTCTTAGGTTCTACAGCGATACCGATAACTGGTTCCGGGAAGTCCATAGATTCAAGTACGATCGGAGCGTTTTCATCACACAAAGTATCACCAGTGTGAATATCCTTAAAACCTACACCTGCACCGATATCACCAGCACCGATTACTTCAACCGGATTCTGTTTGTTAGAGTGCATCTGGAACAGACGAGAAACGCGTTCTTTCTTACCAGAGCGAGAGTTGTAGATATAAGAACCTGCTTCAATTTTACCTGAATAAACACGGAAGAAAGTCAAACGACCTACATATGGGTCAGTTGCGATCTTAAATGCTAAAGCTGATGTTTTTTCATCATCACTTGGTTTACGATCTTCTTCAGCTCCAGTATTAGGATTTGTACCTATTACATTCTCTGTATCAAGCGGAGAAGGCAAAAAAGCACAAACATAGTCAAGCAATGTCTGAACACCTTTGTTCTTGAAAGAAGACCCACAAAGCATGGGGACTACGGCCATCTGAACTGTTGCATTGCGAAGAGCTCTCAACACTTCTTCTTCAGTAATAGTAGAAGGATCATCGAAATATTTCTCCATCAAAGCATCATCAAATTCAGCTACTTTTTCAAGCATCTTGTCTCTCCACTCGTTAGCTTCATCGACAAGTTCTGCCGGAATTTCCTCAATACTGTAGTCAGCACCCATTGTTTCATCGTGCCAATAAATAGCTTTCATTTTGATAAGATCAACAAGACCTTTAAAAGATTCTTCAGCACCAATAGGAACAACAATCGGACACGGATTAGCTCCAAGCACATCCTTCATCTGGCGAACTACTTCAAAGAAGTCTGCACCAGAACGGTCCATCTTATTAACATAAGCAATACGAGGAACGTTATATTTATCAGCTTGACGCCATACAGTTTCTGATTGGGGCTCAACACCACCAACAGCACAATAAGCAGCCACAGCTCCATCAAGGATACGCAATGAACGTTCTACCTCTGCAGTAAAATCAACGTGCCCCGGAGTGTCAATCAAGTTAATTTTATAAGTATCACCAGCATATTTCCATCTTGTTGTTGTAGCAGCAGATGTAATAGTGATACCACGTTCTTGCTCCTGTTCCATCCAGTCCATAGTAGCAGCACCATCATGAACTTCACCTATTTTGTGAGTCAATCCAGTGTAGAACAGGATACG
Organism: Bacteroides ovatus; assembly: GCF_001314995.1. NCBI lineage: Bacteria > Pseudomonadati > Bacteroidota > Bacteroidia > Bacteroidales > Bacteroidaceae > Bacteroides > Bacteroides ovatus. Next base: position 3,414,286 of record NZ_CP012938.1, read on the forward strand.
TTCAGAAGTAGTTGTTTTTCCGGCATCGATGTGAGCCATGATACCGATATTACGAGTTAAATGTAAATCATGTTTAGCCATCTTCTAATTCCTTTACTTTAAGTTTATATTTGGTTTCTTACAGTATTAGAATCTAAAATGAGCAAATGCACGGTTAGCTTCTGCCATTCTGTGCATATCTTCTTTACGCTTGTATGCACCGCCTTGTTCATTGAAGGCATCCATAATTTCAGCAGCCAACTTGTCAGCCATTGATTTACCACCTCTTTTGCGAGCAAACAGAATCAGATTCTTCATAGAGATTGATTCTTTACGATCCGGACGGATTTCAGTAGGAACTTGGAAAGTTGCACCACCTACACGGCGAGACTTTACTTCCACTTGCGGAGTTACATTATCCAAAGCCTTTTTCCAGATTTCGAGAGCTGATTTTTCTTCGTTAGGAAGTTTTGCTTTCACTGTTTCCAAAGCGGCATAAAAGATTTCATAAGATGTATTTTTCTTTCCATCATACATCAAGTGGTTCACAAACTTGGAAACCTTTTGGTCATTAAACACGGGATCCGGAAGAATCAGGCGTTTTTTTGGTTTTGCTTTTCTCATTTGTTTGAAAAATAATGTTTTTGTTCTTGGTTGTCTACTTCTTGACTTCTTCAACTCTCCCTCCGGAGAATTTACTCAACCTTTAGCATTTCCAACAAACTAAAACGTAAGTTATTACTTTAATTTTAATTAGGTCTTAATCCTTATTTTTTCTTACCCTTAGCAGGAGCAGCAGCTTGTCCTGGTTTCGGACGCTTAGCACCATACTTTGAACGTCTTTGAGTACGACCAGCAACACCTGCTGTATCAAGTGTACCACGTACAATGTGATAACGCACACCCGGAAGGTCTTTCACACGACCACCACGTACCAAAACGATTGAGTGTTCCTGCAAGTTGTGTCCTTCTCCCGGAATGTATGAGTTCACCTCTTTTTGGTTAGTCAAACGTACACGAGCTACTTTACGCATTGCAGAGTTCGGCTTCTTCGGAGTAGTAGTGTATACTCTCACGCAAACGCCACGTCTTTGAGGACATGAATCCAAGGCTGGAGATTTACTTTTCTCCACCAGCACTTCGCGTCCTTTTCTTACTAATTGCTGAATTGTAGGCATTTTAATTGTTTTTTGATTTATATTATTGTTATATTAATTTCGTAACTATACATTTTGGGCTGCAAAAATACGAATAATATTTGAATATTCAATGCGCTACAACTTTTTTTTCTTTTTTAATGTTTTTATATCATCCTCACGCTTCGCCTTTTACACCCGTCAAAGGAGAAATAGGGGGTTCATCCGAAGTACGAATCGGACCGAATACGCGCTCATACTTTGCTATATTATCTTCTAATGCCCGCAGCAGACGTTTTGCGTGCTCCGGAGCCACAATAATACGAGATTGCACACCAGCCTTCGGTATGCCCGGCATTACGCGCACGAAGTCAAGGATGAATTCAGAACTCGAATGAGTAATAATAGCAAGATTTGCATAAGTTCCCTGTGCAACCTCTTCTCTCAATTCAATCTGTAATTGTCCGTTGTTATTTTGTTCTTCCATATTTAATATGATTAAAAAGTTATCCTGCAAAATAACACATTTTTCCTGAAACTAATGGTAATACACGCGAGTAAAAAAGAAATAAAAAAAGGAGCAATTGCCCAATCAGGCAACTGCTCCTTTTCATATAGCCAATTGAATTGTATTTATTCTACTTCATTGTAGTCAAGTACTGTTTTCTTGTTAGCCAAGATACGGTCATACTCTTCTTTTGATCCAACGATGAGCTTTTCGAACTCGCGCTGTCCGGTACCGGCAGGAATCAAGTGACCACAGATCACATTTTCCTTCATACCTTCAAGCTTATCAATCTTACCGTTGATAGCAGCTTCATTCAATACTTTCGTTGTTTCCTGGAAGGAAGCAGCCGACATAAAGCTTGATGTTTGCAAAGCAGCACGCGTGATACCTTGAAGGATCTGAGTAGAGGTAGCAGCAACAGCGTCACGAACCTCAACCGGTTTCAAGTCACGACGTTTCAACATACTATTCTCATCACGCAACTTGCGGGCAGTTACAATCTGTCCAGCTTGCATATTTTGAGAATCACCAGCATCTACTACGACTTTCTTGCCCCAGATACGATCATTTTCTTCCATGAATTCCAGTTTGTCTACGACTTGCTGTTCGAGGAAGCGAGTATCTCCCGGTTCATCAATTTGTACTTTGCGCATCATCTGACGAACGATAATCTCAAAGTGCTTATCATTGATCTTCACACCCTGCAAGCGGTATACATCCTGAACTTCATTCACGATATATTCCTGTACGGCTGTAGGACCCTTGATTGCCAAGATATCTGCCGGAGTAGTAGCACCGTCAGACAACGGAGTACCAGCACGTACATAGTCATTTTCCTGTACCAGAATCTGCTTAGACAGTGCAACCAGATATTTCTTAACCTCACCTGTCTTGGAAGTTACGATGATTTCACGGTTACCACGTTTGATCTTACCCATTGTCACCTCACCGTCGATTTCAGAAACGACAGCCGGATTTGACGGGTTACGAGCTTCAAACAATTCAGTAACACGAGGAAGACCACCCGTGATATCACCCGCCTTACCTACGGCACGCGGAATCTTCACGATTACTTCACCGGCTTTTACCTTCTGACCGTTCTCGATGATAACGTGACCACCTACCGGTAAGTTATAAGTACGGATCAAATCACCGTCCTCTGTTAAGATATGAGCGGTAGGAACTTTGGTTTTATCCTTGGATTCAATAATAATAATTTCACGAAGACCTGTTGCTTCATCCGATTCAACCTTATAAGTAACGTTTTCAATCACGCCCTCAAATTCGATCTTACCGGTTGCTTCTGTGATAATAACAGCATTGAACGGGTCCCACTTAGCAATCAGTTTGCCTTTTTCTACCAAGTCGCCGTCGCTTACATACAATGTTGAACCATAAGGTACGTTATGAGTAGAAAGAACGATACCGGTATTCACATCCACAAAACGTACTTCGGCCAAACGACCTACTACCACTTTTGCAGATTCACCCATCTCGTCAACGATATCTACTGTACGCAACTCTTCAAATTCAAGACGTGCATTATTTTTAGCAACGATACTGGCGTTAGCTGCAATATTTGCAGCAGTACCACCGGCGTGGAATGTACGCAATGTCAACTGTGTACCCGGCTCACCAATAGACTGAGCGGCGATTACACCGACAGCTTCACCCTTCTGAACCATGCGGCTCGTTGCCAGGTTACGTCCGTAACATTTAGCACAAACCCCCTTCTTAGCTTCACAAGTCAATACCGAACGGATTTCAACACTCTCGATCGGAGACTCCTGAATCTTCTTGGCTACTTCTTCTGTGATTTCTTCACCACCGGCAACAAGCAATTCACCTGTGGTAGGATGAATAATATCATGTACGGAAACACGACCTAAGATACGTTCGTACAGAGTAGCAATAACCTCATCGTTATTCTTAAGGTCCGTACAAACCAATCCGCGGAGTGTACCGCAGTCTTCTTCTGTAATAATCACATCGTGTGATACGTCCACCAGACGACGAGTCAAATAACCAGCATCGGCAGTCTTCAAAGCGGTATCCGCCAAACCTTTACGAGCACCGTGGGTAGAGATAAAGTACTCCAACACCGAAAGTCCTTCTTTAAAGTTTGACAAAATCGGGTTCTCGATGATCTGACCACCTTCAGCACCTGCTTTCTGCGGTTTTGCCATCAAACCACGCATACCTGACAACTGACGAATCTGTTCTTTAGAACCACGAGCACCAGAGTCAAGCATCATATATACAGAGTTGAATCCCTGATCATCCGAAGAAATTGTCTTCATCAGGATATTAGACAACTCAGAGTTTACATGTGTCCAGATATCGATCACCTGGTTGTAACGTTCGTTGTTGGTAATGAAACCCATGTTATAGTTGTTTACGACTTGTTCTACTTCGTCGTAACCTTTCTGTACCAACGTTTCTTTTTCCTTCGGAATGATAATATCACCCAAGTTGAATGACAAACCACCCTTGAACGCCATCTGATAACCTAAGTTCTTGATTCCGTCCAGGAAGTCGGCAGCCTTAGCCACACCACATACCTTAATTACATCACTAATAATATCACGAAGAGATTTCTTAGAGATAATTGTATTGATATAACCTGCTTCAGGCGGAACAATTTCATTAACAATCACACGTCCTACCGAAGTTTCGCGCATTACGTCTACAATGTTACCATTTTCATCAACGTCTTTCACGATAACTTTCACCGGAGCATGAATATCGACCTTACCTTCATTGTAAGCGATCAACGCCTCTTCCGGTCCGTAGAATGTCAAACCTTCACCTTTCGCACCAGCACGCAACTTAGTAATATAGTACAAACCAAGAACCATATCCTGTGCAGGCACAGTAATAGGCGCACCGTTTGCCGGGTTCAAGATATTATGTGATTGAAGCATCAACATTTGTGCTTCCAGAATTGCTTCATTACTCAAAGGCAAGTGAACAGCCATCTGGTCACCGTCAAAGTCGGCATTGAATGCCGTACATGCCAACGGGTGCAACTGAATAGCTTTACCTTCGATCATCTTAGGCTGGAAAGCCTGAATACCCAGACGGTGCAATGTCGGAGCACGGTTCAACAGTACCGGATGTCCTTTCATTACATGTTCCAGAATATCCCAGATCACCGGTTCCTTGCGGTCAACGATCTTCTTGGCAGACTTAACAGTCTTAACGATACCACGTTCGATGAGCTTACGAATAATAAACGGCTTGTACAATTCGGCAGCCATCAATTTAGGAATACCGCATTCACCCATTCTCAATTCCGGACCTACGACGATTACCGAACGAGCAGAGTAGTCAACACGTTTACCCAGCAAGTTCTGACGGAAACGTCCTTGTTTACCTTTCAAGCTGTCAGACAATGACTTCAACGGGCGGTTGGCATCTGTCTTCACAGCACTTGACTTACGTGAGTTATCAAACAAAGAATCGACAGATTCCTGAAGCATACGTTTTTCATTACGCAAAATCACTTCCGGAGCCTTGATTTCAATCAGTCGTTTCAGACGGTTATTACGGATAATCACACGACGATAAAGGTCGTTCAAGTCAGATGTAGCAAAACGACCACCATCCAACGGAACCAACGGACGAAGTTCGGGTGGGATAACCGGTACGATACGTACAATCATCCATTCCGGTTTGTTGCGTCCACGTGATGCACGGAACGATTCTACTACCTGAAGACGTTTCAAAGCCTCATTCTTACGTTGCTGTGAAGCATCGTTACCTGCACGGTGACGCAATTCGTAAGACAAAGCATCCAGATCCAGACGAGCCAGCAAATCATAGATAGCTTCAGCACCCATCTTTGCAACAAACTTGTTCGGATCATTATCTTCAAGATATTGATTATCTTTTGGAAGCGTATCCAGGATATCCAGATATTCTTCTTCCGAAAGCAAATCATATTCAGCTACACCGTCTTCAGCTTTTACACCCGGCTGAATAACAACATAACGTTCGTAGTATATAATCGAATCCAGTTTCTTCGTCGGCAGTCCGAGCAAATAACCGATTTTATTAGGGAGCGAACGGAAATACCAGATGTGAGCCACCGGCACAACCAGCTGGATATGTCCCATACGTTCACGGCGTACTTTCTTTTCAGTAACTTCCACACCACAACGGTCGCAGACGATACCTTTATAACGGATACGCTTGTATTTACCGCAATGACATTCATAATCCTTGATAGGACCAAAAATGCGCTCGCAGAACAAACCATCACGTTCGGGTTTGTACGTACGGTAATTAATGGTTTCAGGCTTCAAAACTTCACCACTCGAATTCTCAAGGATTTCTTCCGGAGAAGCCAGACCAATTGAGATCTTCGAGAAATTACTTTTCGTCTTATTTTCTTTTCTAAAAGCCATACTCTATATAATTGAGATTTGATAATTGAATCATTGGAAATTGAAAAGACACGGATGTCAACAGACCGTCATCGGCTTGTTGACACCACGTATTCTTTATTATTTTATTCTAGGTTGATACTCAAACCTAATCCTCTCAACTCGTGTAACAATACGTTCAAGGATTCCGGAATACCTGGTTGCGGCATCGGTTCACCTTTCACAATTGCTTCATAAGCTTTCGAACGTCCTACCACGTCATCAGACTTGATAGTAAGGATTTCCTGCAGGATATGAGCAGCACCAAAACCTTCGAGTGCCCAAACCTCCATTTCTCCGAAACGCTGACCACCGAACTGTGCTTTACCACCAAGAGGTTGCTGAGTAATCAATGAGTACGGACCGATAGAACGAGCATGCATCTTGTCTTCAACCATGTGACCCAACTTCAACATGTAAGTCACACCCACAGTAGCTGCCTGGTCAAATTGCTCACCTGTGCCACCATCACAAAGATAAGTCTTACAGTAGCGAGGCAATCCTGCCTTGTCTGTCCACTGATCCAGATCTTCCATGGTAGCACCGTCGAAAATAGGAGTCGCGAATTTCACGCCCAACGTTTTTCCGGCACGTCCGAGTACAGCTTCAAAAATCTGACCAATGTTCATACGAGAAGGCACACCCAACGGATTCAACACAATGTCAACCGGAGTACCATCAGCCAAGAACGGCATATCTTCCTGACGAACAACGCGGGATACAATACCCTTGTTACCGTGGCGACCTGCCATCTTATCACCCACACCAATCTTACGCTTCTTAGCAATATATACTTTTGCCATCTGGATAATACCAGCTGGAAGTTCATCACCAATTGTAATAGCAAACTTCTTACGTTTCAATTCAGCATCCAGCTCTTTGTATTTCTTAATGAAATTCATCACCAGATCACGAATCATACCATTAATATGGTCATCACTAGTCCAGTTGCTTAACTGAATAGAAGTAAAGTCAAGTGAATCAAAATCAGAAGCACTGAACTTAGAACCTTTCGCAATTACTTCCGCACCCAGATAATCCTTCACACCTTGAGAAACCTTACCTTCAGTCAAAGTCATCAGTTTCTTAACCAGGATACGTTTCAGATCAGCTACCTTAGATTCAAATTCATCATCGATCTTAGGCAACAATGCTTTATCGGCCAGTTTAGAGCTACGATTCTTAATCACACGTGAGAAAAGTTTCTTATCGATCACAACACCTTTCAAAGAAGGAGAAGCTTTCAATGAAGCATCTTTCACATCACCTGCCTTATCACCAAAGATGGCACGAAGCAATTTTTCTTCTGGAGAAGGATCAGATTCACCCTTCGGTGTAATCTTACCGATCATGATATCACCCGGCTCGATACGAGCACCGATTCTTACGATACCATTTTCATCCAGGTCTTTAGTAGCTTCTTCACTTACATTCGGGATATCAGAAGTCAACTCTTCCATACCACGTTTTGTTTCACGAACTTCCAGAGAATATTCCTCTACGTGAACCGAAGTCAATAAGTCTTCGCGTACCACACGTTCGTTCAATACGATAGCATCCTCATAGTTGTAACCTTTCCAAGGCATATAAGCTACCAACAGGTTCTTACCCAATGCCAATTCACCCTTTTCAGTAGAATAACCTTCAGTCAAGATGTCACCTTTCTTCACACGCTGGCCTCTGTCGCAAATCGGACGCAAGTCAATCGTCATGTTCTGGTTAGTCTTACGGAACTTAGGTATTCTATATTCTTTCAAAGCAGGTTCAAAACTCACGAACTCTTCGTCTTCTGTACGGTCATACAAAATACGGATAGTAGTAGCATCAACGTAGTCAACAACACCATCTCCTTCCGCAGTAATCTGCGTACGAGAGTCTCTTACCAACTGACGTTCGATACCTGTACCTACGATCGGCGCTTCACTCCTCAACAAAGGAACCGCCTGGCGCATCATGTTTGATCCCATCAATGCACGGTTAGCATCATCATGTTCCAGGAACGGAATCAATGAAGCCGCGATTGATGCAATCTGCTGAGGAGAAACGTCCATCAAATCAACCTCTGTCGGTTCAACAACCGGGAAGTCGGCATCCTGACGAGATTTAACTTTGTTACGCACAAATGTACCGTCATCATTCAACGGAGCATTTCCCTGTGCAATAACCTTTTCTTCCTCTTCTTCAGCAGTCAGATAAATCAGACCGTTATCAGAAAGATCCACTTTTCCGTTTTCCACCTTACGGTACGGAGTTTCAATGAATCCCAGATCATTAATCTTAGCAAATACACACAATGAAGAGATCAAACCGATGTTCGGACCTTCAGGAGTCTCAATCGGACAAAGACGACCATAGTGTGTGTAGTGAACATCACGAACCTCAAATCCGGCACGTTCACGGGAAAGACCACCAGGACCAAGGGCAGACATACGACGCTTGTGCGTGATTTCAGCCAAGGGGTTTGTCTGGTCCATGAACTGCGACAATGCGTTCGTTCCGAAGAATGAGTTGATTACAGAAGAGATTGTCTTCGCGTTAATCAAATCAATCGGAGTAAACACTTCATTGTCACGAACGTTCATACGTTCGCGAATCGTACGAGACATACGAGCCAGACCAACAGCAAACTGATTAGAAAGCTGCTCACCTACTGTACGTACACGACGGTTACTCAAGTGGTCAATATCATCCACATCTGCTTTTGAGTTAATCAGCTCAATCAGATATTTGATGATTTCAATGATATCTTCCTTCGTGAGGACACGCACGTCCATATCAGTCGTCAGATTCAACTTTTTGTTGATTCTGTAACGACCTACATCACCAAGGTCATATCGTTTTTCAGAGAAGAACAAGTTGTTGATAACCTCCCTTGCACTTGCGTCATCAGCCGGATCGGCGTTACGCAACTGACGGTAGATATACAACACAGCTTCTTTTTCCGAGTTACTCGGGTCCTTCTGCAACGTATTATATATGATAGAGAAATCGGACTGGTTCGGTTCATCTTTATGTAAAAGGATGTTCTGAACTCCCGACTCCAAAATTTCATCAATATGCACCTCTTCCAGTACGGTTTCACGATCGATAATAACTTCGTTACGCTCGATAGAAACCACTTCACCGGTATCTTCATCAACGAAATCTTCAATCCATGTTTTCAAGACACGTGCAGCCAATTTACGACCTAGCACTTTCTTCAGATTTGTCTTGTTCACCTTTACATCTTCTGCAAGGTTGAAAATCTCAAGAATATCTTTGTCATTCTCGAAGCCAATTGCACGCAACAAAGTCGTTACCGGCAATTTCTTCTTACGGTCGATGTATGCGTACATCACATTATTGATGTCAGTAGCAAACTCAATCCACGAACCCTTAAACGGAATAATACGAGCCGAATAAAGTTTCGTACCATTGGCATGTACACTCTGACCGAAGAACACACCCGGAGAACGGTGAAGCTGTGACACAACTACGCGTTCGGCACCGTTAATGACGAAAGTAGCCTTATCAGTCATATAAGGAATCGGGCCGAGGAATACGTCCTGAATCACTGTATCAAAATCCTCATGATCGGGGTCCGTACAGTAAAGCTTAAGTTTCGCTTTTAAGGGAACACTATAAGTAAGCCCACGCTCTATACAATCATCGATGGTATAACGCGGCGGATCAATATAATAGTCCAGAAACTCAAGAACAAAATTGTTTCTTGTATCGGCAATAGGGAAGTTTTCAGCAAATACTTTATACAATCCCTCATTCTTGCGCTTTTCAGGTGGGGTATCTAATTGTAGAAAGTCTTGGAATGACTTCAATTGTACTTCCAGGAAATCCGGGTATTCGAGCGGATTCTTAGTCGAAGCAAAATTAACTCTTTGATTTACAGTATTTGAAGACATCTGTCAATGAATTTGGAGAACTTAATTTGAAATATATACACAAAAAGGTTAAGAATCCTCTTGTGAAGGATTCCTAACCGAATTACCTGATTACCAGGCCAATGTTATTTAAGTTCAACTTCAGCTCCAGCTTCTTCCAATGTTTTCTTCAATGATTCTGCTTCGTCTTTAGCCAAACCTTCTTTTACTGTGCTAGGAGCACCGTCTACCAAGTCTTTAGCTTCTTTCAAACCAAGACCACAAGCTTCCTTAACGGCCTTAACTACCTGAAGTTTAGCTGCACCAGCGCTCTTCAATACTACGTCGAAAGAAGTTTTTTCTTCTGCGGCAGCAGCACCAGCTGCAGGACCAGCAGCAACAGCTACAGCTGCAGCAGCAGGTTCAATACCGTATTCTTCTTTAAGGATAGTTGCAAGTTCATTAACTTCTTTTACTGTCAAGTTAACTAATTGTTCTGCAAAAGCTTTCAAATCTGCCATTTTTTGTATGATTTTAATGTTTAAATACTTGTTGATTTTTGAAAATTATTCGGGATGTTATTCCCAAGGCTGTGACGCCTTTTTCCATTTTTACGCTTCGGTACGTTCACCAAGAGTCTTGAGAACTCCGTGAAGGGTGTTACCACCTGATTGAAGAGCAGAAATAACATTCTTGGCCGGAGATTGCAACAGTGCAACGATATCGGCGATAACTTCATTCTTACTCTTGATTGCAACGAGAGCATCCAATTGGTCTGCACCAACATAGAAGCTTTCTTCTGCATACGCAGCTTTCAGTCCGGGAATACCGTCTTTCGCTTTGTCTTTGATTAACTTAGCAGGTACGTTTGCAGTGTTAGTAAACATAACAGCAGTAGTACCTTTCAAAGAACCGTAAAGAGGTGAAAAGTCTTCTTCCAGGCTTTCAAGTGCTTTGTGAAGCAGAGTGTTTTTAACCACCATCAATTTGATGTCTGATTTAAAGCAATCTCTTCTCAATGCGCTGGTAGCAGCAGCGTTCATCGCTGTAACGTCTACCAAGTAGAAGTGACCATATTCCTTTACTGTAGCAGCAATTTGCTCTATAATCGTACTTTTATCTTCCTTTCTCATTATTTCTCTGTTTTATTAGATTTCATCCACTGATTTCGGGTCGATTTTAATACCCGCACTCATTGTACTAGAAAGATAAATACTCTTAATATATGTACCCTTTGCTGCGGTCGGTTTCAGCTTGTTCAGAGTAGAGATGAACTCTTTCGCGTTGTCGCGAATCTGATCAGGACTGAATGATACCTTACCGATAGAAGTGTGAACGATACCGCTCTTATCAACTTTAAAGTCAATCTTACCTTGTTTTACTTCTTTTACAGCCTTAGCAACATCCATAGTTACAGTACCACTCTTAGGGTTCGGCATCAATCCACGAGGACCGAGTACACGACCGAGTGCACCAATTTTACCCATGATAGATGGCATAGTGATGATTACATCAATATCAGTCCATCCACCTTTGATCTTTTCAATATATTCGTCAAGACCAACATAGTCAGCACCAGCTTCTTTTGCAGCAGCTTCAGCATCCGGTGTACAAAGTACCAACACACGCACTTCTTTACCAGTACCATGAGGAAGTGAAACAACACCTCTCACCATCTGGTTAGCTTTACGCGGGTCAACCCCTAAACGTACATCAATATCCAGTGAAGCATCGAATTTGGAAAAAGTGATTTCTTTTACCAAAGATGCAGCTTCTTTCAGTGAGTATGCTTTCCCTGCTTCAATTTTTTCTGCAGCTAACTTTTGATTTTTTGTCAGTTTACCCATTACAATTGAAGTTTATTAGTTATTAACCGGGAACTCCCCTTTTACAGCGATACCCATACTTCTAGCTGTACCTGCAACCATTCTCATGGCAGCTTCCACAGTAAAACAGTTCAAGTCAACCATTTTGTCCTGAGCGATCGTACGAACTTGTTCCCAAGTAAGCTCGGCAACTTTCTTACGGTTAGGCTCAGCAGAACCACTCTTTACCTTAGCTACTTCAAGTAATTGAATAGCAACGGGAGGAGTCTTGATTACAAAATCGAAAGACTTATCTGCGTAGTAAGTAATGATAACAGGTAAAATTTTACCTGCTTTGTCTTGGGTTCTGGCATTGAATTGCTTGCAAAATTCCATGATATTGATACCCTTAGAACCCAAAGCAGGTCCAACGGGAGGTGATGGATTTGCAGCGCCTCCTTTAATCTGTAACTTGATTAGTCCAGCAACTTCTTTAGCCATTTTTTTATTGATTTATATATAAACATTAAACGAAGAACAACAACAGCGTAACAATTCCGTGTTATTCCTTTTCCACTTGCATAAAGCCCAATTCAAGCGGCGTTTTGCGCCCGAATATCTTTACCATGACCTTTAGTTTCTTTTTTTCGCTATTCACTTCTTCAATGATACCACTGAATCCGCTAAAAGGTCCAAAAGTAACTTTTACAGTTTCACCCACCACGTACGGAATATTGAGTTCTTCACCCGTTTCCTGCAGTTCGTCCACTGTACCAAGTATACGATTCACTTCTGATTGTCTGAGAGGCACCGGTTTTTCGGAGCCACCTAAAAAGCCTATCACATTCGGAGTGTTGCGCAAGTGATGAGCGACCTCACCAACCAAAGCAGCCTCCACCAAAACGTAACCAGGAAGATAACTTCTTTCCTTCACAATTTTTTTACCATTGCGAACCTGGTAAACTTTTTCAGTAGGAATCAATACCTGAGATACATATTCACCAAGGTCACTGTTCTTAAGATCAGCTTCAAGATATTCCTTTACCTTAGCTTCTTTTCCACTAATAGCACGCAGAACGTACCATTTCTTTTCAATCTCAGCCATTTTCAATTCCTAATTTTTAATGTGGATAAACGATTTTTTCCATGAAGTTCTGGAAACAGACATCCATACCCCATACTACCAATGCAATAAGCAGGGAAGCATATAAAACAACTACTGCACTGTTAGCAAGTTCAGAATACGTAGGCCACGATACTTTATGTACAAGTTCGTCGTAAGATTCTTTAATATAAGCTATTACCTTTTTCATTTCAATAATATTAGCACGGGAGGAGAGGCTCGAACTCCCGACACCCGGTTTTGGAGACCGGTGCTCTACCAACTGAGCTACTCCCGTGTGTACATAATCAGTTCCCGATGAAAACCGGGAACTGATTAATTATTGTGTATTAGTCGATAATTTCAGTAATCTGACCAGCACCTACCGTGCGTCCACCTTCGCGGATAGCGAAACGAAGGCCCGGGTTCAATGCTACTGGGTAAATCAACTCAACTGTAATAGTTACGTTATCACCCGGCATTACCATTTCTGTTCCTTCCGGCAAAGTGATTTCACCTGTACAGTCCATAGTACGCAAGTAGAACTGAGGACGGTATTTGTTGTGGAACGGAGTGTGACGACCACCTTCTTCTTTCTTCAAGATATAAACCTCAGCTTTGAATTTAGAGTGCGGTTTAATCTGACCTGGTTTACAAAGAACCATACCACGTTTGATTTCGTTCTTGTCAATACCACGAAGCAAAAGACCTACGTTGTCACCAGCTTCACCTTGATCCAACAGTTTACGGAACATTTCAACACCAGTTACAACTGATTTCTTATCTTCACCTAAACCAAGAATTTCGACTTCATCACCAACGTGGATGACACCTGTTTCGATACGACCTGTTGCTACAGTACCACGACCTGTGATAGAGAACACGTCTTCAACCGGCATCAAGAATGGTTTATCAACATCGCGCGGAGGCAGTGGAATCCAGTTATCAACTGCATCCATCAGTTCCATAACTTTGTCTTCCCATTTTTCAACACCGTTCAATGCGCCAAGAGCAGAACCACGGATGATAGGAGTATTGTCACCATCGAAATCATAGAATGAAAGGAGTTCTCTCATTTCCATTTCAACGAGTTCCAACATTTCTTCGTCGTCTACCATATCGCATTTGTTCAAGAATACAACCAGACGAGGTACGTTTACCTGACGAGCTAACAGAATGTGTTCGCGAGTTTGAGGCATCGGACCATCAGTTGCAGCACAAACGATGATAGCACCGTCCATCTGAGCAGCACCAGTAACCATGTTCTTTACGTAGTCGGCGTGACCCGGGCAGTCTACGTGTGCATAGTGACGGTTAGCTGTTTGATATTCAACGTGAGAAGTATTGATAGTAATACCTCTTTCTTTTTCTTCAGGAGCGTTGTCGATAGAATCGAAAGAACGCAATTCTGAAAGACCTTTTTTTGCCAACACTGTAGTGATAGCAGCTGTCAACGTTGTCTTACCGTGGTCTACGTGACCGATTGTACCAATGTTTACATGCGGTTTGGTACGTTCAAATTTCTCTTTAGCCATAGCTTTACTTGTTATTTATTTGATTAATAATCAGCATTTACATCCTTTATGAGCTGTTACCGGGACTTGAACCCGGGACCTCTTCCTTACCAAGGAAGTGCTCTACCACTGAGCTATAACAGCAAGAAAAGAGAGCGGAAGACGGGGCTCAAACCCGCGACCCTCAGCTTGGAAGGCTAATGCTCTATCAACTGAGCTACTTCCGCATTCTTGCCAAAGTTGTCACTCTGATTGTGGGCAAAGATGGATTCGAACCACCGAAGGCGTAAGCCAGCAGATTTACAGTCTGCCCCATTTGGCCACTCTGGTATTTGCCCTTTTCAAAATCAAGAAATAAAAGAACTATTTTCAAACAATATGATAAAGACAGATGTTCTATCTTTGTTCTTCGGTTTCTTTTTGAGCCTCTTGTCGGATTCGAACCAACGACCCCGAGATTACAAATCACGTGCTCTGGCCAACTGAGCTAAAGAGGCAAACTTACTAAAAAATGCAACCGTCACGTTCTAACGCGAGCGAAACGGCTGCAAATTTAGTTATTTATTTCTTTCCCGCAAAATATTTGGGATTTTTTTATTTGCTACGTTGCTTTTCCTTGTATTTAACCAGTTGTTTTACGAGCGCTTCCACATCTAAATCAATTGCCTCTTCAAATGTATCACACACTTTGCTTGCATAAAACTCCCCATTGGGGATTAATATTTTAATGCCTGCTTCTTTATTTTCAGCAACTTCTGGTTTTACTACCTTTAATGACACCTCTACTTTCTTTATATCTTCGTAATATTTTTCCAACTTGGACACTTTCTTCTGAATAAATGCCTGCAATTGCTCTGACGCATCAAAGTGAATTGATTGAATTCTAACATCCATACTTACCTCCTTTTTTTTTAAGCTCTTGGATGAGCTTGTTTATACACTTTTTTAAGTTCTTCAAATGTGGCATGCGTATAGATCTCGGTAGTCGTAATGCTCTCGTGACCCAAAAGTTCTTTTACCACGCCCAGCTCTGCTTCATTATTCAGCATTGTGGTAGCAAAAGTATGCCTCAACACGTGAGGGCTCTTTTTCTTCAACGTCGCCACCTTTGACAGGTTCCGTTTCACTAAATTATAGACTAGATTCTTATAAAGCCGTTCACCATTCTCTCTAATAAAGAAAGCTTCCGACCTTTCCGGAATCGTTTCGTTTCTTACATTAATATATTCAAGCATCAATTCCTGCAGTTCGTCACCGAACGGAATCAGCCGTTGCTTGTTTCTTTTCCCGGTCACTTTCAGAAGAGAAGCCGAAAAATCCACATCCTTATTATCCAGACCTATCAATTCCGAAAGTCTCATGCCGGTAGCATAAAACACTTCAATAATCAACCGATCCCGACAGCCTTTAAATCCTTCGCCAAAGTCCGTTTCATCCAATAACCGATTCATTTCGTTTTCTTTTAAGAACACAGGCAACGGCTTTTTGTTTTTAGGTCCTTTTATTTTACGCAAAGGATCTATAGTCGTTTCTCCCTGCCTCAAGAGATACTTGTAAAACGTTCGGAGCGAACTTAGCTTACGATTTACAGAAGTTGAGGTATACCCTTTATCCATCAATGAAACAATCCATTCACGAATCAGTTCCGCCTCGACCTCTAACGGATTAAATTTTCCATACTCTTCCTGAGCAAACTCCTGCAGTTGCTTTATATCTTCACCGTACGCAAGAACGGTTTTTTCAGAATAGTTCCGCTCATACTGGAGATAATCAAGAAAAGATTCTATCAACATAATATCGCTACATCTAAAATCGTGCAACGAATGTATGAAAAGAATTCAATAATTCAAAGGAAATTACGAATTATTAATCTTCTACTTGCTGAAGTTGTTGTACGTAAACTGCGCGTTCTTTCTTAAGTCTTTTAGTTACAGACGGTTTATCAAACTGTTGTCTGCTTCTCAACTCTTTTACAATGCCAGTCTTTTCAAATTTTCTTTTGAACTTCTTCAGCGCTTTTTCAATGTTTTCGCCTTCTTTTACAGGTACTACAATCATTTTGTTACTATTAATATGTTATGATTAAAAAATTCTGCAGTCAAATTGCGCCGCAAAATTACACATACTTTCTTTATTCACAAAACTTTCGGCAAATATTTCTCAAAAACTATTCATAAACAAGTTATTAAATGCAGAAAGTTAGTACCTTTGAAACACTTACATGTCTATAATAATATAATAAAGTATGAAACAGAGCATAAAAGAGCGAGTGCATGCACTGCGCATGACCTTTCATCCCAATTCTATCAAAGCGTTCATTATTCCCAGCACCGACCCTCATCTTAGTGAATATGTGGCTCCCCACTGGATGTCACGGGAGTGGATTTCCGGTTTTACTGGTTCTGCCGGAACAGCGGTTATCCTGATGGATAAAGCAGGATTATGGACCGACTCGCGTTATTTTCTGCAAGCTACGAAGGAATTGGAGGGCAGCGGCATTACCTTATATAAAGAGATGTTGCCGGAGACTCCCAGTATTACAGAATTTCTCTGCCAACACTTAAAACCTGGAGAATCTGTAAGTATCGACGGGAAAATGTTTTCTGTGCAACAGGTCGAACAGATGAAAGAAGAACTGGCGGCACATCAGTTACAGGTCGACATATTTGGAGATCCATTGAGTAGCATTTGGAAAGACCGGCCCGCCATGCCTGATTCTCCTGCCTTTATTTATGATATCAAATATGCAGGAAAAAGCTGTGAAGAGAAAATATCCGCCATCCGTACGGAGTTGAAAAAGAAAGGTGTCTATGCTTTATTCATATCCGCGCTCGACGAGATCGCATGGACTCTCAATTTGCGAGGAAACGATGTACATTGCAATCCGGTCATAGTAAGTTACCTGTTAATCACACAGGATGAAGTGACTTATTTTATTTCACCGGAGAAAGTGACGGCAGAGGTAGAGACTTATCTAAAGGAACGGCAGATTGGAATACAGAAGTATGATGAGGTAGAGACATTCCTGAATTCTTTTCCGGGAAAAAACATTCTGATTGACCCAGGGAAAACGAATTATTCTATCTATTCATCTATTAATCCGCAATGTTCTATTCTTCGTGGTGAGTCGCCCGTCGCATTATTGAAAGCGATTCGCAATGAGCAGGAGGTCGCCGGCATCCACGCTGCCATGCAACGGGATGGAGTAGCACTCGTCAAATTCCTCAAATGGCTGGAAGAATCCGTATCTACCGGAAAAGAGACAGAATTAAGTATAGATAAAAAGTTGCATGAGTTTAGGGCTGCACAGCCTCTCTACATGGGGGAAAGTTTCGACACGATTGCAGGATATAAAGAACATGGGGCAATCGTACATTATTCAGCTACCCCGGAAAGTGAGGTGACTCTTCAGCCCAGAGGGTTCTTACTCTTAGATTCAGGAGCCCAATATCTGGACGGAACCACTGACATCACCCGAACCATTGCCTTAGGCGAACTTACAGAAGAAGAAAAAACGGATTATACCCTTATATTAAAAGGACACATCGCGTTGGCTATGGCCAAATTCCCTGCCGGAACCCGTGGAGCCCAGCTCGATGTACTAGCCCGTATGCCTATCTGGAACCACAGAATGAATTTTCTTCATGGCACAGGACATGGCGTCGGACATTTCCTGAGTGTACACGAAGGGCCGCAAAGCATTCGTATGAATGAGAGCCCTGTCATTTTGCAGCCCGGCATGGTTACTTCCAATGAGCCTGGTGTTTATAAAGCAGGCAGTCACGGGATACGTACGGAGAACCTGACGTTGGTTTGCAAAGATGGAGAGGGAATGTTTGGAGAATATCTTAAGTTTGAAACTATCACTTTATGCCCAATCTGCAAAAAAGGGATCATCAAGGAGATGCTGACAAATGAAGAAATTGAATGGTTAAACAATTACCATCAGACTGTCTACGAGAAGTTGTCACCGGATCTTAACGAAGAAGAAAAAGTTTGGTTACAAGAGGCAACTGCTTCCCTTTAAACAGAACTTGTCTGACACCCGGGTGTCAAGCATACTGAGACCCGGGTGTCAGACTGCTCAAGACCCGGGTCTCATACATCACGACACCCGGGTGTCGTACAACATAGAACTGCATTAAATAAAAAACTTTATTAGAAACAAATATTATATGGCTTTAATTAAATCAGTACGGGGTTTTACTCCCGAAATCGGAGAAAACTGCTTCCTTGCAGATAATGCAACTATTATAGGAGATGTAAAAATAGAAAATGATTGTAGCATTTGGTTTAATACGGTATTAAGAGGTGACGTCAACTCCATACGAATTGGCAATAGCGTCAACATCCAAGATGGAAGTGTCTTGCATACATTATATCAGAAATCGACTATTGAAATTGGCGATCATGTATCTGTAGGGCATAATGTTACCATTCATGGGGCGACCATCAAAGATTATGCATTGGTAGGGATGGGGTCAACCGTCCTGGATCACGTCGTAGTTGGCGAAGGAGCAATCGTTGCCGCCGGTTCGCTGGTATTAAGCAATACCATCATTGAGCCGGGAAGCATTTGGGGAGGGGTACCCGCGAAATTCATTAAAAAGGTAGATCCTGAACAAGCCAAAGAACTGAATCAGAAGATTGCTCACAATTATTTGATGTACTCACAATGGTATAAGGAATAACATTAAGTAAAACCGAAAACTAAACTTCGTTCCTCCTTTCTCTTATGTTTTTAAGAAAAAGGGGGAACGTTTTTTTTTCAGATCTCCATTGACACTTCAATAGCCACATTAATAAAACAAACCATTTACAAACACTTACCATAAGATTCATACTACTAAAACTAATCATCATTGATTCCTAGAATCTATATTCATATTATTTAACCATCTGGAAATAGATATATTACGAATTATTCGTAGATTTGTAAGACATTAAATCCGGCCAGTGAACCAACAAACACTTATTCATTATGAAAATTAAACTACTACTTACAATTCTTTTATTGGCAGAAACAATAACCGCCAATGCACAAAACGCAGAAAAAGAATATTTAAAGAAAGTACTTACCAATTTAGAAAAGATTGAATCTGCAACCTACTATGTCACCAACGAAAGCTGGCAACCTGGTGATTCAACCGCATTATCTACCTTGCACAGCTTCATTAAAGAGTACGATAATCCAATGGACTCAACCATAGGAGCAAGTTATGTTTCACTAGATGCCAATGATACAACAAAACTGGAATTTTGTTATGACGGCAACATAAGAGCATTACCTTATCACGAAAATAAGAAATTAGCAATTGATGATTTCACATTCAGACCACTTCCTTTCAGGCTAGTAAGTCCTCCATTCTTCAATCACGCAAAGAATATCATCAGATATGCACTTACCACTAAGGATCATATTGTAACAGAGTTGAAAGATGAGGGTGATAATTATTATTTTAAATTAGTCATTGATGAGAATCAACAGGTTGAGTTCTTTGGAAAAGCTTATCACATGCCACTTCCTCCATTCGATATCGGCAGTACAACTTCTATTTATGAGTTATGGATCAACAAGTCGAATGACCTGCCTTATAAAAAACGAAGAGAGATGTCGCATGATATTTCCGTTTCAACTTGCTCAAATCTTGCAATCAATAGACACACAATTTACGACTTTAACGCGTCAGATTATTTCCCCAAAGATTATGAGATAGTAAAATACAGCGACCTCTACAAGAAAAAAGCAGAACCAACAGCATCCAGTCTTATAGGAAAAAAAGCTCCCGGCTGGATATTAGAAAATATAGAAGCACAGCCGGTATCATTAGCCGACTACAAAAGCAAAATCATACTAATCAACTTCACAGGCATTGGTTGTGGCGCCTGTCAGGCAGCCATCCCCTTCTTGAAACAGCTAAAAGATTCATTCACCAGTGAAGAGTTTGAGCTGATTGCAATAGAATCCTGGAGCCGTAAAGTATCTGCTATCCGAAATTACGCAAAGCGAAAGGAATTGAATTATACCATTCTGAATGCAACAAATGAGGTTATCAAACAATATCAGACCGGTGGTGCCGCACCTTACTTTTTCATAGTAGACCAAGAACGAATCATACGAAAAGTAATCAGAGGTTATAGTAATGAGAATACAGATAAAGAAATAATAAATGCAATAAAAGAACTACTATGAACATGAACAGACTATTTACTTGTCTTTGTTTGTCCTTGTTATTCAACCTGGTACAAGCACAATTACCCATCCCCGAATATCAGAAAGGAAAGGCCATTTTAAGTGGTACAATCGCCAATTACCATCCGAATGACAATCTGATATTCAAGATCGGAGCTCCCAATATCGTGATGGGAACAGCCGAAACTCTTTATCCGACTGTTGAGTCAGACGGAAGCTTTACTATTAATATTCCTCTCTACCATCATACACAAGTACGGATGATGATAGGAAATGCTGATTTAGTCATTCTGCTAAGTCCCGAAAAAGAAACAAATGTAGCTATCAATCTAAGTAATCCACCAGGAAAACAGTTTGTATTTAGCGGCCAATATGCTACCATTAACAATGAATGGTGCCAGCCGGAACTGATAACAAAGATACCACCTGTTTATAGTGATGGCGACCTATTGGATTCCATTGTAGGCATTAGTGCCAATGAATTCAAAAAACGATGTATCAACCAATACAAACGATATGTAACGCACAACAGCGCACAGTTACAATTCAGCGAAGACACTCGCACACTCGCCAATCTCTCATGCGCATTTGATTGCCTGGAAAATCTACAGGCCACCCACTATTGCCTGCAAACTGCTTATCAAAAGAAGGAAAACATTACGCGGGAACAAGCTTTTGCTGCTTTTCTTGATGTATATTTGCCCGATGATTTCCACAATTATTTGAAGGATTTCCCAGTCAATCACCCTTTAGCACTCTATTGTTATAATTACCGCAATGTAGTCATGGATTTATATGATACCCACAAAGACCCACTCGCTTACGAAAAAAATCTATTGAAAAATGCACCACTCACTAAAGAGGAACAGACACTTATCCATCAATATGAAACGGCTTTCAAAGCAGGTATCTCCTTTCAGCAAGAAAGCGAGCTAATGGCACTTAGTGCAAAATACTTCAAAGAAAATGACCAATTCAGATGGGAGTCATTCTCCAAAGCAAAAGAACGTCTTAGTAATATCATACAAGACAGCACAAGTTTAATAGTTGACTACATACGAGCAATCTATATGCGTTCCAGTTTTTACAATTTACAACCTCTGACACCCCGACAAGAGCTCATGGCTTCGGAAATTACCAATCCTATCTTCTTAGGTATCATTCAAGACATGAACCGCCAGATGCAACCCCGACAGCAAACGATAACAAAGAAATTCACTATTTGCGAAGCACCACAAGTTCCGGAAAAGGAACTGTTGACTGCTCTCATTGCCCGCCACAAAGGGAAGGTACAGTTTATCGACTTTTGGGCTACCTGGTGCGGCGGCTGCCGGCAAATCATCAAGGAATATGAACCACTAAAGAAAAAAATAGGTGAAGACAAAGTTGCTTTCATTTACCTCACAGGCCCCAGTTCTATAAAAAAGACTTGGGATATACTAATACAAGACATTGCCGGAGAACATTACTGGCTGAACAAAGAACAGTGGGGTTATCTTTGGAATCATTTTCAGATGACGGGATTACCGATGTACCTGATAATAGATAAAAAAGGAAATATCGCAAAACAATTCACCCACGTAACAGCCAAAGAGTTGAAAAAGTTGCTAGAGTTAGAAGTCAACAGATAAGGTACCTAGCTACAAATGCAGGAAACAGGTTCTTCGTCAAATCTGGTGAAAAGTTGTCCTCTATTCATTTATATAATTCAGTAGATGCCTGTTTTTCTAAAGGATTTACCACCCAATTTGACAAAGAGCCGAAAGCAATGAGAAGTGTGCCAAAGCTCCTTAATAAACAAAGAATCACCTTTATCACAATTATCTGTGGTAAAGGTGATTCTTTGTTTATTAAGGTTTTGTATTGCCCTCTTATATCGAATTCACATTGATCTACAATATATATTTAGAAATTAATCATGTGCATAATCTTCTCCGTCGCACCGGCATTGCTAGTCACATAATAACCGGCATTCGTTCCGGTTTCGCGCAAAAACACCTCATCTGTCAGGAAACGATCCAGCAAAGTTTTCAGTTCATCATAGTCTTTGATAGAATAAGCACCTTTTGCTTCCAGCAATTGAACAGCCTCCATGAATTTCTGATACTTCGGTCCGAAAATCACCGGAATACCATATACAGCCGCTTCCAAGGTGTTGTGGATTCCGACCCCGAAACCACCGCCGATATAAGCTATTTCACCATAGCGGTAAATAGAGGATAACAGACCGAAACAGTCTATTATAAGGCAATCCGCTTTCAATACATTTCTTTCGTCAGCACGGGTATAGCGCACATACGGACGTTTCAATTTACCGATGATCTCAACCAGGTGATTCTCATCGATCACATGCGGAGCAATAATCAGTTTCATTTCCGGATGATTATTGAAATATTCGAGGAATAAATCCTCATCAGGTCCCCATGAACTTCCGGCAACAAAAGTAAAAGAATTGTTTCCTTTAAACTTCTCCACCAACGGGAGCTCTTTAGCCTCTTCGCGGATTTGCAGTACACGGTCAAAACGGGTATCCCCCACCACTGTCACACGACTGATGCCGATTTTCGACAAATAACGTTTGGATGCCTCATTCTGAACAAACAGATGATCGAAATCTTTCAAGACATTGCGATAAGTGCCACCGTACCATTTAAAGAATATTTGTTCGCGACGGAAGATGGACGACACACTATATACCGGAATACGGCGCTTGTGAAGCTCATCCAGATAATTCTTCCAAAACTCATATTTGATAAAGAACGCCATGCAAGGATTTGCAATATCCAGGAACTTCTTCACATTCCTCGGCTTATCAAACGGCAGATAGCAGACAATATCCGCCCCCCGGTAATGCTTGCGCACTTCATAACCGGAAGGAGAGAAAAATGTCAGCAATATCTTATAGTTAGGATATTTCTCACGAATCATTTCTATCAGAGGGCGTCCTTGTTCAAACTCCCCCAGTGAAGCAGCGTGAAACCAAATATACTGTTCCCCTTTTTCCACTTGTTGGCGTAAGAGTTCATACACCACCCAATGCCCCTTCATCATCTTCCGGGGCTTGCGGCTAAACGGAGCAGCCAAATGGACGATAAAGTCATAAATGACTATTGCCAGGTCGTAAAGCATAGTACTGATCGATTACTTCAAAACCTCTACCGCTCGTTTCATACGAGCTATCGTCTCCTCTTTGCCCAATACCCAGGAAATATCGAACATGTGCGGGCCTTTTCCTTCACCCACCAATGTCAGACGGAAAGCATTCATGATATTACCGGTATGGTAACCTTTCTCTGCAATCCAGTCCATAACGACTTTTTCCTGTCCTTCAATGCTAAAATCTTCAATACCGGCAATCACTTCTGCCAATTCGGTCATACATTTTGCAGAATCTTCTTTCCAGCGTTTCTTCACCGTCTTTTCATCATATTCGGTAGGAGCCACAAAGAAGAAGCTACAAACATCCCACAGTTCTTTAATGAAACTTACCCGGTCTTTCATCATGCCAACCACAGTCACTACCTTTTCGAAAGGAGCCTCTACGCCTTGTTCTTTCAAGAAAGGCAAGAACAGTTCCGCAATTTCTTCGTTAGGTTTCTGCTGTATATATTGATGATTGAACCATATTCCTTTTTTATAGTCGAACTTAGCTCCCGACTTGCTGCAACGGTGAAGATCAAACAATTTAATCAATTCGTCCATCGACATCACTTCCTGATCATTGCCCGGATTCCATCCCAATAAAGCCAGGAAATTAATCACAGCTTCGGGTAAATAACCGGATTCGCGATAACCAGAAGAGATTTCTCCGGATTTCGGATCGTGCCATTCCAATGGAAATACAGGGAATCCGAGACGGTCACCGTCACGCTTGCTTAATTTTCCATTACCTTCCGGTTTCAATAACAAAGGCAGGTGAGCAAATTCCGGCATCGTATCTTCCCAACCGAAAGCACGGTACAACAACACATGCAAAGGAGCGGAAGGCAACCATTCTTCACCACGAATCACGTGGGAAACTTCCATCAAATGGTCATCCACGATATTTGCCAAATGGTAAGTAGGCAGTTCGTCAGCCGATTTATAAAGCACTTTGTCATCCAGAATAGATGAGTTGATTACTACTTCGCCACGAATCAGGTCATTTACATGTATATCTTCATTCGGTTCGATTTTGAAACGAACAACATATTGTTTGCCTTCAGCAATCAGTGCATCCACTTCTTCTTTCGGCATAGTTAATGAATTGCGCATCATACCACGGGTAGATGCATCATATTGGAAGTTAGCAATTTCAGCACGCTTAGCGTCCAGCTCCTCCGGAGTATCAAAAGCGATGTAAGCTTTTCCATTTTCCAGCAAAATCTGCACATATTTCTTGTAGATTTCGCGGCGCTCCGACTGACGGTATGGACCCTGTTCACCACCGAAGCTCACTCCCTCGTCAAAGTGGATACCTAACCACTTAAAAGATTCGAGTATATACTCTTCCGCTCCCGGAACGAACCGGTTAGAGTCAGTGTCTTCAATACGAAATATCAAGTCTCCGCCGTGTTGACGTGCAAATAGATAATTATACAAAGCTGTACGCACACCACCGATGTGCAATGCTCCCGTAGGACTTGGAGCAAAACGAACTCTTACTTTTCTTTCTGCCATAATTTGGGTTAGTATAGGTAAATCGTGGCAAAATTAAACCTTTTTTTCCACACTATTGTTTTTTTTTGTACTTTTCGCAAAAATTTCAGTGGATATGGAACATTTGAAGAAGAAAAAAAGATTTTCATGGAGAGATTTACTATATAAATCACTGCTGTTTGTAGGCACTGTGGCGCTGATTGTTTATTTCCTGCCACGTGACGGAAAATTCAATTACCAGTTCGACATCAACAAGCCCTGGAAATACGGACAGTTGATCGCTACTTTCGACTTTCCTATTTATAAAGAGGATGCAGTGGTAAAAAGGGAACAAGATAGCCTGATGGCTTTCTTCCAACCTTATTATCAACTGGATAAAAATATAGAAAAAGACGCAATCGCCAAGCTGAAAGAGAATTACCATACGAATCTGAAAGGTATTCTCCCTTCCATCGATTATTTGCGGTACATTGAGCGCACTTTAAAAGAAATCTATCAGGCAGGCATCGTTTCGACAGAGAATATACAGCTGCTTCACAAAGACAGCACTTCATCTGTCATGGTGATTGATGACAAACTGGCTAATCCACAGGCTACCGAGAATCTTTACACGGTAAAAAAAGCCTATGAGCACTTGCTGTCAGCAGACTCTACTCATTTCAACCGGGAAATTTTAAGGCAATGCTCCCTGAACGAATACATCACCCCCAACCTTACCTTTGACGAGGAACGTACCCAGGCTGCCAAAGAAGAAATCCTGAACAACTATTCCTGGGCAAACGGATTAGTAGTCAGCGGGCAAAAGATTATCGACCGGGGGGAAATCGTCAGCCCGCATACCTATAATATCCTGGAGTCATTACGCAAAGAATCCATCAAACGGAATGAGTCCATGGGACAAAACCGCCTGATTCTCGGCGGACAGATTCTGTTTGTAGGAATGCTGATGCTTTGTTTTATGCTTTATCTCGACCTGTTCCGAAAAGACTACTATCAACGGAAAGGCAGTCTGTCATTGCTATTCACGTTGATTGTATTTTACAGTGTCATAACCGCTTTCATGGTAACACATAATCTATTTAATGTGTATATCATCCCGTACGCGATGCTACCCATTATCATTCGCGTCTTTCTTGATTCGAGGACTGCTTTCCTGACGCATGTCATCACTATATTGATATGCTCCATATCCTTACGCTTTCCGCATGAATTCATTCTGACACAGTTGGCTGCAGGATTAGTGGCGATATTCAGTCTAAGAGAGCTATCGCAAAGGTCCCAACTTTTCCGAACGGCTTTATTGGTTATACTGACTTATGCAGCCATTTATTTCGCCTTCGAGTTGATGACAGAGAACGGTCTTTCCACCGACTTTTCAAAGTTGAACATACGAATGTACACTTACTTCATCATCAATGGAATTCTGTTATTATTCACCTATCCTTTACTCTTTTTATTGGAAAAAACTTTCGGATTTACTTCCAATGTAACGTTGGTAGAACTTTCGAATATCAATAATGACCTTTTGCGGCAAATGTCCGAGACGGTTCCGGGAACATTCCAACATTCCATGCAAGTGGCCAATCTTGCTGCAGAAGCAGCCATCCGCATTGGAGCCAAAAGCCAGTTAGTACGTACAGGAGCTTTGTATCATGATATTGGTAAGATGGAAAACCCTGCTTTTTTCACAGAAAATCAGTCAGGAGGAGTTAACCCGCATAAGAACCTGAATTACGAACAAAGTGCGCAGGTCGTCATCAGTCATGTGACGGATGGATTGAAGTTAGCCGATAAACACAATCTGCCTAAAGCCATCAAGGACTTTATCAGCACGCATCATGGACGGGGAAAAACAAAATATTTCTATATTTCCTGGAAGAACGAGCATCCGGACGAAGAACCGAATGAAGAACTGTTCACCTATCCCGGGCCGAATCCGTTCACCAAAGAACAGGCTATCCTGATGATGGCGGATGCCGTAGAAGCTGCCTCACGCAGTCTTCCGGAATATACAGAAGAAACAATCAGCAACCTGGTCGATAAGATTATCGATTCCCAGGTCACTGAAGGTTACTTTAAAGAATGTCCTATCACTTTCAAGGATATAGCAACAGTGAAAGCTGTGTTCAAAGAAAAACTAAAGATTGCTTATCACACCCGGATCAGTTATCCTGAGTTAAAGAAGTAAGCAAACCTGCGCAAGCATCTTCAAGAACATCAAGTACATATTCAAACCCCTCGGCCCCTCCATAATAGGGGTCGGGGACATGATCTGCAGGAATACGGGTGCAATACTCCGTCATGCGATGAATCTTCTTCCATTCTTCGGGAGAAGGAGCTTTGTCTTTCAAGTCATCTATGTTCCGGTCGTCCATACCGATTATCAGATCAAAATTATAAAAATCTTCCGTACGGACGGGGCGAGAACGATGCACCAATTGATAACCGCGACGGGCTGCATGAGCACGCATCCGGCTATCCGGCAATTCCCCCTGATGATAAGACAGGATTCCGGCAGAATCTATCACAAATTCTTTTTCCAGTCCCGCTTCTTCTATTAAATGAAGCATTACGCCTTCAGCCGTAGAGCTACGGCAAATATTTCCTAAACAGACAAATAATATTTTCTTCATATATACATGATTGTTTCTCAAAATGAGTTCAGTATCTGATTGGCCCGGTTCACGGTTATTGCGGCCGGGATTTCCGGCATACTACCCAAATTGAACGGAGCAAGCATTTTTTCTATTTTCTTTAATCCGGCCTTATTTCCTTTTTTCTCAAATTCCTGACGAAGGATATTGATCTTCTCATGCGCCTGTATGCCTTCAATCAAACGCTCGAAACGAATACAGCTACGAGCACCCGGATATACAAGGTAAGTATCTCCGCCTGCCCAACTGCGGAAACGGGAATCAAGCAGCGGCTCCAATGGCCAGCTGTTATATGCCCAACGCAGATAACCATCCAGATGTTTCTTAGATGAATAATAACTCATCCAGGCTGCTTCTGCAGGATCAGAGAAAGTAAACGTGTTGGGATGGGCTTCCGTACAGCAGGTATAATAATTAGTACGCTTGTTCTCGGCTACACGACGCAGACGCACTTCTTCCGGGAAGTTCTGTCCGATAACAATACAATAATCATATAGATCGGGCTCAATCTCTTCATGATAGTTCCCGGCCAACGATACTTTAAAATCCGGATCAGCTTTACGAATCACTTTCAACGTCTTCTGCATCACTTCCATCGGACGTTCGTCCATTGCAATAGCACAAATATCAAACCATCCTTTTTCTTTCAGATGCTTGGAGAAAGAGGCAAGCATCGCTCCCCACATTTCTTCATAAGCCGCATCACCCGGTGCAGTTTTCACGAATTGCAGAGAGTTGGTTGCCTGATCGTAGTATTGGAATGACAATTCCCATGGAACCATTGAGTAACAATTAATCTGTTTATCAATGCCTACACTCATCATAAATTCCACCCAACGGTCGAAGATAGTATAATCAAAAGCCCATGTTCCATCTGCCCGTTTTATCCAAGTGACCATTGTATCAAAATAATCTTCTGTCTGACCATTCCAAGGCTTGTGCGTCAAAGTAGCCGTAATAATCTTCTGTCCGGCATCTGCCAACATTTTCATTAAAGGACGCATGGCGTCAAAATGCTCCTGACTCCATAAAGGAACCTGATAATAACGTGCCACTGCATAAGGACTTTGCCATAAATCCAAGTGATAAGCCCATTCCGAAGGTTGAGGAAGTTCACGGGAAGAAACGGTAATTTCGAGATTCAGGCGTTGCAATAAACGCGAGCCATCATTAATTAATAACTCCCCTTGATAAGTTCCGGGAGTAGCCGATTGAGGAATCCAACACTGCACCCAAACCGGTTGAACAGTACGAGCGGGCAAAGCCATCGTTTTCAGGTTGGTATCAATAGGATCGGCCACCAATAATGAATCATAATCTATAGACTTCCGATGTCCACAGGCACCTCTCCCATCCTTATTCAATTCATCCGTCATCACATAACGGACAAAACCACCTGTAAATGCATCTTTGGGAAGAACATTTCCCTTTTTGTCTTTAAAATCACCAAAGCTGAAATTCAGGTCTTTCAGTTCTACGCCTGTCCACACAACAGCTTGCGCGTTCACACGTTCGCCACGCCAGCCTTTCAGGGAAACAGTCTGTTGTTTCTTCAACTGCGGGAGTTGATGTTTTGCATACCGTACATCTGTTGTACCCCAAGAAACTTGGGTGGAAGTCACCGCTACCCACTCTTTATCAGAAGGTGCAGTAGGATCAGGCAACTCCTGATAAGTCAGTAAAGGGAACTTCGGTTGTCCTGTCGGAACACCACATTGAGTTACTCCCTGCTGGGCTAAAACTGCACCCACGCTAAAGAGACAAGTCAGAGAAAAAATAGTAAGTCGTTTCATGGTTAGTTAATTAAATGATTAAAGGTTATTATATGGGGGAAAATTATTAAATCACATAGGATCTACATCATAATAGACAATCAAAGATTTATAGCGTTCGTCCGCCAACATCTCGCGCTGAATACGTAGCAACAATTCCCGTGCACGTCCCATTGGGGCATTCTGCTCAATCTTGACAACGATCTTCTTGATAAACAAAGTCTGGATACGGGCAACAGGAGGTTTATCCGGACCTAATACCCGATTGCCAAATACAGCCCGCAACTTATCCGCCATCACTGCCGCCATCTGATCCAGCAACGCTTCATTATGATTTTTCAGATAAACATATACCAGCCGGTAATAGGGAGGATAATGGAACATCTGACGTTCCACCAATTGTCCGCCTACCATATCTTCATAATCATTGGCAATGACCTGATGAATGATAGGATGATCGATGCTCTTGGTTTGCAATACCACCCGTCCGCGTTTATTCTTACGCCCGGCACGTCCTGCTACTTGTGCCATCAACTGAAAAGCACGCTCATAGGAACGGAAATCGGGATAATTCAACATGGTATCGGCATTCAATATACCTACTATACTGACATGATCGAAATCCAACCCTTTTGATACCATTTGGGTACCGATCAATATGTCCGTCTTTCCCTGCTCAAAGTCTGCAATAATCTTCTCATAGGCGGAACGGGTACGTGTAGTATCCAAATCCATCCGGGCAACGGCAGCTTCCGGGAAAAGGATTTTGATGTCGTCTTCAATCTTTTCCGTACCGAAACCACGGTTCACCAGTTCTGTTCCCTCGCAGGCAGGACAGGATTTCGGCAGTTGATACGTATAACCGCAGTAGTGACAGGTTAATTGATTGATTCCTTTATGATAGGTAAGGCTTACGTCGCAATTCTTACACTTAGGCACCCAGCCGCAGGTACGACACTCCACCATCGGAGCAAACCCACGACGGTTCTGAAAGAGAATCACTTGTTCTTTCTGTTCCAAAGCCTCTTTCATATATTGTATCAGAAGTGGCGAGAATTGTCCGACCATCCGCTTTTTGCGATGCAGTTCCTTGATATCCACCGGAATAATCTCCGGCAACTGGATTTCTTTATATCGTTCTTTCAGTTGTACGAAACCATATTTTCCCTCTCTTGCATTCTGCCATGACTCGATAGAGGGAGTGGCCGTACCCAACAGGGTTTTAGCTCCGTACATGGCGGCCAGTACAATAGCCGCGCTACGCGCATGATAGCGGGGAGCGGGATCTTGTTGCTTATACGTATTTTCGTGCTCTTCGTCCACAATCACCAATCCCAGATTTCGGAAAGGCAGGAAAATAGAAGAACGAACACCCAGAATAATATCATACCCGTTCTCTCCCAGTTGCTTCCGCCATATTTCAACCCGTTCAGCATCGGGGAACTTAGAATGATAGATACCCAGACGAGCACCGAAGACCCGTTGCAAACGCTCCGTGATTTGAGTGGTCAATGCAATTTCCGGCAACAAATATAACACCTGCTTTCCCTGACGAATCGCTTCTTCTATCAGATGGATATAAATTTCAGTCTTACCACTGGACGTTACCCCATGAAGCAGACAGACATTTTTCTCTTGAAAAGACTGTACGACTTCATCAAATGCACGCTGTTGAAACTCATTCAAAGGATTTAATTCGACAATCTCCTTCTCCTGCTTATCCAACCGGCCGATTTCATGGTAGTAGATTTCAAAAATCTTCTTATCTACCAATCCATTCAATACAGAAGGGGCCACATTAGTCCGCTGCAACAGTTCTTTCTTGGAGACTTCTTTCGGAGTTCCCGCTCCTAAAACACCGGAACACTCCACATACTTCATGAGTAATGCCAACTGCTTCGGAGCACGAGACAGAATATCAAACAGGATATGAAGCCGCTTTTCATCCGCTGTACCCGCAAGCCGAACCCGTGCCTCTGTTTTAGGTTTATAAGTACGCCTCAACTCCTCCTTTACGAAAATCGCTTCTTTATCGAGCAAAGACTTGATGACCGTAAGAATATTTTTGATACCACTGTCCTTCTCCAGTTTAGTGACGCACTGTTGCGAATCTACGGCAAGTAAATCCAAAATACGTTGCTCACGTTCCGGCAATGGCGCATCCGCTTCAAAATCAGGATTATATTCAACGATCGTTTCACTCTCCAGTTTCAGGCCGGAGGGAAGTGCCGCTTTATAGACATCGCCTTGTGTACAGAGATAATAATCAGCTATCCACTCCCAAAATTTGAATTGAGCGGGTAACAGAATGGGAGAAGCATCCAGCAATGCAGATATATCTTTCACTTCGTACTCCGTTGGAGCACAATAATGAACGTTAAGGACGATAGCCGTATAAAACTTCTTCCGCCCGAAAGGAACTACCACACGGCAGCCTATCTTCACATCTTCCGCACATTCATCCGGCAAAGAGTAAGTAAAACTCTTCGGAAGCGGAAGCGGTAATATGACATCTACATACTTTTTCATTGCAGCTACAAAAATACAATAAAAAAATGGGGATTTAAAAGAAGGGAGAGAGAACACTTAAAAAGAAAACTCTACTTCATACGAGAATTGGAAGAAATATATTCAAGAGCGCAACAGGACAATCCCAAACAAAAAAGAGTTTCCGGTTATCGGAAACTCTTTTTCATATACTATGTAAAGTGATAGACTACTTAAAAAATATAGGCCACAGATACTTGCCAAGTCTTAGTCTTATAAGAAGCATTTGTTCCTTCAATATCAGCAGTATTACCCAATGGGATATTGTAATTAGCACCCACCTGCAAATGGTTCAGCAACTTCAAACCGGCACCCACATTGATACCTACTTCAGCTTTCTTCTTATCAATTCCCGATTTCTTTTCAAAATCGAAATAAAAGTCAGGACCTGCAGCCAGATAAATACCAGCCAGACTTCCCAAGCCAATGGTATATTTCAGGTTTACAGGAATATCAATACCGTTTTGTTTAACAGTAATATCATCATTCCCTTCTGAAACTTTGATACCCCGTTGAGCAAAAAGCAAAGATGCATCTACTCCCAACCCTACGATTGGAATATTAAACTCGGCCATCGGACCGATAAAGAAACCTGTGAAATTATCCTTTTTAAAGTTTTCGCTCACATTAGAGAAACTCGCCTTTGACAAGTTCAAACCTCCCTTTACACCAAAGTGTATCTGCGCCTGAGCAGGCATTGCCATAGCTATACATATAGCAATCATTAAAGCACCAAAAATCTTTTTCATAAATTTACGTGTTTATAATTCGGGACAAAGATATATATTTAGATTAAATAAACACAAATTATTGGTTTTTTGTTCGCTCAAAGTCGTTGTTGTTCACCCAATCCTGCTCCCGTACCTTTATATTTACTTTTCTGCAAATTAAACTTATAGTGAACAGTCAGTTTCACTTCCTGCGTATTCCGCTTTGTCTCCCGGAACATTTTAACCCGGTCGTCATATTGAGTATTAGCATCCCTCATCGAATGAAACAAGTCGTTCCCCTCCAGCAAGCAGTCCACACGTCCGTTGAAAAACGATTTATAGATACTTGTGCTCAAGCAACTAACGGGCCTTGTATAACAGTTCTGATACACTCCCTTGCCTGTATATTCACCATTCAAGCGAAATATATATCCGGCAGGCAATTGAAATGAATTATTCCACCGGATCCCGAATGTCGTTCCGCTCATATTCTTCATTTCATTCAAATAACCGATTTTGAACCATTGAGAGTTGAGGGAAGCCGTCCACTCCGGTTTCCAGCATCCGATACTTGGAGCAAAGACCAGAGAAGCAGTCATTTCATCCCGATGGTCGACATTGCGAAACTTAATAAGAGAGATTTTCGGATCGGAAGTGATCTGTTCGATAGAAAACAGGATATCATCATTATACCGATTGTAGCCGACGGAGAGTTGCAGATCCCGATAGATAGCCCGCATCTCTGCCGCATGAATATAGGTAGGTTGCAAATTAGGAGCTCCTCCCAGATAGGTAAACCGGTTCCCGTAATGAATGGCATTTTTCAACTGTTCATAATGAGGGCGGGCAACCTGAATATGATACCCCAATGCCCACTGCACCTGCCCCATCGCCCCTTCCAGTGACAAGGATGGAAACAGGTTGCGATAGTGTTTGCTCTCATCCGACTGATAAAGACTGTTTTCATAGAAATCATAATACACATCTTCATAACGAAGTCCTGCCGAAGCATTTACACCACCCAAACGATAAACACAATCAAGAAAAAAAGCCAGATTCTTCTCTCTGATTTTATCACTGGTTCCCTCTATTTCATCACCGAACCCCGAAAAGTCGCTGGTGCGATGCGTATAACTATATTCACTGCCTCCGGAAATTCTTCCACCTGCCAGCGGATAAGATAAAACTAACTTTCCGGCATACAACTTATTATCGGTTCTGCTAAGAGTCGTTATGTAGAAATCATCATAATTGCGGCTCAATTCGCTAATATGCTCCTCTTCCTTATTCTTGCCAGCCAATACATCTACATTCAAATCCATTTCCAGACTGTTCACCTCTCCATGATAATATACATTGGAATGATGGCTGGGATATTCTTTCTCAATCGCAAAGGTATACGTATTCCACACATCGTATAATGCTTGCCCGCCATAGACCTCCGTCCGGTTGTCATTGTTCATTTTATTGCGTGGGGCAGAAGTCAATTCATAAGTAGCGCCCAGAGAGTGTTTTTCATTTATTTCATAATTAAATCCTATCTGACTGAAATAACTGATATTTCTTCCTAAATCCGTTGTTTGAGCTTTCTGCTGCCACGAAGCATCCACATACGTATCTTGTACCGATTCTCCCGTTTCCTTGAGATGCTCCAAACGATATTGGAAAGCTCCGAACACATCCAGTCCCTTCCGGTGATATTCCATATTGATCTGATCGTTGTTTCCTACCTTATGCGCATAATCCACTACCGAGCGCACTCCCACTCCAAAGCCATCGTTTTTATTCCCGGTTGTTTTCAATTTCAGGACAGCTCCTACCGATGCTCCATATTCCGCTCCGGGATTGGTTATCAGTTCAACCTGCTTGATATTTTCAGAGTTCAAACGGTCGAGTTCGTCCAAGTTGCGGACTTTCCTGTTATTGATATAGATAAGCGGAACGCCTTTTCCCAACACTTCCAACGTGCCATCCTGCTTCTTCAACACTCCCGGCAAAAGCCCGACTACGTTCATGGCAGTACCTGCCTTACTTAATATTGTATTCTCCACTTTCGTAGTCAATCCTCCATTATCCAACCGGAACTGGGGAAGACGCTGCGTAATCACCACCTCATCCAACATCAAATCATCAGGAATCAGCGTGATATTTTCCTCCACAGAAGACGCAACCCTCTGAACGAACTTCTTATAGCCCACAAAAGACACGGACAACAAATAAGGCCCGGCATCCTGTGCCGTTATTTTAAACACACCTTTGCTATCCGTCACAGCTCCGCCCACAAGCGCAGAATCCGGCACGGACAATAGTGCAACCGTGGCATACTCCACAGGAAGCTGATTTTCACCAATAACCCGACCGCTAAATATCTGTGCAGAAGATTTTTAAGACACCATCAACATCAGCGCAAACAGTAAAATATAATTTGTTTTCATTTTTTCTTTTCGTTTATGTAAGTGATTAGTAAGTACCCGGTAGGGCATAGAATCCCCCTTACCAATATCCCGCAAGGGAGATTGATATAACTATTTGCATAGACAGGAGTTTTCCAAACTATCCGCCGGACGGCAGATAGGAAAGAGAAAGTAATTAGTTAATAGAAATCATCAGTAAGTAAGAATATCGTTATACAGTCCTTCCAATCGTTTGCGCAAATGCTTGACGGCATAATGTTTGCGCGAAAGCACCGTATTTGCAGAAGCACCGGTCGCTTCGGCTACCTCTTTTACAGAAAGTCCTTCCAGCTCCATCAGTTCGAAAACCGTCCGCTGTTCGGCAGGCAATTCACCAAGAGCTGCTTCCAACTCCTGCCATACCAGCGAACGCATATATTCCGTTTCAGGCGAAGGAGCCAGATCATCATTGGCAAACAACACTTCCGAAAATTCACTCAAGACGCTTTCTTCCTCTGCGTAGGCAGAAACAGGCCATTCTTCTTCACTTTTCTTTTTTCCCTTATTGATAATCGTGTTTCGTGTCACTCTGTAAAGCCACGACGTCACCTGCTCAATCGGATTCAAAGTGTTGCTGACCGCTTTTACCAACTGATAAAATACATCCTGTAGAATATCTTCCGCATCTTCCTTACTGGAAACCCTCCGGTGGATAAAGGCTTTCAGTTGCGGCTGATGTTCTTCGATCAGCCGCTCCACATCGCCTTCGTGCCCTTTTTGCTTATTCATCTTTTTTCGAAGAGTCTACATTTTCATCCATCTCGAAGTCTTTATCCATCCCGAAGTCACCCCTGTTAAAGAAGTCGTCTCTACCCCAGGGACCGAATCCCATTTTCTTCCTTTTATTAATAAACTCCTTGCGTTGTTCCGGAGTCATCTTCATCCATTTCTCACGAACCGGATTCATTCCTCTTCCGGGCATTCCAGGCATCCCTCCTCCGGGCCTCCCTCCTCTACGGCCAAAACCGAAACTTCCGAAAAGAATACGCATCAGGACGAGCAAGCCCAATGCCTGCCACAGACTAAGTGCAGGCAGACCAAAAATCACGGGCATCAGCCAATTCCACAATAACATGACTATTGCTCCTATTCCCGCAGCTACAACTAGCCAAAGAATTACAAACACAAATGGATTTCTGAAAAAAGAAAACTTACCGCCACATCTTCCATGAAATCTTCTATTAAAACTTTTTGTTGCCATTATACTTCATTTTTTTAATTCATCATTCTTATTAGTTAAAAGAGCCCTCTACTCTTATAGACAATCGAGATGAAGAAATATTTTATGAAGTTACAAAAAAAATAATAGTACCTGCAATTTTTTGTATAATTGCAACGATCCATACAGTAGTTTCACCGGTTGTTGATGTTCCCGGTCCCGGTTATTCAGTAACATACTACGAGTAGAAAAAAGATAATCCGATTTTACTTCCTGATTTTCATACAGATTCTTTTCAGCCAACAGGTACAGCAAGTAGTCTGCCCCAAGACGAGTTCTTTTTCCAACTTCCGCAATCGGTCACATTGTTTCAACCATTTGATTTGTAAGGTATCATAAAGGATTCCGGCTGCTTTATATCTTGTGATTTCTTTGTCTTGTTTGCCTAAAAGTGATAGGTATATTGAACAAAGTTTTGATTTATCTATGCAATATCGTTCCAGTTTTTCGATATACATCAAAGTAGCCCCTCTTTCATTTCGACTCATAAACTCCTGAACACTGTCATCACTGATGATGTCGATGCCCGGTCTTTCGTAGTCCACAGTGATTTCTCGCATCTCTATCAAGACCCAGATATATTCTGTCTCGAATCCGTACTTTGCAGCTGCCTCTTCTATACTAATCCATTGTGCCATAGCGTTTGTTTTTTCATGTGTGATACAAATAAGGGATGAATAATATTTTATTCATGTATATTAGTACAACGGGCATCCACGCTTTTTGCAGTCCGCCGATTGGCTAGGTTAAAATTGGGGCAATTTATTACTGGCCGAATACAAGAAAGACGTAGATGCTGCTGTACCATTATCCGATTTCAAGGCTAGCTACACCCTCCAGAGAACAATGATGACAGCAGACACCCACGTCAATCGTTTATATATAACACATCTCTTACGAATATGTTGATATACACCGTTCACGTGGAGTATCTACCGTATCATCTCCCTCTGTTTGAATTAGCTATTTCTGAAATCGAGAGATAATACGCTTTTACTCCATATAGGAAATAAAAACCGCTTCCTGCCTGTTCCATCACGCTGATGGGCTGAAAGCGTACGGCAAAGATATATGTTTTTTTTGAAACGCAGTCGAAATATGGAAATAAATACTGGAAGTTATGTATTAAAATGAATCTGACAAAAGACGACTCTACTTCTCATTCTTGATTACTGAAATATCTCTCACAAATAAAAGTTATAGCAGTTTTTACTCTCACACTCTCACCCATTGGTTCAATCCCTTTATTCATCGGCATTACAGGTGTGGGAGTAAAGGTAAGGGCATGGTGAGGGTAACTTTTTACCCTCACCATGCAACAGGTTTCTCCATACGAAAGTTCCAGTCCAATAGTACGAATTTTAGTTTCATATAGTGAAACTAAAAGTTTCTCGGTGTGAAACCAATAGTTTCAAGCTTTGAAACAAAGTGTTTCAAACCTATAAACAAAGAGTTTCAAGCGTATGAAACAAATTGAAACTGCCGTTAACCAAAAATCAGGTTACTTATTAATAGGATTAAGAAGTCAAAACAGTCAACCTAAATCCGGACGAGACAATATAATATCCTAAAAGATTAGCAATTATTTCCATATCGAATAAAAGCAGTACATCATCAAAAATCGCCGGAACAGATCAATGATCTGCCCGGCGATTTCTCATCTTAAACCAATCTCCACTTACTATATATCAATCAACGATTCGGGTGAATGTCCAACTTCACCGGTTTTATCATATTTTCAGGTTTTAAGATAGTATCCAAGTCTTCTTTGGAAAGAATGTTATGTTCCAAAACAAGTTCATAAACTCCCTTCCCGGTTTCCAATGCTTCTTTGGCTATTTTGGTAGAGTTCTTATATCCGATCACCGGATTCAGGGCTGTCACTACTCCAATGCTGTTATGCACATCTCTCCGGCATTTTTCTTCATTAGCCGTAATGCCGTCGATGCATAAGGTGCGCAAAGTGTCAAAACCATTCATCAGTAAATCGGCGGACTCGAAACAGCATTGTGCCATCACCGGCTCCATTGCATTCAGTTCCATTTGAGCTGCTTCACCGCTCATGGCCACACAAAGGTCATTTCCTATTACCTTGTAGGCCACCTGGTTCATCACTTCAGGAATCACCGGATTCACTTTTCCGGGCATGATGGATGAGCCCGGCTGCATTGCCGGCAGATTGATTTCTCCCAATCCACAACGCGGACCGGAAGCCAGCAACCGCAAGTCGTTACATATCTTATTCATTTTAACAGCAATACGCCTCATCACTCCCGAATAACCTACCATGCAGGAAGTGTCCGAAGTAGCTCCCACCAAATCGTCTGCCAGTTTGATATCCAATCCCGTAATCTTGCGCAAAGCGGCAATGCACTTCTCCGCATATTCCGGTTCGGCGGTGATTCCTGTTCCGATGGCTGTTGCTCCCATATTGACTGCCAGAAAATCCTGTGCAGCAAAATCAAGGTTCTTTATTTCATGTGACAAAATACTTGCAAAGCCATTAAAGGTTTGCCCAAGAGTCATCGGTACGGCATCTTCCAATTGGGTACGCCCCATTTTGATGACATGTGCAAA
The DNA here is from genome assembly GCF_001314995.1 of Bacteroides ovatus. Taxonomy (NCBI): domain Bacteria; kingdom Pseudomonadati; phylum Bacteroidota; class Bacteroidia; order Bacteroidales; family Bacteroidaceae; genus Bacteroides; species Bacteroides ovatus. The sequence goes on from NZ_CP012938.1 coordinate 3,453,377, forward strand.
CTCATTCGCTTTCTTCCGGAAAGACTCGATCAGAACCTCCAAATGCTTAACCAATTTCAAATGAGTATAATACAGTCCAATGTGAATGGCTGTAGGATAAGCATCGTTGGTAGATTGTGAACGGTTGACGTGATCGTTAGGCGAACAGAATTGATATTCTCCCCGCTGATGCCCCATCAGTTCCAATGCCCGGTTGGCAATCACTTCATTGGCATTCATGTTAGTGGTCGTACCGGCTCCTCCCTGAATCATATCTACGGGGAACTGCTCGTGATGCTTTCCTTCGAGTATTTCTTTACAGGCTCTCAAGATAGCATCCGCTTGTTCTTCAGTTAATAAGTCCAGTTCACGGTTGGCAATGGTGGCTCCCATCTTCGTAATGGCCAATGCCTGAATGAATAAAGGATATTCATTCAAATGAAACTTGCTGATGCGAAAGTTTTCAATGCCACGGAGTGTCTGTACTCCATAGAGTGCACTTTCCGGCACTTCACGACTACCTATCAGGTCACTCTCTGTACGAGTTTTTTTTGATAAATTTTGTTCCATATCGGTTGTTTTATAGTAATAACGTTTTCGTTAGTTCTTATAATAACCAACCAGCGATGTTATTGTTTTAATAAATATGCAAAAACTATTCAAAGACTTTTTTGTTGTAAATAGAAGAAAAAGAAAATACAAAGAGAAGAATCACTTATCTTTGTTTTTGAACTTAAAACAGCAATCTATGATATTACAATTAGCATTTGTTCTGACAGCCATTATTATTGGCGCACGCCTGGGAGGTATCGGACTTGGCGTAATGGGAGGCGTAGGGTTGGCAATACTCACGTTCGTTTTTGGTTTACAACCCACTGCGCCTCCCATCGACGTTATGTTAATGATTGCCGCCGTAATCTCTGCCGCTTCCTGTATGCAGGCAGCCGGAGGTTTGGACTATATGGTGAAACTGGCAGAACATTTGCTTCGTAAAAATCCTTCACACGTCACTCTGCTTAGTCCGCTGGTGACTTACCTCTTTACTTTTGTAGCCGGAACCGGACACGTGGCTTATTCCGTACTGCCGGTGATTGCAGAGGTTGCCACCGAAACAAAAATCCGTCCGGAACGTCCGTTGGGTATTGCCGTCATCGCTTCCCAGCAGGCCATTACAGCAAGTCCGATCTCTGCCGCTACCGTGGCACTTCTCGGACTTTTAGCCGGATTCGACATTACCCTGTTCGACATTCTCAAAATTACGATTCCCGCCACCATCATCGGAGTGTTGGTAGGCGCCTTGTTTTCCATGAGAATCGGTAAGGAACTGGTGGAAGATCCCGAATATCAGAAGAGATTGAAAGAAGGTTTATTCAACAATAAAAAGGTGGAGATTAAAAATGTCAAGAACAAACGTTCGGCAATGATTTCCGTTATCATCTTTATATTGGCAACTGCTTTTATCGTGCTTTTCGGTTCTTTTGAAGGAATGCGCCCCAGTTTCCTGATTGATGGGGAAATTGTCACCTTGGGAATGTCTTCTATCATCGAAATCGTGATGTTGTCGGCTGCCGCAATTATCCTGTTAGTAACGAAGACGGACGGGATCAAGGCAACGCAAGGTTCTGTATTTCCGGCAGGTATGCAGGCGGTGATTGCCATCTTCGGTATTGCCTGGATGGGAGATACCTTTCTTCAGGGAAATATGGGACAGTTGACTCTCTCTATCCAGGGAATTGTGCAACAAATGCCGTGGTTGTTCGGTGTCGCCCTGTTTGTGATGTCTATCCTGCTATATAGCCAGGCTGCCACTGTACGGGCACTCGTCCCTCTGGGCATTGCGTTGGGGATTTCTCCTTATATGCTGATCGCTTTATTCCCGGCCGTGAACGGATATTTCTTTATTCCGAATTATCCTACCGTGGTGGCTGCAATTAATTTCGACCGTACCGGGACAACAAAAATCGGCAAATATGTGTTGAATCATTCGTTCATGATGCCCGGTCTGGTATCGACCGTTGTGGCTATTGCACTAGGTTTGCTTTTTATACAAATATTCTAATAGATTCATATTATTAACCTAAACATCATTCAGTTATGAAACAATTCAAAAGCTTTGGACTGGTAGTAGTCACACTACTGTTTTCCGTAACTATGGCATTCGCCGCAAAACCGAATATTCATATTCTTGCTACGGGAGGAACCATCGCGGGTACGGGAAGCTCGGCTACCGGAACCAGTTATACGGCAGGACAAGTTGCCATCGGTGCACTGCTCGACGCTGTGCCTGAAATTAAAGACATCGCCAACGTAACCGGAGAACAGATTGTCAAAATCGGTTCGCAGGACATGAACGACCAGGTTTGGTTGACGCTTGCCAAGAAAATCAATGAACTACTGAAACGCCCGGACATTGACGGCATCGTGATTACTCACGGAACAGACACCATGGAGGAAACTGCTTACTTCCTGAATCTGACTGTCAAGAGTGACAAACCGGTGGTATTAGTAGGCGCCATGCGTCCGTCTACCGCTCTAAGTGCCGACGGCCCGTTGAACCTTTACAATGCCGTTGTTACCGCAGCCGCAAAAGAATCGAAAGACAAAGGGGTATTGGTTGCCATGAACGGCCTGATCCTCGGAGCGCAGAGCACGGTTAAAATGAATACGGTCGACGTACAAACTTTCCAGGCTCCCAACTCCGGCGCACTGGGTTATGTACTGAACGGAAAAGTGTTCTACAACCAAGTAACGCTAAAAAAACATACTACCCAGTCCGTTTTTGATGTCACTCATCTGAACGCGCTTCCTAAAGTAGGTATCGTGTACAGCTATTCCAACATTGAGGCCGATATGGTAACTCCGATGCTTAGCAACGGGTACAAAGGCATCATCCACGCAGGAGTAGGAAACGGAAATATTCACCAGAACATCTTCCCGGTACTGACGGATGCCCGCCAAAAAGGTATTCTTGTCGTTCGTTCTTCCCGTGTCCCGACCGGACCTACCACACTGGATGCAGAGGTGGACGACGCCAAATATCAGTTTGTGGCTTCGCAGGAACTGAACCCGCAGAAATCTCGTGTTTTGTTAATGCTTGCACTAACAAAAACTACAGACTGGAAACAGATTCAGCAATATTTCAACGAATACTAAAAACCTGACTTACTTATGAAAAAATGGATATTCATGCTGCTCCTCGCGGGTAGCATACAGGGAATATATGCTCAAAAAACAGAGAAAAAGGAGAAATTCAATCCGAACACTCCCCTGTTTGAAGAGCTGACAGACGTGAAAAAGAAAACAGATAAATTCAATCTTTATCTGAATATGCAAGGGAGCTTTGACGCTCATTTCCAGAATGGTTTTCAGGAGGGTGACTTTAATATGCACCAGCTTCGTATCGAAGCCAAAGGAAATATCAACAACTGGCTGTCTTACCGCTATCGTCAGCGCCTCAACCGCTCGAACGATGCAAACGGCATGATTGATAATCTCCCGACTTCTATCGACTATGCCGGAATCGGTATCAAGCTGAATGACCAGTTTAGTCTTTTTGCAGGAAAGCAATGTGCCGCATACGGTGGTATCGAGTTCGACCTGAATCCGATTGACATCTATCAATACAGTGATATGATTGATTACATGAGTAATTTCATGACCGGATTGAATGTGGGTTATAACATTACTCCCGAACAGCAGCTTAACTTGCAGATATTGAACAGCCGCAACAGTTCTTTCGATAATACTTACGGAATCACAGAGGATGCCGAAGGCAATCTCCCCGATCTGAAATCGGGCAAAATGCCACTGGTTTATACATTGAACTGGAACGGTAATTTCAATAATGTATTTAAAACCCGTTGGTCGGCTTCTGTTATGAACGAGGCCAAAAGTCACAATATGTATTATTATGCTTTAGGTAACGAGTTAAATCTTGGAAAATGGAATGCTTTTGTCGATTTCATGTATTCAAAAGAGGATATTGACCGCAAGGGAATCATTACCAGTATCGTAGGTCGTCCGGGCGGTCATAATGCTTTTGATGCGAACTATCTTTCGGTTGTTGCCAAATGTAATTACCGCTTTCTTCCGAAATGGAATGTTTTTGTGAAGGGTATGTACGAGACGGCTTCCGTAGGCAAGGCGTCCGAGGGAATAGAGAAGGGAAATTACCGTACTTCCTGGGGATATCTGGGCGGTATCGAATATTACCCGATGGAAACCAATCTGCACTTCTTTGTTACCTATGTAGGACGTTCGTATGATTTCACTTCCCGCGCCAAGGTGCTGGGACAGGAGAATTACAGTACTAACCGTATTTCTGTAGGATTTATCTGGCAGATGCCTGTATTCTAATTCTAAAGCAAGAAACCGAGCTGACAATAAAAAATACCCGATAGCTTCTTACAACAGTTATCGGGTATTCTTATATGTTCGGTCTTTTTAAATCAATACTCTTCCTCGTTAAAGAAGAAATCCTCCTTACTAGGATAATCCGGCCAAATATCTTCGATACTCTCATAGATTTCGCCCTCATCTTCCATCTCCTGGAGATTCTCAATAACTTCAAGAGGAGCACCCGAACGCATGGCATAATCAATCAATTCGTCCTTGGTTGCCGGCCAGGGAGCATCTTCAAGTTTTGATGCAAGTTCCAATGTCCAATACATAATCTTGAGTATTTAAAATGAATACTAAATTTGTCTCGTTTTCTATTTTTCGGCAAAAGTATAATAAAATCTATCATTTCCAACTATTATCCCAAAATATTTCATTATTTTGCTCATCAAAATTAATTTTTCGGGATAATACAAACAAATAATCTGATAATCTGTTGACAAATGCTAATACTTCGGGAGAAATTGTACAAGTTTCGGATAAAGCCAGAATACGTCTCTCGGCTCTCCTGCAAATAGTACGGCAAACATGACAAACGGCTGCTCCACGACTCCCGCCGGGAATGATGAAAGCGCAAAGTTCGGGCAGTTGTTCGTCCAGCCTATCAATCTCCCGCTCAATATTCTCCACGTTTTCAGGAGTTATGATGCTGGCAGCCTTCAGTTGCGTTTTTTCCTGGTCGGTGGCCAGATGTGAACCGATGGCAAATAGCTTATGCTGAATACTCAAAATGAAATCACGGTCTGATTCATCCTGCAGATAGGTATTCAACCATCCTAGATGAGAATTTAGTTCATCCACAGTTCCGTAAGCTTCCAGACGGATATGGGTCTTTGGAACGCGACTTCCGCCGACAAGACTGGTAGTTCCTTTATCTCCGGTCTTTGTATATACAAGGCTCTTTTTCATAATCTTCTTTTTTACTTATTATAAGGTAAACGTACAAAGGTTCTTAGAAGTTGACAATATACTGCTGTTTTATCTTCGTTTTATCAAAAAATAATAAACCGACGTCGTAGAGGTCAAAGGTGATGCCTACTCTTTCATCAGCCTGCAGCTTTTTCCAAAGTGCTTTCATCTCTTTGGAATAGCAGATGCCATGGACTACAAATACACTTTTAGGAGTGGTGCGATGTGCACAGACCCGGAAGGCTTCTTCCAGTAAATCGGGATTCCGGTAGTCATTCAGATACAGAAAGTCAACTGAAGTGTCTGCATCCAGAAACAGTTCCGACAAGTCGGAAGCAAAGAGGTAGGAAGCCGATGGCTTAGCGGATTGTAAGTAGAGGGTTGTGGAGGAAGGACGCCCAACTTCTATAATCGTATCAGGCTGCACTTTGTTCACCAACCGGAACAGGAAACGGTTTACCTTTTGAGAACCTTTAGTCCACCCACGCTCTCTTATCATCTTTTTTTGTTCTTTTTTCAAAGAAGAATAGGCATAGTAAGGCATCTTCTCATAAATCACATCGGTAATCAGGCTAAAAGCAAAAGGGGAATGTACGCCATATCCGCAACGATAACGAAAGCGGGAAAGCCAGATAAAAGGTCTTTTTATACAGAGTAGAAGATTCATAAAACAATCATTCGTATTTTTATTCTCCCGACAAAGATATATTTTTTTATTGAAAAAGGAGGTTGTGTCAAAACGTTGGCACAACCTCTTTTATATTTTACAGTTCTGCTATATTTTCTTTTGGCTATGCTGCTTTTTCCTCATGCATTTGGCAACAAGTTGCTATATTCCAATTATATCGGGTTATAAATAGTCCCATAAACATATATTTGGCAACTGTAATGAGCCCCTTTCCTTCTTTTATCAGTTTAGCACACATTTTTTTGATATTAAAGGCTATAGCAAAGAAAGCAAAGTCCATTGTAACCTTGTCTTCTCCCACATGCCGGAATCTTCTGTATGCCATGTTGTATTTCATTTGTCCAAACACAGCCTCTGGTTCTATACACCTCCTGCCTCTATGCTTGATACCTTCTTCTGAGAGCAACCTTTCCCGTGCCTGCCGTTTGTATTGATTTAATCGGTGGTTGACTTCTATAATACGGTTCCCCCGAGCTTTAAAACAACTGCCACGCAAAGGGCAACCTTCGCATCTTTTTGCTTTATACCGGGCACTTTCGATGATGTATCCGCTCGCTGTCTTGTCACGTTTGGTTCCTATACGGTTCATGTGCTGTCCCATAGGACAAACGTAATAATCCTCTTGGGCATTGTAATGGAGACTTTCGGCATGGAATGGGTTGGGAGTATAACGAGGACGCTGTTCTTTATGGAAGTAATTATACTTGATGAAGGCTTCTATCCCATTCTCCTGCATGAACCGGTAATTTTCTTCCGAACCGTAACCGGAGTCTGCCACACAGATATTCGGTAAACGGTTATAGCGGTACTGGAAAGAGTGGAAAAAAGGTATGAGGGTCAGTGTATCGGTAGGGTTGGGAAACAGACGGAAGTCTGTGATGAATTGGTTTTCAGTACCTATTTGCAGATTATATCCGGGTTTGGTCTGCCCGTTCTTCATGGCATCTTCTTTCATGCGCATGAATGTGGCACCAGGATCGGTCTTGGAATAGGAGTTACGTTCTCCAAGGGTATCAAGGTGATTGTCGTATTCTATCAGCTTGTCACGATACCCTTCAAGTTCCATGACCTGCTTCTTCTTTTTGCGCAGGGCTTTCTTTTCTTCCTTATCCTTTGTTGCAGGCTGGCGTTCCAGGGCTTCTTTAAGTTCATCCACTATGTCAGAGAGCCTGCAGGGAGTAAACTCCACGGATGTGTCTTTTATAGAGTTCTCCTGTGCAATGGCTTCATCCACCTGTTCCAAGAGAATACGGATTTTATCCATTAGTCTCGTACGGTTCCGTTCGACTGTCTTGCGCCAGACAAAAGTATATTTGTTGGCTTTGGATTCAATCTTGGTGCCGTCGATATACTCCACATCAAGGCTGATGAAACCTTTATCGGCAAGGACAAGAACCAACTGGGTAAATACATTATTTATTTCCTCCTTTACACGGTTACGAAAACGGTTGATCGTGATAAAATCCGGATGCTCATTACCGGCAAGCCAAATATAATGAATGTCACGAAGGAGGTGCTTCTCTATTTTACGGCAAGAATAGATATTATTCATGTAGGCGTAGATTATCACCTTAAGCATCATTTTAGGATGATAAGGACAACGGCCCGTTTCCTTATAAAGCTTCTTGAAACTCTCAAGATTGAGATTGTCAATAACAGCATTCACGATGCGGACCGGGTCGGTCGCAGCTATGTTTTCATCAATTCTTTGTGGAAAAAGAACGGTTTGGTTGGGAATGTAAGGACGAAAATGTAACTTTGCCATAACGAAAAACTTTATACCTAAAGATACGAAAACTTTGGGTAATAACAAAGCCCGGGCTTGAGAAAGTCTGGGCTTTGCGCATAAAAAAAGGCTGTGTCAGCGTTTTGACACAACCTCCTCTTTTATAATATTATGAAAGAATGGTTAGTTCTTGTTTGCACGTTTACGTTCGATTTCGTCCAAAATCACTTTACGCATACGCATTGCTTTAGGAGTAACTTCTACATATTCATCTTCCTTAATATATTCCAGTGCTTCTTCAAGTGAGAACTGGATAGGTGGAATCAGGCGTACTTTATCATCCGAACCGGAAGCACGCATATTCGTCAATTTCTTCGATTTGGTTACGTTGATAACCAGGTCGTTGTCATGAGAGTGTTCGCCTACTACTTGTCCTGCATAAACTTCGTCCTGCGGGAAGATAAAGAATTTACCGCGATCCTGCAATTTGTCGATGGCATAAGCAAAAGCTGTTCCGCTTTCCATAGCAATCATAGAACCGTTCGTACGACGTTCGATTTCTCCTTTGTGCGGTTGATATTCTTTGAAGCGGTGTGCCATGATGGCTTCGCCGGCAGAGGCAGTCAGTACATTGGTACGCAAACCGATGATACCGCGTGAAGGCATATTGAACTCAAGATTGATACGTTCACCTGTATTTTCCATCTTGACCATTTCACCTTTACGGCGAGTAACCATATCTATAATTTTGCTGGAATATTCTTCCGGTACGTTGATGGTCAGTTCTTCAATCGGCTCGCATTTCACACCGTCGATTTCTCTGAAGATAACCTGCGGCTGACCTACCTGCAATTCATATCCCTCTCGGCGCATTGTTTCAATTAATACAGAAAGGTGGAGTACGCCACGGCCGGAAACAATCCATTTACCGTCTTCTTCACTTTTTCTTACGCGGAGAGCCAGATTCTTGTCGAGCTCCTTCATCAGACGGTCGTGGATATGACGTGAAGTCACAAACTTGCCATCTTTACCGAAGAAAGGAGAATCGTTGATAGCAAACAGCATACTCATGGTCGGTTCGTCGATTGCGATTGGCGGCAATGCTTCCGGATTCTCGAAATCACAAACAGTATCTCCAATTTCGAAACCGTCGATACCTACCAGTGCGCAGATGTCACCGGAAGAAACTTCGTTTGTTTTCACGCGGCCTAAACCTTCGAAAACATGGAGCTCTTTGATTTTGCTCTTGAGCATATCACCGTTACGTTTCGCAAGCGTTATATTCATACCTTCTTTTAATGTACCGCGATGTACGCGGCCTACAGCGATACGACCGGTATAAGAAGAATAATCCAGAGAAGTAATCAACATCTGGGGAGTACCTTCCAATTGTTTGGGTGCCGGAATATTTTCGATGATACAATCCAGTAGCGGAGTAATACTGTCAGTCTGTTGCTTCCAGTCGGTGCTCATCCAGTTGTTCTTGGCGGAACCGTAGATTACGGGGAAGTCCAGTTGGTCCTCCGTTGCATTCAGGCTGAACATCAAATCGAAAACCATTTCGTAAACTTCTTCCGGACGGCAGTTAGGCTTATCTACCTTATTAACTACCACGATAGGTTTCAAACCGATTTCCAGTGCCTTTTGCAGTACGAAACGAGTCTGGGGCATCGGACCTTCAAAGGCGTCTACCAACAGAATACAACCGTCGGCCATATTCAATACACGTTCTACCTCACCACCGAAGTCGCTGTGTCCCGGAGTATCAATAATATTAATCTTTGTACCGTTGTAATTGATGGATACATTTTTGGAGAGAATCGTTATACCACGTTCACGTTCCAAATCGTTGTTATCCAGGATAAGTTCACCACTATTTTGGTTGCTGCGGAATAAATTTCCGGCCAATAGCATCTTGTCAACCAGCGTTGTTTTCCCATGGTCAACATGGGCAATGATTGCAATGTTTCGAATATTTTGCATATAATACCTATTATTTGGCTGCAAAGGTACGAAAATAGGATTAGAAATATGCGCAATGATAGCAATTTTTTCTTGTAAATCGTTGTGTGATATAAAGATAATGCCTATCTTTGCACGCTCAAAAGAATAATTTATCAATTAAAATTCTAAGAATTATGTATTTAGACGCTGCTAAAAAGCAAGAAATCTTCGGAAAGTACGGAAAGTCTAACACTGACACCGGCTCAGCTGAGGCCCAAGTGGCATTGTTTTCCTACCGTATTTCTCACCTGACTGAGCACATGAAGCTCAACAGAAAAGATTATAGTACTGAAAGAGCGTTAACAATGTTGGTAGGTAAGCGTCGTCGCTTACTTGATTACCTGAAAGCAAGAGATATCGAAAGATATCGTGCTATTGTTAAAGAGCTCGGTTTGCGTAAGTAATCTACTTGTCGCGAAAAGATTTAAAGCCGTTCCTCATTTATAGAGGAGCGGCTTTTTTTAGTTTCTTCTTTTTCTTCCTGATAGTCGTATTTTCTTCGGTTATAATTGTGTTCATCTAAAGATTTTGTTATTTTTGCAGCTTAATTATTATAATTTATCACCTTTGATAACTAAAATGCTTTCAAAATGGATACAAGTAAGATTGTTGGCGAAAAAATTAAAGCCCTCCGCGAAGATAAATCAATAAGCATAGAAGAGTTGGCACAACGTTCGGGTTTGGCTATCGAACAGGTTGAACGTATTGAGAATAACATTGATATACCTTCTCTTGCACCGCTAATTAAAATTGCGCGTGTATTGGGAGTACGTCTGGGGACTTTCCTTGACGATCAGGATGAAGTAGGACCGGTGGTTTGTCGTAAGAAAGAAGCCAAAGATGCGATTAGTTTCTCCAATAACGCGATTCATTCTCGCAAACACATGGAATATCACTCGTTGTCCAAGTCAAAGGCGGATCGTCACATGGAGCCGTTTATTATTGATGTGATGCCAACGGAAGATACCGACTTCGTGCTTTCTTCTCATGAAGGGGAAGAATTTATCATGGTTATGGAAGGTATCATGGAAATCAGCTACGGCAAGAATACCTATTTGCTGGAAGAGGGTGATAGCATTTATTATGATTCCATTGTTCCTCATCATGTACATGCTTACGAGGGGCAGGCTGCAAAAATCCTGGCAGTAGTTTACACGCCAATTTAATGAAATAATAGGAACCAAGACTTAAGTATAATTACATGCAATTATTTGATCGTACTTTGGGGCAGTGGCTCGAGCACTGGGCTGAAGAGACTCCCGATAAGGAATATATCGTTTATTCCGACCGCAATCTCCGTTTTACCTGGAGTCAGTTGAACCGTCGTGTGGATGATATGGCGAAAGGGCTTATCGCCATTGGGGTGGAACGTGGTACCCATGTGGGTATCTGGGCGGCTAATGTTCCCGATTGGTTGACATTGTTGTATGCTTGTGCGAAGATCGGTGCGGTATATGTTACTGTAAATACGAACTATAAACAATCGGAGTTGGAGTATCTTTGCCAGAACTCGGATATGCATACGCTTTGTATCGTGAATGGCGAGAAGGACAGTGACTTTGTGCAGATGACCTATACAATGCTTCCCGAATTGAAAACCTGTGAACGCGGACATTTGAAGAGTGAACGTTTTCCGTACATGAGAAATGTAGTGTATGTAGGACAGGAGAAACATCGTGGTATGTATAATACAGCGGAGATTCTGTTATTGGGAAATAATGTGGAAGACGACTGTTTGAGCGAACTCAAAAGCAAGGTGGATTGTCACGATGTGGTGAATATGCAATATACATCGGGAACTACCGGTTTTCCGAAGGGAGTAATGCTGACACATTATAATATTGCCAATAATGGATTTCTGACTGGTGAACACATGAAGTTCACGGCGGATGATAAACTTTGCTGCTGTGTTCCGTTATTCCATTGTTTCGGAGTGGTGTTGGCCACCATGAACTGTCTGACTCATGGTTGTACGCAAGTAATGGTGGAACGTTTCGATCCGCTGATTGTATTGGCTTCCATTCATAAAGAACGTTGCACGGCTCTTTATGGCGTACCGACTATGTTTATTGCCGAGTTGCATCATCCGATGTTTGATCTCTTTGATATGTCTTGTCTTCGTACAGGTATTATGGCAGGTTCTCTATGTCCTGTTGAACTGATGAAGCAAGTGGAGGAGAAAATGTATATGAAGGTGACCAGTGTGTATGGACTGACAGAGACTGCACCGGGTATGACAGCTTCTCGTATTGATGATCCGTTTGATGTACGTTGTAATACGGTAGGACGTGATTTTGAATTTACGGAAGTAAAAGTGATCGACCCGGAAACTGGTGAAGAATGTCCGGTTGGCGTACAAGGTGAGATGTGCAACCGTGGATATAACACCATGAAAGGATATTATAAAAATCCGGAAGCAACAGCAGAAGTGCTTGATGAAAACAATTTCTTGCATTCCGGTGATTTAGGTATCAAGGATGAAGATGGAAATTACCGGATTACCGGACGTATCAAAGATATGATAATCCGGGGTGGCGAGAATATTTATCCGCGCGAAATAGAGGAGTTTCTTTATAAACTTGATGGAGTGAAAGATGTTCAGGTGGCAGGTATTCCTTCTAAGAAATACGGTGAGGCGGTCGGAGCATTTATTATCTTGCAGGAAGGTGTGAAAATGCAGGAAGCTGATGTTCGTGATTTTTGTAGAAATAAGATATCCCGTTATAAGATTCCGAAATATATCTTCTTTGTGAATGAATTCCCGATGACAGGTAGTGGAAAGATTCAGAAGTTCAGATTGAAGGATCTGGGATTACAGCTTTGTAAAGAGCAGGGAATAGAAATTATCTAAGGCCTGTGATTGTTTAAGGACACACAAAGTTTTTCGATATAATAAACGATGAACGGTGAACGAACTGCATGATTGTTTGCAGAGAGTTCACCGTTCATTATTTATATTATTGTCTTATCCGGCTTTTGTTGTAGCAGCTAAGTATTATACGCTGCTAAATGAAATCGTCACCCAGTTGCATTTGGGCATCATTCACATATTTACGGATGGCATGTTCTTCATCTTTGCGGCAGATTAAAAGAACATTGTCGGATTCTGCTATTAGAAATCCTTCCAATCCATCAATTACGGCCAGTTTTCCTTTGGGAAGTACTACCATATTATCTTTACTATTATAAATAAGCGAATGGCATTTCAGAGTAACATTGCCTTCCGGGTCTCTTTCCGATAAGTCATAAAGTGATCCCCAGGTTCCAAGGTCAGACCAGCCAAAATCTCCTAACGATACATACACGTTATCCGCTTTTTCCATAATACCGAAGTCGATGGATACATTAGGACATGCGGGGAAATTTTCTTCAATAAATGCTTTTTCCTTATCGGTGGCATAAATATCTTTTCCCGGTGCCAGTTTGGAAGCTAATTCAGGCAACAAGTCTTCACTTGCTTTGATGATTGTATTTACATTCCACATAAACAGGCCGGAATTCCAGTAAAATTCTCCGCTTTCTACGAATACTTTAGCTAATTCTAATTCAGGTTTTTCAGTGAATGTTTTTACTTTATAGAAGTTTCCTCCTGCGGGTTCATCTATTTGTATATATCCATATCCTGTTTCCGGACGATTGGGTTTAATACCTAATGTTAGTAGTTTTTCAGAGCGTGAAACAAAATCAAGTCCTTTTTCGATAGCGGCAAGAAACTCATCCTCTTTTAAAATTAAATGGTCTGAAGGTGCAACTACGATATTGGCGTTTGGATTCAGTGCCCGGATGTGGTAAGAAGCCCATGCTATACATGGAGCAGTGTTTCGTCTTGCAGGTTCCAGCAGAATTTGGTTTTCGCTCACTTCAGGTAATTGTTCCTTCACTAAGTCTGCATACATTGCATTGGTAACGATGAAAATGTTTTCTGTTGGAATAACCTTTTGGAACCGGTCAAAAGTTTGCTGTAAAAGTGAACGCCCCGTTCCGAAGAAATCTAAGAATTGTTTGGGCAATGTTTTGCGGCTAAACGGCCAGAAGCGGCTTCCAATGCCGCCACCCATAATCACGCAATAATTATCCTGGTTTGTCATGATAGTGACTCTATTTTAAAGTTTCTGCTAATGTACGGTTTATTCTCTGAATAGAGAAGTGTTTAAGATATGTTTTATTATTTTTTTCTCCTTTTTTTTGCCAAACTATTGTGGATTCAAAATAATGTCGTATCTTTGCACCGCAATTGAGAAATCAAGTATGCGCCCAGATGGCGGAATCGGTAGACGCGCTGGTCTCAAACACCAGTGGATTCACTTCCATCCCGGTTCGACCCCGGGTCTGGGTACTGAAACGGAGAAAGTTGAAAAACTCTCTCCGTTTTTTTTTTCTACTCCTCGTAACTCGTTGGTCATACCGAAATTCGGGCATGATGGATTTGCACGCGTCATAGACGAAAGAATCGTTACTGAAATGATTAGCTGTTATCCGAATGTTACTGATCTGGAGTGTGCTTGTTGTTGGAAATTCACATTAAGGTAGTAATTCAAATTCTCCATAAGCCACTTTGGTGCCTCTGTTGAATGATTTGTAGATACGGTATTTCCCTGGATGGTTGGGGGATTCTGATGTATAGAGTTTGATTGTCTGTTGGTGACTGGGGTGCTCCGGTGGGAAAATCCACAGTATATCATTAACGACAGGATCGGTCGGCAATGTTTCCCATTGCCGTTTACTTTTGTTATAGTAAGCAAGGCTGTACTTTTCTCCGCACTCGTATTCATAGTGAGAGTGGTTGGTGATGGTTATTTTTACTTCTGTAGTTGATAGCGGATAATGATCGTGTTCTGTTTCTATAGAAAGCGAAGCGGGACTTATGTTCTCTCCAGTCGGAATGTCACGGGGAATAGGTCGCAATATGACGGAGTTCGTTTGCGATGATTGGTTGGTTTTCTTAGGTAACACTGTATAAAGCCCTTGTTCGTCTTTTATTATCTCATATTTTCCCGATTCCAGCCACGTATTCCAATCCTTAAAAAGACCGGTGATAAATAGGTATAAATCTTCGGAAATATATATTTCTGTACCTGACTTTAAGTCGCATGCCAACTGACCATTTACGACAGACAGATGTTTCTGGGCTCTTTGTAAGGCTTTCGAATAGACAACCTGATTAAATGCGTAATCTTTATTGAAACCTCGTCCCGTGAATAAATCTATTGCAGCATACGACATCGTCCCTCTTGTCTTCAGGAAAGTAGTGTCGGTTATAGACGTCTTGTAGCTATTAGCTTCTTCCCACATCTTTCTTTTTTCCTGTTCTCTGAATTTCTGCACAATCTCGCTCACTTTATCTTGTTCGCTTGTTTCTCTGTGAGATTTTAGGCTGTCATTATCTTGTAATTCGTCATAAAGAGGTAAAGCAAAAAAAGTGTTATTGCCCTTTTCAAACTGTTCTATGATACATGGGATAATTTTCTTACCCATAGCTTTTAGCTCTTTGAATTGGGGTAAAATGGTGTAAGCACGGGTACTTGAACTTAATTGTGCTTTGGGATTGTTGTGTATTTCTTTTTCCCAGGCATTAA
Source organism: Bacteroides ovatus (assembly GCF_001314995.1). NCBI lineage: Bacteria > Pseudomonadati > Bacteroidota > Bacteroidia > Bacteroidales > Bacteroidaceae > Bacteroides > Bacteroides ovatus. The sequence goes on from NZ_CP012938.1 coordinate 3,468,657, forward strand.
ATAAACTGTCAAATTTGGCTATATCCTCTGTTGTCAAAATATCACTTTTTTCTGTATTCTGTTTAATACATCCTGTAGTGATAAAGATAAATGGCAGAATAAAAAAAAGTGTTCTCATCGTTTTAATTATTAATCGGTTTTGTAATAGGTTTGCATAGGGTATATCAAGTTTTGATCTGTTTCCTGCAAATATAGAAATAATATTTCTAAACCGATAAACTGGATGCTGCTGTTTTTTTACCGGATAAGAAAACGTTTATTCGTTTTTCGATGTGATACTAGTTGCCCTTTGATAAATAATGTGAAAAAACAATTTTAGCCTCATCATCGAATTAACTTTCACCCATTTGTGAGGTCTAACATACATAACTTATTTAATATGAGAATTAAAATGATGAGAAAGCAAATTTTAAGTTTGGCAGTTGCGTTATTGATTGGCTCAACTGTATGTATGGCTCAAAATCGTCAGAATGGAAAGGCTGATAGAGAGAAACGTATGGAACAGATTGTTGCCGATCTGGGCTTGAATGAAAAGCAGGCCAAAGATTTCAAAGCTGCCATGGAAGAAATGAGACCTGCGAAAAATAAATCGAATGAAAGACCTACGCGGGAAGAAATGCAAAAGAAAAGGCAGGAAATAGATGCTAAAATAAAAAGCATTCTGACCGATGAACAATATAAGAAATACCAGGATATGCGTAAGAAGGATAACGCGAAGAAAAAGAAAAAAGCAAAATAAGTACTATTCGTTTAATCTAAACCTGTCAAATAGAGAATCGTAAAAGACAATCTGTTATGACGCTATGCTTATTTTCGGTTCTTTCATAAATAATTTATTTAATCTACATGACCATTTTCGTTCTACTAAAGTTGAATGCAGGCTCCATTTAAATGAGTCTATTTTTCAATTTAAGTAGAACGAAAATTTGTTAGATGATGTTTCGTCTTATATCTATACTCCCTCCACTAAAGCTTTTCTTCATGCTTTTATCTTTCAATCTTTCACCTTCTACTGAAACTCCCTGTCTATGGTAGTTGTACGTTGGTGATAGATGTAAAATGATCTGTCACCGATCTGTCATCTTTCACCGGATATTTTTTATTGCAAACTTATCCTCTTCCCGGCTTGATTCGTATTACTTTGTAGAAATTACCGCGTTTCGTATGCAAAGAAGGTATTTTGTTCTTTTGCAATATTCTTCCGAACTGGACAATACTGCAGATAGATACATGAATCTTGCTGTCATGTTGTAACTGTTGCAGTATTTCAATAGCAAGGAGTTGCTCGCATTCTTCTCCTTCTTTTGCCCCTCGGAAATATTCGTGAAACAACTGTTCGGCAACCGGCATGACTTGAAATTCCTGATTATTCTCCGTCATGACATGCTCATCTTCCGTGTTGAACCAATATCGCTCTCCTCTATATAAGTCGTGCATGGCTTGTGCATAAAGCTGCTCATAATCAATGGGGGAGCAATCGATGGGGCCGGTCACATTAATTACGATATAGCGTCGGCTGCCGGAAGTATCAGTCAGTAGGTCCTTGTGATTGCTTGTCCCAATGAAAGATGCATATCGGCGCATCTCTTGAGTAGCGGTGCCATGCGGACGCCGGACGTTGACAACCGGTTTTTGAAGAATATGTTTCAGAAATGCCTGCTGGCTCACTCGGTTCTGGTCAAATTCATCCATATTGATGAGTGCGAATCTATTTAGAGAAAGTTCGGCATCCCGCTTATTGCTGAAATCAATGCGGTCGGTATAATAAGCCTGTAATTCAGGTGGAAGCAGACTTCGGCAAAAGGTGGATTTTCGGTATGCCTGTGGACCGACCAGTAATGGTACAGTACAATTGGCGTATTTCCGGTCTGTCTGACGCCAGTGGGCTACCATATTCAGAAACCAGCGGTAAAACAAGTCAGGCCAGTGGGTATTGTTGCAAGGAACCCGGGTTGCCAGTTCCCGAATCCGGTCACGCCCGTCCCAACGGATGTCCAACCCGAAAAGGAAATCTTCAATAGGATTAAAAATAGGGATACGGTCGGAGTCCAGATACCGGATGACGTCTCTGTCCCATAAGTTAAGCCCTTCCAGGCGTGCGTTCATTGCGATGCTGTTCCGTATGCGGTTACTGATGGGGCGGAAACAGAAACAAAACGTGTTTCGTTCGCGGTATTCCGCAACTGTCGTCATTGTATTGTAGCGAAATTCATATCGGCGTTGCATGAATTCTTCCGTCCGAAACTCCAGTTCCTGTTCTGCTGATAAGGGAGATTTCTTTCCGAAACCTTTTTCGCACGTATATACATTCTGTATGGTTTGCCGGATCAGGAATTCTTTATTCTTGGTATAGAAATGAGCGGTAGACCAACGGATCGTTTCTTCTTCCGGTATTCCTGCCTGAAAACAGTTCTTCGCTACCTGAACCAGCAAAGGCTTCAGGTCTTCATCGGAATGAATATGGATTCTTGGCTGTAATTCGCTTAGTGATTGATATGCCTTGTATAAAGCAGCTTCGAAGAGAGCGGATAATGTGTCGAAGCTGTCATATCCCGGAATCAACCGTTTGAATGGAGATGCTTCTGCTTGCACAGCTTCCTTGTAAGTTGTTTCCGAAGGCATCTCCAATGGCTGCCGCATATAAATCACGGTAGATTCAGGGTTGTAATAAAGTTCCGGGTCATAAGTCTGTCGGCAGAACTGTTCCAGGGCAGGATTCTTCAGTTCGATAGCATAGGAAAGGGCGGGCTGGTATAGGCTGACTGCTTTTCTGTAGGCATTTGCCTGAAATATTTCCGCTTCTTCCCGTTTTTGAGGAAGTGACTTGTCGGGACGTGTGAATCGTATCCATATTTTCACGGAATGTCCTCCAGAACCCATAAAGGCTGCGAATGTATGTGAAAGTTCAGCCGCTTCCTGCTTCACCCGGTTTACTTCCATCCGGTTGGCGAGATGATTCACTTCTATTTGTATAATGCCGTTATATCCGGTCATTTGTATACCATTGACTGTTTTACGAAAAGTGGCAGCCGGGACAACTTTGGTCAATTTCTTGACGTCGTCCAGTTTGCTGTCCGGTGATGCGTAACGGATGCTCGTGCGTAGGTTGCTGACTGGCTGGGCTTTCGTTTCATGCTTCATCGTTTCAATTTGTGTGTTGATGTCCAACGTTCGCATGGTTGTCGTCTCTCCGTTGTCTCGCATCAAAGTAAGTTTCATGATAGATGTGTTTATTGTTTATGTTTCTTTCTTTAAAAGGCGAGTAAAGGTATGCTTTATTATCGGACTCTCCAAATATATCATCTTCTCTTTATTGGAATCTTCTTATGTACTATCTCTTGCATTGGCTATTAATAGAAAACTTCCTTTCTTTCCTATGCAAAGTTTCTTTCGTCTAATAGAGAAGTTCCTTTTGACTGTTTGCAATCTATAAATGAAAGCTTTGATTATATAAATGCAAGTTCTGTTTTTATAAACGCAAGTTTCATTTATAAAAACGGAACTTGCATTTATAGTTTGAATCAGGTGAGGAATAAGTTTTCTATTAATGAAAAGGAAGTTTATATTTAATGGAAAGGAACTTATCTATTAATAGTTCAGGAAAGAAATAGCTGTTCCTTTGAATGTGATAAGTGGTGAAAGATGAAAGATTGGGTGATAGATTGAAAAAGAACTGTCAATGGTTTGAAAGTGCGATGAACAAAAGGATTTATGACTTTCGGTGAAAGATGAAAGATATAAATAGTGTATTTGTAATGAATGCTATCTTTTTGTTGTTGTGATTTGCAAAATAAAAAATGTCATGATAGACATGTTTTTCGCATCAATAGTTCTGTTTTTGGTCTGTTTAGACATGATTGGGACTTTTGTAATTTTTTGCCTGCTATATTATTCGTTATATTTGAGACTTGTAACGATGATGCGGTGAACTAGAATATGGAGAATATGTTTGTCCAGGTCTCTGAAATCGCCAATGAAAGGACTGCACAAGGACAACATTTTAGCAGCATGATATTTGTATCTGTTAAAAGCTAATACTGATTATCGTGCTGCTTTCTTATTTTGTCAGATAAATGAAGAATTTATTCGCATAATTCTTTTTATGTTTCCGGTTTATTGTATATCAGGATTTTAACCTGTGGTGCTTACGAGGAGTTTGTTGCGTATACCAGTGATATGAAAAGACTGAACTTGATGTGTTTTGTAATGAAGGTCATAAAAACAATAGATATTAATATTGATAACCATGATTAAAGCAACAGATTTTATTCATCCGGAGGATGCAGCTGCATTGAGGCAGCTGGAAAGTATTCCCGGATTCCCGACCCTAGTGAAAAAATTGATGTCAATGGGATTGGAACAACTGCAATATGGCGTTAATATGGCATCTGCAATTCGTTTATCACCGAATCAATTGCCTAAATTGTATAATCGTCTGCCACCGATTTGTAAGAAGTTGGGGATTGAACAACCGGAATTCTATCTCTCTATGGACCCTAATCCTAACGCATGGACCTTTGGCGATACAAAGATTTTTATAACTATCACTTCCGGCTTGGTTGATATGATGACAGAAGAGGAACTGGATGCAGTGATTGCCCATGAATGCGGGCATATTCTTTGTCATCATGTCTTATATCATTCCATAGCTCATTATGTGATGGATGGTTTGGATTCACTTGGCGTTTTGGGAAGTTTGGGAGTCCCCATCCAATATGCGATTTTGTATTGGGAACGTAAAAGTGAGTTGTCTTGTGACAGAGCTGCCAGTATTGTGACTACTCCAGCCATAGTGGCAAGCACGATGGCTCGTCTATCTGGAGGTCCGTCTTCTATAACAAAGAATATCGATCTGGTGGAGTGGGCTAAGCAGGCAGACCAATATGAAGCTATCCGTAATGACGGATTATGGAATAAGACATTGCAAGTCGCAGCTATAATGAATCAGAATCATCCGTTTTCGGCCGTGCGGGTTAAGGAGATCTTGAAATGGGGGAAAAGTTCCCAATATAAGACTATCGTCGATCATCTTTCGACAGAGAAATCAGGCAAGATATGCCTGAATTGCAAGCAACCGATAGCGGATGGCTGGACTTATTGCAAACATTGTGGAAATAAACTTTAAATATAATAGCTTATGTTTTTTAATGAACAAGGAATGTTGAATTTAGATGAGGCGGTCATGAACCAGCCCACATTCAAGAAGATTATGGAAGATGGTATAGTTACTGAACAGGAGGTCAAGGAACAGTCTGAAAGAATTATTTCTATATTGAAGTCTATGGAAAAGAACTATACGGAAGAACAACAGCGTGAGATTAAGGAATTGCTTGTTGAAACCGGTGTGTTATTTACAACGAGCCAATATCATGCATTACAGTCATTACACTTTTAAAAAATAGAATTATGGGAACATTTGCAACAAAAAAAATACTTCCGGGTAATCCTTCCTTGATTCCTGCCATTGCCGAACAGATAAGAACAGAATTTATGGCAGAACAGTTTGAGGTACAGATAGATAATTTATTAAGTGGTGGTGTTGATATTTCTATATCCAAAGGTAATTTGTTTAAAGCCGTACTTGGTTTGAAGTCTGCATTAAAAGTCAGCTTGATACCTAAAGACAATGCAATAGCGTTTGAAGCTGGGATAGGGATTTTTGGGCAACAAGCTATTCCTACTATCATTTCTATGCTATTCTTCTGGCCGGTACTTATCACGCAAATTTGGGGGATGGTGCAACAGTCCAAGCTTGATGATAAGGCACTCGAAATAGCTGAAGTGATGATAAGAAATCAAAGTTCTTCTACAATCTCGGCTTCAAATACTGGCGGGATGGTGTTTTGTACGAACTGCGGGCATCGGAATATCAAAGGTGCGAAATTCTGTTCGGAATGTGGAAAGGCGTTGTAGAAAGGACTATAAAAATAATAAGGGTAAGATTATAGATAATTCTATAGTTTTAATGAAAATGACATGAGTAGATTACGTTTGATAACAGTATTCCTTTTTGCCGTCTTCATGGTATTGGGAGTTACAGCACAGGTTCATACCCAGAAGGGGGTAGTCCGTAAGATAACCCGTTCGGTTTCAGATCCTTTCATTCCGGTGCAGGGTGTACAAGTTGTTGTGTCGGGGCAAGCTAATAAGGCAAGCGATAAGAACGGACGATTTTCGTTGGAGGTGAAGGTCACGGATAAGGCCGGTAGTTATACACTGACAGCCGTGCGTATGCCACAAGGTTCCAAGTATATGTTGGCTTCGCCATCGAAAGGTAAACGACTATTTGTATCTGCCAATGACTTGGAAGTCTCGTTGATAACACCAGAAGAAAAGGAGACGGAGTATAAGAAGCAATATGAATTACTGAAAGAAAAGTATGAAGAGCAGTCGTTATCTTTACGTAAACTACGCAATGAACTGAATAAGCGTCTTGGAGAATTGAACGAGTCGGATGTGCATTATGCACGTCTGAAAGTGGAGTGTGACAGCATCCGCAAACTTTATCTTGACTACATCAACAATGAGGATAAGATAGATGAGGTTATCAAGGAATTAGCTGAAGAGCTGGCATTGACCGATTATCAGAGCTTGGACTCTTTGGAACTGAAAATCTATGAACTGAAAAAAAACGGAGAATGGAAGGCACTTAACGACTTGATACGCGAGTCTATGCCTGGTGGAGCCGAGGAAGCCTGGAAGGTGATTGAACAACAGCAACGGAATGCGGATGCAAAAGTAGAACAAGCCAAGCTTGAATTAGCTAGAGGACTGTCAGAACAACAACGATTGATACAACAACGCAGTCAATGGTTTGGGAAAATGGAGACTGCTATCGAATCATTCAAGATGCAGCATTTGAATGATTCGGTTTCGCATTATTATGAGATTCTCACGAAAGCAGCTCCAACAAATTGCAAATATTTGAATACTGCAGGAATGTTTGAAGATCAATACATGGCTGATTACAGTCGGGCTATGAATTATTTTTTATCCGCATTGGGCATTGCAAAAAATGATTTGGACAAAGCTGATAGTTATAATAATATGGGAGGGATATATCAAGTACAAGGCGATATTTCCAAAGCCAAAGAATATTATGAGAAAGCTTTGAATATCAGGTTGTCTGTTTATGGGGAGAATGATTCTGGGGTAGCTGTCTATTATAATAATATGGGAGGGATATATCAAGTACAAGGTGATATTTCCAGAGCTAAAGAGTATTATGAGAAAGCCTTGAATATCAGCTTGTCTGTTAATGGCGAGAATGATCTTGGTGTAGCTGTCTGTTACAGTAATATAGGAGGGATATATCAGGATCAGGGTGACTATGTCAACGCCTTGACATATTATAAAAAGGCTTTAGAAATCCAATTGTCTTATGGAGAAATATCACCTGACGTCTCTACCACTTATAATAATATAGGAAATCTATATTCTGACCAGGGAAATAAAAGCAAAGCCTTGGAATATTATGAAAAAAGCTTGAAAATAGACTTATCATTATATAGAGAGGACCATCCTCAAGTAGCTACCCAATATTATAATATAGGACAGGTATATTATTCTCAAAAAAACTACGATAAGGCTCTGGAATATAATGAAAAAGCTTTGGAAGGATTGTTAGTCAATGGTGTGAATCTCCCTTTGGCTGCATCAGCCTATTATAATATAGGAGTGATATATTATAATCGAAAATATTATGCAAAGTCGTTGCTGTTTTTAGAGAAATCATTGGCAATCGATCGAAAAATATTAGACGAAAATGATTGTTCCATTCGGCAAACATTACAGCTGATAAGTGATGCTACTAAGCGTCAGACTCAACAGATCAGTGATCAAATTACCTTCTATAATGGTGCGGGTGAAATATATTATGAGAAAGGTGACTATTCTAAAGCTTTGGAGTGTTTTAAAGAGGCTTTGAATGTTGAATTATCTGTTTACGGAGAGAATAATCCGACTATAGCTGCCAGTTATAATAGGATTGGGAAAATGTACTTTTATCAAAAAGAGTATCCTGAAGCCTTGATATATTTTGAAAAAGCATTGAAAATCTGGTTACCTGTTTATGACAAAAATTATCTTGATGTAGCTGGATGCTATGGCAATATAGGGATGATGTATGCATTTTTAGGTAATAATTCTAAAGCATTGATGTTCCTCGAAAAAGCGTTAGCTATATACAGGAGCACTTTGGGTGAAGAAGATAATTCGACGAAGGAGACTTTGGAATGGATTAAATATGTTACTTCTCTTCAGGCCAAGCAATCCTTTGTACAGTAATAAATGTTGGTCCTATATAAGAAAGAGGAAAAATGGCACACAATTTTTTTGCTTTTATTAGCTATCGTCATACGGACATTAAGGCGGCGAAGCGATTACAGTTTTTATTAGAATCGTACAATTTGCCGACAATGATTCAGAAAATGAAGCCGGAGGCACCTAAACGGTTTAAAGTCTTTCGTGATGCTGATGAACTGACGAGTGGTGTACTTAGTGACGAACTGCATCATAAATTGGACGAATCGAAATATCTGATTGTCATTTGTTCGCCGAATTCGGCACAATCGAAATATGTAGGGGAGGAGATTGCCTACTTCCGCTCGAAGGGACGCGAAAGAGAGATTATACCTTTTATCATTGACGGTATTCCTCATTCCAAAGATCGGGAATGTTTTCATGCTCAACTGACGTTAGGCGGATTGGAACTTTTGGGGATTGATGTGCAGGCGGAAAATTCAAGATTCCATGCGATACGTTTCCATCAAGCATTTATCCGTCTTGTGGCAAGAATGCTTGATGTGGACTTTGGCGTATTATGGAACCGTCGAAAGCATTTTCTCGTTAAGCTGGTCGCTTTGATGATTGTTGTCCTTTCCATTATCATCGGACTGGCAGTGAACGCAATTCATTCACGTCCTTTCGATTTAGCAGTGCAATTATCACAAACACCTTGCAAGGCTCTCCCACTTAGTGCCGATGAAACAGACAGTCTGTATCTGTTTCTAGGTGAAAATGATCTACGCACAGTGGTTCTAAAAGATTTGGATAATGCTGTTTTGTTTCCCAACATTCCGGGAAAGTATAAAGGACAGAATATGAGAATTGTTGCAAAGGCTTATGGTTGCTATGTGTTGGACACAATCGTATCTATTACTTCAAAGATAGCATTGCCTATTCAACGGAATCCTGAAACGTTTGGGCATATTCGATACTGTATTGTAGATAATGAAACGGAAAAGCAACTCATAGGTGTAACATTCGACTTTGGCTTTCTGAAAGTGAAAACGAACGATGAAGGTATACTCGATGTACTCATTCCAATAGACCGGCAGCAGGTGTCTTATCCGGTGAAAATTGATTATAACGGAATCTCTATGCATCTGACCTATTCTGGAGATTCATTGCAGGCGTCCGGTCATACTGGTCTTAGTACAATTTATGTTCAATATTGAGATATGAAAAATAGTGGTATAGAAACGTTTACTCATACTAAACTCACTGGAGCCGAATTATTCATAAATTTTATCCAAAAGAAGAGAAAAGAATAAAATAAACAAGAGACGTCGTAACAACCTATCCATAAAAAGATTATATTTATTGCAGCGAGAGAGCACTTTAAGTAATGCTTAAGAGGAAAAACGAAAAGTAGTATATATACTATATATTTTCTATTATTAATTACTTAAACACATTTTTTATGGAAGCCAAGAAATCAAAAAAGGCTGCAATTGAGAATCAACGGGGTTCTTGGTTGTTGATGGGTTTGGTTGTTGCGCTAGCCTTCATGTTCGTTTCGTTCGAATGGACACAACATGATGTCAGGATTGCAGCACTATCGCCAGATGATGAATCCATCTTTGTAACAGAGCTAGTTCCAATCACATTCCCTGAAGAGAAACTGGAACCGCCTCCTCCTCCCGAAACTAAGGTAACAGAATTGTTCGAAATAGTGGAAAACAATATGGAGGTGACGGATAACGTTTCTACAGTGTCAGAGGATATGAATGCAGTTCATGATGTTATTTGGATACCCCCAGTGGTAGAAACAGAAACGGTAGTTGAAGACGTTATTCATGTAAGTGTTGAAGTCATGCCGGAGTTTATTGGAGGTACAGCTGCTTTAATGAAATATTTAAGTAGTAATATCAAATATCCAACGATTTCGCAGGAAACTGGTTCACAAGGAAAAGTCATTGTTCAGTTTGTTGTAGACAAAGACGGAACGATTTCCAATCCTGAAGTTGTGCGAGGGGTTGATCCTTATTTGGATAAAGAAGCTATCCGCGTGATAAGTTCTATGCCGAAATGGACTCCCGGAGTGCAGAATGGTAAGAAAGTTCGAGTGAAATTTACTGTACCGGTATCATTCAGACTACAGTAGTAACTTGGAATAAATGAGTATGAGGAGGTTGTGTCAAAACGCTGACACAGCCTTTTTTTATGCGCAAAGCCCAGACTTTCTCAAGCCCGGGCTTTGTTATTACCCAAAGTTTTCGTATCTTTAGGTATAAAGTTTTTCGTTATGGCAAAGTTACATTTTCGTCCTTACATTCCCAACCAAACCGTTCTTTTTCCACAAAGAATTGATGAAAACATAGCTGCGACCGACCCGGTCCGCATCGTGAATGCTGTTATTGACAATCTCAATCTTGAGAGTTTCAAGAAGCTTTATAAGGAAACGGGCCGTTGTCCTTATCATCCTAAAATGATGCTTAAGGTGATAATCTACGCCTACATGAATAATATCTATTCTTGCCGTAAAATAGAGAAGCACCTCCTTCGTGACATTCATTATATTTGGCTTGCCGGTAATGAGCATCCGGATTTTATCACGATCAACCGTTTTCGTAACCGTGTAAAGGAGGAAATAAATAATGTATTTACCCAGTTGGTTCTTGTCCTTGCCGATAAAGGTTTCATCAGCCTTGATGTGGAGTATATCGACGGCACCAAGATTGAATCCAAAGCCAACAAATATACTTTTGTCTGGCGCAAGACAGTCGAACGGAACCGTACGAGACTAATGGATAAAATCCGTATTCTCTTGGAACAGGTGGATGAAGCCATTGCACAGGAGAACTCTATAAAAGACACATCCGTGGAGTTTACTCCCTGCAGGCTCTCTGACATAGTGGATGAACTTAAAGAAGCCCTGGAACGCCAGCCTGCAACAAAGGATAAGGAAGAAAAGAAAGCCCTGCGCAAAAAGAAGAAGCAGGTCATGGAACTTGAAGGGTATCGTGACAAGCTGATAGAATACGACAATCACCTTGATACCCTTGGAGAACGTAACTCCTATTCCAAGACCGATCCTGGTGCCACATTCATGCGCATGAAAGAAGATGCCATGAAGAACGGGCAGACCAAACCCGGATATAATCTGCAAATAGGTACTGAAAACCAATTCATCACAGACTTCCGTCTGTTTCCCAACCCTACCGATACACTGACCCTCATACCTTTTTTCCACTCTTTCCAGTACCGCTATAACCGTTTACCGAATATCTGTGTGGCAGACTCCGGTTACGGTTCGGAAGAAAATTACCGGTTCATGCAGGAGAATGGGATAGAAGCCTTCATCAAGTACAATTACTTCCATAAAGAACAGCGTCCTCGTTATACTCCCAACCCGTTCCATGCCGAAAGTCTCCATTACAATGCCCAAGAGGATTATTACGTTTGTCCTATGGGACAGCACATGAACCGTATAGGAACCAAACGTGACAAGACAGCGAGCGGATACATCATCGAAAGTGCCCGGTATAAAGCAAAAAGATGCGAAGGTTGCCCTTTGCGTGGCAGTTGTTTTAAAGCTCGGGGGAACCGTATTATAGAAGTCAACCACCGATTAAATCAATACAAACGGCAGGCACGGGAAAGGTTGCTCTCAGAAGAAGGTATCAAGCATAGAGGCAGGAGGTGTATAGAACCAGAGGCTGTGTTTGGACAAATGAAATACAACATGGCATACAGAAGATTCCGGCATGTGGGAGAAGACAAGGTTACAATGGACTTTGCTTTCTTTGCTATAGCCTTTAATATCAAAAAAATGTGTGCTAAACTGATAAAAGAAGGAAAGGGGCTCATTACAGTTGCCAAATATATGTTTATGGGACTATTTATAACCCGATATAATTGGAATATAGCAACTTGTTGCCAAATGCATGAGGAAAAAGCAGCATAGCCAAAAGAAAATATAGCAGAACTGTAAAATATAAAAGAGGTTGTGCCAACGTTTTGACACAACCTCCTCTTTTTCCCATAAGTATTACTAATACAACAGTAATCCTACCACACCCGCCAGACAAATCAACAGAATAGGATGAAGATTCCATTTCCATGTAACCAAAAAGGCGGCTGCGAAAATACCGATACTTTTATAGTCTATAAAATTCTCTCTATTCATCATAAGTAATGCAGCCGAAGCAATCAGCGCGACCGACATAGGAAGCAGTCCAGACATAGCCGCTTTAATATACTTATTATCCTTACACTTCGCAAAGAAATAAGAAATGAGCAACACCAAAATAAAAGAAGGCAAGCAAACGGCTACAGTGGCCAACACAGCTCCCCAAACACTTTGTGTTACCGCATAACCTACGTAAGTAGCACTATTTATGCCAATCGGTCCCGGAGTCATCTGCGAAATTGCGACCACATCCGTAAACTGTTGAGGAGTCAGCCAATGATGAAGATCCACTATTTCATGTTGAATCAGGGAAAGCATTGCATATCCACCCCCAAAACCGAACATACCTATTTTAAGATACACCCAAAGTAATTGCCAATATATCATACCTGTTTATTCGCTATTTTTTCTTTCAACCATAATGTATATACCAATCCCCCTATAATTCCGGCCACCACAATATAAATAGGTGATAAGCCGAACTGCCAGATCAACACGGTAGCTATGGCAGGAGCAACCAACTGAAAATACTTCAGTTTCAAAGCTCTAACAGCAGAAATGCAAGGAAACAGAATCAATGCTACCACGGCAGGACGTATTCCATTAAAGATACGAATCATCACTTCATTATCCTGAAACTGTGCAAAAAACATGGCTATCAGCATCATGATAACGAAAGAGGGAAGAATCGTAGCCAATGCACACACCAGGCTACCACCCACCTTATACAACTTATATCCTACAAAAATAGAAATATTCACAGCAAACACACCCGGAAGCGACTGCGTCAAAGCAAACATCTCCATAAATTCTTCCTTATTCATCCATTGCTTGTTAACAATCTCCCGTTCAATCAACGGAATCATGGCATAACCGCCACCAATAGTAAACATTCCAATCTTCGCAAATGTCACGAATAATTTTAAATACTCCAGTACCATCCTTTCTTTCTAATTTTCCGACATTTTGTGTTTATTTTTTAATGAGCCCTTTAGTTGCATCATATCCAATCTGATAACTGCGTCCTTTCACAGTTTTAAAGGAGATAGTCTGATCCGCATACTTTATGACACAGTCGCCTCCTGCATTAGAGCGTACAACAGCTTCTTTCAATTGATGATTCTCCCAGATCACATCCACCTCAAAATTTCCTTTTGCACAAATACCACTGATAGAACCGTCTTTCCATGCATCCGGCAAAGCCGGTAATAATTGAATAAAGCCCATGTGACTTTGGAGCAGCATTTCGGTGATTCCCGCTGTCCCACCAAAGTTCCCATCAATTTGGAAAGGCGGATGCGTATCCCACAAATTATCCATGGTTCCGTTCTTCAATAAATTGCCGAATAAAGTATAAGCATGATTACCATCCTGCAAACGCGCCCACTGATTCAACTTCCAACCCATACTCCAACCGGTAGCACCATCACCACGATGCACCAATACCACTTTAGCAGCTTTCGCCAGTTCGGGAGTAGTGACGGGAGAAACAGTATGTCCCGGATGCAGGCCGAACAAATGATTCACATGACGATGTTCATCTTTCGGATCATCAATATCCACCGACCATTCCATCAACTGACCATAACGACCTATTTGATAGGGAACGAGATTGGCAAGCACATGCTCCCATTGCTTACGTCCTTTCTTATCTACACCCAACACTTTGCTTGCTTCAATCGCATCCATCAGAATTTCACGCACTACGGCATGCACAAAAGTAGCTCCCTGATCGATAGGACCATGCTCGGGCGAAGTGGACGGAGCAGCCGTATAGGTTCCATCCGGCTTATGCCACAGGTAATCGACTGCAAAATCCGCACTACTCTTAATTAGTTCATAGCCGGTTTCTTTCAGAAATTTCAAGTCTCTTGTATAGTCGTAATACTCCCATATATGAGTAGCCAGCCAGGGACCTGCCATCGGATTGAAGTTCCACGACATATCCCGACTTTCCAACGGAGTGGTAAAGCCGAAAATATTGCCGGAGATAGATGCCGTCCATCCTCTTGCTCCGAAATAAGCTTGTGCAGTCTTCTCCCCCGGTTTCACCAGTGTACGGATAAAGTCAATCAACGGAAGCACGCACTCATTCAAGTTGGTAGAACAAGCAGGCCAATAATTCATCTGGATATTGATGTTATTATGATAATCCACACGCCACGGTCCATCGACATTATTGTGCCAAATCCCCTGTAGATTAGCAGGCATATTGCCCGGACGGGAACTGGCAATCAGAAGATAACGTCCAAATTGATAATACAACTCTCCCAGATAATAATCCGGCTGTCCTTTCCGATAATTTTTCAGACGTTGGGAAGTAGGCAGATTCACTCCTTTCACCGCTGGGTTCAGATTCAGCCGAACCCGGTTGAACAGAGTAGCATAATCATTATAATGTTGATTGAATAAAGCTGTATATCCCTGCGCCACTGCATTATTCATCCACTGCTTTGTCGTTTCTTCGGGATTAACGCCTATATATGTTTTCGGATCTTTGAAATCCGGATCAAAGTTAATCTTATAGTCAGTGTCCGCTGTGATATAAAATACAACTTCGTCTGCATCCTTCACTGTCAACTTTCCATCTGCATTAGACAGTGTTCCTCCTTTTGTTTCTGCCTGGATGCACACAACATACTTCATTCCATTATTATCCAAAGAAGCTGTGTAAACCAGTCCTTTATTTCCATCAGAAACCATGCTGCCGGTAGACAGGGGATTGGGCGCATAACTGAAAACCAGATTTTGTTTCCCCGATTGATCCGCGCTGAAACGTACCACCATTACATTGGCGGGGTAAGAGATAAAAAAATTGCGTTGATAAGCCACACGATCCTTTTTGAATTGTACGACTGCCATAGCCGAATCCAAAGAAAGAATGCGCTTATAATCGCTCATTCCTATCATATTCAGTCCGGTTTCTACATAAAACTCTCCCATTGTAGTAAAGCTACCGAAACGGAAAGGATTTTCTCCGTCAGCTTCATACGAAACTTCACTATTGAAGTTCTGTCGCGTTAGCATTTCAGCCTTTTTCTGATCTCCCTCTGTAAATGCTTTGCGTATTTCATCTAAAAGATGGGCCGATTGTTTATTGACATTCCAATAATAGTCCACACCTTTCGCTGTGTTCGGACCACCGCGCCAAAGCGTTTTTTCATTGAAAGTGATACGTTCGGCTTCTACCGATCCCATAATATTTGCGCCGAGGCTACCGTTACCAATAGGCAATGACTGTGACTCCCAACTGGCATCCAGATTATGTCCGCTTCCTGCTGTTACCGGTTTATTTTCATCTTTCCACAAATCCGGTCTTCCGCCATACCAGGCAGCATATCCCTGCAAAGTATTCGGAGTATCAAACCAGATGGAAAGTCCTTGAGTATAATCTGTTTCTCCCGCATAAAGCCCGGAGGTAAGGAATAGGGAACTAATAAGAAGGAAATAAAAATTCTTCATGGTCGTCGCGTCGTTATTTAAGATTAATAACCCATTTATAGTCTGTACAAAAGTAGTCAAAATATATATCTAATAAAAATAAAACAGAATCTCAACAACCTCTATAATGAGGTAAAATTACATCAAACCATCCGACAGTATTTTTTTCACGACCCAATACCCGACTCTGGCCTCTGAAATCCCTGACAACAACCGATGAGGACAGACAAACGCATCATCAATAATTTCTGCTTCCATATAATAAAAGCAACAGGAAGAATCCTTTTCAAAGGCTTTCGCATATTCCAAAATATGTGTCGATATCAAGAAATGACAATGAGAGAAGCTTTTCAGTAATTCATTGACGGCAACGGAGGCTTGAAACGCATCTTTAGCATTCGTCCCGCGAAACATCTCATCTAATACCACCAAACAGCGTTTTCCGGTCACAGCTTTTTGCATCACTTCTTTAATACGGAGTACTTCCGCCATAAAATGACTTCGTCCGTCCCGCAAAGAATCCGGCAGATTAATAGAGGTATAAATCCCCTCGTAAAGAGGACAAATCATTGATTTCACAGGAACAGGCAAACCGCAATGTGCCAACCAGACAGCCAAGGTCAATGCCTTTAAAGTTGTTGACTTTCCCGCCATATTAGAGCCTGTAAAAATGCATATATTTCCCCGGGACATCTGCCAACGGTTTGGCTGCGCATCTTTCACAAAAGGATGAACGACTCCCTCCACCGAGAAGTCCATTGTCGGTACCATTACCGGCATACAACAGAAGCTCTTCTCTTTTGCCACCCGGTGAGCTGTACGGCAAACATCAAGTAGATATATAACAGACAGAAGTTCCTTCAAAGATAACAACCGAGTACACCGGAACAGATAATCGAATTTGTCTATGACAAAGTTAGATAGTCGTTTTTCCTCATCAGAGGTCTGCTCCAATACTTCCTCCAATTCACTTCCATGGAGAATATTATCAATCATAGCAGCAGATTCTTTCATGAGTTGCGGGGCGTCCTGTGGTAGTTCTGTCGCCCATTCCTTCAGACAATGCAAGAGATGAACCACTAATTTCACCCCTCTGCAGATCACATAACGGGTCGAATCATATCGCACCAGACGGTCGATAACAGTAGCACATGAAAGTAAAATATGAGCTTCCCGTATCTGGTCACGATAAGCCAAGTAATACTCAATAAAATCCAGCTCTTCTTCATTCAAAAGAAGTTCGGGCAAAGCATCCCAGACAATAGCCTCCTGTCTTTTACGGATTTCCCCCAAATCACTTAGCGGATACATAATCCAGTTCAACATCCAGGGAAAACGCATTATAAATCATGTAAAATAAGTTCCCATAAGAATTCATTATCCCACCCTGCTATTAATCTTTTTCTATTGATTGGTATCTCTCTTTTGTTGTTTCTTAATGTAGCCAATGCAATTTTCGCCAGTACGGAGAAGTTTAATGCTGATATATTTCTTCTTCTGGTATTATCTTCATGGAAATTGACATCTAGCTGCCAATGTAGATTATTCTCAATTTCCCAGTGTTCTCTACTATTTTTAAGTATCTTCTGCGCATCAGGTTCCAAGGAAGATATAAAACATCTTTTTTCCACTGTAGTGCCTTTGTTTGTATTTCTGGTATTCTCTATATATCCGAAAGACTGTATATTTTTCCACTTCTTTCTAATATCTGCTCCCAGAAAACCAGGATCGTTGCAGCAATAGCAGATTCTCGACTCATTCCTGCCATGTCCTTCTTCATGCGTCTCATATTTGTCAAATCGTACTGTTGTACCTTTTGATACAATACTTTCTGTTACTGACAGTACTATTTCCTTTAATTTCGGTTGATTATCTTTCACTATAAAAATGTAGTCACCTTCTCCCTTTATGACTTTCTCTGCAATTGTACGCTGGCATCCTAAAGCGTCAATTGTAATAATACAATCTTTTATACACAACATATCTAATAATTCAGGAATGACAACTATCTCATTTTCCTTTTCTTGTGTACATAACTGTCCAAGGGAGATTCCCAGTTCTGTTGCAAATGCACTGATGACATGCAATTTGTACTTTCCCGTATTCGAATCAGGAAGCACTCCTTGTTTACGATGACGCTTGTCCTGTTCGGATTCATAGGCTCCTCGTATGGTTTTACCATCAATGGCTATATGCCCCGAATAACATTTGAGAATGCTTTGGACCCATTGCCTATAAGATTCTTCAAATTTTAAAGGATCTAATGCCGAGAAAAAGCGATTAAATGTATCATGGGAAGGGATACCATTAAAATTGGAAAGCTTGGCTGCAAAAAAAGATTCTTTACTTTTACCAAAGTCTTCTATTGAATTCCAAGTATCAGCGCCACATATAACAGCAGAAATTGCAATAAGAACAATGGTACTGGCCTGATGTTTTTTACAACGGTCTATCCGGTTATCTATCAATATTAATGAATCAGCAAATTCATGTAGGTTGCTGATCTCAATCTTTCTTTTAGTTTCTTGCTTCATTTTAATTGTGATTTATAATCACGTAAATGTACTCAAATAATATTGTAAATGAAAGATAAATATCTTATTAATAAGATGAAAAGACAATATTGGTGTAAGATAAATGTATAAAAGATTAAGGAAAGAGTATAATGCGTTTTCCCTGGTTCAACATCAGCGCTTTTCCTTCTTTTGTCTCTGTTTTGGAAAACAAAGAGAAAAGAAATTGCTCATTATTAGCAGTCTCTGTAATGCTTAGATCCGCATAGGTCTGTTTGTCAGTAGCTAGATATACCATAACCGCCTTTAAAGGTTAGTACTCCTGTTTTGGCAAATATAGGGAAAAGTTTTAAACAAACAGCATTTATTCTCATAGAAAGGCACAGGCATAAACAAAAAAGGCGGTTCGAAATCGAACCGCCTTCCATATTATATCTGATTCTCCAATTAGAGTTTCGGACCAGCAGCAACCAAAGCCTTACCAGCTTCGTTACCAGTAAATTTAGCGAAGTTCTTGATGAAACGTCCAGCCAAATCTTTAGCTTTTTCTTCCCATTGGCAAGCACATTCGTAAGTGTCGCGTGGGTCAAGGATCTTCGGATCAACACCCGGAAGTTCTGTAGGAACAACAAAGTCGAAGAAAGGAATAACCTTAGTAGGAGCTTTGTCAATAGAACCATCAAGGATAGCATCGATGATACCACGAGTATCTTTGATAGAGATACGTTTGCCGGAACCATTCCATCCAGTGTTAACCAAGTATGCTTTAGCACCAGTCATCTCCATCTTCTTAACCAGTTCTTCTGCATATTTAGTCGGATGCAATGACAAGAAAGCAGCACCGAAGCAAGCAGAGAATGTCGGAGTCGGTTCAGTGATACCACGTTCTGTACCAGCCAATTTAGCTGTAAATCCAGACAAGAAGTAGTATTGAGCCTGTGCCGGGTTCAAGATAGATACTGGAGGCAATACACCGAATGCATCAGCAGACAAGAAGATAACTTGTTTTGCGTGAGGACCTTTAGACACCGGTTTAACGATGTTTTCGATGTGATAGATAGGATAAGAAACACGAGTGTTTTCAGTCACGCTCTTATCTGTGAAATCAATCTTACCGTTAGCATCAACAGTTACGTTTTCAAGCAAAGCGTCACGTTTGATAGCATTGTAGATATCCGGTTCACTTTCTTTATCCAGGTTGATAACCTTAGCGTAGCAACCACCTTCGTAGTTGAATACACCTTCGTTATCCCATCCGTGTTCGTCGTCACCGATCAATTTACGTTTCGGGTCAGTAGACAAAGTAGTCTTACCTGTACCAGACAGACCGAAGAAGATAGCAGAGCTAGTTCCTTCCATATCGGTGTTAGCAGAGCAGTGCATAGAAGCGATACCACGAAGCGGGTTCATGTAGTTCATGATAGAGAACATACCTTTCTTCATTTCACCACCGTACCAAGTATTCAGGATTACTTGTTCTTTAGTCTTCAGGTTGAATACTGTAGCAGTTTCAGAGTTCAAGCCCAGTTCTTTGTAGTTGTCAACTTTTGCTTTAGAAGCATTGAAACATACGAAATCAGGTTCTCCGTAGTTAGCAAGTTCTTCAGCAGTCGGGCGGATGAACATGTTAGTTACGAAGTGAGCCTGCCAAGCTACTTCCATGATGAAACGTACTTTCATACGAGTAGCTTCGTTAGCACCACAGAAAGTATCAACAACGAACAAACGTTTGCCGGAAAGTTGTTTTACAGCTTTAGCTTTCAAGTCAGCCCAAGCTTCTTCAGTACATGGTTTGTTGTCGTTTTTGTAATCTTCAGAAGTCCACCATACAGAATCAGCAGAAGCTTCATTCTTAACGAAGAATTTATCTTTAGGAGAACGACCGGTATAGATACCTGTCATCACGTTCACAGCGCCTAATTCAGTTACTTGACCTTTTTCAAAGCCTTCCAGACTCGGTTTTGTTTCTTCAGCGAACAAAACATCATAAGACGGATTGTGCAAAATCTCGGTCACACCTGTGATGCCGTACTTGCTTAAATCTAAATTTGCCATTTTCTTTGAATTAATTAAAATTGGTATTTTGTTTTCTATCTCTTTTCACCTTAACATGGGGAGCTTTGGATAGCCCCTTGTAAATCCGGCTACAAAAGTAATACTTTCTTTGGAAAGGAAGAAGGTATTAGAGAAATTTTTCCCTAATTGAAACTCTTTTATAAATTCCTAACAATATCTGCAAACTGAATATTGCAATTTGAAAGATTATCGTTTACTTTGCAAGTCAGTATGCTAGCAATGCTGTGAAAATGAGATTAAAATCTGATTAAAAAATAATATGAAAGTAATTGATTTTGGCCAAACTAATTCGATTCTAAACCAGTACATATCCGAAATTAGAAATGTAGAAGTTCAGAACGACCGCCTGCGTTTCCGCCGTAACATCGAACGGATCGGAGAAATCATGGCTTATGAAATGAGTAAAGAGTTTAAATACTCGGTAAAGAACATCCAGACACCACTGGGAATCGCTCCGGTCAGTACACCGGACAACAATTTAGTAATCAGTACGATCCTGCGTGCTGGTCTGCCTTTCCATCAAGGTTTCCTTAGCTATTTCGACGGGGCGGAGAATGCGTTTGTTTCCGCTTACCGCAAATATAAAGATACGCTAAAATTCGATATACATATAGAATATATCGCTTCTCCCCGCATTGATGACAAAACGCTGATTATCACCGACCCTATGCTGGCAACAGGAGGGAGTATGGAACTTAGTTACCAGGCAATGCTGACCAAAGGACACCCTGCCGAAATTCATGTTGCTTCGATTATCGCCAGCCAAAAGGCTATCGATCATATAAAGAATGTATTTCCTGAAGACAAGACAACAATCTGGTGCGCAGCCATCGATCCCGAACTCAACGAACATTCTTACATTGTTCCGGGACTGGGCGATGCAGGCGATCTTGCCTATGGTGAAAAAGAATAAACGTTTAAAGATTCTTCCGATATTGCTGCGGTGAAACCCCAACCTGCTTCTTAAAGAACGTACCGAAATAAGAAGCATTGGGGAAGCCGAAGGCATTTGAAATCTCCTGAATATCTTTCTGCGTATTTTTAAGCAATGAGATGCTCTTACGAATGATAGCTTTGAATACAAGTTCCTGCACGGTATATCCGCAGATACTCTTAGAAACGGCAGAAAGATATTTAGGAGACAAACACAATTTATCCGCATAAAACTCAACACCCCGTTCCTGCATATAATATTTTTCGATTAACTGGATCAAGTGAATAAAGACTTCGTTTTTGCGTCCTCCCACTTCCCGCCCGTCATTGACGAGTTTGCGATTATAAATAGAACAAATCCTGTACGTCAATGCAAGTAGAAGTAATTTCTGCTCATAAAGTTTAAATGAATTTTCTTCCGACTGTAACACATTGTCCAATAAGGACATATACTTTACGATCTCTTCTTCCTCACCAGTAGACCATACACAAGAAGGTTCTTCGGGAGTAAGGCGGGAATACATATACATGGAAACAACCAGATTCCCCATAATATCCCGGATCGGTTCTATCTGATAAATCAAAATCCGCACCTCCATGTCTTCCGACTCTTGCAAAACCTGAAACTCGCCGTCTTCGGGAATAAACAAACTTTCGCCTGCTCCTGCGAAATGCTTTTTCTGATTAAGCGAAAACTGGAAATTACCCTGGTGGCAAATAATCAGCCCCAGTCCTTTCATTTGAAAAGGTTTCTTCAGTGAGGGTGGAAAATTTACAAATATCCCTTCGGAGCTACATATATTTTTCCCACTTAACAAATCGCGTTCAAACTGCAATAAACGATCTTGTCCGCTATCCATCATACTAATATATTAACAGATCATTATCAAAAACGACGCTAAGTTAGCAATTTTCGTTTAGGATAAGGAACAACGAGCACAAATATCATACAAATTAACCCACCATAAATTGTCCATCCCGCCATCTCTTTGAGTGCAGAGAGCGTGGCCTGCACCTGAATACGCCCTTTGGTAGATATAGCAGCCATGTTACGGGCTTCCGTCTCACTCTTACCCTGATATTTCATACCTTGTACCGTACCAAGGAAGGAAGTGGAAGCATCCGGATTAAGCAGGTCCACATTTTGCGCATAACGGGTTATATAGTGTTGTTGCCGCTCCTGCAAAACATTTGTATAAATTGCTCCGCCAATACTCGGTCCCACAACCATACGCACAGTAAGCATAATACAGATCCAGGTGGAAAGATATTTAAAAGGCATACGTTGATTGGCATAAGCAGCCGTCAGCGCATACAGAATCATCATGCCTGTAGCACGGATGATAACTGCATATTTCAGACGCTCGTAAACTCCTGCTGTCTGTACCTCGAAATACATGAAAACAGCTGATAAAGACAGGAAGAAGAATCCCATCGCAAACAGATACTTAAAATGTAATCCTTTACCTCCCAACACCATAGCAACCACGGCACCAATAGCATAACCTACCATACACCAATTACCTAATGAAGCATTTTGCAGATTATCGAGATGCATCCCCACTCCTGCAAACACATTGACAAACATAGCACTGGAGTTTATCACCATCAATAATAAATAAAGTAATGCTCCCATACGTATAGTACGCAGTTTGAACGCATCCAGCAAAACATAAGGCGACCGGCGCGTTACGTCCATATATAGAAAAATTCCCGCAAACAGAATACTTACAGCTGTCGCCCAACGGATAGATTCGTCATCATACCAGTCGAGTACTTTTCCATAAACCAGCACATACGTGAGACAAGTCAGCGAGATGCAAAATGCAGTGACATTGCCGAACTTACGGAAATTAATAGGAAACCTTCCGGGAAACTTATAATTCGGCATGGTAATAAACAAGAGCAAAATAGAGATCAGGAGAATCCCCATCATAAAGTAATACACATATTTCCACTCATATTCAAAGGACAGCCAAGCCGTCAATGCTGTGCCCGACTGTCCCAGAATCATAAAAAACAGATAAACAGCCGGCTGACTCACACATCTTTCAATGTCCAATTTATTCCAACCGACAGTATCTTTCGGCTCCAACCCCGGAGTAATATTGCGGGTAGCTTCCATTCCACCCGCATACCAAATGAGTGTGAACAGATTGACCATCATCAGTACCATACGCAAGAAACCCGTCAGAAGACTACAAAGCGCCAACAGAAAAACGCTGTCTGTCTTTGCACAGATATAACTGAATATATACATGAACGCAAACCCGACAATACACATCATCTTCTCCCGCCGTACACACACCAACTGATATAGGAAAGGAGCAAAGGCTGCCATACCAATAGAAGTAACAAAGTTGGCAAACTGGATATGCTCGGATATTATGCCAAGCCCGCTCATCATTTCGGTGCTATTCACCGAATAAACCCCGCCTACCGTAAGAATCGGCAGAAAGAAAAATAACAGAATGATAATACCCAACGGCTTGGGCATCCAACCATAGAAAGGATAATTTTTAGGATAAGAGGGCATCGGACTAATTAAAAATATAAATTAAAAATTATAAGGCACTGTATATAGACAGAAGAGGCGGAGGGATTAGAGTCTGGCTTTCACTACTACCATCATGCCTGCTGCTAACCGTTCGTTATCTTCTTTCGATAAATCGGTGAAATCGATTCGTACGGGAATACGTTGCTGAATCTTCACAAAATTACCTGCCGAATTATCCGTCGGCACTAATGAATATTTAGACCCGGTAGCTCCTGATATAGAGGTGACTTTGCCTTTAAACTCTTTATCGCTAATGGCATCTACTGTGACAAATACTTCCTGTCCGATATGCAGGTTCTCGATTTGTGTCTCCTTATAATTGGCAACGATCCATTTCTGGGTATCAGGAAGAATATAGGTGATGGTCTGCCCTGCCGAAATAAACTGTCCTTCCTCTAATGAACGACGGCCGAGTTTTCCGTCACAAGGAGCTATTACAACCGTATAGGAAAGATTCAACCGGGCCATTTCGAGCGCAGCTGTTGCTCTTTGAATAGCCGCTTCGGTATTCATGCGACGGTAGGACACTTCATCTACACCGGAAAGAGCTGCTTTTTTCTGCCTTTTCGTAGCTTCCAGCTTCTTACGCGTAGCTTCATAATCAGTGACAATCTGTTCAAGTTGGATAGGAGTAGCCGCATTTCGTTTCACGAGGTTCTCATATCGTTTCCGGTCTTTTTCCAGTTTCGCCAACCGTACTTCAATCTCGGCAATAGACGCATCGTAAACAGATGCTGTTGTCTGCGTGGTATTGAGTGTAGCATTGATGACGGTCGCACCGGCTTGCGCATCCTTCAAGGCAGCTTCAGCCTCCATTACGCGAATTTTATATTCACGATCATCCAGTACCAGCAAAGTATCTCCTTTATGTACCTCCTGATGTTCTGTAAAGTAGATTTTGTCAATGTAACCTGAAGCACGTAGATTGATAGGAGACACATATTGTTCTATTTGTGCATCGTTACTAGTCTCCGTCTGGCTATAATTCAAAAAAAGGCAGATCACTTCAATCACTCCCCAAACAATAATAGCCACTCCGAAAAGGCTGATAGCAATCTGCCAGCGACGAAGTTTCTTCATTTTTTTTGCTTTCTCCTGATGAGTAGCGGAAGGAAGGTTATTTTCCATTGTTTCCATATTTATGATTGTTATTTGCGTATTATTTGACTAATGATTCTATTTGTCCGGTTAGTTTAAGCAGCATCAGGTTAGTCACCCGATAGTTATAATGTGCGCTGATATAGTTGTTTTGAGCTTCGCTCATCTGCATTTCATCTTGCAGCACTTCCGTCATAGAAGCAATGCCTTCCCGGTAACGGTCGGAAGTGACTGCGTACACATCTTCGGCAAGCAAGTAGTTATCCTTCTGTTTCTTAAAGTTACGCTGATTGTTCATCAGGTCGTTCACAGCATTCAGATATTGAGTTTGCAGATTCTTCCGGGCATCTTCCCATGCCAGCCTTTTGTTCTCTATATCGATCATCGCCTTCTTTATTTTATAGGTTTTATCCAGTCCGTCGAAAATCGGAATACGCAAGGTTAGCCCCACTCCATAGGAACGAAACCATTGATTGGACGGACCGGAGTGGAACCAATGATAACCTTTATCCGTATATGCGGCATATCGCCAGCTGCCTGTCAGACTAAGAGAAGGGATATATCCATTAGTAATGATCTTCTTTTGTCGTTCCGCCAGTTGCACTTGCGATTGTGAGAGTTGAAGTTCATAGATATTTTCCGACAAGCCGGTCAGGGCTACCGTAGTAATGCTATCGGTATTTACCGGTGTCAGCGCGATTTCCTTTTCAGCCGGATAATCCATAATGTATTTCAGCATATTCAATTGCTGTTTCATCATTGCTTGTGCATTGTCATATTGCACCTTCAGATTTTCCAAATTGATATTGACTCTTTTCAGATCGACTTCCATAGACATTCCATTATCGAAGAAAGCCTGTGTAATATCTCTCAATTCTTCCAGACGGGTGATATTTGCTTTTATCAGCATGATTTGTTCGGCCGTGACCTGTCCGAGATAATACATCTTACTGATTTGAAGAATAACATCTTCCCTGGCTTTTCCATAAGACAGACGACTGATTTCTTCCATCACTTTAGCTATGGACATAGAAGTATAAAGAGTCTGATTGAAAAGCGGCATCTGCATTTCCAGTCCTGCATTAGCAGAATGTTGCAATGTTTTCGTTATATTATAGGGAACTCCGTAAGATGAACCGTCTGTGACTGACACCGGAGGATCAAAATTGTTATTATAACCGGCTATCGCATTAATTTGCGGCAGCAACTTCGAACGGTTTTCAGATACGCCATATTTACTTTTTTGTATTTCTTTACGTTTCCCTTCTAACGACAAGTTATTGTCAATACCAATGCGGAGGCAATCCTCTAATGTCAGAATCTCTACCTCCTGTGTTTTTCCGTTTAACACGAACAAGAAAAAAAAGGAAAAAATGAATAGTAGTCTTTTCATAATATATGCTCTATTATTGGCTACAAATTTAGCAGCTTATAGCATAATGAGACTATCCACAAACTATTTGTTTATATTCATATTTTCCTTTTTCAATGGGTAAATGAATGGACAGTCACTCTCATAGATAAAAACAAGAATCCTCTTTCAACCTATCACCTATATTATCAAACCCTTTATTCATCGTATATTCAGTATGGTAATAGGTTACTGTTGTAGTTTCAAGGCGGGGAACCTTCCTCCATCCTAAAGCATAATAGCATAAACCCATCGGACGAAGAAAAGTCAGGCATTTGATAGACAAATCTCCACCCTTAGTCGATTTTATTTTTATCTGCTCCAGTATCTACTTAGCTTTGAGATATTAAAACAAATAAAAGCAGTAAGAGAAATGAGAAAAAACATGAAATTGATAGGATTGGCAGTCAGCTTAACATGTTGTGCAGGTTTTATAAATGCACAAGAAGCCTATGAGCCGCAAGAAAGGCAGCAACAAGAAAAGCATCTTCCACGCAAAGTTCTGAATCCAGAGAAGGTAGCAATCCAGATGACAGAGCAAATGAATAAGTTGCTCCAACTGACAGATAAACAATATAAGAAAATATATAAGCTGAACCTGAAAGAGCAAAAAGCATTTTTCAAGGCTATGCAAAATTCGGATGACTATCGCCCACCAATGGGAGAAGGTCCCGGTATGCGGGGAGGACGTCCGCCAATGGGTGGAGGCCAACCGCCAATGATGGGAGAAGGTGGTTTCCCGGGCAGAATGGGAGGTGGTCCGATGATGAACAGAGATACCAATTCTGCCGACTCACAAAAGAAAGCCGCAGAAACCAAAGAAAAGAAAATAAAAAAGATTCTGACAAAAGAACAGTATGAGAAATGGCAGGCCGAACAAAATTCCGCACGTAAAAAAGCTTCTCAAAGAAGAATGCACAAAGATAATCATCCTGACAAGGGTCCGGATTTTGAACAAAAAAATCTCTAAAACATCACACTTAATATGTTTCTATGAACAGCGTTTGTTTTTCATAATTTTTTAGTGAATGTAAAGTAGCGGCTCTCTTCGTGAGGAAGAGAGCCGCCCTTATTTGATATGAGTTTGAAAAGTCCCTAAAAAGAAAATCACCTTTACTGCACAATATGTTGCAGCAAAGGTGATTTTTATAAGATCAAGGCTTTTGAACGATCTCTATTACATTTCGCTTAAGACTTCTTCGCTATCTTGCTCCGCTGCGTCCACGCAAGAACCATAACTCCGATCAGCAACAAAGCCAGTGCTGCATAAGCAATACTTTCCGTGACGTGTATGCTTTGCGGATCAAACCACATCTCGATGGTATGTTCCCCTGCCGGCATATTTATCGCACGCAAGATATAGTCTGCACGGGCAATATCCACCGGCTGGCCATCGATATTCACCTGCCATCCCGGATAATATATTTCAGAGAAAACAACAACTCCGTCTTTAGGAGTGGAGGCCTTATAAACCAAACGATTTGGCTCGTAACTGGTTAACTGGATGGTAGATAGTGAATCTTTATATCCTTCTGTCACACCTTTCAGCTGTTCTTTAAACTTCACATCCACTACGGCTGTTTCCGTTGGAAGAATATCGTTCAAAGCATCTATTTCTTCATTTGCATTATTTACATACTGCACCTTATCTACGAACCATGCATTACCGTATGCATAAGGATTCATGACAGGAACAGCCTGCCCTTGCTCTCCGGCAGGGAAAATGAAGTATTTGGTATTCAGCATATTCAGTACACGGAATTTAGAAGCATCCACACTGTCCATCTGTCCACCGGCAGTAGCCACAGCCTGATAAGTTTCTTTCATTTCGGGCACGATGTGATGGTCTATCATTTCCTGATAGCGGCGAAGTTTCGCTGCATGATAGCCACCGACACTCTTATGCCAATATGCTGTATTGTTTTCATTAAATGTATTACCGGGGAAACCGATGAAGTTCAGTACACGATAATTCGGAGTCGTATCCTGAAGAATAATCTCATCCGCCTGTGTTTTCACGAATGCTTCTGACCGCTTCGACTTCGGCACGAACTGTTCGTCATTCAAATAGCGTTTATTGACACTCCACATATCTATCAGACACAAAAGTGCAATACCCGCCAGTGTAAAAGAGGCTTTCAACTTCCGCAGTTGATACAAGAATAAGAACAGGCAACCGATCACTATAATAAAGAAGCTGCGCCATGCATCCGAAGCAATAATGGCTTCGCGCATTTCAGTCAGATTGGCCACAAACGGAGCCAAATGTTCGGCAGGAAGTGCTTGTTTCAAAGCAGTCATCTCCTGTGTCGTTATAAAGCTGGAGAAGAAAGTGCCCGGGGCGACAGCTAAAATGAGTGCCACACCGGCAGTTAGTACCAACGCAGCAATCACTCCTCTGCAGTTCTTTTCCTGTTTCAGCATATCCGGTTTACTCAAAATCTCTTTCAAGGCAAAAATCGCCAACAAAGGTATTGTAAATTCAGCTATTACCAGAATAGAAGATACAGCGCGGAACTTATTATACATCGGGACATAATCGATAAAGAAGTCCGTCAGCCCCATGAAATTCTTTCCCCATGAAAGCAGAATCGAGAAGATAGTAGCTCCCAGCAGCGCCCATTTAAGAGGACCTTTCACTATAAAGCACCCCAATACAAAGAGGAACATCACAAATGCCCCCACATATACCGGACCGGCTGTCCACGGCTGCTCACCGAAATATTGAGGTAACTGTGAGTAAATACCGTTATACATTGGATTGGCCTTTGCCATAGCAGCTTCGCTCTGTGACATCGTAGATCCTGATCCTCCCCCCTTTACATTCGGAACCAGCAACGTCAACGTTTCACCGATACCATAACTCCAGTTGGTTATATAATCACGATCCAATCCGCTACTAGTCTGACTGGCAGCAGCTCCCTCCTGCTTCAATTCGCTCTTGCCGCGCATCGTCTCCTTACTATATTCATACGTATGATACAGATTGGAAATATTGATGCAGACTCCTACCACGGCAGCCAGTGCTAAAACCCCGCTAGCCTTGAAGAAATGAGGCAATTCTTTCTTTTTGTAAGCATCTTCAAAGTAAGCTCCTACAAAAAACAGGATCACAAACATGAAATAATAGCTCATCTGAATGTGATTCGACTGAATCTGAAGGGCGATGAACAGGGCCGTAACGATTCCGCCCAACAGGTATTTCTTCCGGTAAGCCAGAACGACACCTGCAATCGTAGGTGGTATATAAGCCAATGTCACAAACTTCCAAATATGCCCTGCCGGTATCAGAATGAAGAAATAGGAAGAGAATGCCCATATCACTCCGCCTAATCCTGCCAGCCAGGCCGATATTCCAAACGCCCGCAAGAGGATATAGAATCCCAGCATCATGATAAAAGTCAGCACTACATAATCCGGGAGAAAGAGGCGATAAACCTTCTCCACCCCTTTCAGGGACGTTGTCGAGTCGTAACTCGGAGACATCTGATAAGTAGGCATACCTCCAAAAATCGAGTTTGTCCAGCGCGTACGTTCTCCGGTACGCTCGAGATACTCTTTCGATTCTTGTCCTGCACCGACTCCGGCAGCCGTGTCATGCTGAAACAAGATACGACCTTCGATATCAGCCGGAAAAAAATAGGCGAAAGAAAGAATGATAAAAGCCAGAATGGCTATTAAGTCAGGAAGAAACTTTTTCATTTACGATGACACGATTTACTATTTACGATTGAAGTTTGAATATAAAAATAAATACGACCGGACAATCTAACATTTACAATTGATAACAGTGGAATATCGATCTCCCTTATTTATCAATCGTAAATGGTAAATCGTCTAATCGTAAATCAAATTAGTATCTATAATGATCTGCTTTATAAGGTCCATCCACCGATACACCAATATAAGCGGCCTGTTCGGGAGTCAGCTTAGTCAGTTTCACACCGATCTTTTCAAGATGCAGGCGAGCCACTTCCTCGTCCAGATGCTTCGGCAAGCGATATACATTGATATCATATTTCTTGTTGAACAGTTCTATCTGCGCCAATGTCTGATTGGTAAATGAATTACTCATCACGAATGACGGGTGTCCTGTTGCACATCCCAGATTTACCAGACGACCGTCGGCCAACAAGATAATGCTATGTCCATCCGGGAAATAATAACGGTCTACTTGTGGTTTGATGTTCACACATTTGATGCCCGGATAATGTTTCAAAGCATCTACCTGAATTTCATTATCGAAATGGCCGATGTTGCAAACGATAGCCTGGTCTTTCATTTTCTCCATGTGGTCGATACGGATAATATCGATATTACCTGTCGTAGTCACAAAGATGTTACCTTCCAGACAAGCCTCTTCCATCGTCACTACTTCGAAACCTTCCATTGCAGCCTGCAGTGCACAGATCGGGTCTACCTCCGTCACGAGCACCCGCGCTCCATAAGAACGCATGGAGTGAGAACAGCCTTTACCCACATCACCATAACCGCATACCACTACTACTTTTCCGGCAATCATCACATCTGTTGCACGCTTGATTCCGTCGGCCAACGATTCGCGGCAACCGTACAGATTATCAAACTTAGATTTCGTTACCGAGTCGTTTACATTGAATGCCGGGAACAGCAATTTGCCTTCTTCCTGCATCTGATACAAACGGTGTACGCCTGTCGTAGTCTCTTCAGATACGCCACGCACTTCTTCCGCTACGCGATGCCAGCGAGTACTGTCTTCTGCCAACACTTTCTTCAAGATAGCATTCAGTTCTATTTCATCCTCCGCGTGTACTTCCTTATCCAATACGGCAGCATTATTTTCAGCATCATAACCCACGTGGATCATCATTGTCGCGTCACCACCATCATCTACAATCACATTCGGTCCCTTGCCGCCGTCAAAGCTCAATGCCTGCAACGTGCACCACCAATAATCGGCAAGAGTCTCGCCCTTCCATGCAAATACCGGTACACCGGCAGCAGCTATCGCAGCAGCAGCATGATCCTGCGTTGAATATATATTACAAGAGCACCAACGTACTTCAGCTCCTAAAGCCACTAATGTTTCAATCAGCACAGCCGTTTGAATGGTCATGTGCAACGACCCCATAATGCGGGCACCTTTTAACGGTTTGGATTCTCCATACTTTTCGCGAAGAGCCATCAGGCCGGGCATTTCTTTTTCTGCCAAATCGATTTCCTTGCGTCCGAAATCAGCAAGTGTAATATCTGCCACCTTATAGGGCAGAGTAGAGAATAATTCTGTAGACATATTGTAAATCATTTATATATAATGGATGCAAAGATAGAACATTCTGATTAGTAGGGCAAAAGCTATCCGTTTTTTTTATATTATAATAACTAGGGAGGCTGTCAGCATCTCGGAATATTGTTTTATATTTGCAACAGATAAAACAACTTCTACAACATTCTAATGAATAATAACGAATCTTCTATGAGAAATTACGAAAACAAAACAAAGGAAGATCTTTTGGAAATAATCGAACAATTAGAGAAGAAAATAGATTTTCTTTCCTCTCATTCTTCTTCTGATTCTTCCTCTCCTTCCAAAGAACGTTTTCGTGATAAATATAGTACCCGGATACTGGATGCTCTTCCTGACATGCTCACCGTCTTCGACCATGACGCCAATATCATAGAGCTTGCTTCTTCTCCGGCAACTAATCACGTAGAAGGTATCAGCCCCAACAATATCACTACCACTAACGTAAAAGACATTCTGCCCAAAGAAGCTTATGAAAGTGTCCGCAAGAATATGGATAAGGTGATTCTCACAGGAGAAAGTTCAACAGCCAGACACGATCTTATGTTGGATGGTGTTTTACATCACTACGAAAACCGTATCTTTCCTTTGGATAAAGAGTATCTGTTGTGTATGTGCCGTGATATATCCCAACAATGGGAGGCGGAACAGACGAATGCCCAGCAACAGAAAGAACTAAAGGCTGCCAGAATCAAAGTGGAAGAGTCGGACCGGCTGAAATCTGCTTTTCTGGCAAACATGAGTCATGAAATACGTACCCCACTCAATGCCATTGTAGGATTCTCCAAACTAATCACTTACGCAACATCTGCAGAAGAGAAGAATCAATATTCGGAAATCATCGAACGAAATTCGGAAATGCTGCTGAATCTATTCAATGATATTCTGGATCTAGCATCACTTGAAGCTGATTCTCTAAAATTCAATATCCGCCCGATCAAATTAATAGATATCTGCCTGCAGCTGGAACAACAATTCTGTCATAAGACGCAAAACGGTGTCAAACTTATTTTGGACGACGTAAATACGGACATGTATACTTCGGGAGACTGGAATCGCATCATACAAATTATAAGTAACTTGCTTAGTAACGCTACGAAGTTTACCCCGAAAGGAGAAATTCATTTCGGCTATCGGGAAAAGGAGGATTTTGTAGAGTTCTACGTTAAAGATAGCGGCATCGGCATTCCGGCAGCAAGAATTGCCACAATTTTCCGGCGCTTTGGAAAGGTCAACGATTTTGTTCAGGGAACAGGATTGGGATTAACTCTTTGCAGAATGTTAGTAGAGAAGATGGGTGGACGTATCTGGTTGCGCTCTCAGGAAGGCCAGGGAAGCAGATTCTATTTTACCCTGCCTTTGGTTCGTCAATAAAGATCGATTAAGGACACAAATATCAGTGTCCGGGCATGACCTTACAGGACTTTTACAATTAAATATAGATATACAGAAAACGCGGCTTGTTGGTAACAAAACCGCGTTTTCCGCATATATCTATGTTTGAAATATATTTATTTATTCCTTAGCAGCCGGAGCACTAAGCATTTCTTTATATTTCACCGGATCATTCAGAATTTTCATCGCTTCCTTCAAACCGTCATCATCCTTCAACTGCTGGATGATATTACCACGTTGGTAATAGTAACGCTTGATAATTTCAGTAGCAATCATCTTCTTTATATCAGATGAGAAATAATCCAAGTCGCGATCAAGATCATGGTTCAACTTCTTTTCAAGTGCTTTGAACTCCTCTGAAGCATCATCCATATACCCTTCAAACTCGGCAGCTTCTTTCAACGTTTTCAGAATTTTCTCGCTTTGCTGGTCATATTTGAAGTCGGCTTTCTTCACCAACGCTTTAAAATCATTATAATCGGCATCTGTCACCTCAAACTCCTCCGGAGCAACGATGGTAGGATGTTTCAAACAATACTGCGTTGCATAATCGAAAATCAGATTATCGCGTACCAGATAGAAGAGGATATTCGGTAATTTCTCCTGTTTGATAACAATATCCGGCATTACACCACCTCCGTCGCGTACTTCACGTCCGGCAGCCGTATGGAATACCTTAGTCAAACTATCAGGAATGGTTCCTACACTTCCATCTTCATTACGATGCTTGTAGTCAATAGCCTGTACACAACGGCCACTTGGAATATAATATTTAGAGGTAGTCACTTTCATCGTTCCGCCATAAGGCAAAGAGCGGGGAACCTGTACCAGTCCTTTTCCGAAGGTACGGTTACCAACTATAACGGCACGGTCGAGATCCTGCAGAGAACCTGATAAGATTTCGGAAGCAGAAGCGGTTCCACTATTTACCAATACCGCAATCGGAATATCCAAGTCCAACGGCTCGCGCAATGTCTTATAAGTGTTACTAGCTTGTTTGATTTTCCCTTTGGTCGTTACAATCACCTTTCCACGCGGCAAGAAATAATTCGCAATTTCTACTGCTTCATCCAGCAATCCACCGCCATTACTACGGAGGTCTATCACCAACGAAGTAGCTCCCTGTTTCTTCAAATCCAGAAATGCTTTCTTAAACTCTTTGGAAGGGTTGCCGGAAAAAGTGCTAAGGCTAATGTAACCTACATTATTATCCAATACGGCAGTATAAGGAATCGCCGGATTCTGAATAGACTCACGTACAATCGTGAACTCCATCGGCGTACGTCCACCTTTCTCATTCGGGCGCTCAATCTTTAGCTTAAAACTGGTACCTGCCTGTCCGCGTAACATCTGGCTGACTTCCGCATTATTCTTACCGGCAAGATCCTGTCCGTCAATCTCCATCAGTATATCTCCCGCTTTCAGACCGGCTTTTGCAGCAGGCGTTCCCTCAAAAGGTTCAGAAATCATCGAACGTTTTAGTTTCGTATTATAAGCAATGTAAGAACCCATCCCACCAAATGATCCTTTAATCATCTGCTCCAGTTCACTCTGATCTTCTTCCGGGAAATATTCCGTATAAGGATCCAGCGTATAAAGCATATTATCGATTCCTTCCCGAATCGTTTTATTCGGATCAATGGTATCTACATAGAACATATCCAGTTCTTTCACAATCGCATTAAATATATCCAGATTCTTTGCAATCTGGAAATTACGGTCGTCTCCACTCTTGAAACTAAAGAAAGCAACTGTGGCTATCACCGCTACTGCAACAATAGCTATCTGCCTGTTCAGCAATTTTTTCATACCTCTTTCAATCTAAATGAGTCGTAAAAGTAGCTCAATCCTTTGTTATTCCGCCAGAATCCTGTTAATATTTAACTTAATTTCATCCCAGCGTTCCTGTGGTATCGTTGTTCCGATTACCTGAATAACATTTCCCGAGAGAATAGAACCTATTTTTGCACATTTATCCAACGAATATCCGCAAGTCAATCCGTATAAGAATCCGGAAGCAAAATAATCACCGGCACCGGTAGTATCTACCACTTTTTGAACCGAAATGGCCGAAACCTTTATTTCTTCTGTCCCTTTGCGGATATAAGAACCCTTTGCCCCGACTTTTACGATAGCAATACTGCATTTCTTGGCAATCACTCTCAAAGCTTCCTCCGGCTCCTTGCCGGTAAAGGCTTTCGCTTCCTCTTCGTTTGCAAAGACAATGTCGACATATTTGTTTATTAACAAGGTGAAGAATTCCAGATCATTAGCCACAATGTTATAACTAGCCATATCGAGACAAATCTGCAAACCGGCTTCTTTAGCCAGTTCAATGGCGTGAAGAATCATTTCGTGGTCCTGAACAAGATAGCCTTCTATAAATAGGTACGCGTAACCTTTAAACATATCCAAGGTCAGTTCCTCTGCTCTCAAAGAAGCCGCTGCTCCCAGATAGGTTCCGAAAGTGCGCTCTCCATCCGGTGAAATAAAAGTGGATGCCACACCGGAAGGCAGTCGATCCGAGGTCAATAATTTGTCTTCAATCTTATTTTTCTGCAGATTTTCACGAAAAAATTCTCCATAATTATCATTTCCCACTTTTCCGATAAACCCTGTTCCAGCACCCAAACAAGCCAGTCCGAGGATGGCATTTCCTGCTGATCCGCCTGTTGCCAAGTGAGTTTTCATCTGTGAAAATTTTGTGTTAATCTGCTGTAACTTAGCGTCATCGATGAGCTGCATGCTTCCTTTGGGTAAACCCATTTCATCCAAAAGAGTATCATCCTTCAGGGTTGCGAGTACGTCTACCAGGGCGTTGCCCAATCCTATTATTTTGTCCATTCCTAATATTTTTTTTGCAAAGATATTGCATATTTCAAAAAAACCTAGTACTTTTGCATCGCAATTGAGAAAAACATTCTTCCTTAGCTCAGTCGGTTAGAGCATCTGACTGTTAATCAGAGGGTCCTTGGTTCAAGTCCAAGAGGAAGAGCAAAGTTGAAAATCTTGATTGCAAACATTCTTCCTTAGCTCAGTCGGTTAGAGCATCTGACTGTTAATCAGAGGGTCCTTGGTTCAAGTCCAAGAGGAAGAGCAAAAAAGAAGCCACCTAGAAGGGTGGCTTTTCTATTTATTCACCTTTCTTATCATCCAAAGGACTAATAATATATCTTGTGGGATTTGGCTCAGAACAACCATATCTCTAAAAGTAGGTACATCATATCGGTACAAAAAGGAATTAAATAGTGATTAACCGGTGTGGTATTGAATCACAACAGAATCGAATAAATTCTCTTATTGGATATTTATTTTCCATTTTTCCATGTCCCCCTTCATCTTTTCTCTGTCTCTCCGATAAACAAGGAATTTGCGGGTGAAGGGTAACAACTTCACCATCTCTTCTCCTGTAGCGATTAGTTTCAAAAATTGTTTTAAGGCTTGAAACAATCCGTTTCACACCGAGAAACATCTAGTTTCAAATAGGGTTGAAACTAATTACAAAATAGCTTTACTAATCTTGCTCAATGGTGGAATCTGAAAGTAGCAATTTGACTTGATTCACGATGAAGAGAAGGTGAAGGGGCGGCTATTCACCTGCAAACTCCTTGTTTATCGGCAATACAGAAGAAAAGTAAAGGAGCTGGAAGAATTGAACATGTTATAGAAAAGAGCATCGAATTGTTCAAAACCCATATGGAATGAGTCGAATCGTCTATTCATAGGAAATGATTTTAATTGGGCATTTCTATTTATCCGTTTGCCTATCCAGATTCGTTCCACTTGCTATTTTTATTTCGTTCCACTATAGTGTTCTTTACGGGAAACTATAGTAGAACGTAAGGGACACTATAGTTACTTTTGCGTTCCATTATAGTGGGACGAAGTAAAAGTAGCTAATTGAGATAATCTGACTAGGCAATAAAGATAATTTGTTTGGGCAATTAAAAAAGTCTTATTGGCACACCTAACGGAGATACGGTGGCGAGGCATGCATCCGTTTAGCTCAAAACTGTGCAGGAACGAACTTTTTTGGTATAGGCTGCCCTGAAGCACATTACCCAAACTTTTAAACTGTTCCCCGATTTTTCGGACTAATCTAAAATTTATCCCCGCTGATTTGCTACTACTCCAAAGACAGCGGTTCAGTTTGAAAACGGCGGCTTAGTCTGAATATTGGGGATTTGGGGATCAGTTTGAGAACAAAGACGAAAGAATAAGGGGAACCTCCCGGATAAATCCATTAGTCCCCCTCTGATACTGGTCGTACCTCATCGTTTCTTGATAAAGGCAAGTAGTTACACATAAATGTAATGTTTTCGACCTTTTAGCCGTCAGACACCACTCTGTCCCATTTGACTTGCCTTTAAAGTTTAAATAACATTAAATCTTGGCGAAAAATAGCAAACCACAACCAACTGGCTGCTATGGATTCGCCGTGACACTTCATTTGTTTAATGAAAAAATAGACGAGGCAGTCCTACCGTTTGGATATAAACCACCTCGTCTTGGGGTCTTAGCCGAACCTGTTTATTTCTCTATCTTCATTCATTTCAAATCGGTTTATATACATGAAAGAAGGAAAGAATACCATAAGAGATGTCCAGCCAGAGATTTCTTGATTGTATGGCAATGCAGCCAAGAGGGGGATTCTCAAGCAAATCACACGATTGCTTTGAGGAGAAAGCGGGCATATCTTTTTTGTTCTTTCCATTTATAACAAATGATGGTTTGCGCCCTATTACAAACCCTATATATACAAAAAAAGCGGTAGGGCATTTGCCTATCCGCAAGCGAGGGAGTCGAAGCCCTATGTGCACAAACAGGAAACACCCCCCGCATATCGCAAGGAGCATTTTACTGTTTCATGTGCACATTTGAATTTTCGACTTTTCGCTTGCACAGAAATCAGCTAAACGCTTTTTTTCTTCAAAAACATAAAAACATGTCGATCTACGACAGTGCAAATATAAGAAATTATTAATTCATTCGGTTCTCAATCTCGTTTTTTTTATAAAAAGTCATCTTTGAGAAGCCCTTTATACATTCTTGAAACAAATTTAAGCCGTTGCCAACGTCAATATACTAATCCGTATTCCTTCCACATTCACTAGGCAGGAAGCACATGCCAGAGTAGTAGAACCAGTGGTCAACACATCATCAACTATCAGTATGTGTTTCCCTGCAAGTGTTTCGGGATGCTGAAGCTCGAAGATACCTTCCACATTATCCCGACGTTCAAACACAGATTTACGCGTTTGCGTTTCCGTATTTTTCTTACGTAATATTGATTCTGTATCGATGGGGATTCCTGTTACAGCAGCAATACCACGGGCAATCCACTCACTCTGATTATAACCACGGATTTGCTGTTTTTTCTTATGAAGCGGTATGGGGATTATCACATCAATTCCCTGAAAAAAATTGGAAGACAAAAGTTCGGCAGCCATATACCGCCCCATAATTGCACCTATTTCCTTTTGTCCACCATATTTCAACCGATGAAGAATCAACCGGAAGTCGCTTCCTTTCTCATAAAAGAAAAAAGAAGTAGCCCGTTCCAAAGGGATTTGTCCCCAGAAGAGCCGTTCTACCGGATTATCTTTTCGAAGATGATAATTAGTACGGGGTAGATTGATATTACATACTGTACAGATACATTCTTCACCCTTTGCTAACGGCCGGCCGCAAACAACGCAGCAATGGGGAAATAGCAAAGATAAGAAAGAACTAAGCCAGTCTTTGATAAGAAGTGTGTGTTTCATAATAATAGCAATTTGAAGTTACAATAGCACCTACATATTCAATGGAGGGACTTCTGCCAGGAGCTTCTGAAAGAAAGGATGAAGATTCCCGTTCGTTGCGATAATATGATGTCCTTCTATGAAATGATCCTCACCATAAAAGTCAGTCACCTTTCCTCCCGCCTCCTGAACAATCAGTGCCGCTGCAGAATAATCCCATTTTCCGAGAAATGCTTCCATCCATGCATCAAAACGTCCAATAGCCACATAGCAGATTGCGGCAGCAGCCGAGCCATTCATTCGAATACCACCCACTACTCCATAAAGCTGATCGATGAGATGAAGAGCGGTCTGTTTATATTGCAGATGATTATAAGGCAATTCTGTAATGACGAATGCATCTTTGATGTTTTCAACGTTCGACACATGAATTTCTTCGCCATTCATAAACGCTTTTCCGCCTTTCCAGGCATAAAAACATTCATCCCGGCAAACCTCATAAACGACGCCTAAAAGAAGTTCGGTACGGCTACGTAAAGCGATGGACACACAATAAGGAGCCTCATCATGAATATAATTCGTGGTTCCATCCAAGGGGTCAATCACCCAACAGTAGGGTTCATCCTGATAAGTGGCAGAGCCTTCTTCTGTAATGAATCCCGCTTCAGGCAATAAAGCAGTAAGGGCTTTCACCACTCGCACTTCAGATTCTTTATCCACATAAGACACATAATCGTGTGCATGTTTTTCCACCACACGCTCACGACGGAAGTTCTTTCGTTCTTCTTTCAAAAAACATCCAACTTCGGTAGCAATCCGGCATACATCAGTTGTAAGCTGCTTCAAATCTAACATTTATTATTCAAATTAAAAAGTGCTTCGAAGTTATAGCTTTTCCGGCAAAAAGCATAAAGGAAAATAATATTTTCGTGTTTGATACGCAAATTAATGAGATAACATCAAAACTATTATAACCAATATTTAAAGAAACATCTAAAAACAAGGCCGGCTCATTTTCTTTTATGAGCCGACCTTTCTTTACTTTTACATCAAAATATAAATGTATTGTTCTTTATTCCTTAATTTATAATAACCTTACTTTTGAACCACAATTTTCAACTTACAGGTACGTCCGTAAAGTAATGCCACACCGTCATAGGTGAGTCCGGTTATGCCAGCTCCCGAGTAGGCTGGCCCCTGGCTTCCTACCACTCCTGTAGGAGTAGCTATTTTACATCCTCCGGCAACTAACGCATCGGTATCATTTGCGGCTTCAATGACATGAATGACACCATATTTGCCCGCCGCAGTAACAAAGGCAATATAAGAACCGTCTTTTATCTGCAAACTACAAGGATCATTCGGATATCCATCAGACGCATTGACTCTTTGCATTAACATATCGGCACCTCCTTTAGCTATACTTTCCAATACATTCAACGCCTCAAAAGTCTTGACGTCCGAAGCCGCGTTCGCCATCATCACATCAATACCAAGATCAGTAACCTTATCATCAGGTATAAGAGTAAACAACGTTTTGTTGGTAGCAACACCTGCCGGTTTGATCCAGTCATTCACGTCATAAGCTCTCCCTATTGGTCCTCCACTAATTCTTGATGCACTGACAAAGGAGAAACCTCTGTTTTTAACGGCAACAAAGCTTGGATTTCTCCATATATTAATGAAAGCAAAGTCTACGCCGTTTGCCTTTGAGCCATATCCTTTAATTTCCTTCAGGCTTAATACATGCTTTTGCACACCTTGTATCATGATTCCCTCTATGGAGAAAATATAAGGTTGATCCGGTTCTGTTGAATGTTCCCATTCAGGCGCCATTTCAATATCGTTGAAAACAAGCGCAACATTATTGTCAACACCCTCAAGACCTTCGATATTGATAATCTTTTCCTCTTTCAACCCCTCTATATCTTCTACCACAATCTTGATTCCATTGGTCTCTTTATTGTCTACGACAGTTTTCAGGATAAATTCCATTTCCAACGGATTGCCTGATACCGGAATAGTCGTATATTCCTTCAGGTCACCCAGTACTTTATTACACAATGTATGTTTTATAGACTTAATGCCCACAGCAGAACGAATCACTACAGACAGAGAAACCTCTTCATCGGGTACTAAAACAGAGAAATCTGATGGTTCGGTGAATATCTGGGATGGAAGTTTGGTTATCTTTTTAATAGGTATTACCTTTTGTGCCGTTTTTGTCAAAACATCCGTTGATGTTACCAGTATCCCGGCTGCTTCACGCGTGTTGACCTTGACATTCAAGTCAAATTCAAGTGTCATATCAGTTTGCAGAGTATCTATCTTTAAACGTTGACGTTCAGTCGCGTTTATCTCTTCATATTCTCCATTCTCATCCATCTTCAACAAGGTAGCATATATACTGTGTATACCCACAGCAGAGAAACTTCTGGCAGATACAGTCACCGTCGAGTTATACTCCACCACATCTATTTCGGAAGGAGAAGTGAGCTCTACAGTAGGTGGCGGATATGCGTTGTCGTCCGAATAATCGGACTCACTATCACTACAATTTGTCAACAACAAACCCCATGAAAGGGCAAGTATCAGGATCATTATATTTTTGATATATTGCTTCATGACCGTTCATTTTTTATTTTAAAGATTCAATTTGTAATTGAAAACAATGTAAATCTCCGCTTACACTTGTTTCGGTTACCCCCCTAAAAGCCCATTTATGTGAAGTCAGGACAAATATACAATACTCGGAGTCTCTATTTCTATTTTCCACTTCTACGAAAGAATAGGTATCAGAAGTTAAGTTAGAAGTAATTGCCGACTCAAGATTAGGCAATAACGCACGTTTAACAGTGCCTACCAGAACCGTCTGTTCGTTTACCTTTTTCTTGAAAGCGTCGACAGCCGGAGCTATCAGGTCTTCACTATTTAATGATACAGAACAGAAGAGCATATCTATTCCGTTCACTGCTTCTGTTTTTGTTTCAAGATATCTGCAATCGTTTTTTACTACATATTGTGTCATTTCGGAAATAGTAGAAGGAAAAAGAACCGTACTGCCGATTATCTTTTTCTCTCCGTTACTATAGCTGACAGGTACAAACACCGGCACTTTCTTGCTCTCTCTAGCAGTCTCCGTACCCGTATTTATGATTGCTGTTTGCCCATAGACAGCGTTCGTCCTGTCCAGCAATGCCACTGAATGAACAGTGTTTCTGATAGATGACGCCACCTCTTTATAACTACAAGAGCTAAATAAATTTTGCTCTGACAAGTGCGCATAAACTAACACGTTAGTTGTTCTGAACCGGTTCCATTCCGGAATTTCTTCTCCCTTGTTATCCTCATCACTACACGAAACGAACAGGCAAGAGATGACACATATAAATAGCAGATATAGATAGTTTGATTTCATATTTCATTCATTTTACAAATTCAACTTCAGCAAACAAAGCCCTGTGGTCAGAAACTTCCGGATTAGATAAAACTTTAAACGACTTCACTTTCCACTTATTCTGTGGAAGTCCGAATATATAATCAATCTTGATTGTCGGCTGATCTGCGGGATAGGTGAATGTATCATCACAGATTCTCTGCCAGTTCTTCATGACTTCACAAATCACATTAGAGTCGGTCCGGGCATTAAAATCTCCCCCCAGCAGTGTCGGGGTATCTCCCGTACCAATCCGTTCATTAATCTGTTCGGCCATTGCACTCCTTATCAGGTCTGTCGAATGATCCAGGTGAGTCGTTCCTATCCTGATTACGTCTGAAGTTCCCGGTTCCTGAATATCTACATATAATAGCGTCCGGGGTTCTTTGGCCCCGTCTATCCCTTCAAAAGTTTTGTTATTGATATAAACAAAAGGATATTTTGAAAGGATAGCTACTCCATATTCTCCACCCCCAGTATCCATCGCTTTCCCGAATACGGAAAACAATCCCAACTCCGCAGCCAATTGAGTGGTGAAATCCTGATTTTTATTCCTTTTTGTGTTGTAATCTATCTCTTGCAACATTACAACATCCGGATTGTATTTCCTGATAAATACAGCATACTCCTTCACCGAGTAACCGGTCATTTCCCCGGACATCCGGCAATTATAGCTCATTATTTTAAGAGCCTGTGCATACGTACTTTGATACGCAAAAAAGAAAAGGCATACCCATACAATGGGCTTTAAAAGTGCTTTCATAAATTTGTTTTTGTTATTAGATTAAGTTTACTTATTCAACGGTATATGTATATTCTGATATTTTTTTAAAGCTAACCGGTGTTATGGATTGCATCACCTCCAACACATAGTTCAAATCGTTCCCTTTACAAACGAAGTCGTACGTAAACGAAGCAATCTTTTCGTTTTTAACTGTAATCTCTATATCAAAATGACGCGAGAGTGTTGTAAGCACCTCTTTCAATGATGCATTTCTGAAAATAAGCCGGTTGCTTTTCCAACTCGAAGCATCATCGTGATATCTATCAGTTTTTATTTTTATTACATTACTCCTTTTTTCATAAACTGCAGTTTGTCCGGGAAGCATTTGCTGCATAGGCCTGCGGCTTTGCATATGCCCGATATTTATACTTCCTTCGTCGAGTGTAGTTTTGATTACCTTATCCGAAGCGTATGCTTTTACATTGAAACACGTTCCCGTCACTTGTATTTTCACATTCTCGGCAAGCACCTGAAAAGGGGATTTCTTGTTTTCTGCTATCTCAAAATAAGCCTCTCCTTCCAGCGTAACATTCCTGTTGTATTTTGCAAACTGTTCCGGATAGGTCAATTTAGAATCGGCATTTAACCACACCCGGCTACCATCAGGAAG
This sequence comes from Bacteroides ovatus, assembly GCF_001314995.1. Taxonomy (NCBI): domain Bacteria; kingdom Pseudomonadati; phylum Bacteroidota; class Bacteroidia; order Bacteroidales; family Bacteroidaceae; genus Bacteroides; species Bacteroides ovatus. Next base: position 3,512,354 of record NZ_CP012938.1, read on the forward strand.
TAATACGAGTAGCTTCTCCCCCCTTACAGCACAGACCTCCCGATAAACAAGGTTTGCCTCATTATGACTTTGATAGAAATTATATCCCACACCTATCACTAGCAAAACAATTGCACAGGCTACCGTCCACTTAAAGAACAATGGCATCCTTATTCTCCTGTTCTTTCGTTTTTCTTCCCGCATCACGGCTGCCTGAATATTCTTATAAATGCGATATTCATCAAAAGGAGGCAATTCTCTGTCGCCCAATTCGAGCTGTTTGCCTTCTATTATCCTCTGAATGTCGTCATCCATATATTTCCCGATGCCGTCAACTACTTCAAAGTCCTGATTTGTATGTTTCTTTTTTGATTTCATATTTCAATATCTATTAGTAATACACACTGTTACAAAAAAGTATTATACAGACTACGTTAAACCGTGTTAATTCAAAAGAACGTTCCATATCAGCAAAAAGTGATAAAACTACATCATACAATAAAGCAACAATAGGCTAAGCTCTCCCACTGTCGCGCGAATCTGCTTCAAAGATTGGCTATATTGAAATTTAATTGTATTGATCGAAAGATTAAGTTTATCGGCTATTTCCTGATTGGAGTATTTTCCCGAAACTTTCATTTCAAAAACCTTGCGGCGTTGTGGCGAAAGTTGCTCAAGAGCTTGCTGTATGATGTTCATTTGTTCTTGTTTAAGGTTTTCGTTTTGAGAATTGTCTTCCAATTCCAAAACCATTGAAAGGCAATCCTCAAGTAAATAGATATTTTTCTTTGAGTCTCTCAACGTATTGAGCAGATCGTTCTTCAACATTGTAAAAAGGTATCTGTTTATAGGTTTTGTCTCGTCGATTTCTTCTTTTTTCAGCCAGAGTTTTAAGAATAAGTTCTGCACAGCATCTTCAGCCAATTCTTTATTCAGCAAATATTTAAATGCCAAAGAAAAGGTCTGCGCCGCATACGTCTTGTATACAATACTAAATGCCAGCTGGTTCCCCTCTTTCAGAGCCTTAACCAAAGCTTGGGCTTCATCCTGTGAGTATTTCTGGGACATCTTAATCATTTTAAATATGAAAATAAAAAACTTATTATATTAAGTCCTTATTTTCAAATATATTAATTCTTTCTGATATAGCATGAATCGCGAGCAACAAATAAAACAGGCCTCTTATTTATTTCACCAGTCTTTGATATTTGCTGAATAAAAAGGTGGAGAATGATAATAATCCGTCAGTTGTTGAATGAACATCTTTTCGAGTATCCTTCCGATCAGTTGCATTTACCCAACCTTCTTCTATTTCTTTTAATTCATCTTCAAGTTGCTTCTGATCCACCTCTACACCTTCCCCGACCGCTTTGATGAATGTATTGATATACACCTCCCAGCGCTTTGCATAATAATCACTTATCAGTCCTGCCCACGAACGGCTGGCATAATCGTTCAGGCTTCCACCCCAAGTAGTAATCAAGTTGCGAGCATTCTTTTCATAATAGTCTTTCAACTGGGGAGAATCCCCCATCTTCCGTGCATCATCAATCCATTTATCCAACGAACAGTAAGGATGAAAGGCATTCAGCTTATCCAAATCATTCAATATCTCTTTCATTTTCTCGCCACAAGCTTTCAAAGCCTGATGGTCTTTAGCTTCAACCATCCTGTCAAACTCCACTTTCACATCAAGAAAGTAGTTTCCAAGCACCTGTCTGCCTACAGTAATCAAATCCAGGCGAAAAGCATCTCTCCGGTCAGAAGGTGCCTCATTCAATTTTCTCCAGACCTCTAGTAGTTCAACATTGCTGTACACATTACTTGTCCGTTTTTCACTGTTCCTATTCAATGCAGGGCGATACCCGGGTAAGGTACCCAATGTGCGCGGCACCTGTACATAAATGTCATTGAATAATCGTTTCCAAGCATCGCGCACAGGCTGCGACACGCATCCCACATGTCTGTCAGCCAGACATTCAATCCATTTATCATCATCTACATTCAGATTCCATGCTTTCTCAAGAATGTATTCGTAGGGAAACTGCATCACATCCAATCCTTCCAGCGTAGAGCCGATTCCTTTAAGGTTACCTCCACCGTTAATGAGAGCATTCTCAAGTCGTTCGCCACTTTCTTTGACGTTACCTGTCAAAGTCGTGTTTCCCCCGAAATTGCCCAGATAACACCAAATATAGGGCTGATCATGAAAATGCTCTGTTCTTTTCCATAATTCAACATTTTCACAATGATAATCAAGTAATATCATTTTATTCTGTGGCACTCCTGTCAGCAAAGCCTTCATTCGCTCGGAAGTCCATTTATCTTTATCAAAATAAAACATCCACGTCATTTGCATCCATTGGGCTTTGGGATCGGCAGCCGTCAATGTAGCGTACATATCCGAAGCTATCTTCCGCAAATATTCGGGTTCGAAACTGGGCGGGTCAACCTCATTGAAAGGATCTAAACCATAAATATGATCGGTTCCGAAAAGTTTTTTTTGTTCATCAAGAAATAGCTTCTGAATTTTCGCAAACAAAGCATCGTTAGGGTTCAGAAAATTACAACGGTATGCATCAGCAAAGCCTGCCCATTTGCCTAAATGTTGAATATCAGCCTCGGGATAAATCCGTTTTAAATCGGCAGGTACATGTCCGGCGAAGGCTGGTAATACGGGCTTCATATTCAATTCACGCTCACGTGCGAGTATTTTTTTTTGCAAGCTTACCTGGTGTTCCAGCCATTCCATCGGCAACGGACCGTTCCAGCGATCTATGTTAGCCATCCGATGCCAGGGCAGATACGGCGGTCCCGTGAAGTAAGAGCGTATTTCGATGTCCGACATTCCCATTTTCGACCAAACTTTATACCACACAGCTTCCTGTCCGGTAATTGCCAAAGGCATATTTATACCATTAAGGGCCATCCAGTCAATAAAACGTTCCCATTCTTTCCATTGCCACCAAGGCATCGTGTAACCATACGTGCAGTAATTCAGGAAAAAGCGAGTATCCACTCTCGCTTCCGAAACCACCTTCTCACCAACCATCGGCAATTCTTCAGGAATTTCAACGGCTATATCCGCATACCATGACACTGTAGTGAGACAGTAATATTTCAAGTAATGGTTCAGTCCCATCGCCATTGAATTGGCGTTGTTTCCACCGATTACAATTTTATCTTTTACGGACTCTATCGTAAAGCAGTCTTTCTCTCCTTTTAACTTTTGAAACTGAAAACTCTCGATGTATGACGGCAGCAAACGTTTCAATAATGCTTCCGCAACAGCTACGTCTTTGTCTTTAGCCTGAAGAGCCAACGACATAAGCAGCATAACCAGACACGTGTATACACTTTTTCTTTTCATTCTGATTTATAATTTTATATAGATTTTTCTTTTTAACAAAATATATCCCAACAGCCCATTGAACAACAGGAAAAATACACCGTACATAAATGAACCGAAATAATTTCCGAATAACGGGTTAAGCAAATTATTGAATACAGCCGTATGGATATGCCAATGCACAAGCAATCCTCCGGCTATGCAACTAAACACATAAATTACAAGCGGATTCGCTCCAAATGCTTCGAAAAACGAAAACCACTTTTTATTCTGCTTCACATCAATGATATAGAGCAACAATGCCAATGACAATGCCGCAATCCCGCAAGTAAGCAAAACGAACGAAGGAGACCACAAACGTTTATTCAAAGGACAGGCATAGCTTAACAAATAGCCGACAAACAACAGAGTGGTACCTATAAGAAATAGATTCAGCATCCGGCGGTCATTGTCTTTAATGTCAATGATTATCTTTCCGCAAACAAAACCGATCATCACTTGAGACACAGCAGGAATCGTACTAAGTATCCCTTCGGGATCGACAAACTGGCGGCCCTGAAGATACATGTGGTTAGATCCTAAAATAGCCGAATCAATCATGCCGACGATATTATCCGCACTTTTCTCAAATCCGTTTCCAAATAACTGAAAAATAAAATAAACAGCCAGCAAAATGATGGCTAATGGCATAAACCGCTTATGCGGTATTGTTACAGCTAATAAGGCTGTAATACCATAACAAATCCCAAGCCGTTGCATAACTCCCATCAACCGGAGCTGACTCAAATCAAAATAGTTACCACTATCTATTGCTGTAATGAACCACTCCATAACCAGACCAATAAATATTAATAAGAGACTTCTTTTTATGATTTTCGCAATCGCCGGTCGACACTGGAAGTTATACTTACATAAGGAGATGTAGGTCGAAATCCCCATCAGGAACATAAACATCGGGAATACCAGATCGGCCGGCGAAAAGCCATCCCACTTGGCATGTGCAAAAGCGGCAAAGTTATACCCGCACTTTCCTGTATTGTTGACCAAGATCATCCCGGCAACAGTAATACCCCGAAGTACATCAAGCGAAAGTAGCCGTTTGTTCGGATTCATAATATTTGATTCTTTTAATTACTTATTATATATAAAATAGTCGTTCCGGCAGCTAACACTATCCCTATAAGCGATTCATAAGGTATCAGCTTCAGACGTTCCTTAAAGTTGAGTTCGCATACGCCTCCTGTCGCATGAAAGAACGAGCCATGTGGCAAATGGTCAAGAACTGTAGCTCCGGAATTAATCATAGCTGCCCCCCAAACCGCAGAAATGCCTATAGCCAATATCGTTTCAGCAAACGAAGAAGAAGCCAGTGTTGCTCCGGCTGTTGTCGATGCGGTAGCCGCCGACATCAACGCGCCTGATATAGGAGCAATCAATGCATCACTAATATGAGCATGATCCAATCCTGTAAGAATCCAGTCTTTCAAAGAAGAGTTCTTTATGATGCCGGCAATAGTTCCGGTTCCTATCAACAGAATAGCTACCACAGACATCTTTTGCAGTCCATACGCTATACTCGGAAGAATGTTTTTCCATTGTTTCATACAGATAGCACCACATAAACCACCTACCGGCAACGCTATCAAAGGATCGATATTGATTCCTGCCGCAGGACGTAATGCCAATAAAACAATCGTAACAACAGGAGCAATCAGACTGGTTCTTAACGAAGGCAGATTTCTCTCTTCCTCTTTATCCTCTGTTTGCATCATCGTTTTTTTGTTTTTCACTGTTTGAGGCATCAGACGGACAATAACAAAAACAGTGAAAAACAAACCGATCACTGCCGGCAAAATATTGGCAAACATTACAGCCGATAGATCTGCATTAAAATTTCCGGCTGCTATAATGGTGTTCGGGTTAGGTGATATGATATTTCCACATTTACCTCCCCCGATCATAGCAATAAGCAATACAGATGGAGACAGGTTTAGACGCTTGCCTATTGAAAGAGCCACCGGCGCAACGGTTATCACAGCCACATCAATAAAGACGCCTACCGTACAAAGCAACATCGTTGCGAGTGCCAATGCCATAAATACCCGTTTTTCACCCATTTTGTTTATAATCGCATTGGAGATGACCGTGGTAGCTCCGGTTTGTATTAATATGCCTGACAAGACTCCGGCTGTCAGAATCCGCAATACCGCCGGGGTGACCTCTTTCACCCCTTCGGTCATCACCGTAACAGTCTCATTTAAAGATAGTCCTCCCAACAACCCTCCGACTATCGCTCCGATAATCAGACTGTATGTCGGAGAAAGCTTTCTTATGATTAACAGTATGGATAATGAAAGCCCGATTAATGCGCCTATCGCTGTCATTGAGTATTATTTAGTAAATTGTTTTATGATTCTCACCACCTGTCGCACCGTTCTCTCTATGTTTTCTTTCGTAAACTCCGGTCGCATCGCCTCTTCAAGTGTTACCGGAAAAGGTTGAATGGGCAGTACGGCAGTAAACCCCATCCTATTAAGCGCTTCGGTGGCTTCGACCGCTCCCCCAAACGCTATCACCGGAACCTGACATTTCTCACCGACACGTAAAATTCCGTCCAACGCCTTTCCCATACCAGTCTGGCGATCCAGTTTCCCCTCTCCGGTCAGTATCAGGTCTGCCTGTCGGACGACCTCCTCGAAACGAAGCGTTTTCAATATAACTTCTATTCCGGATTGCAATTCTGCATTCAAAAACGGAAGCAAGCCGCCTCCCATTCCTCCGGCTGCTCCAGCACCGGGAAGCTGTGATATATCCATATTTGTATATTCCTTTATCACCTGTGCATAATGCCGCAACCCATTGTCCAACTCTATCACTTGCAAACTATTTGCCCCTTTTTGGGGAGCATATACATAGGCCGCACCCTCTTCTCCAAAAAATGGATTACTAACATCACAGGCGATCGTAAAATGACTTTCCTTCAATGCCGGATTTAATTGGGAAATATCTATTTGATGAACTTTTATCAGATTTTCGCCGACAGGCTCCAACTCACCGTTTCCGCTATCTAAAAAGCGTGCACCTAAAGCCTTCAGCATACCTATTCCCGCATCATTCGTAGCACTTCCGCCGATCCCGATAATGAATTCCCGACACCCGCGTTTTAATGCGTCAGCAACCATTTCTCCAACTCCATAAGTCGTAGTCTTCATGGGATTTCTTCGATTTGAATCAATCAATGGCAGACCGCAGGCCGAGGCCATTTCGATAATAGCCATCGCACCATTGTTTACGATGCCATACGATACTTCAATTGGCTTCATGAATGGATCATGCACCCGACATGACACCGTTTGAGCATGAAGGGCAGAGCATAGAGCTTCTGTAGTCCCTTCGCCGCCATCAGCTATGGGGAAACGTATAATCTGACAGTCGGGTAATTCCTCCTGAATCGCTTTTTCGGCAGCTTTTGCTATCTCAAAAGAACCGACCGAACCTTTAAACGAGTCGAATGCCAATACAATCTTTTTCATAAAAGCTATCACTTATTTGTTTTCTCTATTAAATTCAATGCAGCCTCGACCGGGTCATCAAACGGAGTCGTACTGTTGATCCAGGGAGATGTAATCCATTGCTCCTCCCATTCTCGGATTTTATTCCGGTCTTTTGTAAAATAGAGCTGTATACGAGGGATATAGTAGTCTTTAATCAGCCCGCTCCAGAAACGGGCAGCATAATCCTCCTGAATACCACCCCAACTTGTAATCAAGCGTTTGGCATTTGCTTCATAAGCATCTTTTTCCTGAAGAGTTGTTCCGCTATTGCGCGCAAGTTCCACCCATTCTTCTAATCGATATAAAGGATGAGAGGCCAACAGCCTGTCAACGTCCATCAACAAATCAACAGTTTGTTGCAGATTACGTTGCGCTGCGAGAACACGATTCTCCGAATCATCTTTCAAGGCCTGCTTATAAAAATTTTCAGCTTTAGCCGCTACATAATACGAAACAAACTCTATGAGGTCGTTTCTGTATAATTCAGAGCTTTTCAGTTCGTCAGCGCAACTAGCATACAAACGTATAGCCTGCAAGTAATCATCACTAAGGTCAATTTTACTGATCCGCCGTTGATCGGGAATTACAGTTTGCCAGGTAAAACGGGGGTATGAATATAAAGAGCTATATGCTGTCTTCCGAAAAAGTTTCCAAGCTTCCTCCATAGCATCGGGATATCCTCCATAACGGGCCTCGCAGTATATCGTCATCCAATCGTCCAGGTCGATACTATCTGATGACCATCCCATATCGGCTAACAGTTCGTAAACAACCTCATTGTTTTCGAGTCCTTCAGGGGCAGAACCGAACCCAATCAAGTTACCTTTATTTGCGGCACGTAACGCTTTGACCGAGGAACTAGCATACATGTCCAAGTCTCCTGTCATGGTGTTTTTCCCACCAAAGTTGGGTACATAGCTGAATATCCATTTCTTTCCGTAAAACCCATCATGTACTTTCCATGTTTGCTCGGTGTTCCACACCCATTTCGGATAATCATTGCCCAAATCAATGATAATCATTTTATCATCAGGTACATTGCTTAACAAGGCTTTAAGCGATTCTTTATCCCAGAATGAATGTTGATATCCGAATGTCCATCCCTGTGTAACCCAAACGGCATCCGGGTTTCCGGCTGCAATTGATTTATAGATCGTTTCTCCATACTCGGCCAATAACTTATATTTCGCTTCTTTATCTTCCTTATCGATAGGCAGCTCCATCTCATTAAAACTATCCGAGAGATAATACGTATTTTCTCCAAACTCTTTTTCCCACTCTTCGACAAACAGTTTGCCTATCTCTTCGAAAAAAGGTGAATCCGGTGGCAATACATAGGCGTTGTACTCTTCATCAAAACCACCCCACCGCATGTGCCGGAATTGTGTGTCGGGATGTTTCTGTGCGAATGCTTCCGGCACGAAACCTGCAAACGCAGGTGCTATGGGCTGCATACCCAACTCGCGCATACGGGTCAGGATTTGATGCTGCAAAGCGATTTGGTTCTGTTGCCATGCATCAGATAAGGGACCGTCCCACTTGTTCAGATTGCCCATGCGATGCCAGGGAAGGTGTGCGGGGGCAGTGAAAAACTCACGGATTTCTTCTTTGTTCAATCCCATACGCAGCCATACCCGTTCCGCAATGGCTTCGCTGGCCACGGTAGCCAAGGGCATATTTACACCATAAAGAGCCATCCTGTCAATTTCCTTTTCCCAACGCTCCCAGTCCCAGTAAGGGGTAGTGTAGCCGAATGTACAAACATTAAGGAAATAGCGCAACTCATAAGGGGAGACTTGTTCATACAATTCATAATCGGGCCACGGCATCATCGATGTTATATGTTCACCGCTCCATGTTTTCATACTCTTGCAAGCTTCTTTCATATACGTATGAAAAGCGTAACAGATAGCAACGGAGCTACTTCCTCTTAGGGTAAGCCGACCGTCGCTTGCTATCACTTCGAATATATCTTTACCGTCGGATGGTTCGATATATTCAAAGTGGATAGACTGTGCTCTTTCCCCAATCTGACGTTCTATTAACTGTTTGGCGGGGGTGATAATATCCGTCTTAGGCTTGTGGCATGAGCAGAAAAAAAGCGTTGTTGAAATCAGTAAATACTTGATTATTGTATGTATCATAGAAAATCATAAATGTTATAAGTGAGTATCAATATTTTTTCTTCGATGCTTCTTTCACATATTCCAATTCCGTAATAATCGGTAAATGGTCTGACAAAAGCGACTGAACAGTTTGTGTGCTAATCACACGCCATCCTTTTTGCGGGTAAGCAAACAAGTAATCGATCTTAATCACAGGTTTCCATGCCGGCATTCCAAAATCATCGTTGCTTGCAGCAAACCAGCTATCCATACCACGTATTGCCTCGGAGTAATGACGCGCGTTGAAATCACCTCCCAAAATTACAGGATATTTATAATTTTTGAAATGCCCGGTAATAAATTTTATTTGCTCCGCCCTTGTTTCTTGAGAGTTGACATCCAGATGTGTAGAGGTAAAAACAATGGTATCATTACCCATTTCGAATAATCCCTCCAGCATGGCCCGTCTCTCATGCTCTTTGACCGGATGGGGCAGCATTATCTTTTGGACAGAAATATATGGATATTTACTTAACATCCCAATACCGTAATAACCAGTAGAATAATCAATCGTTTTTCCGTAAAGCCCAAACATCCCTGTATGATAGGCAAGTTCGGATATAAAATCCTTCCCCTTCTGATGCGGGGTACGCTTACGGTCTGTTTTGCTATCCACTTCCTGAAGCGCCACAAAATCAGGCTTGAAGGATTTGATGTGATGAGCAAGTTCCTCTAAAGATGCCAGTTCGCCAAATCTCAAATTATAGGTCATTACCCGCACCCGTAAAGTATCTTGCGCATAGGCAACGCCCAAAGTCAGGCATAAAAACAATAATAAATATTTCTTCATTGAATACATGATTTCTATTTTTAAATGATTACTTTTCCCAGCCCGGATTTTGTCCTAACAGAGGGTTCTTCTGACGCTCGGGATTAGGCACGGGCCACAAATAATGTTTCGTTGCGTCGAAGTAACGCGCGCCGCCTTCCGCGGTAGACTTTTCGTAGATAACATCACCAAACTCATCTACTCCGGTATCGGGATATGGGTTGGCACCCAAATCGTTCATACAAACTTTCAGGCTGGGACCGGTGATGGCACGTCCAAAGCGAAGTTCGCCTTCACGCCAGCGCATCACATCGGCGTATCTTGTTCCTTCACCTGCCAACTCAATGCGACGTTCTCTTCTCAATTCGGTTTCGAGATCCATCCCCCATGCGCTAAGTTCGTCAAGGTTCATACGATGCATATTCACACGATCTCTAAGTCTGTTGATGGAGTAATCAATCTGTGTTTGTGTCAGTTTCTTACCTTGTAGTTCGAAAGTGGCTTCGGCATAAATCAGCAAGATTTCGGCAAAGCGGATGACATTGAGATTCCCATGTCCACCCACACTTGAGCCGGCCAAATCAATATCGTTATACTTTTTCAGATAGAAACCTGTACGGCTATTTGCCCCCACACGGTTATTATCTTGCAATGAAGCAAAACGAGGCAGATTAAATATCTCGTTGGCCTTATCCGTATCAGGATCACCGTCATCTCCTCCCGGCCATTTGTCACCCGGAGCATATAAAGTCATCTTCATTCTAGGATCTCTGTTCTGGAAATAATCCACATAATGCTCTTCAGGCGACTTGTATAACGATGAGGTCTGCACACCGGTCTTTTTATAATATTCCAATCCGGTTTTTGCCGGTTTACCGTCTGTACACAGATAAGCATCCACTAACGACTTCGTTGGATTGAGGCGTATATAGTCCGTCGGACTGCAAGTTTCATTGGGCAGACTTTGTGTACGGATTTCGGGTACAAAAAGGCTATATACGATGGCTTCGATATTTTTCGGATCATTCTCGACATCCCCTTCGTGATGAAATAGTTTTTCGTATTCATACAGGCCATAGGGACTGTTTTCGATGATATATTCACTCGTTTTTGCAGCCAGTTCCCATCTTTCGTTTTGCAAGGCAATACGTGCCAATATGGCTAAAGCGCCCCAGCGGTCGAGTCTTCCCAGTTTGTCGCCTGTATACCTTTCTTCAGGCATGCGCTCTGCCGCCCATTTCAAATCCTCGACGAGCTGGTCAATGACTTTCTCTCTGGGAGTACGTTCGATATATGCATCTTCGGGCTGGATGACTTCTCCTACCCAAGGTACATCACCCCAAAACACCGTAAGGTAAAAGTACATAAGCGCCCGGATGGTTTTTACTTCTGCGGCATAAACGTCCTTCTTATTTTGAGCTACCTGCGCTTTATTATAGTTGTCCAGAAAATTATTGCAGCGATAAATATAGCTATATGCTCCTGTCCAATAGGTAGTGAAGGGGAAGCCGTCAGTATAAGAGTGCTTGCCTCCGGAAACCTTACTTAGTCCACTAGTAATATTCCCCCACATAACAGTTTCGGCCGTCGATTCACTCCAATTCACGAGATAGTCTTTTTGTAAAGCTTCGTAACAGGGAGGCAAGGCATTTTTAAGCTGATCTTCATTTACCCAGAATGTTACATTGTCCGGCTCGTTAGGGTTCGTTCTATCCAGAAAATCGCTACATGAGGTAACTATACCAAAGAAAGCAATGATTAAAAAGTATTTTGAGTATTTCATCTTTATAGTCGTTTAATAGGTTAGAATGTTATTGATAATCCAAAAACATAGGTTTTTACTTGCGGATAGACATCTCCGCTGGTGGTCCTCACTTCAGGGTCATAAGCTCCGAAGTAATCGGTTTTAGTAAACAAGTTATCTGCCGAAGCATATACTCTAAGACTATTAATGCCAAGAGGTGCCACCATCCGGGCAGGAAAACGATAACCTATCTGAATATTCTTCAGGCGCAAGTACGATGCATCCTCTTTCCAGTAGTCACTGAAGAGCCTATTGTGCTCCTGCGACTGATAAAGTCTGGGATAAGAAGCATTTGGATTCATAGGCGTCCATCTGTCAAGATGCTCTTTTTTAGGGATTGAGTAGTCATTGATAAACGCATGCCGAGCCTCATCCTCAAGGTAACCGGCAACTTTGCCTACTCCTTGCAAATAGAAACTGAAATCAATGCCTTTCCATTCTAAACCACCCTTGATTGCATAGGTGTAATGGGGCTCTTTCTCGCCAAACACCACTTTGTCGTAGTCATCAATTACCCCGTCGGGAGCGCCGTCAGGACCACTGATGTCCCGATACTTAATATCTCCGGGCTGTACAATGCCGTTTTGTGATGCAACAAGAGGAAATTTTGGTTTCTGGTACTTACCTGTAGTTGTATTCACTGATTCAAAGTCATACACTTGCGCCAGCCCATCAGTCAGATAACCATAGAAAGCACCTATCGGATCACCGACCCGACGATACGAACCGGAAGCCGTACTGGTCAGCGACTCCGGAGTTCCACCCAAATCGGTAATCTTATTACGAGCGTCCGACAGATTGAACCCGAGATTGTAATTTACATTTCCGATCTTATCACGCCATGACAGATTAAGTTCCCATCCTTTGACATCAATCTTACCAAGATTGACATAACCTACGTTACTACTGGAAACCCCGACAATAGCCGGAACATCGGGACGAACCAATGCATCAATATTTTCTTTCTTATACCAATCAAAGTCCACATTCAGTCTATTGTTCAAAAAACTAAGGTCTACTCCGAAATTAAGCATGCGGATGGTTTCCCACTTGATGTCGGGATTACCGATTTTGTTTTGCCAAAGTCCCATAACAGGTGTATTAGAAGCTCCGATAGGATAAGACTCTTCGGTTATGATAGGTGACAAGTAGGGGTAGTAATTACCGGGAATGTTTTGATTTCCCAACTCACCCCAGGAAGCACGCAGCTTACCCGAGCTCAATACCGAAGTAGCGAACTCCATGAATTTTTCACGTGAGAAGTTCCATCCTGCCGAGAATGATGGAAAATATCCCCAACGATTGCCCTTGGCAAATCTTGAAGTTCCGTCGGCACGCAGGTTAGCTTCAAACAGGTATTTACCGTCAAAAGCATAGTTGACACGACCAAAGTAAGAACGCAAAGCCCACTCGTCTTTTGTTCCGCTATTCATAAAATTAATCATTCCGGCACTAATAACGTGAATATCCTCAACCATCACATTATCACGCGTAGCCCCCAACGTACTTCTATTTTCCCACTCTTGCGAAAATCCCAACAATGCTCCCAACTCGTGGCGTCCTATGGTCTTATTAAAGTTCAGGGTGAATTGCAACGTTTGGGTCATAACGTCAAGATGGCTTTGTGAGATATAGTCCTTGGCATCTTCATTTGCTTTCAACGGGCTACCGTCCGAGTAATAAGACAACATCTTCGGGTTAAACTCATCCACCTGGCGGGTATATATATTAGCAGAGTACTGCATACCTACGTTCAGTCCGTCTATAATTTTGAGATCTGCATTGAAAATACCATTGAGCACACGTGTTTTCCGTTCTTCCATTCCCGACTCATAGGCTACCTGCAAGGGGTTACGTACCGAACCGTACGACCAGTTCTCACTATCTACCATCCGGCCATTCTCATCAGGAATTTGCCACATGACGGGAAGTAACGGAGACATACGCTGTGACAGGCGGAATACTCCTGATGTGCCGCTATAACCTAAGTCCTTTTTATAGAAATCGACATAGCTCATCTGTCCAGTCAGTTTCAGACGATCATACACCTCCGTGTTTACACTGATACGCGCATTATGTCTTTTGGAACTATATCCGTCACCTACAACCAGTCCATCCTGATCCAGGAAACCATACGACATAAAAAATCCGGTTTTCTCGCTTCCACCCCGTGCACTTACATTATGCCCCGTTTGAAAAGCCCGGCTTTTGTATATTTCGTCAATCCAGTCTGTATTGGAATATTCGTTGGGGTACAATCCCGAATCATATTTATCGAAAGCCTCTTGTGTATAGGGCTTGGAAAATCCGGCAGCACTCATGGCTTCATTGGAGAGTTCCATGTATTCCCTTCCATTAACAAGTTCGGGCAATGCTGTGGGAGTCTGGAATCCGGCATATCCGTTATATTGGAATACTACGCGCTCTTTCTTTTCTCCCTTTTTAGTCGTTACAAGAATAACACCGTTAGCGGCACGTGCTCCATAAATAGCTGATGAGGCGGCATCTTTCAGTACTGATACGCTTTCGATGTCCGAAGGATTCAATAAGTTGATGTCTCCCCCGGCTACTCCGTCAATCAAGATCAAAGGTGCTGTACTACTATTGATGGTTCCCGTACCACGAATGTTGATGCTGGGCACAGCACCCGGCTGCCCCGAAGAGGAAACGATACTAACTCCAGGCAACAATCCTTGTAGCCCTGTAGTTACGTTAGTAATAGGTCGGTTCTCAATAGCCTCCGCTTTAACCATAGATACGGCACCTGTTACATTCACTTTCTTTTGCACGCCGTAGCCTACAACTACTACATCTTCCAGGCTGACAGCATTCTCTTTCATCACCACGTTTATTGTCGTTGCTTTCGCTATGACGCTTTCTTCACGGTAGCCGACGTATGAGTACCGAAGTGTACTTCCATAGGGTACCTTGATGGAATACTGACCATTGATATCGGTGATTGTACCTGTAGTCGATCCTTTTACCGATACGGTGGCTCCGATGATCGGTTCCGTATTCTCGTCAGTAACTTTACCTTTCACATACAGTTCCTTCTTCTCTCCTTGCGAATCAATAGGTTCAGTTTTATTTTGATATTCTTTATTATAAAATAAAATACTGTCATCCAGGAAACGGAACCCAATGTTAGTCCCTTTTAGCAAAAGAGTTAGTGCTTTGTTTACATCTGTGTCTTTTACCTCCAATGACACTTTCCTACTCGTATCCACAAATTCTTTGCTATAGGCTACATTCATCGATGCCTTCTCTGCTATCTGACTGATAGCCTCTTTAAGAGGAAGCTCTTTGATACTAATCGATATTTTTTGCTGTTGTGCATAAACAAAAGCAGTGACAAATATGCACATTAGGGTTACAATACACCTTCTGCCGGTGGATGAAAAAGGAGAATCTTTTTCCATAATATTAGTCTTTAAAGTTAATAGTTCAATATCTATTAGCTAATACACAAGAGGTATTAAAAAGTATTACGGCAAATAAGTTAATGAATATTAATTCGGGAAATATAGGAGAACTTGCCGGAAATCAATCCATACTTGATAAAAAAGAAAGAAAACACTTCAAAGGTATCGTTTTTAAAAGAAAATATAAAGGGGGGATATCGTATTTTCTCATTTAATGCATAAATTAGTGTCTTTACCTGAAAAAGAATGAGCAACATCCACCTCACATATGAGTGATTCCACCAGAACCCGGCTCAATCTGAAAATTTAGGGGATTTGATTCAGGGCAATCACACCCTTAAAAATAGATTCATTCCGGTACGGAAATGAACTAAACAGTAGCTTCCAATAGTCAGTAAGAGATAACCTGTCTTAATACTGTATTTAGTTTCCTGGCTTTTATAAATAATAATTAGATCTGCACTTCAGTTTTCGTTCTACTTAAGTCGAACGATAGAACCACTTAAGTTGAACTATCGCTCCACTTAAGTGGAACGAAAACTCATTAGGGAACGAAGAAAATAATAGTTCTAAGAAGAATTACTAAAAACTGTATTGCGTTAGATTAGTCCTTGTAACTATGAATTTAGCTCAAAATAGTACCGGAATGAATCAATTTTTAGGGATGTGATTGCCCTGAATCAAATCCCCCCAATCCCCAAGAATTACAACTGAGCCCAGAACTCTTGATACTTATAAATTCATATAGTTGGTGTCAAAAGGCAATGGTGTCAAGTACGCCTGACAATGGAAATGAAGGCAACGGAGAAGGTGGAAATGAAGGCGGTGGTGAAGCACCAGATCCGGCAGCATAAGAAACGGTATTAATATGTAAAAAATCGGGCTTGACATTGTTCAAGCCCGATTTTTTCTATTATCTAAAATACTACTTTCTATCAGTTAACACCTTTATCGAATCCCGTTTTATAATATTAGGTTTCAAAAGAATCTCCGAATGTAGTTCAGTTTCTTCCAAAATCTTCTGCATCAACATTTTTACAGCAATAATGCCAATATTCTCCAGTGATTGTGCAATACGAGTTATAGGAGGATTTAGATAGTCCAGATATAAGTTATCATCAAACGAAATGATAGACATATCTTGAGGAATTCTCACTTTATGCTCATTTAATGCTTTGACGGCTCCCAAAAGAATTGTACTACTTAACGCAAATATAGCAGTAGGTTTTGTAGTAGAGTTCAGAGCCAACTTAGTCTCAATATAACCATTCTGAATCGAGAACTCATTTCCTCTTATCATTGCGTTATCCTGATAACCAGCTTCGCGAAGCGCATCAAGATACCCGCGCACACGTTCCTTAGTTGTTATAGAAATATCCGGCCCCTGAATACAGAGAATCTTACTATGCCCCGATTCTAATAATAATTTCGTTGCCTGATAGGCTCCTACATAATTATCAGTAGCTACGTATGGCAAATTATGCTTCTCAAAATAGCGGTCAATTAGCACAATCGGAGTTTTAGTACTAATCTCCTCGAGTTTAGAAGGGTTTTCACCAGTCGGAACCAAAATAATTCCGTCTATCTTACGTGACAGAAGCGAATCAATAGCTTTATTTTCCTGAATAGGATCTTCCAGGGTATCGATAAGCATGACAGTATAATTATAACGTTGTGCTTCACGGATGACAACACTTGCTATATTGGCAAAAAAAGGATTATCTATGTGTGGTACAAGAAGGCCTATAGTATATGTCGTGTTGTTGCGCAAACTTTGCGCAACTATATCAGGCTGATAGTCCAATTCTTTAACGGACTGCAAAATAACCTCCTTAGCAGACTGGCTGATCCTATATTTCTCTGATTTCCCATTTAACACTCTGGAAATCGTAGAGATAGAGTACCCAGTTTTCTTTGATACATCAATCAGAGTTTTCTTCATTACTGGTTGTTTTTTGCAAAAATAACATTTTATTTGAGAAAAAAGCAAGAAAAATATTTTGTTTTGAAAAAAATTTCTATATTTGCGCAAACGATTGCGCATCGTTTACGATTCAATTCGCCTTAATACTTAATACTCATTATATGGACACAAAGAAGAAAATCGTAGTGATAGGTAGCAGTAATACGGATATGGTTATCAAATCAGACCGTCTACCAAAACCAGGAGAAACAATTCTGGGAGGAAACTTCTTAATGAATCATGGCGGCAAAGGAGCTAACCAAGCCGTAGCTGCTGCAAGACTAGGAGGAGATGTCACTTTCATATGTAAAATAGGAAATGACATTTTTGGAAATGAAACCTTGGAAATGTTTCACAAAGAAAAGATCGACACTACTTATGTAGGAATTACCCCGCAGGAACCATCAGGAGTAGCTCTTATCAATGTCGACAAAAAAGGGGAAAACTGTATTGTTGTTGCTTCCGGAGCCAACGGGACTTTATCTATTGATGACATACAAAATGCAGAACCTGCCATCAAACAGGCATCCATCGTCATTATGCAGTTGGAAACTCCAATCGAGAGTGTCACTTATGCAGCCAAAATGGCTAAAAAAGATGGAATTACCGTTATATTAAATCCCGCCCCTGCCCCTACCCAACAACTGCCTGACGATTTATTAGCCAATGTCGACATTCTTATTC
Source organism: Bacteroides ovatus (assembly GCF_001314995.1). Taxonomy (NCBI): domain Bacteria; kingdom Pseudomonadati; phylum Bacteroidota; class Bacteroidia; order Bacteroidales; family Bacteroidaceae; genus Bacteroides; species Bacteroides ovatus. The sequence goes on from NZ_CP012938.1 coordinate 3,530,043, forward strand.
CTAATGTCACAGAGGCTGAAATCATCTCGGGAATGCACATTACAGATGATGAATCGGCAAAAGAAGCGATTCGTTATATTAGTTCGAAAGGCATAAAAACTGTCATTATTACGATGGGAGCCAAAGGAGCTCTCGCCTATGAAAACAATGAGTTTATCCACATTCCAGCCTTCAAGGTAGAAGCAGTAGACACAACCGCTGCCGGAGATACATTCTGCGGCGGATTGTGCGTAGCTCTGTCTGAGGGCAAAAATCTAAAAGATGCAATTATATTTGCAAGTAAAGCCTCTTCTATTTCTGTTACCAGAATGGGAGCACAAGTATCTATACCTTTGAGAAAAGAAATACAATAATCATCCTTAATTCTGTTATTATGATAAAACAATGTTCAATCCACGGTCTATTGACAAGTATGTTGTTAATAGTATTTTCTTTGATGAGCAATGATGCTATTGCCCAGAAGGCAATAAGAGGTACAGTCCTCGATGAAGCAAATGAACCCATTATCGGTGCCAGTGTCCTTGTTAAAGGTACAACAAATGGTTCTATTACAGGAGTTGATGGAACCTTCAATGTAAAAGCGAATCCTTCTGATGTATTGGTTATATCTTATGTAGGTTATGCAACTGTTGAACAACAAGTAGGAAATCAGACACAGCTTGTAATACACCTGCGCGAAGACTCGAAAGTGCTTAATGACGTTGTAGTAATCGGCTACGGCTCTACCACAAAGAAAGAGCTTACAGGATCGGTTACCAGCATGAAGAAAGATGACCTCAATCCCGGAACATTCACCAATGCTATGGGAATGTTGCAAGGAAAAGTGGCAGGATTACAAATTATCAACCCGAACGGTGCTGATCCGACAGCCAAATATGAAGTATTACTTCGCGGAACAAACACACTTTCCGCAGGCCAAGGTCCATTAATTATTATTGATGGGGTGGCAGGTGCAGATATCAGAAATATCAATTTTCAGGAAGTGGAATCAATTGACGTATTAAAAGATGGTTCGGCAGCTGCTATTTATGGAACAAGAGGTACGAATGGAGTAATCATCGTCACAACTAAACGTGCAAGAAGTGGCAAAACGGAAGTTTCTTATGATGGGCAACTCACCGTGGGAGTCGTTTCACGCAGAGCAAAACCTTTATCGGCAAGCGAATACAAATCTGTTATCAAGGAATATCGCCCAGAATTGGAAAGTTATATTTTTGACAGTGATACCGATTGGTTTAAAGAAATTACACAAACTCCGTTCAGCCATAAGCACAACTTGTCTATATCCGGAGGTTCCGAGAAGTTCTCACACCACACTTCTTTCAATTATGAAAAGAGCGATGGCTTGCAAAAGCATAATAGCTCCGAAAAGCTAATGGCACGTACCAATATTCGCCAGTCATTATTAGATAAATGGGTCGATTTGGATTATAACCTGAATATCATTCATCGCAAATACAGCCCTTCCTCTACAAGTGCTTTTATGCAGGCATTTACCCATAATCCAACAGAGCCTGTTTATGACGACAGCGATCCGGATGCCGGAGGATATAGCCGTATCAAAGCAATGGAATATTACAATCCGGTAGCGATCATTAACGAAAGGAACATGGAAAGTAAGAATGATAATTATGGTGCAAATATTCGTGCTACTCTAAACATATTGCCTATAAAAGGATTAAAATGGGAGAACTTTGTTTCATACGACAAGGAACAATATGAGACACGTGAATACTACACACATTATTATCCAAGTTTAATAGGAACAAACGGGCAAGCCTATATTGAAAACTATCAGGAAAACGATACACAATATGAGTCTACTTTAAATTACTCGAATATTTTCGGAAAACATTCCATTCAGGCATTACTCGGATATACATACCAGTATACTTACAGCACATCTGCATCCATGACAAATTCCGGTTTCGACTTCGATGACAACCAGACTCATAACATCGGAACAGGAACGAATCTAACTGAAGGCAAAGCCAGCATGTCGTCCAATAAAGAAGATAATACATATATCGGATTCTTCGGACGTTTTATGTACAACTACGATGATAAATATCTTTTGTCTGCTTCACTACGTCGTGATGGCTCCAGCCGTTTCGGTGACAATAATAAGTGGGGATGGTTCCCGGCTGTCAGCGTAGGTTGGCGTATAAATAAAGAGAAATTCCTCTCGAATGTCAAATGGATCGATGATTTAAAATTGAGAGCCGGATACGGAGTTACCGGTAACCAGGATTTCTCAAACTACAAATCTTTGATGATGATGACTACAGCCGGTAAATTCTATTACAATGGCCAATGGATCAATACTTATCAACCTGCAAGTAATGCAAATCCGGATCTAAAATGGGAGAAAAAAGCAGAGTTCAACGTTGGTGTCGATATGACAATGTTTGACAACCACCTCTCGTTCACTTTTGATTATTACAAACGGACTACATCAAACTTGCTATATGACTACATCGTGCCAACACCTCCTTATGTATATAATACCTTGTTTACGAATGTTGGAAAAGTTACTAATGAAGGAGTTGAATTAACAATATCCGGTACACCTTTTAACACTAGGGACTTTACATGGAATACCTCACTTACCGTTTCGCACAATAAAAACAAATTGGTGAAATTCACCAATGATGAATTCACTAACGGAACATACAAAGTGGGATGGTCTACAAGTGCTGCCTGCTACACTCAACGTCTGATAGAAGGACAGTCATTGGGTACTTTCTATGGTCCTATATGGTTAGGAACTGATACAGATGGAAAAGATGTATTGCTAGGACAAAATGCAGACGGTTCCGTACCGGAAGAACAATGGGAAAAAATTGGCTGTGCTTATCCGGATGCCACTCTTAGCTGGAGTAATACCTTCAGATATAAGAAATTCGACTTGAGTTTCTCACTGCGTGCATCTATCGGCGGAGAAATTCTGAACAACTATGCGATGGAATATGAAAATCTAAGCAGCATCGGACTTAGAAATATCTCATCAAACTGGTTATCTCAAACGAATTTCACAAGTACGACCTATAAATATTCCTCCAAATATATAGAGGATGCTTCTTATTTAAAACTGGATAATGTAACCTTTGGATATACTTGGGATTTCACATCCAAAATGATAAAAAGACTAAGATTGTCTCTTACTGCACAGAATGTATTCTGTATCACCGGTTATTCTGGTGTCGACCCAGAAGTTGCTCTTTCCGGACTGGAACCCGGTATGGAAAGTTTGAGCTATTATCCGCGTACAACAGAATTTACTTTTGGAGTTAATATAGTATTCTAAAAAAATAAGATTACCATGAAAAAGACAAATATAATATTAAGTTTCGTTATCTGTATATTATTATACGGATGTACCGATCTTAGCGAAACTGTATACACAGGAGTAGCGATGAATGACTTCTTTAAAAATGAGAAAGAACTGGTAGCCAATGCAGGTAGAGCGTATACGAAATTACAAGGATACAATTCCGAACAAAGTTTATGGACATTGCTTTTACAAGCTTCTGATGAATGTGCCGTTCCCGCTTGTGGTGGTTCCTGGTACAGCAATGGACGTTATGAAGAAATCCAGACGAATAAAATTCCACCTGCAAATAAATTATTGACAAGGGGATGGAACTGGATATTTAATGGTATTGCTGCATGTAATGAAATTATTTACGAAACGGAATTATCACCTATCCAGTTTGAAGGAAAAGAGAAGATTATAGCTGAAATGAAAATATTGCGTGCTTTCTACTATTATCAAGCCATTTCTTGTTGGGGAAACGTACCTTTCACAACTGACTACACGGAAACCGGATACCCGGAACAAAAAAGTCGTGAATATATTTTCAACTATCTGGAAAAAGAAATTAATGACAATATCGAGTTCCTAGACAGGGAGCCTTCAGATACTAATTATGGACGGGCCACACAAGCTGCCGCTTATTGCATTCTTGCGAAAATGTATCTGAATGCAGAAGCATGGTTCGGTACTCCAATGTATGACAAAGCAGAGAAAGCCTGTAAAGATATTATGGATATAGGTGCTTACAGCATTGAAGACTCTTATTCTACTAATTTTGATATAAAAAATGAAGATTCTAAGGAGAATATCTTTGTAATCCTGTATGACAGAGTATATACTAGCGGTGACAGTAACTCATTTTATTTGCATACGCTGACATTGGAAGCTGCATCACAAGCAACATTTAATATTCCGGCAGCCCCATGGTCGGGTTTTCTCTGCCAACCGGACTTTTTCCAAACATACGCAGAACAAGATCTTCGCAGAAGTCAGAGCTGGTTATACGGTCCTCAAGTAGACCTAAGCGGAAAGGATCTTGGTTTCGAATATACTCCTGTCTTCCCCGAAGAAAAATATTACAATAGCAACGGAGGACGTGGCACATACGACGGTGCACGCTGCTGGAAATGGCATTACCAGACTGATGGTTCTTTAAAAGAATATACAGTTAGTATGGACAACGACTTTGCCATCTTCCGTTATGCCGATGTTGTATTAATGTATGTAGAGGCTTTGGTACGACAAAACAGAACAAGTGAGGCCATCCAACTGGCAGACTTCAAGAAGATTCGTACAAGAGCAGGGCTTGATGCATATACTACAAGCCAATTGACGGTTGATGAACTTTATGCAGAACGAGGCAGAGAACTGGCATGGGAAGGATGGCGCCATGAAGATATGATACGTTTCGGAAAATATCTGAAAAAATATTGGGCACACCCTGACCAAAGTTCAGAAACTTTTAGAAATGTATTTCCAATTCCTACGGATATTTTAAATGCAAATCCAAAATTATCTCAAAACAAAGATTATTAACCACAATTGGAAGGTTCACATAGAAAAGTGTACCTTCCAACAAATCAACCCTGATAAGTATGAAAAAACCAATCATCTTTTTACTTGTTTTAATTACCAACATCTTATTTATCTCTGCACAGAAAATTTCAAAGACAGAGTTAAAAGACAAAATAGCTGGAGCTTGGATCGGGCAAATGGTAGGAAATATATATGGACTTCCTTTTGAGAACAAGTTTGTAGATGAACCTGCCCCGGAATCCAGATTTCCATTCGGTTACACTAAAAACATAGATAAATTGCAGAAGTATAACGGTGCATTCTCTGATGACGATACTGATGTTGAGTATATCTACTTACTATTAATGGAGAAATATGGTGTAGAACCTACTTATGCCAATATGCGCGAAGGATGGATGTATCATATCCGTGACCGTGTATGGCTAGCCAATAGGGCTGCACTCGGATTAATGCATCTTGGATTCACCCCTCCGTTCACAGGTGACGAAAATCTGAATCCGCACTGGTATCAGATCGACCCTCAATTGATTAACGAGATATGGGCGTATACAGCACCGGGAATGATTTCATATGCTGCAGGAAAAAGTGATTGGGCGGCCCGTATCACAAGCGATTCGTGGGCGGTATCTCCCACTGTCCTATATGGTGCAATGTACGCTGACGCTTTTTTCTGCAAGGATATCCGCAAACTGATTACACGAGCCTTGAAAGAACTACCTGCTGATGACAGATATGCGATAGCTGTAAAAGAGATGATTGCTTTATATGACAAATATCCTAAAGATTGGGTAAAAGCACGTCAAATCATGGCTAAAAAATATTACATAGATGAACCAGCCATGACAAAAACAATCTGGAATGCTAATCTGAACGGATTATGCGGGATTTTGGCTATGTTGTATGGCGAAGGAGATTTCCAACGGACATTGGATTTAAGCTGTGCAATGGGATTTGACTGCGACAATCAGGCAGCCACTATCTCCGGACTTCTAGGAGTAATGTATGGTGCAAAGTCTCTTCCCGAAAGTTTGACTAAACCTATCGAAGGATGGGAAAAACCCTTCAACGACCGGTATATCAATATCACCAGGTTTGATATGCCCGATGCTTCCATTGAAGACATGATTGAACGTACTTACAACAAAGCAATCGAACTGGTTTGTGCCAAAGGAGGAAAAGTAAAGGGTGATATGGTATATGTTAACCCCAAAGCACAATTCATCCCCCCTATGGAATTCTGTATCGGTCCGAATCCGGACTTGGAAATCGGACAGCCTACCGATTACTCATTTGCCTGCAGAACAAACGCTGATTTCAAATGGGAACTGGTAAAAGGTAAACTTCCGGTAGGAGTTACATTCCAAAACGGTAAACTGGCAGGAACTCCTACAGAAGCCGGCAAATATCCAATTACCCTTCAATTAAGCGCAAATAACAAGAACTCAATTACTAAAGACTTTGAGTTATTGGTTAAAACCAAGAATATAGCCCCCAAGGCTGACACTATTTACGCAAATATTCGCAAACTAAACGAAGAAGTACTCGATTCTTGCTGGATTACCTTTGGAAAACCGATGTACGCAACAAATGTAGAAGTAATTAATGACGGAGTCAAAGATGGCGTAGGATCTGTATTTTATTCATTAGCGGCCAAAAGTAATCTGCCTAAAATAGACTATTTCGGATACGGTTGGAAAGAAGAGCATAACATCAATATGCTTGTTTTAGATATGGGCTGTCTGGAAGAGTTCGGAGGATGGTTTACTTCTCTAAACATTCAATATCTTGGAAATGACGGACATTGGTATGACGTAGGTAAATTCAAATCAACTCCGGCACTTCCCGAAACCGATATTGTATTTTTCCAACCTCCGTTTGCACAATATGTTTTGGAATTCCCGGCAGTAGAAACCAAGGGAATACGCGTACTAATGGATGCAAAAGTGCAGGAACACTGGCATAAATACACAAAGAATGTATCATCATTCATCTCTATCACCGAGTTGGGAGTTTATGAGAAATAAAGGAGGAGAAGAATGAGGAAAATAATTACGATATGTATTATAGGGCTTTTTGCTCTCAACGTACAAGCCCAGCCTGTAAAAACTTTAAAGTTATCTGATAAAGAACTTTTAGATAAGATTAAAGGAGGATGGGCCGGACAAACCATTGGTGTTGTTTTCGGAGCACCTACAGAGTTTAAGTTCACGGGAACTTATATTCAAGATTACCAGCCAATCCCCTGGGCGGAAGGTTACGTAAAATATTGGTGGGAAAAGAAGCCCGGATTGTTCGATGATATTTATAACGATTGCACGTTTGTTGAGGCATTTGATGAACTTGGCCTGGATTGTTCACAAGAAGAACTTGCCAAAAGATTTGCATTCGCTGATTATCATTTGGCCCATGCTAACCAAGCAGGCAGATATAATATCCGCCAAGGTATCATGCCACCGGCTTCCGGTCATTGGTTGAATAACCCACATGCAGACGATCTGGATTTCCAGATCGAAGCAGACTTCATTGGTCTGATGGCTCCGGCAATGCTGCCGGAAGCATTGGATATCGCCTCCAGAGTAGGCCACATTATGAATAGCGGTGACGGTTTTTATGGCGGTGCTTTCGTAGCAGCTCTTTATAGCTCCGCTTTCTATGAAAAAAGTCCTGAAGCGATTCTAAAAACCGCAATCTCTGCCATACCTGAAAAGAGTACATTCCATCAATGTATTCAGGATGTAATCAATTTCCATTCTTTGCACCCGGACAACTGGAAAGATTGCTGGTACTTCCTGCAAGAAAAATGGAACTGCGATGTAGGATGTCCCAAAGGCGTATTTCTAAACTTTAATATTGACGCCAAGCTCAATTCCGCTTTCGTAGCATTAGCTATGCTCTACGGTAAAGGAGACTTCACCAACTCTATCGATATTGCAACACGCTGCGGACAAGATTCTGACTGTAATCCGTCTACAGTCGGCGGTGTACTCGGCGTCATGTATGGGTATGATAAAATCCCTTCATTCTGGTTAAACCCTTTGAAAGAAGTAGAAGACTTTACATTTGAAGGAACGAATATGTCGTTGGCAAAAGCATACCAAATGAGTTTCGATCAAGCTAAACAACTCATAGTCAAAACAGGTGGAAAAGTATCTGGTGGGGAGATAGAAATTCCAATCAAAAAGGCGGATGTACTTCCTTTAGAACAAAATTTCGAAAACACCTATCCACTTTATAGAGAACGCAAAGACTGCTTCCTGACAGATACATTTGAATTTGATTTCAATGGTAACGGATTTGTTATCTGGGGCAACATTTGCTGCACAAGAAGTATTACTCCCGATTATATCAATCGTGTATCTACACGCCACATCGGTTCCGAGGTGTTCGGATTGGCAGAGCCCAATGACCCTTACGTTGCTAAAGTGGAAATATGGATTGACGGAGAACTGGACCATGTAGCAGCTTTACCCATGAGAAACACAGACCGCAAAGTAGAACCAGCCTGGAAATACCTCATGAAAGAAGGAAGACACCACGTTAAAATGAAATGGTTGAACCGCAAAAAAGACTACATTATTCGTATCAACGACATAATGTATTATTCAGAGAAAAAAGAACATGATAGATTTTACTTTAATAAATAAGTTAAGATGAAAAAAGTCCTGATTAACATCATTCTACTATTTACCTTTTCCATATCGGGAATGGCACAAATAGAATATGGAAAAACAGTTGAAATAAGTAAAGAGGTACTGCTCGACAAAATTAAAGGAGGCTGGGCCGGACAAACCATAGGATGCACCTATGGCGGTCCTACAGAATTTAAATACAGAGGAGCGATCATTCATGAGAAAACTCCAATAATCTGGTATGATGACTATTGCAAGGACATCTTTGCAGAAGATCCGGGATTGTATGATGATGTATATATGGATCTTACCTTTCTGGAAGTAATGCAAAAAGAAGGGATAAATGCCCCTGCCGAATCATTTGCCAAAGCCTTTGCAAACGCAGATTACAAATTATGGCATGCCAACCAGGCAGCCAGATATAACATATTGCACGGTATTATGCCACCAGCATCGGGACATTGGAAAAATAATCCGCACGCTGACGATATTGATTTCCAGATTGAAGCAGACTTCATTGGAATGATATGTCCGGGGATGGTAAATACCGCCTCCAATTTTTCGGACAAGATAGGGCATATCATGAACTACGGCGACGGATGGTATGGAGGTGTATACATGGGAGCAATGTATGCATTGGCTTACGTAAATAACGACATTTATACAATTGTCACGGAAGCTCTTAAAACAATACCCGAACAAAGTAAATTTCACCGTTGCATCACAGACGTTATTAAATATTGGAAACAATATCCCGATGACTGGCGTAAATGCTGGCTGGAAATAGAAAACCGGCATGCTTTTGAGATTGGCTGCCCGGAAGGGGTATTCAATGCATTTAACATTGACGCCACTATCAATGCGGCTTACTGTGTGATGGGACTTTTATATGGCAACGGCGACTTTTTCAAAACAATGGATATAGCCACTCGTTGCGGACAAGATTCCGACTGTAACCCGGCAACTGCCGCAGGAATTCTTGGAGTCATACAAGGCTACAAGGCTATCCCCGAATACTGGAAACCGGCACTCGAAAGATGTGAAAATATTAAGTTCCCTTACACAGATATCTCTTTAAGTTCTGTATACGACATTAATCTCAAACTATTGAGTGATGTATTAAAAGCAAACGGAGGAAAAATAAAAGGAGATAAATACTATACCACGATTCAGAAGCCAAAAACCGTAGCATGGGAAGTTTCTTTTGAAGGCTTATATCCTTCTGAAAGAAGAGTTATCAAATATGATCTCGGTACAGAAAAAACATTTGAGTTCAATGGCAAGGGAGTTGTTTTAATGGGGATGATCAGGCAAGATGTTAAAGATAGTAATGACAATTACATCGCCATCCTGGAGGCCTACATTGACGGCAAGAAAGTAGAAACCATAGAAATGCCTTATGACTACATAAAAAGAAAGTATGACATTTTCTATAATTATGATTTAGAGGAAGGACCTCACAAACTGGTTATTAAATGGATTAATCCGAATGAAAAATATGCCGTTCAATGTAAAGACATGGTGGTTTATTCATCCACACCGGCAGAGCCAATCAATCCTTATAAATAAAAGAGAGAAGCCATGAATAGAAAACTACTCCTATTATTAGCCTTATTATTATTTTCCTACGGATTGTCATCATGTTCGTCTGATGATAACAATCCGTCCGAAGGCGAACAGACCGATACACCGGAACTGTTTACCAAACGCTATAATCCCGATCAAAGTTTTTACAGCAAAATATTAGGACAAGAAATCAAATATTCCGTATTACTGCCTCAAGAGTATCTATCGGAAAGTACGGGTAAATATGGAGTAGTTTTCCTTCTACATGGCTGGGGAGGAAACCAAAGTTCATGGGGACCTTCAGGTCTGAATATTCAAAGCATAGCTGATGCGCAAACCAGCAATGGTAGTATTCGCCCATTGATCTACATCATGCCGGAAGGTTTCAACACTTATTTTTGCAACCGCTATGACGGAAAGTTCAACTATATGGATATGTTCATTAATGAACTCGTACCCCTGATTGATAAGCGGTTCCGAACAACAGCCAGTAAGACGGAAAGAGCTGTTGCCGGATTCTCTATGGGAGGTTTCGGGGCATTAAGTATAGCATCGCAACATCCTGAAACATTCTCGGTATCAATAGGATTAAGTCCCTCTCTAAATACAGATGAACAATACATCTCTTTGTCACAAGACGGTTGGAATCTTCAATGGGGAAACAACTTCGGAGGAAGCGGCCAGACAGGAACAGGCAGGCTGACAAGCTATTATAAAAGCCAATGTCCGCTACACTTTTTCAAGGATAAACCAAGTTCCACATTTCAAACAGTACGGTATTACATAGACTGCGGTGATGATGAAGAAAGACTATATGCAGGAAACGGTGAATTACATTCTCTATTACGGGACAAAAATATCAAGCACGAATATCGTGTACGAAACGGTGCCCATACTGACAGTTATTGGCGTGAATCCATGAAAGAGGCACTGCCTTTTATCGAACGTTCATTCAAAGGAGAAAACTATCCGCAGGAAACTCTGAAAAAATTCACAGAGGAATTACATGCTACTAATAAAAACATAAAAGTAGGTAATTCCAATATCGAACTATGGTTACCGGATGACTACAATTCCGAACTAACTTACAAAGTTCTTTATTACAGCAAAGGAGAAGGTAATGTTGATCTTACAACAAAGAAGGTAGCAGTGGCATTAGATTCTCTTATGCAAATCAAACGTATGATAATTGCAGGTTTTAATGTGAAAGAAATGATTCTAAATGAAACAAATTTTTCAGCTATTACCGATGCTGTGGAAAAGACGGTTCATACGGAAAGCAATGCAGATTTCAGATTAGGATTAACATACGGTTCAGAAGCTGATTACTTATACAATCAGTCAACAGGCAATGCCCCTGCTATCAACTTTTTCTTTGCAGAAGACGCAGATATTATCAACCTTTCTGCCGAGAATCGTGCCAAAATCTATTATTTGGACATAACAGACGAAGGCAGCAACTACAATAGCATCTTTACTCTGTTCAATGGATTGCGAGGTGCAGAAGCTCCGGTGCAATATCGTGTCAGAAACGGGCTGGATAGTGAACAGTCCGCCCAAACAGGTATTTATTCAATGAGTTATTATATTGGTGAACAGTTAATAAAGAAATAATATGAAGAAGATACTGTTATATATTATCCTATTTCTATCAGGTATAGATGGAGCTTGGGCACTTCCCATAGAAAAAGAAGGGATGAGTATTTACAGTCCGTCCCTAAAGCAAGAAGTCTCCTACTCCATTATCTTACCGGAAGGTTATGAACATTCAGAAACAGAATATCCAGTCTTATACATGTTTCATGGAATAGGAGGTGATTATACCAGTTGGCTCGAATACGGCAACGTTGCCCGTGTAATGGATAAAATGATAAAAGAAGGAAAGATTCAACCTTTCATTATGGTTATTCCTGACGGTTACCTGTCTTATTACAGTGACACTTATGATGGCAGTTCCCTTTATGAAACTTTCTTTATCAAAGAACTGGTTCCATATATAGATAACAACTATCGTACTCGCAAGGATATTAATGGACGCTCGATCATTGGTTTCTCTATGGGAGGATTCGGAGCATTATCCGTTAGTTTGCGCAACCGCCACTTATTCGGCTCTGTCGTTGCGTTATCGCCATCCATCCGTACAGAAAAACAATACATAGAAGAAGGGCCACAAAAAGGATGGGACAATCAATGGGGACGGATTTTCGGAGGAGTGGGAAAGAATGGTAAGCAGCGCCTAACCAGTTACTATAAACAACATTCACCCTACCACATTCTTTCCACCCTCCGCAATTCCGATTTAAAAGGATTTGGCATCATGCTGGATATTGGAGATAAAGAAGGTACTCTTTGCGAAAGTAATGAAGAACTGCACCGATTATTACTGGAAAGACAAATACCTCATGAATGGGAAGTACGTTCAGGAGGACATGATTTCACCTGCTGGAATACTGCACTGCCCAAAGCATTCAGATTCATAAACGAATATTTCAATGGAAAGCGGTCAGGAAATAGTGAGAGTAGTCTTCCGAATGAGACTCCGTTTATCCAAACAGCCAATGCAACGGTCTATTATCCGGAACAGGCTCAAGGAAGCACAAGAAAATATCCTATTATCTATGTACAGGGAGAAATTAACGAACAACAGCAAAAGGTTCTCGTCAGTCAGTTTCATCAAATGGTAGATGAGAATAAAACATGGCCTGCTGTTCTTTGTTTCGTAAAAGCTAACACAGACCTGTCAGAAACAATTTCTGATATAGAAAAGCAACTCTCCGGCATCAGAGGTTCCCAACGTATGCGGGCTTTAATCACTTTGGGAGATAATATCAAAGAAGGTATAGAAGCCATTCAGGGAGAAAATTTGTTTACCGGCATAGTCTGTGTAAATGCCATCGGCAACGAAAATGATGCTCAAAATCTTATAAAAGCAGTCAACTCTTACAAAAGATATCCCAGATGCTGGATAGAGATACTCCCCGAATCAAAAGAATATGGTTTTAGTAGTAATATACATATCCTTTTGAAAGAATCGGACCTGGAACATGAGTTCCGGTCAAGAAAATGTAAAGAAGCCAATGTTTTCACTTATTGGGAAGATTGGATACTATATTTAAATAACAGAATTCATGTTTAACAATTAAATACTAATAGTATGTTCACAGTAAACAGTTATTTATTGGCAGTTATATTCTGCATCGTAACCATGATTTGTTGGGGTTCCTGGGGTAATACCCAAAAACTAGTTTCCAAAAATTGGCGTTATGAACTTTTTTATTGGGATTATGTGATTGGAATGGTATTGTTCACCATCTTACTAGGCTTCACAATGGGTAGTCATGGAGATACCGGACGTTCATTCCTGGAAGATCTGGGACAAGCATCAGGAGACAGCATTGGTTGGGTTATCTTGGGGGGCGTAATATTTAATGCTTCAAACATTCTTCTTTCAGCGTCTATTTCCTTGGCTGGTATGTCTGTTGCTTTTCCTTTAGGAGTTGGCATTGCATTGGTATTAGGGGTAATCGTCAATTATCTGGGAATTCCAACTGGTAATCCTTTGCTTTTATTTGGCGGTGTAGCTCTCATTGTTATTGCTATCATTTGCAATGGAGTGGCTTCCGGAAAAATGCAAAAGGGAGAAGAAAGCAGGAAAAACAACAAAAAGGGAATTATCATTGCATTAATTGCCGGTGTACTGATGTCTTTGTTCTACAGGTTCGTAGTGAAAGGTATGGACGTAGAAAACTTCAATTCTCCTGCTATAGGAATGATGACTCCTTATTCTGCCATCTTTGTTTTTTCAATAGGCGTATTACTAAGCAATTTTGTTTTCAACACATTAGTAATGAAATGTCCTTTTGTCGGAGAAAAAGTCAGCTACTCCGAATACTTTAAAGGAAACACGAAAACTCATATATGCGGAATGCTTGGTGGAGCGATATGGGGACTTGGTTCCGCGTTCAGCTATATCGCATCAGGAGAAGCTGGTCCGGCGGTATCTTATGCACTAGGACAAGGCGCACCACTTATTGCCGCTATTTGGGGAGTATTTATCTGGAAAGAATTTAAAGGTTCAACGAAATCTGTTAATCAACTACTGGCCTTGATGTTTATCTTCTTCCTGGTTGGTTTGGGAATGATAGTAGTTGCCGGAAACTAATTATTAACCTTAAATAGAACAACATGAAAAAGTATTTTTACTTATTAGCCATGCTGGCAGTAGTACTAGGTACGACTGCTTGCAGTGATGACGACAATCATCCCAGTACAAACATTCTGGATAAACCGGAAGTTACTGTTCCTGATGTAAAAGAGAGTTCTGCTGTTATTACATGGAAAGCCATAGGAAACGCAACAGCTTATATTTATAGCTTGAACAACGGTAGTGAACAAAGTACTGACCAAAATACAATTCAACTGACAGGTTTAGAGCCGGAAAAAAGTTATACATTCAAAGTAAAAGCTCAAAAAACCGGATCAATCTATTTTGAAGATTCAGACTATGCAGAAATCACTTTTACAACAACCTCTGAAGTAACAGTTTATCGGATAGCCACTTTTGCGGACGACTGGGATAAATGGTATTACGAATATAATGACAATGGTACGGTTAAACGTGTCTACAGGCTATATGAAGGAGAGTTGGATAGAGAATGGCTCTTTGCTTATGACGGAAATAATATCACAGTGACAGGTAAGAACGCATATAACATGACTTTAAATGACCAAGGTTATGTTGCAACTTTTGTAGATGGTTCCAACACTTACGAATATACTTATGATGAGAATGGCTACATGACCAAAGTTGAAAAGAATGGCAATATTGCATCTAACATCACCATAGAAAATGGAAATATTATGCAATGGACCAGATTTTCAGATGGAGTAGAGCAGTTTAAGGTTCAGACCTATTCTGCCGTGCCTAATGTGAGCGGAGCACATTGCATCTATGCGGAAAGCAGTGGAGCTAGTCGTTGGCTGGTTGAAACTGGTCTCTTTGGAAAAGCTTCGGCTAATTGCCATACGAGCAGTGGTTGGCAACATTCATCCAGTACAGCTACTTACACATTCGAATATGACGAAAATAGTTGTATCAAAGAGGAAAGCAAAAACTATGACGGATATATAGAGAATTTCTATTATACATATTTCTCCGAATAGCACTTTATGAAATAACTAATTCATGGAGGTGTGTCTAGAAGTCTGGCGCACCTCCATGAATTATAAAGTTATTAGAGACTTTAGACTGTTATATCCAGTAAAACCTCTCCCCTTACATTCAGCACCTTAATCCTCAATTCATCGTTCTTCTTTTCCAGAATCATCACCGTAGCACTGTCCATCTTATATCCTCCACCAATAATAACTGGATAATTATTACCCAGTTCCCCTTTCGGATGGTAAGCGTATTTATGGGTATGTGCATTCAGACTGACATTAAAAGGTGCTTTTTCCAATAATTTAGTCCACAGATCTGCACAGAGATTCTTTTCATAATTACCGTAAAGCGGAATATGATGAATAAGGACACGTTTCTTTGCTTTCTTGAATTCTTTGGCAGACAGTTCTTTTTTCAGAAAATCAACCTGTTCATTACGCAATTGAGTAAAATCGTTCAAGCCATAATATACCCAATGGTCGTCCGGTTTATCTTCTCCACAATCCAACATGACGATACGGGTATCTCCCCAGTTAAAAGAGGCATAAGTTTTATCTCCCACATAATCAAAATGGTCACGCAAACCGATAGAATAGGCATTGCGGATTTCATGGTTGCCACGCATAAAGAAAGTCGGTATGCGATCGCCACACACTCCTTCGGTCAGTTCACTGATAAATGTGGTTGCCTGCTCGTGATCCACAGGATCATCCACACAGTCACCATTGAAAACAACAAAATCATACTTAACATCCTGTATTTGTTTACATAGAGTACGGAAAGTATTGGTATGTTGATGCAAATCATTAAAAACAATAGCGGTAAAAGACTCTGTATCAGCAACAGGAAGAGTAAATTCACTGAAGGTCGATTGTGCTGTATTTCCAAATACCTTTTTATATGCCTGATAAAGCAACATCTCTTGCGAACACACACGATAATAATATTTCTGTCCGGGCTGTAAGCCATCTATACGTATTTTATGCAGCTTGTTATTGCAGACCACCTGACCGTCAACAATCATACGCGCACGTTCCAGCCGGGTAGTATCTGTGCCATATTCCACCCAGCAATAAGAAGGAACGGTTGTTTCCCACATCACAGTAATGCCATTACCCACAGGATTCTGCAAATAAGGTTTAGTACGGAATATCTTGTCTGCCTTTTCAGCGGTACGCAATTCCACAAGTATGGGACGATGGTCGGAAGCCATTAGCTCATTAACTACTTTCGCAGATATGACAGCAAATCCGGTAGCGTTTTGCTTTGACACGGCAATATAATCAATGGCCTCTTTTGGATCGGGAGCAGGATAAGTATGCTTTTCCGGATTGGAGAGTATTTGAAAATCCTTTTGCAATTCTTTGATGAAATCGGATTCAGGTTCAGCATTCATATCTCCGGCTAGAAAAAGAGGCTTTTTATAGGAAGCAATCAATGACTTCACTATTTCCAGGGACTTCATGCGATCTCCTTCCGTTAATGACAGATGAGTACAACAATAAATATAATCCTCAAATTCTGCCAGAATCAAGGTGCGGGCCTCTTCTCTACCAGGTAAAGGGATAGTTTGTAAACGTAGCGGAACTTGCTTTGTCAACAGTCCGATTCCATATTTACCTCCTTCAAACTCTATAGCAGGTGCAAAACAGGCATGCATCTGTGTACGTTCAGCTATTTCACCCAGCACATATTTCTGCCCGCTCCGACGGGTCATACTGTCTACCTCTTGTATAGCCACAACATCAGGAGAAGCATTATTTATCACATTGGCTACCCGTTGAAAACTGCAAATATCATCCATGCCGTTCGCATTTTTAATATTATAAGTCATCAGTCTCAATGTATGTTGAGCCTGTACCGGAAAAATAAATAGAATGACGAAAATGAGTAAAAAGATCTTTTTCATGTTCTTCATTTTTGGGGGTTATGTTAAGTCCCCCAAAGGTAAGAAAAAAATAAAAAGCCACAAAGATACGGATTCATACCTTTGCGGCCTCTTATTGTTAAGAATAACTTTTCTCTAAATGGGGGGATGAGAATAAAGCTATATTATTTACAAGGTCGATTTATTATCTTATTATTTCTTTTGCCACTTTGCGGCAGTATCCCACATTTGCGGATCTACGCTATTAAAGTGCCAAAAACCGATTTGAGAGATTCCCAGTTCATCAGCTAGTTCAAGTAGCGCTTCCGTACTTCTGGCATCACTTGCATAAAACAGATGCCGATTACCATCAGTACCATCATACAGATACATGTTTACCTTTTCATAACATAACCAGATAGGAGAAGGCAAAATTCCATTTATACTGTCAGGCACAGATTGGTAAATCTGCCTTCCTTTGATGCCGCCAGTTACAGCATAATCATTTGCATAAGCAGGCAACGCCATCACTAATTTATCATTTGGAATATGTTTCATCCAGAAAAGCATCGCCTCTCTAGTCCATAGATAATTAGACGTAGGTCCAATGCCCATACAATCATCCCTATGTTTGAGCTCGGGCTTATCTATCCCAGGTGCAAAATACATATCGTAACACATCACTCTAACTAAGTCGCAAGTAGTATTCAAAACTGCCGGATCGTGAAACATCTTAGTTTCGTTATCCTGATACAAAGCCGGATAAAAACTAACGCAATGGCTTAATTTCTTTCCAACAGCATGGAGTTCTTTTGAAGCCAGTTTCAGGAATTCGGTATATGCATCCTGAATATCAGGGTTCAAATGTTCGAGATCAAGATCTATTCCATCATATCCGTTTGCATTGCAATCACTTACATACTTCTCAACAAGCGCCTTTCTTTTCTGTGGCGTATCA
Source organism: Bacteroides ovatus (assembly GCF_001314995.1). NCBI lineage: Bacteria > Pseudomonadati > Bacteroidota > Bacteroidia > Bacteroidales > Bacteroidaceae > Bacteroides > Bacteroides ovatus. The sequence goes on from NZ_CP012938.1 coordinate 3,548,076, forward strand.
ATCGTTTCTTCATTCCCACCTACAGCCTGATATACTTCGATATGATTCTGATGACATTCATCGATAAATGATTTCGGAGGATTCCCGAAAACGCTAATGGAACTAATAATCTCTTTCACTGGCTCTATATCCTTAAAAGAGCTTCCATCTATATAGACATACCAAGGAGCTACTTTCTTCTCCTGGGTGGTGGAAGAGAATGTTTCCTGCTTGCAGGAAACACTCGTCATTACCAACATTACACAGCATATAGCTGTTCCAATTATACTTAAATACCTCATTGAATGTAAAGTAAACTGTTATTCTTCATCATAATTATACTTCTTATATTCTATATAGTCATATTTGACTGTATATGTCTTTGCAGTAGGCTTATCTCCTTGCCAGCCACCTCCATCAGCAAAGGTCATCATTGAGAATCCAAATTTAAACTGTGCCGGAGTATACCAAGTAGTAAATGTTTTCGCCACTTCACCATCTATAATCCATGCCGCCCAATATGCACCATCTGCATTAAGTCTAAGGTCAATAGTCAAAGTGTGTTTACCCGGATCAATAGGTACACCGTAAACTCCCATAGCTTCCGTATAACAACGTACCAGCATCTGACCAGGAACAGGAGGAACCGTACAAGCCGCACGATCATTTTCAGTACCCGAGAAAACAAACATAGAGAATGACCTTTCTTCAGCATTAGTTGCAGCGATATTACCACCTGCCAACCATTTTTCACCTACCCCTACCAAAGGAACATCTATTTCCCATGTATATTTTCCAGCTCCTATCTCCGGACCATAAACGAAGTTATTCCCGTTAGATAGATTCAAACTTCCATCCGCAATCGTTCCTCCATTGTTAGTCCATCCAACAGGAACAAAACCAGCTTCCTCAAAGTCCCACTTCACTGTTGTTCCCTCTGGTTCGGGAGGAAGCTGACCTTCGATAATCGGCTTCATTGAATAATCATAAGGAACATATTCAAGATAATCAAATAAGGCATAATTTTCTTGAGTTGCCGCATGATCGCCCATACCATAAAGATTCTCGACACTAGATATAGCACGGAAATAAGCCTCTTCACCATAATCTAATTGTGCCCTCTTTAAAACTTTACCATCAACCGACCACTCCGCCAGATATTTCTTATTTTCTAACTTCAAATCCAATACAAACGTATGCCAAGCATCCCCCTTAATAGGCGTGAATTCAGAGAAAAAAGGATTAGCCTGACTAGTCACAAGGCACAGCATATCATCTGGTCCGGCACTATGTGCTGCACGGTCTGCAGCTGTACCGGAACAAATTTCAAAATCCAATTCATGCCCATCGTCAAAATATAAAAATGCTCCAATACTGGCCCGGTCATTCATTCCGAATTTAGGGACATATATCCTCCATTCATAACGACCTGATCCGAATTGCGTTGTTGTCTGCACCTTGAAACGGTCCCCATTAGTACCTTCATACTCTTCACCTGCCCGGGTATAGATTCTTAACGCTTTTCCATCTTCACATTCGTCATTATCTACGATAGTGATCGGATTGATCCCTGCCACAAGCCCCGTCTTTTGCAATCCAGTAAAGTCACCGTAATTATAAATGGTTCCTTTATAGCCATCCTGAATAACTGTGATGGTTCGAAGTTCAGCACCTTTCGCCGCTATGGTCAAGGTTGCACTACGTTTTGGGCCGTTATTCTTATCAGCAGCAATTGTTAACGTACCATTACCAGTTCCTTCCAAAGGAGAAACAGTAAGCCAATTACCACCTGCCTGATCCACTGCAACTTCCCAAGCTGCTTCTGACGTAATATCTACAGTCTGAACTTCAGTAGAGGAGACTCCGAATGTTAAAGCATTTGTGGAGATTCCGCATGCAACAATCTCTGTTTTCTCTTTGAAGCTATCACCGCATGATACTAAAGAGGCATTACATAATACACCTATTGCTAAATATAAATATCTTAGTTTCATAATGATTGTTTTTATTGTTTCATTCAGTTCTTCAAATTCGGATTAATAGACGAATCTACAAAAGGACGGGGAAGATACATTTTACTGTCATTCCACGTACCAGATACGGAAACAGCTTCTTTCCTGAAGACTCCGGGAGCCACTTCAATCTCCGGATTTAATTTTCTGTATTCAAAATGATCTTTAATGCGATTCATGCGAAACATATCCCTTGCTCTAGTGGCAATATTTCCCCAATAATATCCGGCTATTTCCCAGCCATGTTCATTATAGGCAGCTTCTGCCAGATCATCATACGACATGGTTGTCTTATAGATATCCCGGTCTGCAACAACAGATCCATTGGCACGATTGCGTACCTCATTCAATAAGTTGACAGCTTCCGTGATACTGCCTGTTTTTGAACGACCTACGGCTTCGGCATACCAGCAATATACTTCTGCCAAGCGAATAATCTGATGCGTCTTTTCTCCATTCTGATTCATCGAAATCTTCGGATTCGTATAGTCGAATTCTTCTCCAGTGGTCGTTTCTACTTTCTTCATGAAACAGGGAGCAACAACCACACGTGGCGCTTCCGGATTGGGGTCTTCCCACCAATCACGCAACTTAGTTTCATTCTTCAATATGATTTTCGGGAAATAAGATGCATCTTTGCGTGAGCCTTCCGGGAAATCATACCAGAATTTAATTTCTCCGTTCGTATCTCCCCATCCACCGCCACCATAAGCATAGTCTGCCAGGAAATCAGCTAAAGGGGCATTGGTAAGTGCATCTATTCCCAAATTATAGTAAACGCCAAGCAACACTTCAGGATTATTCTTATTATACTCCATCGAATATACTTGCTTATAATCAGGTAATAATTTGTAGTAGTAAGTACCTTTCTTCGCAGCATCGATTACTTCTTTTGCCTTTGCAGCGGCCAGTTGATAATATTCTGTTCCTTTGTTCAACGGCCATCCCGCCATTGCCATATACACATAAGCCAATGTTGCTTTTACAGCTCCTTGACTAACAGCAATGTTTACCCCATTTCTTGCGTAGGGTTCTTTAGTATAATTAGCAGGGACCATTGTTTCTGCCTTTTTCAGATCAGATACAATCAGCTCGTAAATTTCAGGAACGGTTGCCAATGGCATGTTGTAATTGATTTCATCTTTCACAACCATAGGTACCTCTCCCCAAGCCATTACAAAGTAAAAATAAGAATAGGCACGCCAATAATAAGCTTGTCCAATGGCTGCATCTTTCTCTTCCTGGCTCACCTCCGGAGTTCGTCCGGCATTATCTATAATGAAATTAGCAGCTTTTACCAATCTCCAACGAGCACCCCACAATTCAGTCACCCAAGTGTTATTGTCCGAAACATTATAAGTATCTACCTCACGCAACCCCTGTTTATTAGCTGCAGGGTGTGTAGAAATATCATCACCCATCACTGATTCGAAACCTGCCCAGATATTTGCATACATATCACTCGCAACTTTGGAATACATTCCATTCAGAGCCAAGTCCAGATCACCTTTTGAATTAAAGAAATTAGTTACCGCCAACTGCCCCTTAGGATCTTCTGTCAGTAAATCCTGGCAAGACACCATCCAAAGTGCTATCAATGCTAGTCCGACAGATTTGAATATTCTATATATTGTTTTCATATCCATGTATAGTTAAAAGATTAAAAGTTAAGTTTCATACCAAAAGTGAATGTTCTTGGAACAGGATAAGATCCCATATCCACACCATTAAAGCCATAATCGGATTCACTGTACACTTCTGGGTCCATACCTGTGTATTTCGTTAATGTAAACAGGTTTTGAGCACTGACCGACAGTTGAATATCGGCTACTTTCGTTATCTTCTTAGGAATATTATACGTAAGGCTTATATTTTTCAGTCTCACAAATGATGCATCTTCAAGCCAGAAATCGGAATCAGGATAGTTTCTATTATCTGAATTTTTATGACTTGCATACACAGCATCTGCTTTATTGGCTACTTTATCCCAACTTTTGTAATAAGCATCGGATAAAGAGATGAAGCGATATACACCTGTCATAGATCCCATCGCATAGCGGCTTACATTCAGTCTATCTTGTCCTAATGCAGCATTGATAAAGAGATTGAGCGTCCAGTTTTTCCAAGTGAATGTATTATTCCATCCGAAAGTCCAATTAGGCTCGGCCTGCCCTTTAGTAACCAGATCGTCAGCACCCGGATTGGTTGTCAAACTTCCATTAGATTGATGTTTATACAAGTTGGCGCCCTGGTCATTAAAGTTTGCCCATTCATAAAGATAGAAAGAGCCAATCGGATACCCTACTTTTTTAATTTGAATGGGACCACCGCCAATACTTGTATAATTCTCCCCAACGATAAAATCACTACCTGCCAGATCGATTATCTTATTCTTTAAATAAGATGCATTCAGCGATGTTTCCCAACCAAATATATCTTTGTCTGTCAAAGGAGTAGCTGTAATGGTGAATTCAACACCAGAGTTTCTAACTTCACCTTGGTTGACCCAGAAAGAGCCACCTCCGTTATACTGAGGAGCAGGTTTGCGAAGCAACAGGTCCTTAGTATCCTTTCGGAACCATTCGGCTGTAAAACTCAAGCGACCGTCTAAAACACTGGCGTCCAAACCTATGTTATACTGATAGGTGCTTTCCCAAGTTACATCCGGTGTAGCGAGATTTCCAGTCCAATAACCGGTATGGATTGCATCGCTACCATAACCGTCATAATTTGTAGGAGCCAACATACCTAATGTTGTGTAAGCACCGATACTTTGATTACCAACAACACCAAAACTGGCTCTTAGTTTCAATTGCTGGACAATGTTTTGTTTGCTCATAAAGTTTTCTTTAGCAACATCCCAAGCAACAGCTGCTGACGGAAAATATCCCCACTTATTATTCTTCTGAAACTTAGATGAACCGTCGGCACGGAAAGTACCTGTCAGCATATACTTCCCTTTGTAATTGTACATAATTCGACCAAGCCCGGACACAATAGCTTCTGCGGAATAGCCATTCTCTCCATCGCGTGTCTTTGCATTTTTTGCATTCCAATAACCAACAAACTCATTGGCTAAATCACTTCCGGTCAATTTTAGATTTCTGCCTTCGGCACCACTTGCTTCAAATACAGCTGTTGCAGTCAGATGATGATCGCCGAAACTTGTGTTATAAGTCACATTATTGGTATTCTGCCAGAATAGATTCATCCTGCTCGCATTTTCCATACCACTAATTTGTCCGGGTTTTGCTAATGACGAGGTGAAAGAGTAACTCGGAACATGAGAGTAATTAGCAGCACCCTGTACAGACAATGTCAACCCTTTCATTATTTTGAAAGTCAAATCCATATTAGTATTCAAAGCATACACGTATGAGTCACCATAATTTGCGACACGTGCACCATAAGGGTTTCCGTTTACTGAATTATAAGGGTCCATATTATAAACGCCCGTTACCGGATCTTTCATTTCCATCGTAGGAGAATAGTTCAGAAAGTTCATAATGTCAATACCCCCATTATGACTGTGAGTACGTGAAGCATTAATTTTGGTAGAAAGTGTCAACCACTTGGTGAGTTCATTATCCAAATTTATCCGCAACTGTGCACGTTGATACTTGGTCGTGATGGTCATGGCTGTCATATTCAGTACATTGGCTGAAATAAGATACTTATTTTTAGCCGTTCCACCCGAAATACCTAATTTATAGTCCTGACTAATACCGGTCTGCAACATCAAATTCTGCCAGTCAATGCCTTTGGAGCCATTCTTATAGGCTTCCATCTCATCATCTGCAAATGAGATACCATTATACTCCTTTAATGCAGTCGCATATTCATAAGCATTCAGTAAGTCATATTTTTTAAGGATGTTCGATACGCCTATAGCCACATCTGCATAAATCTGCACTTTACCTTCCACCCCTTTTTTAGTAGTTACCAATACCACACCATTAGCGCCGCGTGAGCCATAAATAGCCGTTGCCGAAGCATCCTTCAGAACTTCAATAGATTGAATGTCAGCAGGATTTACATCTAGTCCACCAGACATAATGCCATCGATGACATACAAGGGGTCATTGCTGGTATTAAGAGAAGTAGTACCACGAACACGAACTTTAACTGTACCACCAGGTAAACCATTTACGCTCGTCACTGCCACACCTGCAGTACGTCCTTGCAGAATATCTTCCACCCGCTTTACCGGCTGATCCTTAAATTGTTTGGAAGAAACAGAAGCCACAGCACCTGTTATATCTGATTTTTTCACTGCACCATAGCCAATGACCACTACTTCACTCAATTGGTTCTGATCTTCCTGCATTGTAATCTTCAAACTGGTATTCGTTCCCAGTTTAACCTCTTTAGTCACGTATCCGATATAAGAGAATGATAGTGTAGAGCCAACAGGAGCACTAATCGAGAACTTTCCGGAAATATCCGTTACGGTACCAGTTTGTGCATCTTTAAGAGTTACGTTGACACCGATGATAGGTTCATTGCTGTCGGCATCCGTAACAGTACCCGAATACTGCTTTGCAACCTGTGCATAAGTAGATGTAACTGCTGCAAAAAGAAATAGTAGCAAGCAGCCAAGCGTTTTTCTTAGATTATCCATATACTTTTCATTTAGTTAGAATATAATAATATTAGATTTTTAGGAATTTTAGATACAAGTCAAGGCATTCAAAATGTTCCCAACATTACTCCGCCACCTCTTCATTCTACAGTTTTAGGATGTATTCATAGTAAATAGTCTTTTTTTTAAGGTTTAATACGTTTCGTATTTAGTGTTAACTGTGCAAATATAGGCGCAAAGCATGGAAATAGAGATCAAATAACATCCATAATTAGTCCGCTACTGTTCAAAAGGATCATTCTGAATATCCTTTCGAGCTATCTAATGAGCTTTGTGGACAAAAGAAGATGAAATCTATTGTACAGTTTCATAACTTCTTTTATATTTGCTCTATCAAAAGAACATAACTATGTCAAAAGCACACGTACTAAAGAGGTATTCTTTTCTAATCTGGATATTATTCTTTGTTCTTTCTACCAAGGCTGAACAACAAGACTACTACTTCAGACAAATTTCTTTGGAACAGGGATTGTCACAATCAAGAGTGCAGTGCATTTACAGAGATCATTTAGGAGTAATATGGATAGGTACCAAATGGGGGTTAAATAGTTATGACCAATCTGAACTGAAAAGTTATTTTCATGACCGGGAGCAGCCCAACTCATTGCCCGACAATTTCATTCGTTTTATTACAGAGGATCGTTTAGGCGATTTATACGTTTCTACCAATAAAGGAATTGCCATCTACAATAAAGCAGAAAATCAGTTTCAGCCATTGAAATATAACGGGAAGCCATTTAACGCTTGGTCTTATCTTCAAATAGGTGACAATTTCCTGTTTGGAGGAGAAGAAACTTTATACCAATACAATCTGACGGATAAAAGTATTACGACAATCTTCCCCGACATCGATGGAGACAAGTTAAAATGTATCAATCGCATCTTTCAGTGGAGTCCCGATGTGCTGATAACCAGCAGTAAAAAAGACGGGCTTTGGATGTACGACTTGACAAAAAAGAAAATGTATCGATGTCCATTTGTAAAAGAGCGCGAGATAAACACCATATTTGTTGACTCTCAAAACCGGCTTTGGGTATCATTCTATGGCAAAGGAATAGCCTGCTACTCGAAAGAGGGGAAAAGGCTTTTCAGTTTATCCACCAAAAATTCCGGGCTCAACAACGATATCATTTTTGATTTTCTTGAAAAAGACAACCAACTTTGGATAGCTACTGACGGAGGAGGTATCAACATACTTGACTTCCAGACTATGAAGTTCTCTCATCTTAAACATATTTCCGATGATGAACAATCCTTGCCGAATAACTCTATCTACCGGCTGTATAAAGATCAGATGGACAATATATGGATAGGCAGTATACACGGAGGATTATTCGCCATTAAGAAAGTGTTCATCAAAACCTATAAAGATGTTCCACTGAACAATCTCAATGGAATTAGCGAACGTACCGTGGTTAGCATCTTTGAAGATAAGGATACATTGCTTTGGATTGGAACAGACGGAGGAGGTATCAACTCATTTGACCAAAAAACGAATACATTTCATCATTACCCTACTACATACGGGGAGAAAGTTACCTCTATCACAAATTTTTCTGAAAATGAGCTCTTATTATCATGTTTTAATAAAGGGGTATTTACCTTTAATAAGAGAACTGCACAGATGCAACCTTTTCCCATTATCAATGACTCTATTTCGAAAAGAGAATTTTCATCCGGTGATTTGGTAAATCTATATGCTACAAAAGATAATATTTACATATTAGGAGCAAAAGTCTATATCTATAACAAGCATACCCGGCAAACATCTATTCTCTACGCACCCCAAATAGACATTCAACGCCAAATAGCTATGCAGGCAATTTATTCCGACGATACGCATCTGTATCTAATGGGAACCAATAACCTGTTTAAACTAAACTTCAAAACTAACGAACTATCTTCATTAGTCAATATGAAAGAGGGAGATGATTTCACATCGGCCTGCCGGGATGATAAAGGTAACTTTTGGATAGGAAGTAATTTCGGACTGCTCTTCTATAATAAACAGACTGGAAAAACAGAAAAAATACATACCAACTTGTTCAACAGTGTATCCAGCCTTGCCTATGATAAAAAAGGAAAAGTCTGGATAGGAGCACAGAACATGTTCTTTGCGTATATTATCAACGAAAAACGTTTTGTTATCCTGGACGAATCCGATGGAGTTCCTTCCAACGAATTGATATTTACCCCTATTCCTGCTCTTCGTACTCCCAATCTGTATATGGGAGGTACTATGGGACTGGTACGCATTAATACGGATATTATTTTCGAAAGCAATTCGTCTCCTATTCTCAAGCTACTTGAAGTAAAACTGAATGGTAAATCAACTCTGAAACAGGTTAATAATAACTGTATTTCGATTCCCTGGAATCATTCATCGTTCAACATTAAAGTGATTGCTGACGAAAAGAACTCCTTCCGAAAACACCTTTTCCGATATGTCATCACAGGAAAAGACAAAATGGTGATCGAGAGTTATCTCCAGACACTCGAATTGGGTACATTAGCATCAGGAGAATATACCATCAGCGTATCCTGCGACACCTCCAACGGTGAATGGAGCCAGCCGACAGAGATCTTAACTATTATAGTCTCACCTCCTTGGTGGAAATCTACCTGGTTTATTATACTATGCATTTTCTTTGCATTTCTAGTGGCAGGAATGGTCTTCTTTAGTTTGATAAGAAAAAAAGAAAATCGGCTGAAACGTGAGATGCGGGAACATGAGAAGAAGATATATGAAGAGAAAATACGCTTCTTAATCAATATCAGCCATGAGCTACGCACCCCTTTGACACTCATCTATGCTTCCCTGAAACGAATTCTCAATAAAGAGGTGAAGCAAGACGAGCTACCGGAATATCTACAGGGTGCATTCAAGCAGGCCAATCAGATGAAAGATATTATCAACATCGTGCTTGATGCACGCAAAATGGAGGTAGGGCAGGAAGTGCTACACATCTCTTCGCATCCTTTGCACAAGTGGATACAGGAAGTGGCAGAAACATTTCAAACTGCATCGAAGGCCAAAGAAATTGAAATTACATACGACTTTGACGACAGCATACAATATATCGCGTATGATGACACCAAATGCAAAGTTGTTCTTTCCAATCTGATTATGAATGCTTTGAAATATAGTCCCAATCAGACTCGTATCGTCATAAAAACAATCCGTACAAATGAAAGTATACAAGTACACGTACAAGACCAGGGAATCGGATTGGATAATGTAGATATAAAAAAGCTCTTTACCCGTTTCTACCAAGGCAAACATAATGAGGGAGGAAGTGGTATCGGTTTATCTTATGCTAAAATGTTGATTGACTTACATGGAGGTAGGATGGGCGCTTTCAATAATAAAGACAGAGGGGCCACATTCTTTTATGAAATACCGGCTAATCTACAAGAACAAGAAGTATCATGTCCTCAACATTCCTACCTCAACGAACTTTTAAGTTCTCCGGAGGAAGAAGAGAAAATAGAATCCGAGGCTTTCTCTCTACAAGGGTATTCACTGTTGATTGTAGAAGACAAACAGGACTTAAGGGAATTCTTAAAAAGTGCCCTTAAAGATAAATTCAAGAAGATCTATCAGGCAGAAAATGGACTGGTAGCACTGGAAGTTATTAAGCAACAGCAACCGGACATTATAGTAAGTGATGTAATGATGCCACAAATGAATGGCTATCAGCTATGCAAGGAAATTAAAGAGAATCTGAATATTAGCCATATCCCTGTCATCCTGCTTACCGCCAGAGCCGATTCTGAAAGCCAGATGTTAGGATACAAATTAAGAGCTGATGCCTATTTACCCAAACCATTTGAAATGGAAATGCTCCTTAGCGTGATCCAAAACCAGATGAGAAATCGTGAATATATTAAGTCCAGATACAGGGGCAATCAATTCATTCTGTCTCCGCAAGAGGCCACTTTCAGCAATGCGGATGAACAATTTATGATCAAATTGAATGAAATGATCGATCAGAATCTGTCTCAACCAGATTTGGATGTGAAATTCCTGACTACTCAAATGGCAATGAGCCGGACATCCTTATATAATAAGATCAAGGAACTGACCGGCATGGGAGCAAACGATTATATCAATCGTAGAAGAATCGACAAAGCAATCATTCTTTTAACTCAGTCTGGCATGAGCATTACTGAAATATCAGAGCAGGTAGGTTTCACTTATCAACGATATTTCAGTACGTTATTTAAAGAAATGAAAGGAATGACTCCTTCTCAATTCAGAGCACAACATGGTTCCACCCAACAACAATCAGAGTAGATTCAGCACTTTAGTTTATCATTTATATAGAAATTATACTCCCCGGAACAGAGCGATTAGGATTTCCAGTGCAGATTTGGACGTTTCATGATTTGAAATGACTAAAATCTGATGAGTAGAATAAAGCATTCGACTACTTTTGCAGCAAGCAATTGATAGAAAACGAATACACTTAAATTCAATTATTATGAGAAACTACTATTTAACTCTGTTACTAATATGCATTTGCGGCCTTTGCTTTGCACAGCAACAGACCAATGACATCAGTACTAAAAATCCGCCAAACAAAGAATGGAACTTCAACAATCTGGATGGATGGAAATACGGACATCAGGATAACAACCCGGATAATCAATGCATATTAGAGAATGGTTACTTACGGATCTTTACCCGGGCTAACTCGGTGGATCGGAAAAAGGTTCATACTGTAGAACGGATTTATACAACAGGAAGATATACCTGGCGTACTCATATCCCGCAAATGGGAATAGGAGATCAATGTAGCGTGGGTTCGTGGATATACCATGACGACCAACATGAATTGGATTTTGAAGTCGGATATGGTAAAGATAAAGTTCGCAAGGAGTTAAATGCAACTCCCGACGAAATGATTGCTTATATGACATCGCAGGCATATCCTTTTTCTTCCGTTCCTGTAGTAATCAAGACCGGATGGCATCTGTTCGAAATTGATCTGACATTAAAAAACGGGAACTATTACATCACCTGGTTAATAGACAACGAGCCCAAACATGAACTTCAACTGGAATTTGGGAAAGACATTGCATTCCATATTTTTTGCAGTGTAGAGAATCTTAAATTTATTGGAGACCAACCGGCACAGCAGGAAAACTCCGGATTGTTTGATTTCGTCAGATATACATATCATGACTAAATAAATAAACTTAACACACATTTCTTAAAAGCCCAAAAAATTAATGCCATGAGAACAACGTTCATTTCACTTTCTCGGATATTCATGAACATTTGTCTCCATGCGCAGGATAGAGTAGTCGATGAAGGTCATGCTCTCTAAATATAAAATAGCCCTCGCTACAAATTTGTAACGGGGGTATTTTTTAGAGGAGTTATTCCTCCTCCTGCTAATATTTTGTTTATGTGCTTTTTATATCTGAATACATCAATCAGATAATCCCTCTCACTCTATCGTCAAATGCAGAAAGCGCAGCTTTCGCTCCTTCGCCCATAGAGATAATAATTTGCTTATAAGGAACCGTAGAAACATCTCCGGCTGCATAGATACCCGTCACATTCGTACGGCAATGTGCATCAATCATGATTTCGCCCGGACGGTTGGTTTCCACTATGTCGCGGAATACACTGCTATTCGCAGAAAGCCCGATTTGTACAAATACACCATCCAACTCAACCAAACGTTCTTCTTCCGTTTTGCGGTCTTTGATGCGCAGGGCAGTCAGCTTATCACCATTTCCTATCACTTCCGTAGTCTGTGAACTTACAAACACTTCCACATTCGGCAATGATTTAAGTCGCTCTTGAAGTACACTGTCTGCTTTCAACTCATCCATAAATTCAAAAACAGTGACTTTGGAGCAGATACCAGCCAAGTCAATCGCTGCCTCAATGCCGGAATTTCCTCCACCTACTACTGCTACATGCTTTCCCTTATAAAACGGCCCATCACAATGAGGGCAGAAAGCAACACCACGACCGATATACTCCGCTTCTCCCGGAACATTCAGTTTACGCCAGCTTGCACCAGTTGCAATAATCAGTGCCGGAGCCAGGAATTTCTCCCCAACAGAGGTAGTGATCTGCTTTTGTTTTCCAACCACTTCTACTTTTTCTACTTTACGATGCTCCAGCAAATCCACCGGATAACGCAACAAGTGAGTTTTCAGATTATCGGCAAGTTCATTTCCTGTCGTTTCCGGAACAGAAATTAGATTTTCAATACCCACCGTTTCTTTTACCTGTCCGCCAACACGCTCGGCCACGATAGCTACACGGAGTCCTTTACGGGCAGAATAAATAGCTGCTGATACTCCTGCAGGTCCTCCACCGACTACAATCACATCATATTCTTTCACCTCTGCATTCGCTTTGGTTTCGTCAATACCATATTGATCTTCCAACTTGGCAAGCAATTCGCCAAATTCACCACGGCCTACATGAAGCAATTTTCCATCTGCAAAGACAGAGGGTACTCCTTGTATCTTCAGTGCATCTACTTCATCCTGATAAAGCGCACCGTCTACCATTTCATGCGTAATAGCCGGATTCAAAGTAGTCATTGCATTCAGAGCCTGCACTACGTCAGGGCAGTTCGTACAAGTCAACGAAACATAAGTGGTCAGATGTATCGGGCCTTTCAGTGCTTTCACACGGTTGCAAACGGCCTCATCGGGAAAGTTCTTTCCTTTGCCGTCCAGATTCAGGATAGCCAAAAGCAATGATGTGAACTCATGTCCGTTAGGAATACCCCGGAATGTGATTCCGGTACGATCACTATTCTTTAATAAAGTAAACTTCAATGCTTCTCCCTCATTCACCGAGCAAGTGATATGATCGGAACAATCCGCTACATCTCCCAGCAACTCCAATAATTCTGTTTTGTTTTCGTGGCTGGATGATACGGATATATCAAAAGTAAAGTTTGCCTCCAGCCCAGCAAAAATACCCTTTAGTTGTTCTTTTAATGCAGATTCTAACATATCTTTTTCCTTTCATTTTTTTAAAAGAAAGGCCGGCAGCGTCTCTCGTTACCGGCCTCCCATAATCACCATTATCAAGATCTATCAAATCTTACCTACCAGGTCAATGCTTGGTTTCAGGGTAGACTCACCCTTCTTCCATTTAGCCGGGCAAACTTCTCCGTCATGGGTAGCAACAAACTGTGCAGCTTCCACCTTACGAAGCAATTCACTTGCATCACGGCCAATATTGTTATCATTCAGTTCCACCACTTTAATCTTTCCTTCCGGATTGACAACGAATGTACCGCGATAAGCCATACCCTCTTCTTCGATATATACACCCAGTGCACGGCTCAAAGCGCCAGTCGGGTCTGCCAACATCGGATATTGAATCTTGCGAATACTTTCAGAAGCATCATGCCAAGCTTTGTGCACGAAATGAGAGTCAGTACTTACCGAATAGATCTCTACACCCATCGCCTTGAACTGATCGTACTTTTCAGCCATATCCACCAATTCAGTAGGACATACGAAAGTAAAGTCAGCAGGATAGAAGAAAAGAATCGCCCATTTACCTTTCAGGTCATTGTTGGTTACAGTCTTGAAAGCTCCGTTGTGAAAAGCCTGAACACTGAATTCAGGAAGTTGAGAATTTAAAATTGGTTCCATAATCTTTATTGCTTTTATTGTTATTAATTGATTTGACTTATAACATCAGAAACAACGTTTTGTTTTTTGTTTCTGATGCAAAGATAAAGGCAGAAACCCCGCCTTTGCAAAAAAAGCCCAATCGAATATTTCTATGCGGTGATAGATGAAATTAATAAAAGCATTTTATACCTTTGCATGCATAAACAAAAAAACTGGAAAATATATACGATTATGGAACATCCTCTTGACCAATTCTTATATTGCCCTAAATGTGGTTCCTCTCATTTTGAGATTAACAACGAGAAATCTAAAAAATGTGCAGATTGCGGCTTTGTCTATTATTTCAATCCTTCTGCCGCCACAGTAGCACTCATCTTGAATGAGAAAAATGAACTGCTTGTCTGCCGGCGTGCTAAAGAGCCAGCCAAAGGGACTCTCGATCTTCCCGGCGGATTCATCGATATGAATGAAACAGGCGAAGAAGGTGTTGCTCGCGAAGTACTGGAAGAAACAGGGCTGAAAGTTAAAAAAGCCGTTTACCAGTTCACACTTCCCAATATTTATGTTTATTCAGGTTTCCCTGTACATACTCTCGATATGTTTTTCCTCTGCACTGTAGAAGACATGAGCCATTTCTCCGCCATGGATGATGTAGCAGATTCTTTCTTCCTACCTCTCTCCGAGATTCATCCGGAAGATTTTGGGTTGGATTCTATCCGTCGCGGACTTAGCTTGTTTCTAGCTCAATGCCGCTAAGATAATCTCATCAGCCTGATAGATTGAGAGTATTTCATCTATAGTTATGTCCCATTTTTAAGATATTCCTCCAAAACATCAGATAAAAAAATAATGATCTGGAGAATAAAATGCATAAAAACATGCAACTGTATGCAAAATCACAGGCTAATACCGTATAAATTCAAGTCGAATATGCATCTTTTTCTATCAAGAAAAGATTCGTTGGTTTAAAACCAAGGAGTTCTTCCCCACCGAGGAACGCTTCCTTTCTCACCGACGAAGCAGCTTTTGCTCGGTGAGGAAGACAAATAAGGGAAAATTAAGACCGTTTTTCTTCTATTTCATCACAAATATCGAAAAGGCAACAAACAACAAAATGCCAGTTTCTAACCACATTTCAGTTTACACAACAAGTGAAAAAGAAGAAAAGCATTACAATTTAATCGACAAACATCTCCTATAACAAAAAGAAAGAATTTCGCACCTACAAATCTCTGCGTTTTTTTATATTTCTCAATCCCTCCCAGTAATTACGCCTTTTATTCTCGTTTAAATATTCCTTTTCTTAAGATGGGCCATTTTTCAGTAGCCAATTGATGTATTTGTAAAATAGAAGTTCATCTCAACCAAATAGATCAAAGTAATTTATCACATAATCTTAAACAATCATATTATATTACTATAAATGAACAAAATACAACATATTGTGTTATCTTTGTAACCACCATTAATTTAATGGCCATTAAATTAACCGCCATTAAGATAGCAATAATATGAAGTTCTACGACCGAAAGAAAGAAATGGCGATACTGTATGCAGCTAAAAAGCAATCACAAACGAGCGCTTGCTTTACTGTAATGACCGGACGCCGACGAATCGGAAAAACAGCTCTACTCTTAGAGTCTGTCAAAGACACCCGATTCGTATATATATTTGTAGCAAGAAAGAGTGAAGTCCTGCTTTGCGCACAATATCAACCTGTCATTCAGGAAACGCTTGGCATTCGTATCTATGGAGAAATCAGAGAGTTCGCACAGCTCTTTGAACTGCTGATGCAACATTCCCAAAAGGAAAATTTCACATTAATCATTGACGAATTTCAAGAATTTCTCTATATCAATCCGTCTATCGCCAGTGATATACAACGTATTTGGGACCAATATCACGCGACTTCCAAAATCAATTTCATTGTATGCGGTTCCGTTTATTCAATGATGAAAAGAATATTCGAAGACCGCAAGAAGCCACTATACGGACGCCTTACCGCCCGAATTTCTCTGCATCCATTCACCACCACCGTTATCAAAGAGATTCTAGCAGACCATGCCCCTCAATTCACATCGGAAGATTTGCTTTGCTTGTATTTGCTGACAGGTGGAGTAGCCAAATACATCACCCTATTGATGGAAGCGAAAGCATTTAATAAAACTGCCATGATAAATTATGCGCTTTCCGAAGGCTCACCATTTCTGACAGAAGGCAAAGACATGTTGATTTCCGAGTTCGGGAAAGACTATGCCAATTATTTTTCTATCCTATCTCTCATTGCAGAAGGAAAAACAACACAACGAGAGATTGATTCCATCATCAATAAAAACACCGGTTCCTATTTAGCCAACCTTGAGGATGAATATTCATTAATCAAAAAAGTGAAACCGATGTTCGCTAAACCTAATAGTCGTGCTACCCGTTATTGCCTGCAAGACAATTTTCTACGATTCTGGTTTCGCTTTATTTTCTCAAACAACGCAGTACTGGAAATGGGGAAAAACCATTTACTGATAGAATATGTAGAAAAGAACTATGAACAATACAGCGGCCTATTGTTAGAAAAATATTTCCGTGAACTTATCGCTGAAAAAGAAGAAGTTACCGACGTAGGTAACTATTGGGACAAAAACGGAGAAAATGAAATAGACCTGATCGCCCTCAACCGGTTTAACAAAACAGCACTTATCGGAGAAGTAAAAAGAAATCCGAGAAAAATAAGTATCCCGGCATTGGAAAAGAAAGGAGAAACTTTACATAAAGAATTAAATGATTATAAAATAACTTTCAAAGGATTCTCATTGAAAGATATGTAGTACTTTTGCATAAACACCCGATTATGAAAAAAGAAATTACTAGACTCATTTGTGCCGCCATCTGCTGCACGCCCATTATAGGATTTGCCCAGACAGGTGACAAGTTCACTTCGACTGACAACCTTTATAAAGAAGGGAAAGAACTTTTCCAGGAAAAGAATTATGCAGCTGCTCTGCCGGCATTGAAAGCATTTGTAAAACAAAAGCCTGCAGCCAGCCTTCTTCAGGACGCAGAGTATATGCTAGTCAGTTCGGCTTACGAACTGAAAGACAAAAACCGCATCGAACTCCTCCGCAAATACCTTGACCGTTATCCTGATACTCCATACGCTAACCGCATTTATGCGCTGTTAGCCTCCTGCTATTTCTACGAAGGAAAATATGATGAAGCACTGGCACTCTTCAACTCTGCCGACCTCGATTTGTTAGGTAATGAAGAACGGGACGACTGCACCTACCAACTGGCTACCTGTTATCTGAAAACCGATAATCTAAGAGAAGCAGCCATCTGGTTTGAAACTTTGCGTGCCAACAGCCCCAAATACGCCAAAGATTGTGATTACTATCTTTCCTACATCCGCTATACACAAAAACGTTATACTGAAGCGTTGAAAGGCTTCCTCCCCTTACAGGACGACTCAAAATACAAAACCCTCGTCCCCTATTACATAGCCGAAATTTATGTGCAGCTCAAAAACTACGATAAAGCACAGATTGTAGCTCAAAACTATCTGTCAGCCTATCCGAATAATGAATACGCAGCAGAAATGTACCGTATTCTGGGAGATGTCTATTACCATTTCGGACAATATCACCAAGCCGTAGAAGCATTCAACAATTACTTGAATAAGGATCGCTCAGCTCCCCGGCGGGATGCCCTTTATATGCTAGGACTCTCCTACTACCAAACAAAAGTATACTCCAAAGCAGCCGAAACATTAGGTAAGGTAACAACTGACAACGATGCCCTTACCCAAAATGCATATCTCCACATGGGACTCTCTTATCTGCAACTGGCAGAGAAAAACAAAGCACGCATGGCTTTTGAACAGGCAGCCGCCTCCAATGCTAATATGCAAATCAAGGAACAGGCAGCTTACAATTACGCTCTTTGCCTGCACGAGACTTCTTTCTCCGCTTTCGGTGAATCAGTTACTGCCTTCGAGAAATTCCTGAATGAATTTCCGACTTCTCCTTATGCTGAAAAAGTCAGCAGCTACCTGGTAGAAGTTTACATGAATACACGTAGCTACGATGCAGCTTTGAAATCAATCGACCGGATTGCCAAACCAAGCGCACAAATATTGGAAGCCAAACAGAAGATACTGTTCCAATTAGGAACTCAATCTTTCGCTAACGCCGACTTCGAACAAGCTCTGAAATATCTAAACCAATCCATTGCCATCGGACAATACAATCGTCAGACCAAGGCAGACGCTTACTATTGGTGTGGAGAATCCTATTACCGTCTAAGCCGAATGGTAGAAGCCGCACGTGATTTTAATGCTTATCTGCAACTCACCACCCAACCCAATAACGAAATGTATGCGCTTGCCAATTATAACTTAGGGTATATCGCTTTCCACCGGAAAGACTATACGCAAGCAAGCAATTATTTCCAAAAATACGTTCAACTGGAGAAAGGTGAAAATGCAACCGCACTTGCCGATGCATACAATCGTATTGGTGACTGCCACCTGCATGTACGTAACTTTGAAGAAGCCAAACAGTATTATTCGCAAGCCGAACAGATGAATACTTCTTCCGGAGACTATTCTTTCTATCAGCTGGCTCTTGTATCCGGTCTGCAGAAAGACTATACCGGTAAGATTACCTTGCTGAACCGTCTGGTAGGAAAGTACCCTGCTTCTCCTTATGCCGTAAACGCTATTTACGAGAAAGGGCGTTCCTATGTTTTGATGGACAACAACAATCAAGCCATTACTTCTTTCAAAGAATTACTTACTAAATATCCTGAAAGTCCGGTCAGCAGGAAAGCTGCCGCCGAAATCGGATTATTATATTACCAAAAAGGAGATTACAACCAAGCAATCGAAGCCTACAAACAGGTTATCGAAAAATATCCGGGTAGTGAAGAAGCCCGCCTTGCCATGCGTGATTTGAAATCTATTTATGTGGATCTCAACCGCATCGACGAATTTGCTGCTTTAGCAAATGCCATGCCAGGACACATCCGTTTCGATGCTAACGAACAAGACTCGCTTACGTATGCCGCCGCAGAAAAGATTTATGCACGAGGCAGAATGGAAGAAGCCAAAACAAGCCTCAACAAATACCTGCAAACTTTCCCGGAAGGAGCCTTCAGCCTGAACGCACATTATTATCTCTGCCTGATCGGAAACGAGCAGAAAAATTATGATATGATTCTTCTCCATTCCGGTAAACTGCTGGAATATCCTAACAATCCGTTTGCAGAAGAAGCACTGATCTTGCGTGCTGAAGTGCAATTCAACCAGCAAAATATGGCTGAAGCATTGGCTAGCTACAAAATGCTGAAAGAAAAAGCAACCAACGTAGAGCGCCGCCAACTTGCTGAAACGGGTATTCTGCGTTGCGCCTTCCTATTGCGAGATGACATAGAAACCATCCATGCAGCTACCGACCTGCTTGCAGAAGCCAAACTTAGTCCGGAGCTAAGAAATGAAGCTCTTTATTACCGTGCTAAAGCCTATACCAAGCAAAAGGCTGACAAGAAAGCAATGGAAGACTATCGTGAACTGGCCAAAGACACACGTAACTCTTACGGTGCCGAAGCTAAATATCAGGTTGCACAATCCCTCTACGACGCAAAAGAATATGCCGCTGCAGAGAAAGAGTTGCTCAACTATATAGAACAGAGTACGCCACATGCTTATTGGCTAGCGCGCAGTTTTATCCTTCTATCCGACGTCTATCATGCTACGGGTAAAGATCTGGACGCACGCCAATATCTGCTAAGTCTGCAACAGAATTATCAAGGGAATGACGATATTGAAAGCATGATTGAAAGCAGACTTAGTAAATTGAAAGTTGAGAATTGAGAATAAAAAAATAGAAAAGTATGAAACGATCTCATTATATAATAGGAGGACTCGCATTGGCTATGTCAATGCCATCCTGCCTTCAAGCCCAAACCACCCAACCGAAGGATACAACAATGACCCGCACGGTCGTTGTGGAACAAGAATATAACCCGGACATTATGGACGCCTCGAAAGTAAACGTCCTGCCTAAAGTAGAAGAACCGACAGTGAGCAAGAAAGAAGTAGAGTATGCTACAACATTCTTTCCGGCCACTTCCGTTCCGGCAGGCCTGATGCGCCCCTATACCGGAAAAGAAGTTCAACCCGGCACTACCCCGGGATATGTACGTGCCGGATATGGTAATTATGGCAATTTGGATATTCTTGCCAATTATCTATTCCGTCTGTCGCAGAAAGACAAATTGAATGTACGTTTCCAAATGGATGGAATGGATGGTAAGTTAACTCTTCCCTTCACAGATGGAGAAAAATGGAATGCATTTTATTATCGCACACGCGCAAATGTAGATTACACACACCAATTTAATAAACTGGACTTAAATATTGCCGGAAACTTCGGATTGAGCAACTTCAACTTCCAACCGGAAAGCGTAAACAGCAAGCAGAAATTCACATCCGGTGACTTCCATGCGGGCATTCATTTCACTGATGAGACTGCACCACTGCGTTTCAACGCAGAAACAAATCTGTTGATGTATGAACGTCAACATAACATGTTCAATGAATCTGAAGCCAATACAGGTATCAAGGAAACAATCATACGCACCAAAGGCGATGTCACGGGAGCTATCGGCGACCAACAATTAATAACTATCGCTTTGGAAATGAACAATCTTCTCTACAACGGATATACAAAGAATGTTTCCACCGGAGATGAATACTTCAAAAACTACACAACGCTTCTTTTAAATCCATATTACGAACTGGATAATGATGACTGGAAACTGCATATCGGAGCCAATGTAGATTTATCTTTCGGATTTGACAAGTCTTTCCGTATCTCACCCGATATCACTGCACAGTATATTTTTTCTGATAGCTACATTGTTTATGCAAAAGCAACCGGCGGTAAGCAATTGAATGATTTCCGCAGATTAGAAAGTATCTGTCCTTACGGTGAACTGCCGGAGGCAAATACCACTGCCACTTTGGGATACGTACAACGTCCTTATGATACTTACGAGCAAATCAACGGTAGTATCGGATTCAAAGCAAGCCCTTATCCGGGACTTTGGTTCAACGTGTTCGGTGGTTATCAGAATCTAAAGAACGACTTATCTTATTTAGGTTTTGACCCAAGTAATATTCATTCAGGTTCTTACCTTTCTTTTGCTCAAGATAATACAGAAAATCTCTACCTTGGCGGTGAAATCAGTTACGATTACAAAGATATCCTCGGAATATCAGCTAAATATACTTACCGTAATTGGGACAGCAAAACAGAGGAATATCTGTTGGCTGTGAAACCAGTCAGTGAAATGTCTTTCAATGTACGTATTCATCCGATCTCTGCTCTTAACATAAATCTAGGTTATGATTACATCAGCCGGAAAGAAGTGAAAGAATATGCAAAAATGACCGCAATTAATGATTTGCATATCGGAGCCAGCTATAATGTATTCAAAGGAGTATCCGTTTATGCTCAAGTACATAACCTGCTGAACAAGAAATATCAATATTATTTAGGTTATCCTACGGAAGGATTCAATTTCTTAGGAGGATTGAGTTTCCGATTCTAAGGAAAATAGACAGAATATAATAAAAACACAATATGCCCATCCCGTACTATTCGAGATGGGCATATTGCATTAAATATCATCTTATTTCATTTTAATATATACCACCGAACGTCCTGAATCAAATTTTAAGATTTACCATATTAGCCTTTACCTTCACAGATGTAAATTTCAAGATTTTATTAAATTCTCCTTATAATATAAGGTAGGGAGAATCTTTTTTTTTACTTTTGTCCCCGAATATTGTGGTACAAGCCATTATAAAAGAAAGAATTATGCAGAAAAACCTTGTCATTGTCGAGTCTCCGGCAAAAGCAAAAACGATTGAAAAGTTTCTGGGGAAAGATTTCAAAGTCCTTTCTAGTTACGGACACATACGCGATCTGAAGAAAAAAGATTTCAGTATCGACGTAAATAATGATTTTAAACCCAGCTACGAAATCCCGGCAGACAAAAAGGCGCTGGTTAGCACACTAAAGACAGAAGCTAAAGAGGCAGAAACCGTATGGCTCGCATCCGATGAGGACCGCGAGGGAGAGGCAATTGCCTGGCATCTGTATGAGGTCTTAAAACTAAAACCGGAAAACACAAAACGAATCGTATTTCATGAAATTACGAAAAGCGCTATTTTAAAAGCGATTGAGCAACCACGCGACATTGACCTCAACCTCGTAAATGCACAGCAAGCACGACGGATTCTGGACCGTATCGTAGGTTTCGAACTCTCTCCCGTGCTTTGGAGAAAAGTGAAACCGGCACTTTCTGCCGGACGTGTTCAGTCTGTCGCTGTCCGCCTGATCGTTGAACGTGAACGTGAAATACATGCTTTCCAAACGGAAGCCGCTTATCGCATCACTGCCGTATTCCTCGTTCCGGACACGGACGGAAAACTGGTGGAAATGAAAGCTGAACTGGCTCGCCGTATTAAAACAAAAGAAGAAGCGAAAGCTTTCCTCAACGCATGTCAGGGAGCAAGCTTTGCCATCGACGATATTACTACCCGCCCGGTCAAGAAAACGCCTCCTGCTCCATTCACAACATCTACGTTGCAACAGGAAGCCGCACGCAAACTGGGATATACCGTAGCGCAGACCATGATGCTCGCGCAACGCTTATACGAATCGGGATTCATCACTTATATGCGTACAGACTCTGTCAACCTCTCGGAATTTGCGACAGCAGGCAGTAAAGACGCTATCATCAAAATGATGGGTGACCGCTACGTACACCCCCGCCATTTCGAAACAAAGACTAAGGGTGCACAAGAAGCGCATGAGGCTATCCGCCCTACCTATATGGAAAACCAATCCATTGAAGGAACAGCACAGGAAAAGAAACTGTACGACTTGATATGGAAACGCACCATTGCCTCACAAATGGCAGATGCAGAACTGGAAAAGACAACTGCTACCATAACAATAAGTGGCAGCAGCGACGTGTTTACAGCCATCGGCGAAGTGATTAAGTTTGACGGGTTCCTGCGTGTATACCGTGAATCTTATGATGATGACAACGAACAGGAAGATGAAAGCCACCTGCTTCCTCCCCTGAAAAAAGGTCAGAAGTTGGAACACGGCCCTATCATCGCAACCGAACGTTTCACCCAACGTCCTCCACGCTATACTGAAGCAAGTCTTGTACGCAAGTTGGAAGAACTGGGTATCGGACGTCCGTCTACGTATGCACCTACTATCTCTACCATCCAACAACGCGAATATGTGGAGAAAGGTAATAAAGACGGGGAAGAACGGCAGTTTAATGTCATGACATTGAAAGATTGTCAGATTAAGGATGAAAACCATACTGAAATTACCGGTGCAGAAAAGGCGAAGTTATTCCCAACGGATACCGGCACTGTGGTAAATGATTTCCTTACCGAATATTTCCCAGACATTCTGGATTTCAACTTTACCGCCAGTGTAGAAAAGGAATTTGACGAGATTGCAGAAGGAGAAGTGAAATGGACTTCTATCATGAAGAATTTCTATGATAAGTTCCATCCGTCTGTAGAAAACACATTGGCTATCAAGACGGAACATAAAGTAGGCGAACGTATTCTGGGAGAAGAACCGGGAACAGGCAAGACTGTTTCTGTTAAGATTGGTCGCTTCGGTCCTGTTGTACAGATTGGTACTGTAGAAGATGAAGAAAAACCACGCTTCGCACAAATGAAGAAAGGTCAATCCATGGAAACCATCACTTTGGAAGAAGCACTGGAATTATTCAAATTACCTCGTACACTGGGCGAATATGAAGGAAAATCAGTCAGTGTAGGCGTAGGCCGTTTCGGTCCGTATGTCCTGCACAATAAGGTATATGTATCGCTCCCGAAAACACTTGATCCGATGGAAATTACTTTGGAAGAGGCAGAACAGCTGATTCTGGAGAAACGCCAGAAAGAAACGGAACGCCACATCAAGAAGTTTGAAGAGGAGCCGGAACTTGAGATTCTGAACGGACGTTACGGACCTTATATTACCTATAAGGGTTCCAATTATAAAATTCCTAAAGATATCGTCCCGCAGGATTTGAGTTTGGCTAGCTGTTTGGAACTCATCAAATTACAAGATGAAAAAGGACCAGCGACCACAAAAAAAGGACGATTCGCAAAAAAGAAATAAAAAAACTAGAAAAAGAGCAAATTATATAATTAAATGTATATATTTGCTCTTTATCTTTTAATACACAAACTTATGAAGCAAACAAATTTAAAGTATTTAATGATAGGAGTGCTTACCATAGCTTCCATCAGTTGTATGGACAAAGAGCGTGACTTATCTTGGGAGAGAAGGCATATGCCAAAAGAAGCATACTTCGACTTCAACATGACCCAAGCTGTCGCTTTGGATATCAATTATTGTTTCAAAAGCGAAAATTATCGTGTTCTTTTTAACATTTACGAGCAAGATCCCATTGAATACTCAGCTGACGGCAGCGTGTCCCAAAAGGACATAGAGCCTATCTACCGTGCAGTTACAGACGAAAAAGGCAAATTCAGCGGAGAAATGAATATTCCGGCGGACCTCTCGGAAGTATGGTTATCATCGGATTATTTAGCCACCGTATCTCCTCTTAAACTAACGATTGACGACAGTCGTCGGCTTTCATTTAATCAAGATGCATATATCGCTACCTTACGTTCACAAACGGCATCAAAAACCAGAGGAGTGACCGTGAACCAACATACCTATCTAAAAGAATGGCATGTTCTTCCCAATGCAGACTGGGATGACAGCGGAAGACCAACCAACCTGGAACCTAAAATAAATATACCTCCGGCAGACGTACTATACAACATCAAGTATGTTTTCAGAAAGGTTACAGTCAAAGATGAGAGCGGTAAAAGCAAGGTTATGAACATCAGTCAGAATTATCCGGAGTTTTTTGATGGTTCCATCAAAATGACTTCAGATATTCCAATTGTTAACCCGACCGAAGTAAGCCTCGTATTTATAAACAGCTCTGCTGCATGGTACAATACAGTTGGATATTACACCTATCCGACCAACAATCCGCCCCAGAGCACGAGTGATATAAAACAAATAATTGCATTCCCAAACACCTCTCCTGTTTACAAGACTTTAGGGGTAGGAGCATTAGTGTGTGGCGAAGAAATAAAACTCAAATATTGGAATGAAGAGACACAGGAATACGAAGACAAATTTCCTGCAGGAGTCACAATTGGCTGGTGCCTTCAAGGTATGGGATTCAAGAGTAAACTCACCTCAGAAACAGATAAAGACAAAGTGGGCGATATCATAAAAGGTATGGGGGCACGCTACTCCACCAGGAATCTAAACACGAATAATACACAAAGAACTGTATCTCTCCGTGATTCCAAGTCCGGGCAGATTGTAGCAGTAGGATTCGAAGATAATATTGACTTCGATTATGCAGATGCCATCTTCTATATTCATACGTCAGAAAAGAATGCTATTGACCCGATATTGCCTCCATTGCCTGAAGACCCCGAAGCAATCCCCGAGCAATATAAAATTTCTTATTCCGGTACACTGGCTTTTGAAGACTTATGGGCTAAGTTAGGTGATTACGATATGAATGACGTAATGGTAAAGTACACCAGTACGATGACCCGAAATGCTCTTGACAATCGCATTTACGAAATTGAAGACAAGTTTATCTTACAGCACTGTGGCGGTTATCTGCAAAACGGATTTGGATATCAATTACACAAGCTCTCAAACAGCAATGTCAAGAGTGTAAAAATAACGGGGCCTGATGCCAGTGGTTTATCAAGTTCTATATACATGGAAGGAAAAGAAACAGAGCCTGGACAGTCTCACCCAACCATATTGTTGTATGACGACATGACAAAATTCAAAAATATCACTGATGAATCAAAGAAAGAATATACTGTAACCATCACGCTTGATGGAGCTAGTGAGAAAGAGGTGGTACCTCCTTACAACCCGTTTATCTTCATCAGTTCCAACGAGGGTAGAGGCAAAGAATTACATCTGATAAATTATCCCCCGACTGACAAAGCCGACTTATCGTTACTGGGAACCGGAAAAGACATCTACAGACCAGAAGAAGGGATGTATTATGTTTCTGCAGACTTGATGCCGTTTGCTATCAATATGCCAGTAAGTAATCTCCCGGTTCCAGAGGAAGGGAAACGAATCGATCAATCATATCCCAAGTTCTCTGGATGGGTATCATCGAATGGGAAACAAAATAAAGATTGGTACAAATAAAGATTGATACGATTTAAATAAGAGCAGCCCGGATATTGTACGGAATCGCTATCGGGACTTCGCATTGCGAACCATCGATGAAAAAGACATAATAGACATCCGTTTAGAAAGGCGCGAATTACGCAGTTCACACAACTTCTTGAATACTCACCAAGAATTCGTGTGAACTGTGTTTTTATTTTAAGCCACAATATTATAGGATATAAGTATTATCCGTTATGAATGGGCTTTCATCATTAAATCTTCGGCTCCCATTTTATCTTAAAACCTTTATTAGGGAATAGCATATCAAACACAATCACGAATATAAAAACAGATGTTACCAAGATATTCATCGTCAATAAAGAAATGTGATAAGGCCAGGGAAGCAGTAAAGCCAAAGCTATTACAGCAATAATATGTGATAAAGGAAGCATACGGCACGTGACATATTTATAGATACTATTTGCCAGAATATAAACGATTGGTCCGATAATCAGAACAAAAACAACTTCCGCTCTCATTTCTTGTTCGGGATGGGCAACAATCAGTTCGTCTCCTACCGCACAAATAATCAATGCTCCCACCAGTACGATATGAATTGCATTATAAATCAACCCCAGCTTTCCGGGATCTTTCACTTCCTGTATTTTCCGACTACCGGCTTCACTGCTCACATCAAAGTAAACCCACCACATAGCCAAACTACCAATGAAAGATATGACAGCAGAAATAATCACGAGAGGCGTCCATTCTTCTACTTCACTCAAAGAAGCTCCTGTCATCAATAGAGTTTCTCCAAAAGCAATAATCACAAACAACTGGCAACGTTCCACCAAATGATGCCCTTCAATAGTCCATTCCTTGCTACTGTCCGAACGTCCCAGACGAGGTAAAGCAAATCCGTGCATCGGGGCTGTATAATCACAGATAGCGGCTATAATCCACAGTAGAATTTGCCATTCTCCCTGCAATATGGCACCCGTAATCCAAAAGACGGCAGATATACAGAACCAGCCCATAATTCGCTTAAAATTAGCAGCCAGATGATGATCTCCTAACACCCCGATAATATAAAGTGTTCTCCCTGCCTGTATCAGAACATAGCAGACAGCAAATATCAATCCCCGGTAAGTAAAGGCATAAGGAATGGCAGCCGCCATCACCAGCCCCACCAGCATACTGATAAAAAGAAGAATACGTATCGGCCGGGTATCCGGGTTGAACCAGTTAGTCACCCAGATGGTATGTTGCCACAACATCCAGACTGCAAACCACAGGATTGTTTCTTTCAATAATCCTTCCCAAGTGAGATTATGAAGCAAATAATGTGAAAGTTGCGTGACCGAGAAAACATAAATCAGGTCAAACAGCAGTTCGGAATAAGAGACAGTAGCAGTTTCCGTTTCTCTCTTCCGAAGCAATGGATGGGGGGAGTAAAACATACGGGGTTCCTTTTATATATATATAAAAGAAACCCCGCAGAAGTCTATTTTGTTCAGAGAAAGTCTTACATTCTGGAAGGAACTTCGATACCCAGCAAATTCATTCCCAAGCGAACAACTTTAGCTACATTAGCAGACAGAGCGATACGGAATACTTTCACCGCCTCATTCTCTTCGCGCAGAATACTATAGTCATGATAGAACTGATTGTATTCTTTCACCAAGTCATAAGTATAATTAGCAATAATAGACGGGCTGTAATCTTCACCGGCTTGTTTTACAACAGCAGCAAAGTCGGCAACCATCTGAATCAGCCCTTCTTCCTTTTCACTCAATTCAATACCAGCCGGAATCTGTTCAGGAATCACGATACCTGATTCGGCAGCTTTCCGAAGTACAGACTGGATACGTGCATAAGTATATTGAATAAACGGACCTGTATTACCATTGAAGTCGATAGATTCTTTCGGATTGAATGTCATATTCTTACGGGCATCGACTTTCAGAATGAAATATTTCAATGCTCCCAGACCCACAATACGGGCAATATCATCAGCTTCTTCCTGTGTCAAACCATCCAGTTTGCCTAGTTCTTGTGAAGTTTCTTTAGCAGTGGCAATCATTTCCTCCATTAAGTCGTCAGCATCAACTACCGTACCCTCACGGGATTTCATCTTACCTTCCGGCAGTTCCACCATTCCGTAAGAGAAGTGTACCAGACTCTTACCCCATTCGAAACCAAGTTTATCGAGCAAGATAGAAAGCACCTGGAAGTGATAGTTCTGTTCGTTACCTACTACATAAATCATCTTATTAATCGGGTAATCGGCAAAACGAAGTTTAGCCGTACCGATATCCTGAGTCATGTAGACAGAAGTACCGTCACCACGGAGAAGGAGCTTATGATCCAGTCCTTCGGCAGTTAGGTCGGCCCATACGGAACCGTCTTCTTTCTTGTAGAAGAAACCTTTTTCCAGACCTTCCATTACCTTTTCTTTTCCTTCGAGGTAAGTATTGGATTCATAATAGATCTTGTCAAAGCTAACCCCCATCTTCTTGTAGGTTTCGTCGAATCCTGCATATACCCAGTTGTTCATCATTTCCCACAATCCGCGTACTTCCGGATCACCGGCTTCCCACTTCACCAACATTTCGCGGGCTTCCTGCATCAATGGAGATTCAGCTTCAGCCTTTGCTTTCGCTTCATCGCCACTCATTCCCTGCGCTGTAAATTTAGCCATCAGCTCTTTTACTTCCGCTTTATAATGCTTATCGAAAGATACATAATAATCACCTACCAGGTGGTCACCCTTCTTACCCGAAGTTTCAGGAGTTTCACCGTTTCCGTATTTCTTCCATGCCAGCATGGACTTACAGATGTGGATACCACGGTCGTTTACAATATTTGTTTTGACTACCTTATTGCCGTTTGCCGCTACAATGTTAGCCAATGCGTTGCCTAAAAGGTTATTACGCACGTGTCCCAAGTGAAGCGGTTTGTTTGTATTCGGAGAAGAATACTCAATCATCACCAATGGAGAAGCGTCAGTGACCTGCATTAAGCCGTACTGTTCATCCGCCTGAATCTCGTTCAGCAATTCAATCCATGTAGCCGATGCAATAGTCAGGTTCAAGAACCCTTTTATCACATTAAACGCTGCTACAGCCGGATCGTTTGCCTTCAGATATCCACCGATTTCCTGTGCTGTTTGCTCCGGTCCTTTTTTTGACATCTTCAGAAAAGGGAACACGACCAGTGTCAAATGTCCTTCAAATTCTTTCTTTGTTTTTTGCATTTGCACCATCTTTTCAGGGACTTCCTGACCGTAGAGTGCTTTCAGTCCACTAATAACGGACGCTACAAGTTTATCTTCTATCTTCATAATCAAGTTATTTCTTGCGCGCAAAGATACAAAAAAAGGAGACGCATCGCGTCTCCTCTCCTAATTTCTTTCAACTATCTATCTTATTCAACAGCTGCAGATAATTCAGCACCAGCTTTAAATTTAGCTACTTTCTTAGCAGGAATAGTAATAGTTGCCTTTGTAGAAGGGTTAATACCAGTTCTTTCAGCTCTTTCGCTTACTGAGAAAGTACCAAAACCTACGAGAGATACTTTGTCACCAGCTTTCATAGCATTAGTAACTGAAGTGATGAAAGCATCAAGTGCTTTTTTTGCATCGGCTTTGCTCATTTGAGCTTCAGCAGCCATTGCGCTAATAAGATCAGACTTATTCATAATACGTAAAATGATTAATTAATATATATGTTACACAAAAGATTATCCCACAATGGATTAATTCCACAAATATAGCCGAACAAAACAACATATCAAATAAAAACATAAAAAAAACGCAGCAAATTATTGAAAAAGAGCTAATAGGAAGCGTTTTTCATGCTTTAAAACAGAATTTATTCGTACTTTTGCGTCTATTATCTAAATATTCAGAAATAAAAATGATGCCAACTGTAACTAAAAACCTGATAATTATCAATGTACTAGTATTTTTCGGGACAATCGTAGCCCAACGTTACGGCCTGGATTTAACGAATTATCTGGGATTACATTTTTTCCTCGCAAGTGACTTTAATCCGGCACAGCTTATCACTTATATGTTCATGCACGGCGGATTCAGCCACATTTTCTTTAATATGTTTGCCGTTTTTATGTTCGGACCGATTCTCGAACAAACCTGGGGACCCAAACGTTTCCTCTTTTACTATATTCTCTGCGGTATCGGTGCGGGACTTATCCAGGAAGGGGTACAGTATATTCAATATGTAACGGAACTTAGCCACTACGCACAAGTGAATATAGGTACAGGTGTTATCCCAATGGAAGAGTATCTGAACATGATGACCACCGTAGGTGCTTCGGGAGCCGTTTACGCCATATTGCTGGCATTCGGTATGTTATTTCCCAATAACCGGTTGTTTATCTTCCCGCTGCCATTTCCTATCAAAGCGAAGTTCTTCGTTATAGGATACGCCGCGATTGAATTATGGTCAGGACTTGCCAATAGCGCCGGAGACAATGTCGCTCACTTTGCTCACCTGGGAGGAATGTTATTTGGATTGATCCTGATTTTGTATTGGAGAAAAAAAAGCAATAACAATGGGACATATTATAGCTGATTTAAAGGAGACATTCAGAAGAGGAAATATTTTCATCCAACTGATTTATATCAACGTAGGCATCTTTCTGATCGGCACGTTGATTAACGTTTTCTTGCGACTGTTTGAAGTAAGTACCCCCGATATATTCGGTATATTTGCCCTGCCGGCATCCTTTATCGGATTTATTCATCAGCCGTGGTCGTTATTTACTTATATGTTTATGCATGCCGGTATCCTGCATATTCTATTCAATATGCTTTGGCTGTATTGGTTCGGAAGTTTGTTTCTCTACTTTTTCTCGGCCAAGCATTTAAGAGGACTATATGTATTAGGAGGTATCTGTGGAGGTTTACTGTATATGGTTGCCTACAATGTATTTCCTTTATTCAGTTCGCAAGTGGCGGGTGCAACATTGGTAGGAGCATCAGCTTCCGTATTAGCCATCGTAGCTGCTACGGCTTATCGTGAACCAAATTACAGGGTGCAACTTTTTCTTTTCGGTGCTATCCGTCTCAAATATCTGGCACTGGTTGTTATCGGAATCGATGTATTATCCATCACCTCAAGTAATGCCGGAGGACATATCGCCCACCTGGGCGGTGCTCTTGCAGGACTTTGGTTTGCCGCCAGCCTAAGTAAAGGAACTGATTTGACTTCCTGGATCAACTGGATTCTGGATGGTTTCACCTCCTTGTTTCAAAAGAAAACATGGAAACGGAAACCGAAAATGAAGGTACACTATGGAAACAGTGCCACCGGTCGCGAGAAGGATTATGATTACAATGCTCACAAAAAAGCACAGTCTGATGAAGTGGACCGTATTTTGGAAAAACTAAAGAAATCCGGTTACGACAGTCTGACAACTGAAGAAAAGAAAAGCTTGTTCGACGCAAGCAAAAGATAAAGGAATGGAACATATTGGCAAATTTGTCGCATATCTGATACTTGCTGTCAACGCTCTCTTCGTGGGAACGTTGATATTAAGCGCTTATAGCCCTTACCTTAACCCGAAAATAAATCCACTTGCTTCCAGCTTGGGACTTGCATTTCCGATATTCCTGACGATTAATCTGATTTTTATCGGCTTCTGGGCATTTGTCAATTACCGCTATGCGCTCTTGCCTGCCATCGGTTTTCTAATTTGTATTCCGCAGATACGGACTTATATTCCTTTTAACTCCACCACTAAAACCATACCGGAAGGAAGCATCAAAATCCTATCCTACAACGTAATGAGTTTCAACAATTTGGAGAAGAAAGATGGAAAAAACCCGGTATTGTCTTATCTTGTAGATAGTAACGCCGATATTATCTGTCTGCAAGAATATAACACCGCTACCAACAAGAAATACCTGACGGAACAGGACATTAAAAAAGCATTGAAAGCCTATCCTTACCAATCCGTCCACCAACAAGGGAAAGGAGATGTGCAACTTGCCTGTTTCTCCAAGTTCCCCATACTCTCGATACATCCCATCGAATATGAAAGTAATTATAACGGCTCCATGAAATATGTACTGAATGTGAATAACGACACTCTTACATTAATCAACAACCACCTGGAATCCAACAAGCTCACCAAAGAAGACAGAGGGATGTATGAGGATATGATTAAAGACCCGAATGCCAAGAAAGTAAAAACCGGACTTAGGCAATTAATAAGAAAACTGGCGGAAGCATCGGCTATCCGGGCTACACAAGCAGATTCTGTGGCTAAAACCATTGCAGAAAGTAAATATCCGACAACCATAGTATGCGGCGATTTCAACGACGGTTCTATCTCATATACCCATCGCATCCTGACTCAAAAACTAGACGATGCATTCACACAGTCCGGTAAAGGATTGGGTATTTCCTACAATCAGAACAAGTTCTATTTCCGCATAGACAATATCTTGATCAGCCCCAACCTGAAAGCCTACAATTGCACGGTAGACCGGTCTATCAAGGCATCAGACCATTACCCGATCTGGTGCTATATCAGTAAACGATAAGAACTGAAAACTCTAATAAAAAACACTTATGATGATTAAAAAGACACTAACCATTTTAGCAGTAAGTTGTATGATGTACTCCTGTGCTACGAAAACAGAAAGCAATCCTTTCTTTACAGAGTTTCAAACCGAGTATGGTGTTCCTTCTTTCGACAAGATTAAATTAGAGCACTATGAACCTGCCTTTCTAAAAGGTATAGAAGAACAGAATCAAAATATCGAAGCCATCATCGAAAGCCCGGAAATTCCGACATTCGAAAATACGATTGTGGCTTTGGATAACAGCGCACCCATCTTAGACCGGGTAAGCATCATTTTCTTCAATATGACAGATGCGGAAACGACTGATTCGCTGACCGCACTTTCCATCAAACTGGCACCGGTTCTTTCGGAACATAATGACAATATCTCCCTGAATGGGAAACTATTCAAACGGGTGAACGATGTCTACCAAAAGAAAGATTCATTGAACCTGACGTCGGAACAAGAACGTCTGCTGGACAAGACTTATAAAAGATTTATCCGTTCCGGAGCGAACCTTGGCGAAAAGGACCAAGCTCGCCTCCGCGAAATCAACAAGGAGCTTTCTACACTTGGCATCACTTTCAGCAACAATGTGCTGAATGAGAATAATGCCTTCCAACTTTTCGTTGACAAGGAAGAAGATCTGGCAGGATTGCCTGAATGGTTCCGCCAAAGTGCGGCCGAAGAAGCGAAAGCAGCCGGACAACCGGGAAAATGGTTGTTCACCCTGCACAATGCCAGCCGTCTGCCTTTCCTGCAATATTCTGAAAATCGCCCGCTCCGGGAGCAAATATACAAAGCTTATATCAACCGCGGCAACAACAACGACGGGAACGATAACAAGGAAAACATCCGCAAGATCGTTTCTCTCCGCCTGGAAAAAGCGAACTTATTAGGTTTCGACTGTTATGCAAACTTCGTCCTGGATGAAACCATGGCAAAGAACGCCAACAACGTAATGAGCCTTTTAAATAACCTCTGGAGCTACGCACTGCCAAAAGCAAAAGCAGAAGCTACCAAACTTCAGAAATTAATGGATAAGGAAGGAAAAGGAGAAAAACTGGAAGCATGGGACTGGTGGTATTATACCGAAAAACTGCGGAAAGAAAAATACAACCTGTCTGAAGAGGATACAAAACCTTACTTCAAACTGGAGAATGTACGCGATGGTGCTTTCGCCGTAGCCAACAAATTATATGGCATCACCCTAAGCAAACTGGAAGGCATACCAACTTATCACCCTGATGTAGAAGTCTTTGAAGTGAAAGACGCAGACGGTTCCCAGCTCGGTATCTTCTATGTAGACTATTTCCCACGTCCCGGGAAAAGCGGTGGTGCATGGATGAGCAACTATCGTGAGCAACACGGAACAACCCGTCCATTGGTATGCAACGTTTGCAGCTTTACCAAGCCGGTAGGCGACACCCCCTCTTTATTGACCATGGATGAAGTGGAAACCCTGTTTCACGAATTTGGTCACGCCCTGCACGGACTGCTGACAAAATGCGAATACAAAGGAACATCGGGAACCAACGTGGTACGCGACTTTGTAGAGCTTCCTTCTCAAATCAACGAACACTGGGCGACTGAACCCGAAGTGCTGAAAATGTATGCCAAACATTATCAGACAGGAGAAGTGATACCCGACGAAATCATCGAGAAGATACTGCAACAGAAAACTTTCAACCAGGGCTTCATGACCACCGAATTACTGGCCGCCGCCATCCTCGACATGAACCTGCACACGATAACAGATGTAAAGAATCTGGATATGCTTGCATTCGAAAAAGAAGCGATGGACAAGCTTAACTTGATTCCCGAAATAGCACCGCGTTATCGCGTGACTTACTTTAATCATATCATTGGCGGATACGCAGCCGGATACTATAGTTACCTATGGGCCAACGTATTGGACAATGATGCTTTCGAAGCTTTCAAAGAACATGGTATTTTTGATAAAAACACCGCCGACCTGTTCCGCCATAACGTATTGGAGAAGGGAGACAGCGAAGACCCGATGGTGCTTTATAAGAATTTCCGTGGAGCGGAACCAAGCCTGGAACCACTACTGAAAAACAGAGGAATGAAATAATTCAGCAAAAAAGCCCTTAAACATCAAATATTTGAGGGCTTATTACACATGAATGTGAAAAAAAAACTATATTTGCAGCCTTGTATGCGGCAAAAAGAACTTGTGTACGACAGAATTTAACTGAAAATTAAATTAAAAAAGTAATCATCATAAATTAAAAGTAAAATGCAAAACAAAGGATTTGTAAAGGTTTTTGCGGTATTACTCACACTGGTATGTGTGTTCTATCTCTCCTTCTCCTTCGTAACACGCCATTATACCAACAAGGCGAAAGAAATTGCGAACGGCGACCCGAAAGTGGAACAAGACTACCTCGACTCTCTCTCCAATGAGAAAGTGTGGTTGGGTAACTGGACGCTGAAACAATGTCGTGAGATGGAGATTAGTTTAGGTTTGGACCTAAAAGGTGGTATGAACGTTATCCTTGAAGTTTCTGTACCTGATGTTATCAAAGCACTGGCTGACAACAAGCCGGATGAAGCTTTCAACAATGCATTGGCAGAAGCTGCAAAACAGGCTGTAAACAGCCAGGATGATATCATCACGCTATTTGTCAGAGAATACCACAAAGCTGCTCCTAACGCAAAACTTTCCGAACTCTTCGCAACACAACAGTTGAAAGACAAAGTTAACCAGAAATCATCGGATGCAGAAGTTGAAAAAGTATTGAGAGCAGAAGTAAAAGCTGCTGTTGAAAACTCATATAACGTACTTCGTACACGTATCGACCGTTTCGGTGTTGTTCAGCCGAATATCCAGAGCCTGGAAGACAAAATGGGTCGTATCATGGTGGAATTGCCGGGTATCAAAGAGCCGGAACGTGTGAGAAAACTTCTCCAAGGTTCTGCTAACCTAGAATTCTGGGAAACTTATACAGCTAAAGAAGTTCTTCCTGCCATGCAATCTGCTGATGCTAAATTGCGTGCTGTATTAGCGCAGGAGACAGATGCAGACTCTACCGCTGTAGATTCCACCAAAGAAGCTCCGCTTGCAGAAGCTACTCCGGCCAAGAAAAGCGTAAGTGCTGCCGACAGTCTTGCTGCTGCCCTGAAAGGAGATGCTACAACTACTGAAGATAATTCAACAGCTAACCTGGCAGAAATTAAAAAGCAATACCCTCTGTTGGCTATCCTGCAGTTGAACTCTAGCGGACAAGGTCCTGTGATCGGTTACGCTAACTACAAAGACACTGCTGATATCAACAAATATCTGGCTATGCCGGAAGTTAAAGCAGAACTCCCGAAAGACCTTCGTTTGAAATGGGGTGTTTCTCCTTCTGAATTTGACAAGAAAGGACAGACGTTCGAATTATATGCTATCAAGTCTACCGAACGCAACGGTAAAGCTCCGTTGGAAGGTGATGTAGTAACAGACGCGAAAGATGAATTTGACCAATACAGCAAACCGGCTGTCAGCATGACAATGAACTCTGACGGTGCACGTCGTTGGGCACAGCTGACCAAACAGAACATCGGTCGTTCTATCGCTATCGTTCTTGACAACTATGTATATTCTGCACCAAACGTAAACTCTGAAATCACAGGTGGACGTTCACAGATTACAGGTCATTTCACTCCTGAACAGGCAAAGGACTTAGCAAACGTATTGAAATCAGGTAAGATGCCGGCTCCGGCTCACATCGTACAGGAAGATATCGTTGGTCCGTCATTGGGTCAGGAATCTATCAATGCAGGTGTATTCTCATTCGTAGTGGCTCTGATTCTGTTGATGATCTATATGTGTATGATGTACGGCTTCATACCGGGTATGATTGCCAATGGTGCATTGTTCCTGAACTTCTTCTTCGTATTAGGTGTCCTCTCCTCCTTCCAGGCAGCATTGACAATGTCCGGTATTGCCGGTATGGTGTTGTCACTAGGTATGGCAGTGGATGCGAACGTACTTATCTACGAACGTACAAAAGAAGAACTTCGTGCCGGTAAAGGTGTGAAGAAAGCACTTGCTGACGGTTATTCCAACGCATTCTCCGCTATCTTCGACTCGAACCTGACATCCATCATCACAGGTATCATTCTGTTTAACTTCGGTACCGGTCCGATCCGTGGTTTTGCTACGACATTGATTATCGGTATTCTAGTATCCTTCTTCACCGCTGTGTTCATGACCCGTATAGTTTACGAACACTTCATGAACAAGGACAAACTATTGAACCTTACATTCACAACCCCTGTTTCAAGAAACTTGATGACCAACACACGTTTTGATTTTATGGGAACAAACAAAAAATCCCTTATCATCACTGTAGCCATCATCCTCGTTTGTATCGGTTCATTTGCCATGCGCGGTTTAAGCCAGAGTATCGACTTTACCGGTGGACGTAACTTCAAGGTACAGTTCGAGAATCCGGTAGAACCCGAACAGATTCGTGAATTGATCTCCAGCAAGTTCGGTGATGCTAACGTTAGTGTTATCGCTATCGGTACAGATAAGAAAACTGTACGTATCAGCACCAACTACCGTATTGAAGATGCAGGAAACGATGTTGACTCTCAAATCGAAGCATATTTATATGAGACTTTGAAACCTGTGCTGACTCAAAACATCACTCTAGCTACCTTTATCGACCGTGACAATCACACTGGTGGTAGTATTGTAAGTTCTCAAAAAGTGGGTCCGAGTATCGCAGACGATATCAAAACAGGTGCCATCTATTCCGTAGTACTGGCTTTGATCGCTATCGGTCTGTATATCTTAATCCGTTTCCGTAACATCGCATATAGTATTGGCTCTATTGTAGCTCTATCATGCGATACCATCATGATTATCGGTGCTTACTCATTGTTATGGGGTATCGTTCCATTCTCACTGGAAATTGACCAAACGTTTATCGGTGCTATCCTGACAGCTATCGGTTACTCTATCAATGACAAGGTGGTAATCTTCGACCGTGTACGTGAATTCTTCGGCCTGTATCCAAAACGTGACAAACGTCAGTTGTTCAATGATTCATTGAATACTACACTTGCACGTACTATCAATACATCATTAAGTACATTGATCGTATTGCTGTGTATCTTCATCCTTGGCGGTGATTCAATCCGCAGCTTTGCATTCGCAATGATCTTGGGTGTTGTTATCGGTACATTGTCATCACTGTTCATTGCATCTCCGATTGCATACAACATGATGAAGAACAAAAAAGTCGTAGTACCAGCTACGGAAGAATAATAAACTCCACAAATAGAAAAGCCTCTTCCGAACATTCGGTAGAGGCTTTTTCTATTGATTATTAAAACAAATAGAAGCTATAAGACGTTCATCTTAAAAGAAGCTATTGTTACACTTAAAACTTGATACAATATGAAAGCAAAACAACACCACTCTCATAGATTCTTCTGTAGTAGCCCCGAGGGGAATCGAACCCCTATCTAAAGTTTAGGAAACTTCTATTCTATCCGTTGAACTACAAGGCCGCTTCAAATTTGTTTGCAAAGATAACGGTTTCTGTCGATTTAACAAGAATAAAAATGCAGGTTCCTTTCAGATATTTCAAATAATTGGCGTCAATAGGACAATAAAGTAGGATTTATTTTGATAATTCGATTAACTTTCCGACCTTTGCGCTCACAAATTGAAAGTAAAATCAGTTTTTAAATTAAATATAGTAATTAAAGTTATGGCAGACGAAATGATGGTTAAAGAATTGGAGGAAGTAGTAGTACGTTTCTCCGGCGACTCCGGCGATGGTATGCAGCTGGCCGGCAACATCTTCTCGAACGTGTCGGCTACAGTGGGAAATGACATCTGTACATTCCCTGACTATCCGGCAGACATCCGCGCCCCGCAAGGTTCGCTAACCGGTGTTTCCGGTTTCCAGGTCCACATCGGCGCCGGACAAGTTTACACTCCCGGAGACCGTTGCCACGTATTGGTGGCTATGAACCCTTCCGCACTGAAAACACAAATCAAATTCTGTAAACCGCAAGGACTTATCATCACCGACTCCGACTCATTCGAAGCCAGAGATTTGGAAAAGGCACAATTTAAAACCAACAATCCCTTTGAAGAATTAGGAATAAAACAGGAAGTATTGGAAGTTCCTATCTCTTCCATGTGCAAAGAGAGCCTGAAAGACTCCGGATTGGATAACAAATCGATTCTCCGTTGCAAAAATATGTTTGCACTCGGATTGGTTTGCTGGTTGTTCAACCGTAACCTTGCTGCTGCTGAAAAAATGCTGCGCGAGAAATTCGCCAAGAAACCCGAAATAGCAGAAGCTAATATTAAGGTATTGAACGATGGCTTCAACTACGGAGCAAACACTCATGCTTCTGTCTCTACTTATAAGATTGAAAGCAAAGCTCCGAAATCAAAAGGACTTTATACAGATATCAACGGTAATAAAGCAACCGCTTACGGACTGATTGCCGCAGCTGAAAAAGCAGGTCTGGGGCTCTACCTGGGTTCTTATCCTATCACTCCGGCTACTGATATTCTGCACGAATTAGCTAAACATAAATCATTGGGAGTCAAAACCGTACAGTGCGAAGATGAAATAGCCGGTTGTGCTTCTGCAGTTGGTGCCGCTTTTGCCGGTGCTTTGGCAGTGACTACGACTTCCGGCCCCGGTGTTTGCCTGAAGAGTGAGGCGATGAACCTTGCTGTAATCGGTGAACTTCCATTGGTGATTGTCAATGTACAGCGTGGCGGTCCGTCTACCGGTCTTCCTACTAAATCAGAACAGACCGACTTATTACAAGCCCTTTACGGACGCAACGGCGAAAGCCCGATGCCTGTAATCGCTGCAACATCGCCGACCAACTGTTTCGACGCCGCTTATATGGCATGCAAGATTGCCTTGGAACACATGACTCCGGTTGTATTGCTGACTGATGCTTTCGTAGCTAACGGTTCTGCCGCATGGAAACTTCCTAACCTGGATGAATATCCTGCCATCAATCCTCCGTATGTGACCCCGGATATGGCCGGCAACTGGACTCCTTACCAACGTAATCCGGAAACAGGCGTACGCTACTGGGCTACTCCGGGAACTGAAGGATTCATGCACCGCATCGGTGGTCTTGAAAAGAGCAACGAAACAGGCGTTATCTCTACCGAACCGGAAAACCACAATAAGATGGTTCATCTGCGTCAGGCCAAAGTGGATAAGATTGCAGACTATATCCCCGAACTCGAAGTATTGGGTGACGAGGACGCAGACTTGCTGATTGTTGGCTGGGGCGGTACTTACGGACATCTCCGTCTGGCTATGGACTATATGCGCGAACATGGAAAGAAAGTGGCTTTCGCTCACTTCCAATACATCAATCCGCTGCCGAAGAACACTGCCGATGTGTTGCGTAAATATAAGAAAATCGTGGTAGCTGAACAGAATCTGGGACAATTTGCAGGTTACTTGCGCATGAAAGTGCCCGGATTGAACATCAGCCAGTTCAACCAGGTGAAAGGACAGCCTTTCGTCACGAGAGAATTGATAGATGCATTCACTAAATTATTGGAGGAATAAAAGATGAGCGATAAAGTATATACCGTACAAGATTATAAATCAGGTCAGCCACGCTGGTGTCCGGGATGCGGTGACCACGCTTTCCTGAATTCACTGCACAAAGCCATGGCCGAACTGGGAACAGCTCCGCACGATATTGCCGTAATTTCGGGTATCGGTTGTTCTTCCCGTCTGCCTTATTATGTAAATACCTATGGTTTCCACACCATCCACGGACGTGCAGCCGCTATTGCAACAGGAGCTAAAGTAGCCAATCCAAATTTGACTATCTGGCAGATTTCCGGCGACGGTGACGGTCTGGCAATCGGTGGTAACCACTTCATCCACGCTTTACGCCGTAATATCGACCT
Organism: Bacteroides ovatus; assembly: GCF_001314995.1. NCBI lineage: Bacteria > Pseudomonadati > Bacteroidota > Bacteroidia > Bacteroidales > Bacteroidaceae > Bacteroides > Bacteroides ovatus. The sequence goes on from NZ_CP012938.1 coordinate 3,589,144, forward strand.
GAATATGATTCTGTTGAACAACCGTATCTATGGTCTGACAAAAGGACAATATTCACCGACTTCGGAACGCGGACTTGTAACCAAGTCTTCTCCTTACGGAACCGTGGAAGATCCTTTCCGTCCCGCTGAACTGGCATTCGGCGCCCGCGGACGCTTCTTCGCACGCTGTATTGCAGTAGATGGTGCCGCTTCGGTAGAAGTATTGAAAGCAGCAGCCAACCATAAAGGTGCTTCTGTTGTAGAAGTTCTGCAAAACTGCGTGATCTTCAACGACGGAACTCACGCCAGCGTTGCCACCAAAGAAGGACGTGCCAAGAATGCTATCTATCTGGAGCATGGCAAACCGATGTTGTTCGGCGAAAACAAGGAATTCGGATTGATGCAGGAAGGCTTCGGGCTGAAAGTAGTGAAACTGGGTGAGAACGGTATCACAGAAAAAGATATCCTTATCCACGACGCACACTGTCAGGACAATACACTGCAACTGAAACTGGCTTTGATGGAAGGTCCCGACTTCCCGATTGCGCTCGGTGTAATCCGTGATGTAGACGCTCCGACTTACAATGATGCTGTCGTTGAACAAATCGAAGAAATCAAAGGCAAGAAGAAATATCACAATTTCCAGGAGCTGTTGATGACTAATGAGACTTGGGAAGTGAAGTAATTCACTGCTCATCAATAATATAAAAGCTGGAGGAAAGATAAAACAATCCCTTTCTCCAGCTTTCATTATAAATACACCTCAAGTTTGCTTAAAGGTCATCTTCAGTCATCCCACAGCATACTGGGCGTCACCCCACAAGCCGTGATTTGTTTCATGCCATGAAACCATTTGTTTCTCACCGAGAAACGAAATGTTTCAAGCAGGGAAACAAAGTGTTTCACGCCGAGAAACAAACAGTTCCAAACAGGGTTGGAACTAAACGGTTGCAATGAAATCAAAAGCGCTCCATTATCTCCATACACATACGCCCGTTATGGTAAGGACATTTCCAAAATCCGGCTTTATCATCCTCACGGTTGACAGTCCCATCAGCCGAAAGGCTCCAGTACCATTCTCCATTTGCATAATCAATTAAATACTTTTTGATGAACTCCCAACACCGGACAGCACGTGACAAAGATAGCTTGTCACCGAAATGTTGATATAGATTCATGAATCCTACCACTGTTTCAGCTTGTACCCACCAATGCCGGTCGGCATCAATAGACGAACTGTCAGTCCGTAATTCGTAAATCATTCCTCCGTCGGAAAGAAAGCCCTCCGCAGCAGCTTCAGCCATCTCAACGATATACATTTCTATTTCGGTCAATAGTTGGCGGTCAGCAAGTACGAGTGCCGCCTCATGAATAAGCCACGACGCTTCAATATCATGACCGTAAGATATAATATGGTAATTGCTTCGCCAGTTGTCGTCAAAGAAAAGTTGCAGATGCCTTGTGTCCATATCCATAATCTCATCAATGAACAAACGGATAAGATTATGCAACCGGCTTTTCAGCATTTCATCCTTCCATATCCGGAAAAGATTGGTATAAGGCTCAAGAATATGCAAATGAGTATTCATCGTTTTGCGTTCATTAGCATCCTTGTCACTGAGACGCATATCTGCTATTTCTCCCCATTCTCTGGAAAACGCTTCATAATACCCATTTTTTCCTTTGTCAAAACAATGCAATTCGATGTCATGAAAAAGGCGGACAGCATATTCCAAAGCCTCGTCGTCCGCCGTTGCCCGATGATACTCACTCAGTCCATAAATAGCAAATCCGATAGCATAGACCTGCTTCTTTGTATCCAAAGGCTGCCCATGAGCATCTATGCTCCAATAAACTCCTCCAAATTGTGTATCATAAAAGCGGTCGATTATTTCACGTTTGGCGCGAGTGGCAATTTCCAGATATTCGGTCTTATGCAACAGGCGGTAAGCAGCAGAGAACGTCCACAGGATGCGTGCATTCATGACAGCTCCCTTCTCCGCTTCAGCAACCAAACATTCCTGCCCTGTGATGCGACCGTAAAATCCTCCATTCCCTCTATCCTGCATTTTTTCTATCCAGTAAGGGAGAATATTAGTGGTAAGCACTTGTTGCACCTCCTCTTTCAGGCGTTCAATAGTAGTTTCCATAATCCTAAATGTTTAATGTTGGTTTCTCTTCTGTTCCAGTTCCCCGATGATTTCTTTCATTCTTCTTTCGGATAGCGGATACATGCTGATAAATAAAATACTCAATAAGGTACCTATGGCAGGCAAAAAGCTGAGAAACATCCTGATACCATTAATAGCCTGGTCATTTTGCACCACATTCGCCTGGAAACCGAAGTACCCCAACAACCAGCCAGTGACAGCGCTGCCGATTGCCCACCCGAACTTCTGGCTCATGGATGAAGAAGAAAATATCAGTCCGGTAGCCCTGTTACCCGTTTTAAGTTCGGAATAGTCTACACAATCGGCATACATGCTCCATAAAAGAGGAAAAATACTGCCGGCACAAATACTGATAAGTATCTGGAAAATAAAAATGAGTACGAGATTCTCTTTATCGAACCAGTAGAAAACGATACTGAGCACCGTTGCAACTACCATAGCCCACATATAAGTTCTTTTCTTCCCGATACGGTTACTGACCGGAGCGGCCAAAACCACTCCGATAATATTAGCCGCCTGTCCAATAGCCAGGTACAGTCCGCTTAATACAAATGGGATACCTAGAAAAGTAACCGGCTCATTACTGTTTTCTACAATAAAGTACTTGAAATAATACACAGTGGCACCGTCACGAATGGAATTGAAAATCAAGGCAGCAATACCCGCTCCCAACAAAATCCACCAGGGACGGTTGTGCAACAAATCTTTCAAATCATCTTTCAGCGGGGCTTGCTTCTCCCTTATAGGTTTCACACGCTCACGGGTCAAAGCAAAACAACCGATAAAAAAGACAGTACACATGACAGCAATCACAGTTACAGCCATTTCCCAACCATATTGCTCACCATGTCCCTCGCTAAAAGCATTCACCATAGGCATGAACAGCAGCAATGCGATGAAACTGCCCAAATAGGCAAATACCATGCGGTAGACAGACAGTACATTGCGATCGTGCGGTTCGGCACTCATTACACCTAACAGAGAAGCATAAGGCACATTGATAGCAGAATAAACCATCATCATCAGTGAGTAAGTAATATAAGCATATACAATCTTCGCCGTCATGCTCCATTCGGGAGTAGTAAAAGTAAGGATTCCGATGAAGGCAAACGGAAAAGCAAGAAATAGCAGATAAGGGCGGAACTTCCCCCACCGTGAATGAGTGCGGTCGGCAATGATTCCGACAATAGGATCGAATGCCGAATCCCATACACGAGTGACGAGGAACATAGTCCCCACAACGGCTGCAGACATCCCGAATACATCCGTATAGAATATCATAAGATAAGAGCCGAACAACTTCCAGAACATAGAGGAAGCCATGTCTCCCAAACCGTAGCCAATCTTTTCTTTTAGTTTTATCATGGTAGACCGTTATTTAAGGATGCTGTGCATCAACTCATCAATTTCAGGTTTTTCGCAATCTGGCGTTTCAGTATTTCCACAGAAGCAGATGAAGAATAACCGTCTTGCGGAGTATTCAGACAATAATCCACCAATCGGTCTATGGTAGAAGTTGCCACATGCATACGTGTATCACTCGAAGCGTAATAAATGAATACTTTTCCGTCTTCATCTGCAATCCAGCCATTGGAAAACAGTACATTCGAAACATCTCCCACACGCTCCCCGCCTTCGGGAACCATGATTGCCCCGGCAGGAGAAGCTATCACACGCGTCGGGTCTTCAAGAGAAGTCATATACATATAAAGAACATACCTTAACCCGGCGGCACATCCGCGAACCCCATGTGCCAGATGCAGCCACCCTTTAGGAGTCTTGATAGGATGCGGTCCTTCTCCGTTCTTCACCTCTTTGATGGTATGATAATAGCGCCGGTCAATAATCGTTTCCTCTCTTACCTCCGCATGAGTCATATCGTCCACCAATGCCCAGCCGATTCCCCCTCCGCTTCCGGCATCGATGAATCCGTCCTGCGGACGGGTGTAAAGTGCATATTTCCCATTGACGAATTCGGGATGAAGCACGACATTGCGTTGCTGGCTTCCGGTCTTCAAATCAGGCAGCCGCTCCCAGTTCACAAAATCTTTGGTACGAGCTATGGCAGCAGTGGCAGTTGCCGACGACAAGTCGCCCGCCGGCGCTGCCGGGTCATGTCTTTCCGCGCAGAAAATGCCGTACACCCAGCCGTCTTCATGCGCCGTAAGGCGCATATCATAAATATTGGTAGCCGGAATCACATCTTCGGGCATCGTAATAGGATAATCCCAAAAACGGAAATTGTCAATGCCATTAGGACTCTCGGCCACCGCAAAAAACGATTTACGGTCGGCACCTTCCACACGTACTACCAACAGGTACTTGCCGTTCCATTTAATAGCGCCGGAATTCAATGTAGCGTTCATGCCGATACGCTCCATCAGATAAGGGTTGGATTCAGAATCCAAATCATAACGCCAGAAGACAGGAGTATGGGCAGCCGTCAGTATCGGATACTTATAACGGGTGAGAATACCGTTACCGTCTTCCAAAGGCACATTCTTGCTGGTAATCAGTTTATTGTAATCATCAAACAGAGTATTCAACTTCTCTTTAAATGTAATCATATCAATCGTCAAATTAAATGTCGTTATTCTCTTATATATATTCACTTAACCTCTTCCAGATAAAGTACCCGACTGGAATAATCACTCAACTTATGGTAATCCACTTTGTGATTATAAGGCATTTCCAGCCCGTTCGCCATCAGATACGCGCCGCTGAAAGCTTTTCCTTCGTAATCCAGAGGCTGGTTGTCTATCCTGTTCAGCTCGGTCACCTTATAAATCTTATCCGGATGAAGCCCCGCCATCCTGGTACGCGGCAAATGCTGATTGCAAAAATGCTCGGTCTTCCACCAATAGAACACAGCCTTCTCTTTTTCCGGTGCAACATACATCAGCGAAGCTGCCCCCAGCCTGTCATACGGAGAAAGCAACCGGTAAATATCTCCCAACTGTACCACAGGACGAATCATTTTATAATCAGCAATAGCTTTACGGCATAGCTCTTTCTCTTCGCCTGTCATATTCTTGGGCTGTATTTCCATTCCCAAACGACCGCTCATAGCCACATCGATACGGTATTTCAAAGGAATGGTGCGGAAAGTCTGATGATTGGGCGCAGCACTGATATGTGAAGCCATAGCTATAGCCGGAAAGAAATAAGAGGCTCCCCATTGCATATAAATTCGTTGCAACGCATCCGTATTGTCACTCACCCAAAACTCATCAAAGTAAGGAAGCACTCCATAATTGGCACGCCCGCCTCCACTGGCACACGCCTGTATGGTGAGTTCCGGATATTTGGCACGTATCCGGCGGCAAACATTCTCAAATCCCCGATGATAGGCAATATACAGATGACTTTGTTCATCCTTCGGCAGATAGTCCGACCCATGATTCATAATAGCCATGTTCGCATCCCATTTGATGTAATCTATTTCCGGATAATTGGTCATCAAAGTGTCTACAAGATTGAATATGAAATCCTGCACCTGCGGATTACCCAAGTCAAGCACCACCTGCGTCCCTCCACGCCCCAATACCGGTTCGCGCAAGGGAGCTTTCAATATCCATTCCGGATGTTTTTCGTAAAGTTCACTAGTGGTATTGGCCATTTCCGGTTCAATCCATATACCGAACTTCACCTTATATTGGCGGGCATCGTCCACCAATTTACGGATACCACCGGGCAGCTTCCCGGTATCCACCTTCCAGTCGCCCAATGAAGAATTGTCAGAGTTACGTTTGTATTTATCGCCAAACCACCCGTCATCCATCACAAACAGTTCACCGCCCATAGATGCGATATCTCCCATCATCTGGTTCATACCGTTCTCGTTGATATCAAAATACACTCCTTCCCAACTGTTCAGCAATATTTTACGGAGAGAATTTCCATGCGCCAGTTTGTATTTGCGCGCCCAACGATGAAAGTTACGGCTGCATCCGCTCAACCCTTCAGCACTGTAAGTCAATGCTAAAGCCGGAGTTATGAAAAGTTCTCCTTTCTTCAAGTTATAAACTGAATTTTCTTCATTTATGCCGGCATAAAACTGGTGATATTCACTATCGTCCGTATCAATGCGCAGTTTGTAGTTTCCGCCATAACAAAGAGCTGCACCAATGACATTGCCATAGTTCTCCTGAGGTTTCCCGTCAAGCGAGAACATCACCTCGGCATGTGCCGTATGTGAATTTCTCACACCGTCCCGGTTCTTTATCACTTTCATGCCCGGTTCAAGAGGTTCCTGCACAAGCCTTCCCTCGTTGGCCCATGAGCCATACAGACTTGATAACCATACATCTCCCCTTCTCACAGGCAGAAAAGCCGAATCAAACTTACGTAACATAACGTTCTTTTTCTCCGCATGGGCTATCTCCGTCCAAGTCTCTATGATATCGACATCGGAGTAGGCCTTGTAGCACACATTCACAGAAAACGGATAGACCTTGTCTTTCAGTTTAATGACAGCAGTAACTGCTCCGTCAGTGTTCTTTATTTCCGTACCAGCCACTTCCATTTGCAAAGTCATATTTCCGTCGGCATGAGTCACTGCCAGCGCCGACTCACCCGGGCAGTTCATACCATATACCGGATAAGCCCCATGTTGCATGGTAGGTGCATTATAAACTTCGCGACAGTCATTTTCAGTAAGCTTACTGCCATAATATACATACTTCAACTCTCCTCCCGCCGGAGCCGAGAGCACCAGTGAGGTACGAGGGGTTGACAAATGTATATTTTGGGCAGCCAGGTCTCCTGTTACAAACAAAAGCATAGTAAACAGGCAGATTCTAATCAGGTTCTTCATCATGTTTCCTTATTTATAGAGTTCAAAATTGTCTCCGACAAACAATATTTTCGGAGACCGACTGAATTTCACAAAATCATCGGCAGATACTTGTCCGGGATAGGGAGCATAATAATGAGTGGACTTTTCACGCGCATTACGCCAAACCAGTACATAACTGAGGGGATATTTCTCAATGACAGGCAACAGAGTCCCTGTCCACCATAAAGAATCGGGAATGCCTTCCAATCCTGTTTCGGTCAGGGCAATAGGCTTATCGTGCTTCTTGCCCGCCTCGGTCAGAATCGTCAGCATCTTGTTCAATTGCTTGATATACTGGGAACGTTCAAACTGATATACATCCGTACCGAGAACATCTATAATATCATCCCCCGGATAGCGTTCAAGATATTCCTCAACCGTATCAGATTCCATTCCCGGAGAGTAAGCTAACAGCACATTATTCACTCCCTTCAGACGCAAACGGTCATTAGTCATCCGCCAAAGGGTCTTGTACTGTTCCGAAGAGCACAAATCCTTTCCCCACCAAAACCAGCTTCCGGTATGTTCATGCCAAGGGCGGAACACCACAGGAATGAGTACACCCTCCTTTGTCTTCAGCGAAAGCAGGAAATCGGCCACACGGTCTATCCATTCGAGCATTTTCACATGGTTCTCTCCCCCTTGCATGACAGAAGCCACTACGGTGCTATCGGTCACATCCCATGAGTCACCGCCCGTTTTCGGATTACGTACATGCCAACTGAGCGAAATCATGCCGCCACGGGCATACTGCTCGATAATATATTCACGAAGATGCGCAAAGGATACTTTGTCAAGATTATGTGTTCCTCCGAGTTCAATCTCGCCCAAATCGAAAGACATCACCCCCGGATAGGCACCGCAGACACTTTTAACATCGCTACGACCCTTATCTCCTTCCCAACCTATTCCGTAAGCAGTATCATCATGATGACCGAAAAGGATGCCTTTCCGTTCCGCCTGTTTCAAGTTTTGCAACAAGGCAACTGTTTCCGGAGTTTTTTCACCGGTTTCTCCACTTCCGCTACATGCAGTCGGCAAGAGGAGGCAAAATATCGCATTAATAGTCAGAATAATATATTTCATCATAAAAGTTGAATAGTCTGTTATTTAAACGAAGGCAAATCACTACGGCAAATCACACCAGGCTGGCCGAAAGCGTTGTTCCACCAAGCCTTGTCGGCATGTTCGTGCTGTCCGGAATTAAAAACAGGCGCAGTAGTGTCCTTTGTCACTTCATAATCATACCAAGTCATGAACCATGCCCATTGGGCTCCGGCTGCCAGTTGCTTGTCTATGGTTGCCACATCACCACATTCGCTAAGTGCAATCAGCTTGTCCGGGAAAGCTTTTTTTAGTGCATCAAAATCCGTTGCCAGTCCGGCAGCGCTGGTCTTGTGGTACACGTCCCGTCCGATAATATCCACGTATGCATCACCAGGATACCAGTCCCTGTCGTTCGTTTCACTAGTCCATACCCAGATAAGATTGTTCAGCCCTTTCTGCTTGAAAGTCTCATATACGAGTTTCCAGAGCCGTTTGTATGAAGCTGCATCTTTCCCCCACCAGAACCATTTGCCTGCAGCTTCGTGCAACGGTCTCCAAATTACAGGAATATTCTTCTGCTTCAAAAGCAGTAAGTAACCCGCCAATTCTTCCAAATCGGCTTTAATGATTTCATTTTCCCGGGTTCCCTCCTGCAATGCCTTGGTGATGTCAAAATCCGTTTCACTAATCATACATTTATACTCACTGCTATTTTCCGTGACCGGCACATTCCAATGCCAGCAAGCAGCAACCAATCCTCCGGCATTCCACCAGTCTTCAACAACCGATATCTTATTATAATCAATCCAGTCGGCCGGTGAAGCGGGAAGGTTCATGTAATCAAAGCAGGCAATGGCAGGATACTTCCCGGTCTGACGGTTTACCCATATTGCTTCATTGACGTTCCATGTCACGTTCGCCATTGTACTGCTCAAAGTTTTTCTCCCCCAGCAGTTTCTCAGATATGTATACACTTTCTTAGCCTCAACGGATGCACCTTCGGTGCAAAGTTCTTTCTTTATCAATGAATTGTCCACCGGTTCCGACTCCGGAGCCGGAAAGTCTTCCCCGGACGAGGAAGAGCATCCTGCTCCTATGCCGCAAAAGATGAAATAAATCAAAAAGTTATATATATTCTTCATACCTATTTTCTATAATCATTTACCGGATTTTCTTCTCAATACGGATATTGGCGAAACTGTGGTCTACGTTCCAATCCGAATTAGGTTGGAGAATGAATGACAACCCTGTCCATCCTTCCGAGAAAGCATTACCCGACACGGTCTGCAAATCAATCGAAACAGTACACCACTTCCCGTAAGTATTGAAACTGCCATTCGCAGAAGGATTCCACGGATAATTGCCATTATTAAGCTGAATCAGATAGCCATATCCAGCCGAATCGTAGAACGGATGTCCCGTAGGAGAGTAAACCTCAAACTTAAAATTGTAATCGGCAGGAGCTGCCGCCACATCAGCCGGACAGTTGAATCCTCCGCAAACAAGATTCGTCCAATTCCAGGCACCATAACTGCCGGTTACCCTAAAATAAGGTCCATAGAGAATTTCGGGCTCATTGTCGCCTGCTTCATTGATGATAAGTTCTTTGCCTGCCCAGAGTCCGTAATCATCAGGATGAGAAAGGTTCCAGATAATCGCATCCGTCATACGATAAGGGATTTTTTCGGTATGTGCAACAGAACCCGCTCCCATATAACTCACTTCGATGACAGAGTTATCCTGAGCATCTTCAGGAATGACAACTGACATATATTTGTCCGAGATGGAATCTACCTCAAGCTCGACACCATTCATTTTGACAGTAGAAGTGGAATTCGCGCCTCCGAACCCATAGAGGTCGAAGTATTTACCTTTCAGCTGTACAGATGTGCCGGGAAGAGCAAACTCATTATATAGACCGTCCACCTGAACCAAGGGTACAGACACCGTGAAATCATAAGTGGTACTTCCCAACTCCGTTTCATAATAGAGCTTATTATTCACTTCCAACGGAATCTGACGGGGAATGGGAAGATAGGCACTGCTGGCAGTCGCATATACCTCACCGACAGGAAGTTCAACATCATTGAACATCACTTTCCTCACACGGCTTAAATTGGAACCGTCGAGTACAATCATCTGCTCCAGATTTCCGTCAGTGATTGGCAACAATTTATCCCTGTCTTTGGAGTCATACACAGCGTCAATAACGGGGGCACCGCTTGACGCCATTTCGTCATCATAATTATCATTATAGGTCACTATGTCCTGACAAGCACCAAAGCTCAACGCCATACAGCACATAAGAGTTATGGATTTGAAAGATAATCTTTTCATGAAATATTGATTTTAAATTTCTGACTTTATTCTAGAATAGGGAAGGCACTTTAACTCCAACCCGGATTATTGCTGTCAATCGCTTCATTAGTAGAAACCTCATCAGAAGGCAATGGAAAGAGCAAATGACGCTGTTCACGATGTTTGTTCACACCGGCTTCATCGTAGTGGGTTTGAGAACCGTCCTTGTTGATTCCGCCGATAGAGTTCATCACTTCCACATAGATTCCCCAACGAATCAAATCCCATCGCCTGTCTCCTTCCAGCGCAAGTTCTTTGGCACGTTCTTCAAAAATGGCGGAACGCAGGGCTTGTTTGGAAGCAATGGCTCCATCACCGGAACTTGATGCAAGAGTGGCATTCGAACGGATACGTACCCTATTCAATGCACTGATAGCCTCCGAAGATACTCCATTATCCAATTCACATTTCGCTTCTGCGTAAATCAGCACGATGTCAGCCAGACGAAGGAAAGGCCAGTAGGCATCCGATTTTTTCTGTGTGGCGTCTGTAACGTCTGCATATTTGTTGGTGAATGCCAGACACTCGTTCGATACGTTAAAGTAATAGTTACGTCCGTCGTTGTAGGGAGCTTCCGGTTCTGCCACATAATTTCCGTTAGCATCATAGCCTGTGGCCTTCAGCACGTACTCCGGCGTATTCGGATAGAAAAAGCCGCTCTTCGGTTTTCCCTCTTCGTCCTGATAGCTTACTATAAAACGATGTTTCACTCCTTGTGTGACACGGTAATCCTGAGAGGTGAACAGAGTATACCAGTGATAACGGTTGCCGATATACAGACCGCTGGCCACTACACCGCGTCCATTGTCAATCCCATTGTACCATTCAAAGATACTGTTTCCATAAAGTTCATCACCGTTGGCACCTTGCAAGGCAAACAGATGTTCGGTACTTTGCCCCAGTCCGGAACGCTTCCACAGTTGGTCATAAGGAAGCAGGTCATGGCTGCCGTAGTTGTTGTCCGGAGTAGGATAGAGCAGATATCCCGCCCATTTGGCAGCTTTTTCATAGCAATCCCTCCAATCGAAACTCTCGTAACCTTTCACCTGAGTCTTTACAAACTCCCGCCTTACAGGCATATCCAAGACTTTATCGTCACCATTGTATGAATAAGACGAACCGGTCATCACTGTCATTTTCTCACCTGCAGGAAGTGCACCGGAAGCCATGGTTGCATATACTTTAGCGAGCAGTCCGACAGCTGTTCCTGCACATACATGTCCTGTCTGATACTCCGCATCCGTATTCTTATAAAGACGGGGAATGGCTTCCTCTTCCAAAAGACGAACTATTTCAGCATAGACATCGGCTATCGGACGGCGAGGATTGTTGTATCCCGTCCCGTCCGTGACAGCCCTGTCAAACAACGGGATCTCACCATACGCCTTTACCAGCATAAAATAGGCAAAAGCCTTTTGGAAATACACCTCACCCAGACCGTTCGTCTTTACCCGTTCATCGGCACCCGTGATTGCATTGATATATTTAATAGCCACATTAGCGCGATTAATCAAGTTATAGCAACCCTTCCAAATGGTATTGGTCACATCATCTCCCTGATAATTGCCGGCACCTGCATTGCTGAATGCCCAGTCAGGGCCGGAAGCATAGTCACAGTCCATATCAAGCACGCGGGGGAAATTCCCCCAACGGAACATATCGTCCGCCCATTTACTGTACACGCCGGTCACCCATTGGCTGACTGCAGCATCATCGTTGCCCACCTCTTCCGGGCCCACAAAAGAATATGGCTTTTCGCTCAAGAAATCCTGGCAAGCGGAGAAAGTTGTCATGCCTGCTAAAGAAAGAGATAACAGGATATATATTTTTTTCAGTTTCATGGAGTTACATTTAATTGTTTATCATCTTAAAAATCTACTTTTATGCCCAATGAGAATGTGCGGCTGCTGGGATAGGAATACACATCAACACCACGCCGGGAGGCATCCGAACCGAAAGCATTCACTTCGGGGTCGAACCAGCTATAGCCGGTAATGGTGAAGAGATTGGTTGCGCTGGCATACACATTGACATTGCTGATACCTTTGAAATTAGGTTTCCAGACATACCCGATATTCAAGCTTTTCAGCTTCAAGTAAGAGCCGTCTTCTACATAACGGTTAGAGATAAGCATATTACGTTCGTAGCCCGAAACGGCTTTCGGCCACTTTGCCTGGGCGGCATTGGCTTCTGTCCAGCGGGTATTATAGGCTTCATGGGTGATATTACCCACATTCCCCATCTTCATATCCATCAGGTTGCCATTGAAAATGTCGTTTCCCTGACTTCCTTGCAGGAAAAAGCTCAATGTAACGCCCTTCCACTCGAAGTTGCTGGTAAGTCCATAAACAAAATCAGGATTCGTATCTCCGATAATCACCCGGTCGGCCGAAGTAATATCGGGATTATCATCAAAGTTCCTGTATTTTATTTCACCAATCATACCGGCGCCTTTTGCGCGGATATCTGCACTGGGCGAAGCCATCACCTCTGCCAGATTATCATAGAATCCATCTTCTACATAACCATATATAGCCCCGATAGGACAACCGTTGCGCTGTATGAACACCTCATCAGCCGAACTCCATAATTTCTGCGCAAACTGGTCTGCTTTCAGTCCGCCAATCCTGTTGCGGTTGAACGAGATATTCGCATCGATATTCCATTTCAGCGGTGTATTCTGCAACACATAGAACTTACCGGTCAGTTCAAGCCCTTCATTAGTGATGTGTCCGCTATTGACCATCATGCTACCGAAGCCGGTACTTGAAGGGATTTTCACATCCTGAAGCAAATCGCGTGTTTTCTTATGATAATAATCCACCGTCAGGTTAATACGGTTATTCAAGAATCCCATATCAATTCCCACATTATATTGGGCAGTCGTCTCCCAGCGCAAGTCATCGGAAACCGGGCCTCTCCAGTCCACTTCGGCAAAGCCGCTGTTGATAGCCCCGCCAAAAGGATAGTTTGCCATATTAAGCATTGGCAGCGTACGATAACTTCCGATACCTTGGTTACCCGTTTCACCATAACTCAGGCGCAACTTCAAGTTACTGAATATCCCCAAATCTTTGATAAACTTCTCTTCCGACATACGCCATGCAACAGCTCCAGAAAGGAAACTAGCCCACTTGTTCTTATCGGTAAACTTACTCGAACCGTCAGCACGACAGGATGCAGTAAGGATATATTTATCCATGAGAGTGTAATTGACACGTGCCAGGAATGAAGCTAAAGCTGCATCTCCCCTGTCAGACCTCAATTTGCCCGGATTAGCTCCCAAACTCATATCGAAATCCTGAGTGATGTCGTTGGGAAATCCCGTGGCCGACATTGCTTTGCTTCCCCAACTGGATTTCTCTGCCGTAAAACCTGCCACCGCATTAACGCTATGGATACCGAACGTCTTATCGAACGTCAGCAGTGATTCGGCGGTGATTCCCAACCACCAGTTGCTTGACTGTTCGGCCTTGCCATTGATATTAGTAGTGGACGAACCTTCCTGCGTTTCGCGGCCATAGTACATGCCACGGTCATTGTTAGTATAACTGATACCCAAATTCTGTCTGAACTTCAGAAAAGACAAAAGTTTAACCTCCATATAGCTTGAATTGAACACATTTATGCTGCGCAAATTATCTTTTGTGTTGGTTATATAAGCCAACGGATTAGATGCAAGCCAGCTCAATTCACCAGTTTCCGCCTTATTCTTCTGCGGATCATACGTCGAGGGAAACACCAATGCAGAACGGATAACACCACAATCAGAAGAGTTGGTCTTCGAGAAATCCGTATCAGTATGTGTGAAACTGGTATTCATGCCCATTTCCAACCATTTGGTTATATACCTGCCTATATTGGAACGTAATGAATAACGGGTAAAACCGGAATTCTTGATGATACCGTCCTGTTTGAGGAAATTACCGGAGAATGAGTGCCAACCCTTGTCCGAACCGCCCGATACACTGATATTATATTCCTGCGAAAAGCCGTTCTGATAAATCAAATCCTGCCAGTCGGCCACCCCCACATAGGAAATGTTACCATATTCATCTACATAATCACCCGGTCGGAGGAAGTCTTCCGGTGCCGGCAGGTATTTGCCAGCAGAAGTATCGTTTCCGCCACCCGGCAAGGCCGGATATTCCCAAGCCCCGGGATACGGCAGCTTGCCATAAGGTTTATTACTATATTTATAATCATTAAGCACTTGTTCGTTTTGATAATTGGCATAAGTGAATGCGTCGAGCACATCCATACGTTTCGCTATCTTCGAGAATGTAAAGTTGGCACTGAATTCCACCTTTTCATTTCCCTTCTCACCTCGTTTGGTGGTTATGATAACAACCCCGTTCGCCCCACGGGAACCATATATGGCAGTCGCGGAAGCATCTTTCAAGACATCAATACTCTGAATGTCGTGCGGATTGATAAATGCCAATGGGTTTGATTTATTCTGACTGTTATTTGTGTCACTGGCTGGGGTATCTCCCGTATCAAACGGCACGCCGTCTACAATATAAAGAGGTTGTGAGTTGGTAGAGAAAGAGTTCGTACCGCGAATCTGAATACTGATGCCGCCCCCCGGAGCGCCGTCACTCTGATTCACCTGCACACCGGCAATCTTGCCCGCCAACCCCTTACTCAAATCAGTAGGATTGCCTTTCATCAGGTCGTCACTTTTTATCTGCGAAACGGCACCGCTCAAATCACGTTTCTTCATTGTACCATAACCCACTACGACAACCTCGTCCAGCAGTTCCGCATCATCCTTAAGAACAACAGTCACCTGGGCCTGTCCGTTCTTTAAGGATACTTCCTGCTGCTTATAGCCAATAAAGCTGACCTGTAAAACCGCCCCTTGCGAAACGGTTAATGTAAAATCACCGTTCAAATCAGTGATAGTTCCGTTTGTCGTACCTTTCTGTACTACATTTGCACCAATCACCGGTTCTCCCGAAGCATCCGTCACCCGTCCTTTTATTTTAACGGATTGCTGTTGTATCATTGCTGTCGTGTCGGCAGACGCATTAGCGGGAAGAGGAACACCACTAACCAGAGATGCCAAGCAGAGCCCTGTGATAAATACTGTTTTTCTGGATTTTAGATTCATAATATAAATATTTGATAGGTTTTTATTCTGTCGATTTAAGGACTTCCTTTTGACTGTGGCAAATGTACGAATAAAAAAGTACCGCCTATTTCTCATTTGATTTTCAAACTATCCGAATTGTATCCCGACCGGAGAATAATCGATTCGGGATAGAAAAAGATACAAAAGACACATATCTTCCCCTAAAATGATACATTCGGGATAAGGGATTTATGAACGGAATTCTTAACTTAGCAACGTGAAAAGATACAATTATGAAAAGACACTTACGAATTCCTTTGTTTCTTCTTATCTCCTTGCTGAATAGCCTGGCATCATACGCTTCAAACGAAATGAGTTTTCACCAGCTGGGAGTAAAAACAGGCATGTCCGACAATTATATTCAGGCGATAGAACGGGATAAATATGGGTTCATGTGGTTTGCTACCCGTGATGGCCTGAACCGCTATGACGGGTATCATTTCAAGACTTATACCACCCTCCGGCAAGGAGCTTACAACAATAGCGTAGAATGGGTAGCAGAAGATGCAGCAGGCAATATATGGATAAAAACTCCGGTTAACTATTGTTTTTATGACCGTGAAATGGACGAACTGGATAACAGAACGGAGCTTCTTCTGCACAAGATAGGTATCTTTGAAAGCCCCAGGCAATTATTCATAGATGACGACAAGAACCTGTGGTGTGTTGCAGACAACACATTGTATTACTACATCTTCTCCGATGAAACGCTGTACAAACAGTCACTTCCGGGCAGCGTAAACATTGCCGACATGGCATGCCGCAACAAAAGATGTTACATTCTCATGACCGATGGAAATGTAATTAACATAGACTGGATGCATAAATCCATAACCAAACTGTTTCATACGGAAATACATACCACTTATGTGCCTCACATTTATCTGGACTTTTCTTCCCAGCTTTGGGTGTACGCCCCGCACAGCGCGGATGTCAAATGTTATTCTCTGACAGAAAACAACTGGATTGACTTTGCCGCCCGAACGGAACTCAGTAGAGAACGAACCATGATTACCACAATAACCGACGACGGCAAAGGGAATATCTGGATAGGAACCGATGGCAGAGGAATATTCATATGCCCGTATGATAAAGAAAAGGGCAAGGTGACGCGTCTATTCAAGGATGTCGACAAATTATATTCCCTGCCGGACAATCACGTGACCTATATCTATAAGGACAACCGCGACGTGATATGGATAGGAACCGGCAAACAGGGCGTAGCCTATTCAGGTTTGAACAATCTGATATTCGAAAACCATTATTGTCCCCAACTGGAGGATGTCAGTTGTTTCTACGAAGACGGAGAGGGCAAACTATGGCTGGGATTTGACGGTGAAGGCATAGCCAGTTACGACAAGGATAAAAACACCTATACTTATTATAAATCAAAGAACAAAGAAATTCCTTCCGACTTGATTGTTTGTTCTTTCCATGACAACAAAGGCAGAGTGTGGTGGGGAAGTTTCGGCGGTGGAGCGTTTTATTATCAGAACGGCCAGTTCACTCCGCTCAAAGCGGCGGAAAATAATCCGGTGGAACTGCCTCAATACATACGTCGTATCACACAGGATAATGCCGGTAACTTATGGTTTGCCACTTACTCGCAAGGACTCTACTGCCTGGAACCTTCCGGAATGCTCAAAGATTATACAATGAGTAATTCAACTTTACTGACCAATTACATTGCCGACCTGGCATATGTTGATGGTCATTCTCTTTATGTGGCTACCAGTTCCGGAGTGTACCACATGAATACTTCCACCCGGGAAATGACGATATTGGAACAAACTGCCGACGGTGAAGAAGTGATACAAGATAAGTTCGCCAATTGCATCTATCAAGATTCACGCGGACTACTATGGATAGGCGGACGGAAAGGGGTCAATGTGTATAGCCCGAAGCAAAATAAGTTAATCAATTTGAATACCGCAAACGGTGTTTCCCATTCATATATACGTGCCATTATCGAAGATGCATCTCACAATATGTGGCTCACTACAGACCATGGCATCACCCACGTGGAAGTAGTGGAATCCGATGCTACCAGTATGCCCGACTTCCGTTGCCACCCTTATTATGAAGAGGATGGAATCGGTAACCTTACTTTCAATAATTTTTCAATCTTCTGCAATCACAGGAATGAAGTAATTGCCGGAGGCGGAGGAGGATACGTAAAAATTATCCCACGCGGCAATGACTTGTTTTACTTCGACCGCCAAGTAATATTCACCGACTTATATATTGATAATGAGTGTGTCAATGCAAACAGGCCCGCACACAACGGACGTATCATTCTCACAAAGAACATCCAGTTGCTTAACAACCTCAACCTGAACTATTCAGACAACAGTTTTGCTGTGGAAGTCTCGGCTATGGACTATGGCAATCTGCACAAGCTACAATACGAATACAGACTCAATAAAAACGAAGAATGGACAAAGCTGGAGGGAAACCGGATTTATTTCAATAAACTGGCTCCCGGAACTTATCAACTTCAAGTACGGGTAATGAAGGTTCATGATTATGAAAACGATGCAAGTGCTACACTTTCCATCAATGTGTATCCGCCATTCTGGCTTTCTAATATAGCTTATAGCATCTATGCATTACTGTTGGTGAGTGCCATATCACTTATCTTTATCCACATGAAACGGAAACACCGTCGATTATTGCTTCAACAAAAACGTGATATGGAAACGGTGCAGCAGCATGAAATTGACGAAGCCAAATTACGCTTTTTCACTAATGTAAGCCATGACCTGCGCACTCCTTTGTCACTTATCATCACTCCTCTTGAGCAAATATTGGCTACTAATACGGCACAAGACATAAAAAAGGAATTGAAGTTGATTCATCGCAATGCATTGGCACTCCTGGACGTTATCAACCAACTGCTTGATTTACGTCGGCTGGATAATGGTAAAGCCCAACTCAATCCTTCCCACGGTGATTTGGCAGATTTCATCAAAGAAGTATGTGATTCTTTCTATTCGTACGGCGACAAAAAGAATATTGCCTTCAGCCTTTCATTGAAAACCGATAATCTGGAAACAGACTTTGATAAGAATAAAATGCAGCGCATAATGCTTAATCTATTATCGAACGCATTCAAATACAACGTGAATCACGGAAGCGTGAACGTAGTGCTGGATCGTATCATAAAAGATGAAAGAGAATATGCCTGCATCCAAGTGGCGGATACCGGAATCGGGATACGTGAAGAAAACAAAGCTAAAATATTCGACCGTTTCTATCAAGAAGAGCACTCATCCACTGATTATATCGGCAGTGGCATAGGCATGCATATAGTCAAAGAATATGTTACTCTCCATAATGGCGACATTCAAATTCGCGATAATCATCCCCAAGGTACTATCTTTGAATTTATGTTCCCCATACGACATGAATGCAAGAACATAAATCCCACGGCAACGCCAACTGAAAGACCAGACATACAGGAAGAACCGGAGCAAGCAAAAACGCCAACAGGTCGTTCATTACTTATTGTGGAGGACAACGAAGATTTCCGACAATTCATTGTTGACTGCCTGAAAGACCGATTTACTGTTTATGAGGCCGAACAAGGTGAAAAAGCAATGGAGATATTGGCCCTGCATGATATCAGCCTTGTGATAAGCGATGTCCGTATGCCGATAATGAACGGACTGGAGCTATGTAATAAGATAAAGGGAGACTTCCGTTACTCACATATCCCTGTTATTTTACTAACTGCACGAACCGCCCAGGAACATATGCTGGAAGGATTGCGTGAAGGTGCCGATGACTATATAACCAAGCCTTTCAATCTGGATATTCTTCTACTCCGTATCCAAAAGCTGTTAGAATGGAGTAGCCGCAACCATCAACGATTCGGAAAAGTTGAAGTGTCTCCTGCCGAGATTACCATCAGCACTATTGATGAAAGGCTTATTGAGCGAGCCATACAAGCAGTGGAAGAGAATATGGACAATACAGATTTCTCTGTCGAAGACCTAAGCATGACTGTCGGAATGAGTCGTGGTCACTTATACAAAAAACTAATGACGATAACAGGCAAGTCCCCTCTTGAATTTATCCGTGTCTTGCGCATAAAAAGAGGAAAGCAATTATTAGAACAGAGTCAGGAAAGCATTTCTCAAATAGCTTATCAAGTGGGACTGTCACCCAAACAATTCGCTAAATATTTCAAAGAAGAGTTCGGATGCCTGCCTTCAGAATTCAACTGTAAAAAGGACTGATTCCCTATAAGAAAGCATGCTTTTGTTGCAATGAAAAATAAAAGATGGAGAAAGAAACTTGATTCCCTTTCTTGTTACAGTCAAATTCCTTACTAACTATTAGAATAAAAACCGCCTTCAGCCTTCAGTTCTTTAAAAAAGCCCCTTTTCATCGGTGATTTTTGCTGAAAGCACTCCTGAAAGCAAAAGTGTTTAACTCCAGTTCCTTTTGCCATATTTACTTTCAACAGAGGCTCTGTTGTAACAAAACGGAGCCTGCATTTCATTGTAACAGAGCCTCTGTTTTACCCAAATACAGGCTCTGTTTTGTTCAGCCCACGTGCTGGCGTGTTCGAGCCCACGCGCAAGCAGCCATAAGCCCACATTTCACCTCACTTTTGCCCACGTGGTGGATCTATAGATCCCGCTTGGTGGACATGTATATTCAGCATGGTGAGTATATATACCCATCACGCTGAATATATAGCTCTACTAGTAAGCCTGAAAAGCTGAATGCGCTGAAAGCACTCCCCCTTGCCTACAGTACCTTCCTGCAAGGGATGATATTTTCCGGTTTCAGCCGCTATCTCCTTCCAGCAAAGCGTTTACAGATAAAGCAGAAACGGCTGAAAGCGGATTATAGCATGAAAGTTCAATAAGAGGGTTTTGATTAAAACATTCCATTAAATCTCCGAAAGTTTAAGGTATAATTAAAACTTTTCCGTATATTCGCAAGAGTTTAAGGTATAATTAAAACTTTCAGGCCCATGAACTTTCCTCGAATCCTCAAAAAAAGAAAAGGTTATATTGACCGAATAAAACCTTTTATGCAAAAATCAGTAGCCAAGGTGTTAACAGGGCAACGCCGTGTAGGCAAAAGTTTCCTCCTTTACCAACTTATTGAAGAAATTTTAGCAGAAGAACCGGATGCGAATATTATCTATGTCAATCTTGAAGATTTTACATTCAGTTCTCTACAAACAGCAGAAGATTTACACTCGTACATCATTTCTCATAGCAAAGAAAAAGTTAAGAATTATATCTTTATCGATGAAATACAAGATATTCCCGGGTTTGAAAAAGTCATCCGTTCGCTCCTACTCAATGAAGATAATGATATATACATTACAGGTAGTAACGCCAAGATGCTTTCAGGAGAACTCGCCACTTATTTAAGTGGCAGATATATCGAATTCAAAATATATAGTCTCTCCTATTCTGAGTTTCTTGAATTCCACGGATTAACTGAAAGTGAAACGAGTTACGAATTATATAGCCGTTATGGCGGACTTCCCTATTTATTAAATCTACCTCTCGAAGATGAAACAGTCAATGAATATTTGAAGAGTGTATATTCCACGATTGTATTTCGTGATGTTGTCAGTAGATACAAGTTACGCAATACTTTGTTCCTTGAGAAACTGATTCAATTTTTATCCGAAAACATAGGCAATCTCTTCTCGGCAAAGAATATCAGTGATTATTTAAAATCACAACATACCGCCATATCAGTAAACCAAATACAAAGCTATACAGAATATTTAAACAATGCTTTCCTTATCCACCGAGTAGAGCGGTATGATTTAATTGGGAAACGCGTATTTGAGATAGGAGAGAAATATTATTTCGAAAATATGGGAATCCGGAACATTGTCATCGGATATCGCATTACAGACAAAGCCAAAATATTGGAAAATCTAGTGTATAACCACCTTTTATACAAAGGTTACGATATTAAGGTTGGCTATTACGGAGATAAGGAAATTGACTTTGTCGGAGAAAAGAATGGAGAAAAACTATATATACAGGTCGCTTTAAAAATAGATAGCGACAAGACAGCAGAAAGAGAATTTGGAAACCTGCTAAAGATACAGGACAACTATCCCAAAATAGTGGTAACA
Source organism: Bacteroides ovatus (assembly GCF_001314995.1). Lineage (NCBI taxonomy): Bacteria > Pseudomonadati > Bacteroidota > Bacteroidia > Bacteroidales > Bacteroidaceae > Bacteroides > Bacteroides ovatus. The sequence goes on from NZ_CP012938.1 coordinate 3,610,794, forward strand.
GAAGATACATTCAGCGGAAATAGCTACGAGGGTATACGCCATTGTTCTATACGCCAGTTCTTAATGGAGTAAACCATACAATATACGAAAAATAAATGCAGTACACCATCGGGTTGCCACGAGCAATCAAATCGCCTTTGGTGTGCTGCATTTACATTTGAATCAAGTCATCTATAATACCATGGATTCTGCTGCAAGACGGGCGGCAATGTCCATTGTTAGTTAGTAATAGACAGATCGGTTACCTTATACGGATGCTTTACTGCTGCATGGGCAGCTTTCTGAGCAACAGCTTTTCGTGCCTCATCCAGCCCTTCCGGGGTATAAGGATTCCCGACTACATTGTGTTTGAAGATGCGTTCGAACCAGGTACAGGCAGCGGTATAACGTCCAATCTTCACATCCAGATGATAGCCGTCCCGATTCAGGTGGTCGCCGATGAAAGAGGTGCGCGCATTTTGTATGGCAGTGCCCGAAGGGATGACAATCTTTATCTTATTCGCCTTAGCCGCTTTCTTCACTGCATCGGCAATAGCCTGATACATGGTGAGTTGATTGCAGTTGTAGTTTTTAAATCCACTATGCCTGGAAGTAGATGCATACGCCCAGGTTTGGTGCAGCATCAGCTTTGTTTTCTTTGGAAGGCGTGCTTTTACATATTCTATGAGCTCGGGAAGAGAAGCTTCATACGTCTCATACATTCCCGAAAAAGGACTTGCCTGTTGCAGGCTGACGTAATCCCAGTCTTCATCTGCAAGCACCGTTTCCAAAGACATCTTACCCTTTTCCCGTTTTTTTCCATCTGTACCGATTTTCCGGTAGGCATAGGCAGGAGCATTGTCACGGGCATTTTTCACATGACGTTCCAGGGAACAGCCGCCAATAAACATATTGCCGATTATGGTTGAAATGCCTTCGGCTTCGGCAAGTTCATGCAGATATTGCTCCACGGCATCTTGGGAGAAGCTGTTGCCGATGGCAAGTATCCTGACCGTTTTTTGCTGCGCATACACTCCTCCGGCAAGAAGGAGCAGTATGCACATACAAATCACTACAATCTTATATTGCTTCATCACATTCAAATATAACTAAACTTATCGGTTATTTCTCTTTTTCATGTAATAATCTCTCATCAGATACCACGCTTTCTTACGCATACCTTGGTCGGATATGAGCCCTTTGCGGTTCCAGCCATCCTGATTGGTGGGGTGGAAACGGAATGGGGAACGGAAGTCGAACAGAATCCAGGGAGATACGCCACGCAGGTTCGGGATATTGTCGAACATACGGATATTGTCTCTGTACAAGCGTGCCTGGTATTCTTCACTCCAAGAGCTGACTACGTTCTCATCACCGGACTGACCGTACAATGCTTCGCCGCCAAATTCCGAGATAATCAACGGTTTGTCCGTCACTACTTCCCATATAGCGTCTTTCGGTTCCACAGGCCACGGATGATACCAGCCCATATATTTATTGATAGCTACGACGTCCAGTTGGGAAGTAAAAGAATCTTCCATTACAAAACGCTGTTTTTCGCTATTGAAGTGCACAAGGTCGAAAGCGGCAACATACAGGCGGGTAGTGTCCAGTTGCTTTCCCGTTTCGAGCAGGGAAGTAAGGAATTCATTCCGTTCTTTGGAAGGCTGTGTTTCATTGGCGACACCCCAATAACCTACCGCGCAGCGGTTCTGATCACGCTTAATCATTTCAGAAAGCATCCTCTGCGCTTTCTTACGGGTATCATTGTCTGTAAAGTCAATGCCTTGCCAAATGGGAATCTCCTGCCAGAGAAGGAAGCCCATCTTTTCCGCCAGGCGTACCGTGTACTCATTCTGCGGATAATGAGCCAGGCGAATCATGTTCACGCCAAGCGCTTTCGCTTCATTCAGCAACATGGCCGCATCGGCTTCCGAGAAAGCACGTCCCATACGTTGCGGGATTTCTTCGTGAAAAGAGATACAGCACATAAATGTCGGCTTCCCGTTCAGGTAAATATCAGTTCCTTTCACGGTGATATTGCGGAAGCCGATTTGCTCTTCCACACGGTCGGCACTTGAAGATACAGTCACGCCATAGAGTTTCGGTTCTTCCGGCGACCAGCGTTGCAGCCTCTTCGCATTCAATACGGTTTCCGCCTTTCCTTCTGCGTCGGTGGTGAGCTCCGCGTTGATTTTGAGTTCGGGGATGGCAACTGTTACTTTCTCACCAGCCTTTTTATCAGAAAGACGCACGCGGGCGATGATGCGGTCTGGAGTGTTTTTATCCAATTGGATGAAATAATCTTTTATAAATGTCCGGGGAGTTTTCACCAGCAATACATCTCTTGTGATGCCGCCATAGTTCCACCAGTCGAATGCCATAGCGGGAATGGCGTCTTTGGTACGGCGGTTGTTCACTTCTACCGCCAAGAAGTTGTCACCGTCTTTCAACAGGTCTGTCACTTCCACTTGGAAAGGAGTAAAACCGCCTTCGTGCTCTGCTATCTCTTTTCCGTTCAGGTAGACTTTGCTACGATAGCTGACAGCACCGAAATAAAGGAACTGGCGTTTGTCTGCCAAGCGTTTGGCATCAAAGTGACGGGCATACCATACAGTGCCTTCGTAATACTTCAATTCGGGTGATTGAGAGTTCCAGTCTCCCGGAACATTAAGACGCAACCCGCCTTCAAACGCATATTCGTAGAAATCAATATTTCCTTCCGGTTGCCGGTTTTCATAGATTTTCATCCGTTGTCCCTGGTCGTACAGGTCGATGATGGCATTCCATTTACCATTCAGCGAATGGATGTTGCGACCATATACATTCGTTATCAGCTCCTGTGCCGCAACGCTTCCGGCAAAAGCGATTAGCAACAATAGACATAGACTTAATTTCTCACCTGTTTTCATTTAAGTATGTTGTTATAATTAGTGTATATAATAAGTTCAGGCACGGATTACACGGCTTTTAGAATAGAATAGGTAAAACAACAGTGTTAATCCGTGTAATCCGTGCCTATTTCGATTTATTTTTTAGGAAATTCATTACCCAGTTCCAGGCTGCGCTCCACTGTTCGGCATAGGCATAGTGAGCGGTCGTTTCAGCTACAAACAGTTCTTTTGGAGCATTAATCACGTTATAAGTGGAGTAAGTGGTGGTAGGCGGACAAACTCTGTCATTATATCCGAAGATATAAAATCCCGGCACTTTAACCTGACGGGCAAAGTTGACTACATCAAAATACTGAATGGTTTTAATCTTTTCCGGTGTCCGGTTCTTCTCATCCTTAAACAGATGCGGCCAACCGCCTGCACGACCGTGGGCATAACCCGCCATATCACACAAAGCAGGATAGAAAGAAACCAATCCCTTGACACGAGCATCCAGTCCGGCAATTACAATGGAAAGCGCACCGCCCTGGCTTCCTCCAAAAGTCGCCAGATTACCGTTAAATTCGGGAAGTGTGTAAATGAAATCAATGGCTCTCACACAGCCTGTATAAACCCGTTTGTAATAGTACTTGTCCCGATTGTCCATATTGAACGAGTGGTAATTCTTCAAAGCACCGTTATAAAGCCGGTGATACACATCTCCCGTCAGGTTGACCGGAATGCCGTGGATACCGATTTCCAGAATAATAAAACCTTTTCCGGCACGTTCGGCTTCTCCGTTATAGGCACGGATGCCTGCGCCCGGCACTTTCAGAATCGCCGGATATTCCCCGGAAGCCTTCGGAACACAAAGGATGCCGTACATACGGGACGCATAGTCATTGTTCGCAAAGGAGACATGATATACGTTCACCTTATCCGTGCACCTTTCTGGCAGTAAAGTCATTATCGGTTCCAGTGCCCACTTTTCAGCGGCTTCTTTGGTACTTTTCCAAAATTCCAGAAAGTCGACGGGCAACGGAGTGGTCGGTTGCAATTTTTCAGGAGAAAAGCCGACGGTAGCCACGCCTTCATACTCACGCCCTTGGCAAGTGACAAAAGCACGGCAACGCAGGAACCCTTCTTTTTTCATAGTCCCTGCGTTAATTTCAAGCTTTTCATTCTTCAAAGGCTGTTTGCCTGTCTGATGAGGTTTCATCATGTCTTCCGAAATCTCATAACGTACTTCCAGATTATCCTGTGGGATATTGCATTTCAATACCACTACTTTGAATTTCACTTTTTCTCCCGGTTTATACAGCCAATTGGTGTGGTCTGGAGTGACCTGCACTTGAACCAGTCTTTCCTGCGGCTGTCCCCATGCAACTATCTGCATGGAGACAAATGCTATCAGGAGAAGAAGAAAACGTACACTTTTTACCATAGTTCCCTATTTTATTTCATTTGTCGTTGTTATATTAATATCCCATTTATCAGCTATTAATACTCATTGTCTCAAACTATTAATACCCATTATCTCAACTATTAATACCTATCCGCTCAGCTATTAATACCTGACAACTCAACTATTAACATCCAACAGCAGAGGTATTAATGCTTCTCTCCACCTACCATACTACTCTGCGAATCAGAAGTTAACACATCACTCGTTATTAGCGTAGAATGCAGATAGCCGCCTTTTTATGGTTTTACTTCGTATTGATAGAGTGCGAAAGAGTTCTTGTCATTTAGCTCGAAACTTACTCTACCCTGTGCGCCGACTTTTGCAGCAAACTTCTTGCCACTTCCCATCACAGGGATAAAATCCACTTTCTTGCCTTCAGGAAGCCAGGTGTCAATAGTCCCCCTAGCTTGCTCGTTGTCTTCACGGTAAACAACAAGATAACCTTGCGTGCCGGAGACGGTCGATTGGAATCCGGTCCACGAGCGTCCCGAGGGTTCTTCACCAATAGGCAGTATGACGCCTTGATGAAACCGGAGTTGCAAGGGTTGGTATTTCTTGAGCAGAGATGCCGTAATATAAGCCTCTTCGGGCAAGTTCGAAGCCTCCATCCAAGCCAACGGCTGTGCCGCCAAGGTGATAGCAAAGAGGTAATCGAAACTGTAACGGGCGGGGGCAAAAGGATCGGCAGCGTCATACTTGTCGGCATTACGCCATTTATTAAGAAACTCTATCTGCATCTTCTCCGCCGGTACATAGCGAGACAGCATCCAGAGGTTGCGCAAGGTGCGATAAGGGTAATAGTTGCCCCAATCGGTATAGCGGTTTTCCAGGAAGATGTTGCCGTACTCGTTCATATAGTGATACCCGCCGCGACGACCGGCAGTGGCATCGAGGTTGAAAATCACTTCATAGTTGGTTTGCTCCAACACGGTATCAAACAGTCGGCGCAGATTCTGTTCGGCTGTCTTGGTAGGTATCTGCAGGCCGTCTATCTTGAAACAGCAGATGCCGTACTTCTTATAAAGTCCGATAATGGCTTGCGCATCTTTTTGCCAATCGGCAAAATCATTCTGTATGCTGGGGTTGAACCATAATCCGATGCGAATACCCAATTTCTTGCCTTTCTCTACAATAGGTTTCAGACCATGAGGGAATTTCGTGGGGTTGGGCGTCCAGTAACCGGTATTCTTCCAAATATCCTTAAAACTACCTCCGGCGGTCTTTGAGTTAGGGCTTTTTCCGCTCTGCCAGCCATCATCCAGTTGAAAGAGGGTGATGCCCATGCGTGCGGCACGGTCTAGTTCTGCCAGACAGAAAGCCTCATCTATTTTGGCATCCTGGCTACGGTCGCCCCAGGTATTGAGCATAATCATCTCATCCTGTGCGGCGGTATGATGACGCAGTTGTTTCTGATAGAGGCGCAAGGCAGTAAGCGCTTCTTGCTCGCCGCCGGTATAGATGCCGGTAACGCATCCATAAACGCGGGTCCAGCTATCCGGCTTTACATCATGAGACGCAATGCCCAGCCCCACTACCATAAAATCGCTAAAGTCCGCCACGAAGTCAGAACCCGGATAATGTAATTGGGTACTGCTGCTAGGAGCCTCTTTCAAAAAAAAGAAGCCTTGACGCGTAACTACGTCATGAGCAAAAAGCAAATTACCACGATACGTATTGCGACGGTAAGGAAGCCAGGTACGCCCGGTCACCAGATTGTCGTTCCAATCGGTGTAGTCGAAAAACTCTATTGTGCGGGCACTCCAATGATTGCCGGATAGTTGCAGCCTGTCGAGCGTGGGAGTTTTCACCCCCGTAGCCATATCGGCCGTGTGCTCTATATTTTTGCGGTCAGCGTTAGAGCGGTTATCCTCCTTATTCTGATAAAGTTCCACTTGTCCTTTCAGATAGGTGTCGCAAGCAATGGCGGGACAGTCTGCATAAATGCGATAGCGACGCTCTATATTCAGCGAACCGATAGTGCAAGCCACGGTAGCCTGCAGATAACTGGCGTGGATGCCGTTCGTCGGTATCTCGTTCACGGTGAGCGTGGCATCCGTAGGGATACCTTTCACAATCGAGAAATCGGGTTGTTTGCCCTGTACCGGAATGTTTTTTCCGTGTTGCTTGTCAGTAAGGCTGATGGTAACGGGTGCACCGTTATTCCACAGCATGGCGCGTTCCATATAGTTATTGCCTATACGTAGCGTGTCACCTTTCAGAAAAGCGTAATACTGTTGTCCTCCCCAAAGCGGCAAGGTACATATTGCCGATAGAAATATCGTAATAATATTTTTTTTGCTCATAGTTTGTCTACGGTTTGATGTAAGCTCCCGGAACTTCCAACAATTTGTTGGGTTCGTTGAAGCGTTGGTTATCGGGCACATCGCGTTTGCCCAGACCCGCTTGCATAAGTTGCTTCAGTTCGGGCAGGTGATGATGATAGATATCGCGCGGCTCTACACTACGTTTGTGGCAGAGTCCGGCTGCCATACCTACTACTTCACCCATCATGCCGGTAGTACGCATCACACGTACCGTACCCAAAGCTACATGGGTGCAACTCATATTACGACCTGCCATAAAGAGATTGTCCACATTGCGCGAATAGAGGCAGCGATAGGGAACGGCATAAGGATGAATCCAACGATGCACCGTAGCCGACTTGAATTCATTGCCGGGAAAGCGGACACTGTTCACGCTGTCGGGGAAGTGAAGGTCGATGCTCCAGGTCGTGGTAAACGAAGCATCCTCATGCGCCACATTCTTGTCTATATCGTCCTGTGACAGTACGTAGTCGCCCAAGAGACGGCGTGATTCACGTTTGCCTGAAACATACGCCACCCAGTCGAGGGAACGGTTGGCATACTTCTTATGGTCTTTATAGTGATTCTTCAGATAGCTCCAGTTGGAATATATCACCAAAAGTCCATAGTCGCGTACACGTTCAGCTTCGCTGACTTGATTGCGGTTCATACCCGTTTCCCATTTCCACTCGCCCATAGTTACAGGCTCACAGTTTTCAGCGTCAAAGCGCACGCCATATTCAAAATGAGGGAATGAGGTTTTCTTCTTCATATCCTTACTATACCATTGTATAGAAGCCCCCATCACCAATGAGTCGGGTTGCTCGGGAGCAAGGCTCTCGCCATATTCATCGCGACCTTCACGCCCCATAGCCCAATCGGCACCGGCTAAATAGCCTATGGTAGCATCACCTGTGCAGTCGCTAAAGAGAGGAGCGGTAAGTTCGGTTTGTTTGCCTGTCTCGATGTGCTGGATAGTGACTGACGCAATGCGGTCTCCTTGCATCTTCACGGCTACCGCACGTTGAGAAGCATAAAGGGTAATGTTCTTTTCGGCCTCTATAAAGTCTTCCTTCTTCTGGTCTTCATAGTAGTCGCCCGGTTGGGCATTGCCGGAACGTTCATGACCGAATTCACGTATCATACGCCCCAATCCCTGATTAGGTCCCATTTCGATGATACCGCCGAGGTGTACACGAATCTCCGACGAGTTATTACCGCCCAATACAGGACGGTCGTTCACTAATGCCACCTTACAACCTAATCGGGCAGCAGATGCGGCAGCACACATTCCAGCTATTCCCCCTCCTACTACCACAAAGTCGTATTGATGAGCGGGCACCGGCTGTTGTTGTCGCAGGCGGGTACGAAGTGCGGCTGTCTCTGCCGCATCCCAGGTAGCGGGCTGCGTATTCGCATCGGTCGTAAGGTAAATGGCATCGCAACGACCGTCGAAACCGGTGAGGTCTTTCAGGGCAAGGGTGGTAGTCCCTGCTTTCAATACTGTCTTTCCGGCAAATTGCCATTGCCAGGAATTACCGGTATGTCCTAATGTAGCTTTCAGCAATTTGCCGCCTAAAGCCAGGCGGAACTTTCCGGGGCCCTCGGCATCGGTCCAAGGTGAAGTCCAGTTGTAAGTACGGGCATATACGTAGTAAGTGCCCGCCTGGGGAATGTTGATTTCTGCCGTAGCATCCACCACAGGGATGCCCATGCCATGTGCCATGAGATAGGGCGAACCCATTTGATCCATGAACTGCTGGTCGAGCACCCAGCCGCCTCGCTGGCTGAAGCTTTCTGCTTCGATGAGCAGTTCTTCGGCTACAGCCACAAGGCTACAGGCTACGGCTATGCATGTCAATAAGATTTTTTTCATCACAGTACAGCGTTTTTATGATTATTGTCTACTATCTTCACAGAGGGAACAGATTATCTCGCCATTTTGTAAATTTCATTGCCTGCCATCAAAAAAGCACCAACTCCATAAACCTCCGTCATGTCACGAGTCACTTTCTTCGGGTCGGCACCGATTTGCTGCACATAACCCAGTTTCCCATTCGGTTCCACAGCCGAGACTAATGCATTCCAGCCTTTTATCATTACAGGAAGATAAATTTCCTTATCCAATAAACCTTCGTTTATTCCATAAGCAATGGAATAGACAATGAAAGTAGTGCAACTTGTTTCCGGTGATGGATAAGAGGCAGGATCCAAAAGACTGGCATGCCAGAAACCGTCCGGATGCTGTAATCCGGCAACACGGGTAGCCAGTTTTACAAATAATTCCTCATAGAATTTGCGGTTCTTATCTTTCTTGGGCAGTTCCTTTAATATTTCAACCAGACCACCAAGCACCCAACCGTTGCCACGTCCCCAAAAGACTTTCTTGCCATTGGCTTCGCACTTATCAAAATAACGCCAGTCACGGTAGAACAAGTTTTCTTCTTTATCGAACAGGTAATCATAAGTCGCTTTATACTCACGATTCATAAATTTGATATATTTTTTCTCTCCGGTCAGCATATACAGTTTGGCATATACAGGGGGAGCCATAAAGAGAGCATCACACCAAGTCCAACGTTCCAAGGTCTTTAAGTCTCCCTCCACCAGCTTGAAACTACCTTCGGATGGATGATTGACAATCCATTCCGTACGGGCGAGCGTAGGGATAATCATTGCTTCGTCTTTGTACTTGCGGTATAAATCCAAAAAGGACTGTGATACAGCGATGTCATCAGCATGATAAAACCGTTTGTCCGGCTGCCAGCAATTCCGTCGGCCTATACGGGTAAGCCACTTATAATATGTATCATCATTGTCTTCTTTTTCAGCCAATTCCGCCCAATCCACCATGCCGACATAAAGAGCACCTTGCGGCCAGTTCAAGTCGTCATGTTCAGGAGCGGGGTGTGGATTGGCAATCTGCCAATCCGCCACCTTTCGCATGATAGACTTTATTTCTGCTTTTTGAAAAGGAATCTCTGTTGCCATTATAAAAACGGAACATAACAGAGACGCTCCCAATAAAAGTGTTTTTTTCATTCTATATTTATTTGTTTATCATTCGGTCATTACAGTTCAACCATAGCCTTTAAAGGCAATTGACTGGAAGCAGGACCGACTAAGATCTCAAAGTCTCCTTTTTCCACTACAAAGCGGTGTTGATTCATATCGTAAAAAGAGAATGCATCCTCATCCAGCACAACAGAAACCCGCTTCTTCTCCCCTTTCTTCAAGAATACCTTTTCATATCCTTTCAGTTCTTTCAACGGACGGGGAACAGAAGACTGTACATCATGCACATACACTTGTGCCACCTCCGAAGCATCCATCTTACCTGTATTCTCTATATCAAAGCTAACGGTAACCTGATGCTCACCCGTTTTCTCCGCAGCCATATTACTATAAGCGAAAGTAGTATAGGACAAACCGTAGCCAAACGGATAGAAAGGTTCTTTTCCCGAACGGTCGTATCCACGATAACCGACAAAGACACCTTCGGAATAGTCTACACGCTTAATCTCCGCCTTTAAGTTCTCGTAATAACTGCCGTGCACTGGATTATCTTCCCATTTCCGCTCGATAGAAATCGGTAGCTTTCCGCTTGGAGAAATCTTACCGGTCAGGATTTCAGCAATTGCCTGACCGCCTTCCTGCCCCGGATACCAGGCCATAAGAATCGCTTTTGCAGCATCATACCAGTTGGTGAAATCCACACCGCCACCGGCGTTCAGTACAACCACAACATTGGGATGCATAGACGCAATCTTCTTGATAAACAATTCCTGATAGCGAAGCAAGGCAAACGGACGGTCAAAGCCTTCGCCTTCGGTATTACTATTGAAACCTGTGCAGAACACAACATTATCCACCTTTGCCAATCCTTGACGAAGTTTCGCCTCATTAAGGCTATAAGCATTAAAACGAATGATGGCCGAAGAAATATTATCAAAGAATTCAATCCGGAAACGGTATTCCTTACCACCCTCAACCGGCAGTTCAACTTCACGGCTAGAGTATGAATGATTTCCCCAATCTCCTGTAATATGCTTGTCATTCACAAACAGACGATAACCGTCATCACCACCGATATGAAGTTTCAACTGCCCGTCAGTTTGTGACATGTAGCAGGCTGTCCAACGGACAGAGAATCCATCTGTCGGAAAGCCGTCCAAAGGTGCTCCATATCCCCAGTCATAATCAACAGAGGATTCCGTGCGTATTACTTCAGGCTGGCCCGAAAGGGTCTTGTTTTTAAAGTATTCAGCTTTGAAGCCTTTCATCTGACGATTAGCATCAGTATAAAACTCATGGACAATATCTTCATAAATCACATCATCCGTCAATAGTAACAGATTCTTTTTCTTCAATTCTTTCAAGCCTTGAGCCACTGAGACGGTAGAAAAAGGAGTGACAAAACCACTGCCGCCACCGGTAGGAATCAAATTTGCATTAGGCCCCATTACGGCTGTCTTTCCTTTCAGTGGGAGCAAGTTTCCTTCATTCTTCAACAGGACTACACCCTCGCGCGCCAGTTCTAAAGCTGTCTGGCGGGAGAAAGGATTATCCTCTGCGATGTTGCTGTCTTTCTGTTCCTTATCCAGCATACCATAAGCAATCAGAGTTTGCAGGATGTGTTGTACTTTCAGGTTGATGGTTTCTTCTGTCACTGTGCCGGCTTTGATAGCAGGCAACAGATTCTCCAAATTCATAAAACGTCCTTTCGGCATTTCGAGGTCAAGTCCGGCGTTAGCAGCGCCTACGGCGGAATATACAGAAGTCCAGTCCGACATCAGAATACCTTTGAAGCCCCAAAGATTGCGCAAGACATCAATATTCAACCATTTATGTTCGGTGGCATGGACACCGTTCAACAGATTGTAGCTGTTCATTACGGCGCCGACATTGGCTTCCTGTACTGCTTTCCGGAAAGCCGGGAAATAGATTTCCTGCAAAGTACGTTCGTCTATGTCAGAGCTGGCATGGTGGCGGCTCCATTCCTGGTTGTTGGCAGCAAAGTGTTTGATTGTAGCAATGACTCCTTCCGATTGTACTCCCAGGATATACTGTTTCGCCGTTTCACCTGTCAAGTAAGGGTCTTCACCGAAGTATTCAAAGTTACGGCCGCACAATGGAGCACGATAGATATTCACGCCCGGGCCAAGCAGAATATTAACTCCTCTTGCCTTGGCATCCTGTCCCAAGCCTTGCCCTAACTTATAAAGTAATTCCCGGTTCCAAGTAGAAGCGGAAAGTATTCCGGAAGGATATAAAGTGCTCTTGGGAGCATGATTACGAATTCCCTGCGGCCCGTCAGCCAACTTAATTTCAGGTATTCCCAAACGGGGAATGGCACGCAGAGAAAAACTGGTATATCCGGAAATATACTCTATTTTCTCTTGCAAAGTCATTTTTGATACAATGTCCTTCGCACGTTGTTCGGCTTGGGGAGTGATTGTCTGTGCACAGGTTAATATGCTCCATGCAAGCATACATAAACCTATGCCTCCTATTTTCTTTTTCATGGTGATTCTGTGTTAATATAATATGTGTAAAAACCAACTTAGCTATCAGCTCTTCACACACTTTTGTTCTTTACATTTTTAGTCTATCAGTTCTATTTTAACGGTCTGTCCTTGTACCAGAATATGATATTCGCCGGCTTCAAGGAAGCGTTTACCATCCTCATTGACAAAACCGAAATCACGTTCCAGGTCGATGTCGAAACGGAAAGTCTTCGTTTCTCCGGCTTTGATAAATTGTTTCTCAAAGTGTTTCAGTTCTTTCACCGGACGGGTGATAGAGCAATAAGGATCGGAAATAAACCAATGAACAGTCTCTGCTCCATCGCGGGCACCGGTGTTGGTGACGGTCACTTCTGCCGACAGTTTATCGCCGCGCTTCACCTTAGTAGCAGAAGGGGTAACAGTGCCATACTTAAATTCGGTATAACTTAATCCATGCCCGAACGGATATAACGGATCGCTTGTTATATCTTTATAAAATCCCTGATGTCCGCGTCCGCTCTTGCGGCGATTATAATAAATAGGAATTTGTCCTGTGGAATAAGGGAACGTCATGGCTAGTTTACCGGAAGGGTTGATACGTCCGGATAAAATTCCTGCCATTGAACGTGCACCATTTATTCCCGGTTGCCATATCTCCAATATAGCATCACAAAGAGGTTCCATGCGATTTAATTCCAAGGGACGTCCATTAGAAAGCACCAATATAATAGGTTTACCAGCCTCCTTTAGTTCTTTCACCAATTCTTCCTGAATCTGTGGCAAAGCAATCGTAGAACGGGAAGCATTCTCACCACTCCAGGTAAGCATCTCACCCAAACAAACAATGACTACATCAGACCAACGAGCAACGTCCAATGCGCCAGCAAAACCTGAACGGTCATTGCCCTGCGGTTTGCATCCCATTGCATAACGTAATTCGGCATCTCCTCCAAACTCGGCAGTCAACCCATCATAAAGCATTTCCACATCCGTATCTTTTCCATGTCCGCACCAGGAACCCAATAAGTCCCAACCATTTTTTGCCATTGGACCTACTACGGCAATCTTTTTTTTGTTTGTAAGTGGTAATATCTGATTGTCATTTTTCAACAGCACCATTGATTCTGCTGCCAGTTGAGCGGCCACAGCCATACTTTGCGGACGGAAAAAACGATCCTTCTCATTAGTAACCGGAGTATAAGGACGTTCGAACAAACCCAGACGGAATTTTACACGCAATACTCGACGGACTGATTCGTCAACTTGTGCCATTGTTACCTTACCTTCCTCTACAAGCTCTTTCAGATAACGATCGTAGGCATGAGACATCATATCCATTTCAAGCCCCGCATTAAAAGCATACCGAGCAGCATCTTTCTTTGTAGCGGCTAATCCCTGATTCTTTAACTGTTCCACAGCCCCCCAGTCAGACACAATGAACCCGTCATGTTTCCAGCGTTTCTTTAATATCTCGGTCATGATATAAGGATTAGCTGACCCAGGTACTCCACTGATGTCATTGAAAGAACTCATCAAAGTGGCCGCACCAGCTTTCACCCCCATCTCATAGGGCAGTAGATAAGTATCCCAAAGAGTTTGAGCTGAAATTTCGGTATAAACATAATCTCGCCCAGCCTCCGAAGCACCATAACCTACATAGTGTTTCAGACAAGCAGCCATACGGTTCTCTGCTGACATATCATCTCCCTGATACCCACGCACCGAAGCAGCGGCAAACACTCCATTTGTATAAGGATCTTCACCATATCCTTCGGCTACACGTCCCCATCGAGGATCACGTGCCACGTCGATCATGGGAGAAAAAGTCCAATCAACCCCAGACATGCGGGCTTCTTGTGCAGATACCGCACATGCCTGTTCTACCAATCCCGGATTCCATGAACAGGCCTGCCCCAACGAAATAGGATATATGGTGCGAAATCCATGAATAGCATCGTAGCCAAAAATGATGGGAATGCCCAAACGAGATTCTTCCATCGCTTTTTTCTGCATACTATTACGCAACTCTGGATTTATATCAAAGTAAATCAAAGAACCAATCTCTGACGGTACTTTTTTCACTTCTTCGCCAACATTATTCACATTGTTATTTCGTCCCAATGTATATTGGTTTAGCTGCAAAATCTTTTCCTCCAATGTCATACGCGATATTAAATCATCAATACGTTTTTCAATTGGAGCTTTGGCATCCTTATACAAAGGAATACTCTTTTTATCTTTTGACGAAAGAGAATGTGTGACTCCCAATAGGCACAATCCCAAAATCAAAACTTTTTTTCTCATCTGTTTTTTCGTCGGTTAGTTATCATTTCTATTTTTCAATTGATTATGACTTACCGAGCTGTCACTTCAAATAATTTCAACCATCCGGCAGATGTCACATTGTTCTTCACAGCAAGGTGAATTCCAATCTCATTCTGCTTTGTCGTATCAACAATACCAACAGCCCACATGTATTTACCTGCCTCCACGCCTTCAACCCGGGTTGTAAACGTATATGATTTAGCCGCACCTTTCACCCAATCACAAGCTTCCGGTTCTCCATCAACAAATACATACTTCGGTTTATCATTCTTGGTGTCCAATAAAGCAAAAGCTACTTTATATTTATTCTTCCACTGGGGAATATTTGTCGGACAATATCCCCAACCAAAATTATTCCAACGGTGCGCTATTTCAATCTGTTTACCATTAGAGATAGTTGTAGGCAAAGAAATTCTGTCCGGAAATAAACGGTAGCTTCCTTCTGTACAGAATTGTTTAACTAATTGGAAAGCTTCATTAAACCATGAATAAGCTTCTCCATTATGAAAGTCTGAATTATAGCGTAAATCCATCATATTGACGCAAGCTGTTTTAGCCTCATCAAACTCACCTTGACGTACTTCTGCATAATTGGCATATCCATCTCCCAGAATCGAGTTTCCATGAGAATTTTTCACCCAGCCACCTTCCATTACTACAGGAACGAGATACTTCCACTTGGCTATAAAATTGCGTTCCCAAGTAGAATAGTAAGTTTTCATACCAAACGCATCGTGACGTAATGAATATCCTTTAGCTACTGCTTTTCCTATTAATCTTTCAGTATCTTTATCATAATTATTGCCGTCCCATTCCTTACTTGTACCTATCCAACGATGATAATTTACAAACACAGGAACTTTATCAAATACTTGAGAATATAAATCTGTCACCCAATCGAAAACAGCCTCACGAGTCGGCAGCTCCGGTTTTCCCAACTCACGCACCTGATAGTACCATACACTATGATACTCTCCCCATTTTCCAAATCCTGAACCACTTACAAACTGTACTTTGTCGGGATCATTAAAATCCTTAGCCAAAGCCCTGATAAATTTCTCATAATATTTCTGGAAAATAGGATCATCCGGATAGGGAGACCATACTTTTACTGAACCTGTTTGTGTTTCATATCCTTTCGCGCCAGCCTCTTTTACAAAATTCGGAGTAAAATTATAGTGCTTATCACGGCTATCCACCACAAAAGTAAAGGCCAATTTCATATTTCTTTGCTTAGCTCCCTCTATCAACATCTTCAGTCGCTTAGCCGAAGGGGTATCACAATCGGAATTCCATGCGTATTTTCCTTCTTCAGGATTAAAATCAGCCCAGGCACCACGAAGGTATAAGGTATTTGCATAATCAGAGACCTTTACAGTGCCTTCTGATGACGGGAAATTATCATAATCCTGCCAGAATGTGGAAGATAAACCATCACCAATACCCGCATATAATACCCATCCGGAAAGAGGATTATGCAAAATGATATTTCGATTCTGCTTTACCGTGACAATGCTGTTCCCAGGAATAGAAGTATCTTCTACCAAACCATCATCACCATTATCACCTCCTTCTTCATCATTATCACTGCCGCAAGCGACTAATGATATAGCCATAGAAAAAATAAGCCCGCAACTTATTTTTCTCAAACTGCACATATTTTGAAAATTAATCTTCATACCTATAGCTCTTATTTTTTTATGCTTACTTTCGACAATTTTAACCAGCCCGAATCCAATATATCCCCTTTGGCGGCAATATCCAGCCCTACGAGATCTTTATTACTCCGGTCAACCAAGCCCACAGCCCAAACATAAGTACCCGTTTCAACTTTGGACATATCCGGCTCAAATACATATTCAGCGGGACTTCCTTTTATCCACTTGGATAAATCTGTATCCGTATCCACAAATGTATATCGCACCTCATTCGTTTCAGAATCAAGCAAAGCGAAAGCTACTTTATATTTTTGATTCCATTGCGGAATATTAGTAGGACAGTACCCCCATCCCAGATTGTTCCAGCAATGTTTAATAGTCGGCGGTGTTTTTTTAGAGACTTCTAACGGCAAAGAGATTTCACTGGGATAGAGCCTATACCCGCCTTCCCGAAGGAATCGGCGTACTAAATCAAAAGCATCTTTAAACCAGGACTTTGTATCACCAAAACGAAAATCCATCATATTGACATGTGCCTCTTTGCTGTCATCAAACTCACCGCGTCTTACGTCCTCGTGTGAATCCTTGCGATATCCTCTAGGATCCTGCCAATAATTATGTGATTTGACAATCCAGCCACCTTCCATAATAATGGGGCATATATTACGATATTTTTCTGCAAACCTACGTTCCCAACTACCATAATAGGTTGTCATACCAAATGCATCATGACGTAATGAATATCCTTTCTTGATTGCTTCTTCCAGCATTTCTTCACTGTCAGCAGCAAAATGTTCATCATCTACCCAATCTTTTCCCGCACCAATCCATCTATGGTAGTTAATTACTACCGGAACTTTATCAAAAGCTTGAGAATATATATCTGTCACCCAATTGAAAACTGCTTTCTTTGGAGTATCATCACCTGTTGAATAAATCATTGTATGATATTCTCCCCATTTCCCAAGTCCGAATCCATCTATAAATTCAACTTTCGAAGGATCGTTGAAATCTTTAGCCAGGGCCTTCACAAATTTAGTATAGTACTTCTGAAAAACAGGATCGTCAGAATAAGGTGACCATTTACCTTTATTCATAAATCCTTTTGCACCGGCATCTTTTACAAATTGAGGAGTAAATTCTGTTCTCTTATCACGACTGTCAACTACAACACGAAATGCCAAACGCATATTCCGCTGATAAGCTCCTTCAATATATGCTCTCAAATTAGAATCAATCTTCCAACCATATACATCTTCCTGTGGATTAAAATCTGTCCAACTAGCGCGAATATAAAGCGTATGAGCATAATCTGTCACACTAACATTGTGTCCCAGTTCAGGAATATACATATGGTCATACTGTGCCCAAAAATCTGCAGCATCCACTCCCATACTTGCATAGAGCACCCATCCTGTAAGCGGGTTATGAAGAATACGCAAAGAATCAGGCTGAATCGTAACTATGTTATTCTCTGATAGTTCCTTATCAAATGAAACGGCTGAATTCTCGTCTCCGAAAACAGGAGATAAAAGGAACATAAACAGACAAAGAGACACAATTACTCTATAATAACTAATCTTTCTTATAACCATACTACTAATTGTTTTTTTAAAGAGTGCTATATCATTGTTCTCTTTATTCATATAAAAATCACGAGATTGATATAGCACTCTTAATTTTATCCTGCTTGATTATCTCTTATCAAAGAATACTGTCAGTTCTTTAATATCTAATTCTATGTAATTAACTCCTACAGGTACACTAAAGAAAGCATAGCGGTTGTTAGCTTGGCCACCGACTACAGTCTGTTTCTGATTGTAGTCACTCTCTGCAATATCAAGGCAACCGTCATAAGATCCTCTGATGGCATCTGCTGTTGAACCAAAGGTATAGCAACCGGCACTTTGCGGTCCGACTTTAAAGTTCAATCCACCCGGATGTGCATTTCCATCTTTGTCTTTAATGGAATTCTTTCTGGGTAACTCCGCTCCTTTGTATATAAACAAATAAGGATTTGCCAAACTAGGTGTCATAGAATGAGCCATAGTGAATCCTGTATCACCAGTGCCATCTTTAGCCCATCCATCGTATGGTCCCCAAATAAAGACTCTTTCAATAGTGGTAGTCACCGTATTATTATTCCATGTCCACGAAACAACCATTGGTTTAGGATCTGTTTCGGGGGAGTAAATCGTAACCTTTTTAGTATTTATATTAATCACAACACGATAGACACCTGCAGTCTTAATATTCCAATGATAAGCAAGTGCAGCTGCTTCCGGGCTCATTGTCGAGATATTCATTGCTGTACCATCTGTAAAATCGCCCGATTCTTCGGGAGCAATAGCCATATCTTTCTGTCCATTAAACAAGATCGGGAAATAAATAGTACCAGGTTGCAGTTCTGCATGGAACGCATATTGATTTTCATCTTCTATCGTGCGAGTCATCTCTACATCTGCGCTAACACAAGTTCCGGCAATATAGATTTTATCAGCTTCTATAAAATTACTAGCCAAACCTATAGTAACGGTACGTGTTTCAAAATCTACCACTACACGATACTGCCCATCTTCAGGAATCACCCAATATCCAGCATTATCTGTTCCCTTAATTTTAGCTTCCATTGCTCCATCAGTAATCTGTTGTTCTGCAGTAACTGGTGAAATGGCATTAATCTTATTTTCATCTTTCCAAACAATCGGGAAGTGAAGGTTACCTGCCTTCAAGTCACAAATGGAAACATAACGCTTCGGCTGACTTTCCATTGGCAAGATTTCAATATCTTCACCATTAACAGCTGTGCCTGACATATAAAGATGGTCTGCAACAAAGGTCTTTTCAGAATACATCTTTACTTTTATAGTAACTGTAGAAACTTCCGGTTTTACAAACTTTGGGCCTTCTATAGAACCGATAATACGGGCTTGTAACTTTACTAAATCACCAGGATGCTGCTTCCACTTTGACACCAATAAACTTTGCAATTCTTTATGAGTATAACTTTTAGAAAAATCATCATCAATATACTCTCTTATCATTGTGTTTGTTCCAAAACTGTTATTTTCCAGATCCATTTTATAAAGATAGGAGATATAATAGTCAGAGCCTATTGGATCAGCTTCCGTCCAGTTTAACGTCAATGCAACCTCATCCGGGGTATCTTCCTTGAGTTCTATTTCATAATCAGAAGGAGTCAGGACTAAACTTGTACGATTATCGAGCAAATCAGTAGTATCGTCATCATCATTACATGCTACCATGAAACACGAAGCAAGTGTCAGGAAGAAGAACCGTAAAAGGTTCTTCTTAAATATATATCCGTTTTTCATATCTATATTCAATATATTAATATTATAACTATTTATTGGTTTCCGACGGTCCAGTCAGGAGTTTGTACCAAATTCCAATTCTTATCAATATCGTCCTGTGGAATAGGCCACCAATAGCTTATAAATTTACGTGTCTGATATACTGTACGAGTATAATATTTATTTCTATAGTCCGCATCGGATACTTTAATATAAGCATTCATGCCATAAAAATCACCATCCAATACTTTCTCGGCTAATTTCCAGCGACGCAGATCATTAAAACGAAGTCCAGATTCACAATTCAATTCCACACGCCTTTCTTGACGAATTAACTCGCGCATTTCTACAGGATCTGATGGGGCTGTTATCTTGCCTTCTTCAGCTGAAACACTATATTCGGGAATACCCGCACGCTCACGAATCAAATTGACATATTTCAGAATCTCTTTTTGATTAGCAGTATAAGTGCCCTTCTCAATGCTATATTCATTTAACGCCTCAGCATAACTTAAATAGATCTCTGCCAAACGACATAATGCACCATGACGGTTTTTATAATCTCCACTGCCTTCTTTGGGATTTGCAGATGGGTCTACTCTCTTACGTACCAGATAGCCGCTCCATGGAGCGTCGTGAGAGGGACCACCGTCTTTACCATCCATATAAAAGTCAGTATTTCTCTTACCACCAATATGCCATTGTTCGTTATGCAGTACTGAAATATAAAAACGAGGCTCGCGATCACAATACATTTTATATGTATTGGCGTCTACAACTACATTTTCATCTTTATTACGATCTCCTTCTGAAGACCCATACTGCCACTTTGTAGAATAAGTCTCTTTTTGCGTACTAAAGCCTGTCTCTGAATAATTAGCATCTGGATTAACTTTAGGAGAGCCATCCGAATTATAGCCTATAATAGGTCTTTGACCGTTTCTCATGAAAAAAGCATCAACCAAAGATTGAGTTATTCCGATCGCTCCCACGCCATTAATACCCAAACCACGTGGGATACAGTTTTTATCATACCATCCACCGGAATCCATTGTACGAACAAACAGTAATTCTCTGTTGGCTTCATTCCATCTCTTCATCACTGCATTTTGATAAGAAAGAAAAGGATCAATATCACCGTTATCCAAATATTCATAATGCAAATGATAGCCAGATGCTTCCGCCTCATCTATAACCAGTTTACAAGCATCCACTGCCCTTTTCCATCGTTCCGGATCATGTGTAGAATTAAAGATAGGGGTTCCATCAATGTTTTTTATATTCGCCAATGCAGGATTACCATTCACCAAGTCACTTGCAGCAAATAATAAGATACGCGCACGCATTGCCAAGCACCCGACAGAAGTTACACGACCATATTTCTTATCTTCAGTTTGAGTGGCAGGTAATTGTTTTGAGGCTTCCAACATTTCTTGATCCGCCCAATCAATTACATTATAAAACGGCTCTTGTTTCAACATCAAATCATCAGCCGAAGTACTTTCACTAGCCTCGCGAATAATGGGAACTGAACCATAAGCTATAGCCATCATAGAATTATAATAAGCTATAAAGAAACGACATTCAGCTTTCATAAAGTCCACTTCTTCAGCCGGTACAGCCTCCAGCGGGTGAGCATGTTTGATAAACAAATAAGCGGAACGGATATATTTAGGATAAGTATTCCAATAAGTAATTACTCCGGGATTGTCTGCTGTCCAGTTACCTTTTTGATATTGAATGGCTTTAAATCCTTGCGCTTCCCAACCAACCGAAGGAATCAGTTCATCAGCTATGGCATCCGGACCATCATAAGTATAATATTCAGGCAGGCCGCGATAAACATATGCCAGCCAACGTTCCATATTCTTTTTATTCTCAAATACTGATTCTAAGTCCAACTGGTCATCCGGTTGCTTATCCAGATAATCAGAACAAGAAGAAAAAGCAAATGTCGTAATAATACTTAATACTATAAATTTTAATATGCTATTTTTCATATGCCCTATTATTAGAATTTAATTTCAAAACCTGCAGATAACGATTTCATAATTGGGTACGCAGCCCCTGTAGTATTCTCGACTTCCGGATCCCACAAATCAAATTTTGAGAATGTTAAAAGATTTGTTCCTCTCACGAAAAGACGAATGCCTGATATAACTGTAGTATTTCTCCACAAATTCTTTGGTAAAGAATAACCAAGTTCAATGTTTTTTAAACGTAAAAAACTCATATTCCGCAGCCACCACGTAGAGGATTGGTTATTATTACTATTTATACCATCATCCAAACGCGGATAAAATACGTTCTGACTTGGGTTGTCTACAGTCCAACGATCATTTGCATTAGTAAACATATTGCCTGTCACTCCTCTATTGGCACCCGGAATAATACTTGATCCTAATATATTCCAACTACGACCTATGCCTTGGAAGAGAGCTCCAAAATCTAAATTCTTATATTTCATATTCAGTCCAAAGCCATATACTATCTCCGGATCTTTTGTTCCTCCGATTGGAGATTTATCAAATACGTCCACTTTACCATCACCATTGACATCTCTGTATCTGATATCCCCCGGACGTAATTTACCTACAAAACTTTGAGTCGGAATTCCTTCTTTCAGTTTACCTGTACTTACGTCTTCAAAGTCGTCTGCCGTAAACAAACCTTCTGCTATATAGCCAGTTAATTGCCCTACCGGATGCCCTGTTTCAGCACGGTTAGTACCAACTACTGCACTAGGTTCATCCTTTTCTGTTATTTCATTATGAGCATAGGTAAATGTTCCCATTAAGCTGACAAATAAATCCTTGCCAAACTGTTTATTAACATTTAAAGAAACTTCTACACCCTGATTAGTCACTTTTCCAAAATTCTTCCAAGGCTGCTTCATAAATCCAGCTGTCATTGGAACAGACTCACGTGGCATAAATATATCTTTACGGCGTTCATCGAAATAGTCTAATTGCAAATCAATCATACCATTCAGGAAACCTAGCTCAACCCCCAAATTCATCTTATTAACAATCTCCCATGTCAAATCTTGTACTGCAAACTCGCCTTCTGCCATACCAGTTAAGCCATAACTGCTATCCAATCCCCATTTATACATGTTTAATGTCTCATAGTCATCGGTAATTGTAGAGAGGTATGCAAAACGGCGTCCACCTAAATTAGCATTACCTACCTGACCATAGGATGCACGCAATTTCAATTTAGATATGACTTTACGCAATGGTTGCATAAATGCCTCTTCCGATACAATCCAACCAATGGCTCCTGAAGGGAAAAAGCCATAACGCTTGCCTTTGGCAAAATTTTCAGAACCATTATAGCCAAAATTAAATTCACCTACATACTTACCCGAATAGGTATAAGATGCACGTCCTGCCAATCCCTGATTACGGTAAGGCAACTTGCTTCCATCATCATAATTACGACGATTAAACAATAACATTGCAGCAACGGAATGTTTCTCGGCGAATGTACGGTCATAAGACAAAGTAGCTTCCATATATACGCTCTTATTTCCATAATCACCGCTTTTTGAGTAATCCAGGAAATTAGTACCATTGGATTTTGATGCTATAATCAAATTACCTTCATCATCACGTCCTGTAGCAGGCACATAATAATCCGGTGTCTTTCCACGAGAAACAGTACCCGAAGAAAACCTGTCAAATGAGAATGTTCCTTTTACTTTCAATCCCGGAAGCAGGAATTTCAAATCTTGTTCTACAGAAAACAGTGTTTCAATCTTACTGTCGCTTTTTCTTTTATATCCACTTTGAGTAGCCCATGACCAAACGTTTGGCTCCTCTGTTGTCGGTATCTGCCCACTGGAATATTGTGCAGGGAAAGCATGAGGAACAGCAACGAACGCTTTCTGGAAAATTTGAGATATATCTTTCGTTGTAGAATTTCTATCTTGCAAATATCCACCAATATTAAAACGTAATTGCGTAGTAGGACTTAATTTCAAATCCACATTAGAACGCACGTTATAACGTTGTAATTTAATAGTAGGATCCCAATCATAGCTTTTATCACGTTTCAAAATACCACGTTCATTATACGCAGCAGCAACAAAAGAATAACGTAATGTCTCTGTACCACCGGAAATATCTACTGTTACACGCTGATTCGAAGCATAATCATTTGCAATTGCATCCATCCAATTCACGTCCGGATATAAATCAGGATCATACCCTGCACGAGTTTTTGCAATACGATCTGTATATTTAGGTTGTTGTCCTGTATCCATCAAGATATCATCCAAAACCTGCATATAATCCGCTGCACCCAAATACTCAGGAAGTTTAACCGGCTGTGTAGCTGCAAATTCAGCCTTTACAGTCACACGAGGTTTACCAACTTGTCCGCGTTTCGTATTAATTAAAATAACACCATTAGCTCCCCGCACTCCATAAACAGCACTTGCAGCAGCATCTTTCAACACAGAAAAAGATTCTATCTCTTCAGGATCAATATTATTCAAATCGCGTTCTATACCATCAATCAAAACCAATGGGTTTTGTCCGGCATCCTGGAACGTACTAATACCACGAATCCAGAAAGAAGAGTTATCATATCCCGGTTCACCAGAACGTTGCACAGCTAATACACCGGCAACCGTACCAGCCAGATTATTACTTATTGAACGAGTAGTAGAAACCTTTAACTTAGCAGGTTCAATCGTTGTGATAGAACCAACAACAGACTCTTTCTTTTGTGCGCCATAGGCAACTACTACAACCTCATCTAATTGACCAACATCTTCTACCATTTGTACATTAACAACCTTCCGGTTATTAACAACCTCTTCTTTAGGAACAAAACCAATATAACGAAAAGAAAGTACAGATTTTCTTTCAGGAACAATAATACTATAATTACCATTCATGTCTGTCAACGCATGTACTGTAGAATCATTTTTCAAAATGATTGTTACACCAATCAAAGGCTCACCTTTTTCATCTGAAACGTTACCTGTTACCTTAATACCCTTTTGTTGTGCAGTTTGTTGTACTTTAGGAGCTTCTGGCACCGAAATAGTAATTTGTCTCCCCGACATCTTATAATTCAGTCCTGTCTCTGAGAACAACTCTTTTAATACAGCATCTATTTTCTTATTGGAAACTGAAATGGAGACTTTGTTATTCAGATTTTTCTGAACATTAGCAGAGTAAATAAAAATATACTTACTATGTTTTTCGATATAATCTAAAATATCTTTAACTGTAACATTCTCATACTGTACTGAGAATAAATCTTCTTCGGAATTCCAACTAATAGAATTAGTACCGAATGAAGAGAATGGAATCATAAAAAAGACGTTTATAATGCAAAAAAGCTTAAGTCTTTTCTTTAAGTGTAGAAAAATAGTTTTCTTTACCATAAAAATTTCTTTTTAGGTTAACAATTTTGGATTTATTGATTTAACTAGGGAATTACTATCGGGTAAATACGGCAATATTTATCCGATTTTTTTTGTCATAATAGCAGTCTGTTCTTCATAGGCAAACATATTAAAAGATTAATTAAAAAAATTATTTATTTAAATATATACTAGTATCACTTTTTTCGATTGTGAATGGCAGGGTTTGCTGAATACATTCAATCACCTCGTCTATATCATCTTTCAAATCTAATTTCCCATACACTTTTTCTTTACCAATAATTGGATCACATTGAATAGATATACCATAATAGATGCTTAGTCTTTGAATGATCTGCGACAAATCATTACCATTCAATAGCATGATCCCCTCTACCCAACTAATATACTCTGCTACATCAACTTGCTTCTGATAAGCAATTGTACCATTTGCTATATTCAACAGATCATTAGGATTCAAGCGTGCTTTCTTTTCATTCTTATCAGTAACTTCTACCGCACCTTCCACCAATACAATATTAGTTGCCCCCCCTTTATAATTCGAGATATTGAACTTCGTTCCTAACACTTGCAGTTTAAAATCATCAGACTCCACTATAAAAGGATGTTTCTTATCATGCGCAACTTCCAGAAAAACTTCTCCTTGGGCATAGATTTTACGAATGTCTCCTTTAAAACAACGAGGATAAATCACTTTTGACTGAGAGTTAACGACCAGCCGAGTCCCATCAGACAATTCTACTCTAGCCCTTTTCCCCGCAGGAACAAGTAGCTGATTATATTCTTGTTCCTCTTTGGTTTTCTCTTCATTCTCTTTTATCACTTGTGAATTGACAGCAACTTTCCCCTCTTTCGAATACTTAATGAAAGCATCTTCATCCAAATTAAGCTGTTCCTTGGAAGTAATAAGAGTCACTTCCTCAACAGATTGGCTATCCATTTCTTCAGCAATAGCCTGGAAGTCTAAATTACCACTTCCATTCTGATTCAAAAAATAAATAGTTGAAATGCAAATCAAAAAGGAAGCAGCAATAGAAGCTGAAGCAACTAAGAAATATTTCTTTCTGCGCTTCATAGCATCTTTTCGCATCTTTCGTTGAGTCTTCTCTATGATAGAAGATGGATCAATCTTTTCCTGCGCACAATTTTGCCAAAAGAATTTCAATTTCTCTGCATCAGGCATAGAAGTAAAATCATCCTCAATATTTTCTTGAGAATTCAATTTACTAAATAAATCTGCGAGACGATGGTATTCTTTCAAGCTCATAATCCTTTTTTAATGTTGTTCTATAGATAAAGACGCAACTAAAAAAAAAATCTCCCAGTCAAAAATGATTTTTTTTCATTTTTCTTAGAAAACAAATAAAAGTAGGATTAGCTATGTGAAAAAATAAGGCATTAATAAGCAGGAGAGTAAAAACTTAGCTCTTGCGAGATTTCAGATTCAATCTTTTAGCAATTTCATCTAACGCAAAAGCAATATGGTTATTGATAGTCTTCACTGATATGTTCAACATATCTGCGATATCTTTATAAGGAAGTCCATCTATTTTTGCTAAGAAAAAGACATGTTTACACTTGGGAGGAAGTTGTTGAATGGCGTCATTAATTTTAGCCATTTCTTCCTTACTAATCATCTCCTCGGCTGGAGATTGAACCGGCTCAAAAATAAAATCTTCGATATCATCAAATGACAATTCATACTTTCCAGTTTCCTTCCGCAAAAAAGAAATCGCTTTTCGATAGGTGATTGTCTGGATCCAAGCATTCATATTGCCAATTTCAGCCAGACTTTTTCTATTTTTCCAAACTTCAAAAAAAACATCACTCACAATCTCTTCAGCTGACTCCTTCTGGCCAAGTAGCGCAAATGTATAGTGATATAAACGCGAAGAATAATGCTCCATAAAACGATTGAAAGCAATTTCATCGCCGTCTACTATTCTACATATTTCATTATTCTCAAGTTTCACAGAAGTATTTATAGATTATTTCCAATTAACAAAATTGAGCCAAATATAGCAGTATCGTATCAATTACGAAAATAAAACACCATAAAAAGGAATTAAAAGTTATCAATTATAGAAAAATGGCTATAATAAAAACATTACCATTTAGCTATAAAAGTCTCTTACTTAAATAACGTACAGGATACCATACAGAAAGGAATCCGACTGCCAAAACGGTGATAAAAATAAGTACCATATCCCAAGCATGAACACTGACAGGATAGGCGTCTACAACAAAAGTTCCGCCACCGCCCCCCAATGAAATTATACCGAATTTCTGTTGGATAAAACATAGGATTAAGCCGAGGACAATACCGGAAATAGCGCCAAAAAGAGAAATGAGACGTCCTTCAAAGAGGAATATTCGGGAGATGAGTTTATCACTAGCTCCAAGACTCCGCAAAGTTACTACATCATCCTTCTTATCCAAAATCAACATGGAAAGAGAACCAATTACATTGAAACAGGCAATCATTAAGATAAAGGTCAGAAATAAATAGGAAATAAGTTTCTCTATCTCCATAATACGGAAAACATCTGCCTGCTGCTGATAACGATTCTGAACAACAAAATCATCACCTAATATGTTTTCTATTTTAGATTGTACCGATGAAGTATTTACATTAGGCTTTAATTTCAATTCCATCGCAGAGACTTCTGTTGTATAATCCAGAAGCTGGCGAAGAAAATCGAGAGAAGTCAGAATATATTTCCCGTCATATTCTTGCTGATTCACAACAAATACGACACCCGGAGAATACAGGTAATCACGATTAAAAGAAGCTCCGGGATTTGCCATGTTCACTTTGGCATTCCGCTTGGGTAGATAAACCTGAAGAGGATCAACAAATTCCAAACCTGTACCCAAAGTCGCAACCAGTTCCACTCCCATGACCCCGTAGTTCACAATAGAGTCATGAAGAACAAATTCACCTGCGCCATAGAGTATACTGTCTATAGCAGTCAGTTCTTCAAAGTTATCCTCCACACCTTTCAATACAACCATAGCTTGCCGATCCTTGTATTGCACCATTGCATTTTCTTCAAGTGTTTCTGTAAACACCTCCACTTCAGGAAGTGCACAAACAGCGCGAATCCGTTTATCCTGCGCATCAAAGACTTTTCCTTCACGAACTGTTATTTTCAATTGCGGGTCAAAAGCCGTAAAAAAGCTAGCGACCATATCCTGAAAACCATTAAAAACGGAAAGAGTGCAAACCAAAGCAAGTGTAGCAAGGGCTACCCCACATACGGAAATACCGGATATGATATTAATAGCGTTATGCTTTTTTTTTGAGAAAAGATAACGCCTGGCTATATAAAAAGGAAAGTTCACCTCTGCAATGAATTATTTCACTTCAGCAATGAATCTATTTTCTCAATATAATCCAATGAATCATCCACAAAGAATTTCAGCTCGGGAATGATGCGCAACTGGTGACGCACACGAGTTCCAAGTTCATAGCGAATGGATTTCATATTGTTATTGATATTCTTCACCATCTCTTCCGCTTTCTCCGAAGGAAAAACACTGAGATAAACACGGGCAATACTCATATCAGGACTGATACGAACTGCACTAACAGAGACCAATGTGCCCGGCATGGACTTTGTTTGAAGCAGGAATATCTCACTTAGCTCTTTCTGCAACAGGCGAGATATCTTATTCTGTCTGGTTGTTTCCATAAATCTACTCTTTTATCTTACTTTTTTCTTATAATCGTTAATCCGTCACGTAAAGGCAATATCACTTTTTCCACTCGCACATCTTCCGCCACCAAATCATTGAAGGCTTTAATACCAATCGTCTGTGCATCCGTGTTGCGAGGCTGTTCGAGAACATGCCCGTCCCACAAAGTATTATCAGCAATGATATATCCGCCTGCAGATAAATGCGCCAACGTCATCTCGTAATATTCAATATACTTACGCTTATCACCATCAATAAAAGCCATATCAAAGGTAACACCTAAACACGGAACAAGTTCTAAAGCATCACCTATATAAAAACGAATTTTATCGGCAAATGGTGATTTTTCCAACCATGGACGGGTAAAATCCTCTTGTTCATCATTGATCTCAAACGTATGCAACATTCCACCTTCGGCCAGACCTTCTGCCAGACAAAGGGCAGAATAGCCACTATACGTTCCTATTTCCAATATCTGACGGGGCCGAATCATTTCTACAAACATTTTCAGCATCCGTCCCTGCAAATGCCCGGAAGCCATACGAGGACGGAGCAGTTTTACATGTGTGTCCCGGTAGAGCGACTTTAAATAATCGCTCTCGGGATCAATATGCTGCAAAATATATTCGTCTATTGATTCGGTTTCCTGCATAAAACAAATCTTTACGAATTACAGATAGCGGTTATTGTTAGGTAATACAGTCTCCTCTGCATGCTTCAAAGCATCTTCCACTACATTAATTTCGAGGAATGATGTTTTCGTTCCCGCCTTACCACTACTCAAATAACCAACCATATCAGAAGGCTGTAAACGACCTTCTTTCAACAAACGGCGCAATGCTGCAAAGTAATACTCCTGTCCGTTAGCTAATTCCGGCATATAGATAGCTTCCACACCATAAGACAAAGCCAAATGACGCATCGTCTTTTCTTTATAACAGATAGCCAACACCGGATACTTTCCACGGAAAGCTGCCAGATTGCGGGCAGTACGTCCGCTATAGCTATCAGTAATAATGGCACGTATTTTTAGTTTAGAGGTAGCCTTCACTGCCTGTTTAGCAAGGAATGCCGTAACATCATTACTATTCTCATCCAATGGAATACGGATATCATTTTCCTCCAATTTATCTTTTTCAGCCTGGGCAGCAATCTTAGTCATTGTTCTCACTGCCTCTACCGGATACTTACCATAAGCAGTTTCCCCACTCAACATCAATGCATCTGTACGATAGTAGATTGCATTAGCAATATCAGTCACTTCCGCACGAGTCGGACGAGGGTTATTTATCATCGTATGGAGCATCTGAGTAGCCACGATTACCGGCTTCTTTGCCAAAATACATTTGCGAATCAATACACGCTGGATTCCCGGGATACGTTCCTGTGGAACTTCAATACCCAAGTCACCACGGGCCACCATTACACCATCTGCCACTTCCAGAATTTCATCAATATTATCTACCCCTTCCTGATTCTCAATCTTAGCAATAATCTTAATATCACTATTATGAGCATCCAGAATTTCACGTATATCAAGCACATCCTGACGATTGCGTACAAAAGAATGAGCGATAAAATCAATATCCTTTTCAATAGCATAAAGAATATTGTTACGGTCTTTTTCCGTTAATGACGGAAGATTAATGCGAACACCCGGAACATTTACGCTCTTACGGCTTCCCAAAGTAGCATCGTTCTTGACTTCACACAACAAATAATCGTTAGTCTTATCAATAACTTCCAGTTCCAGATCACCATCATCAATCAGGATCATACCACCGATATTCAGATCGGACACAAAGTTCGGGTATGAAACAGCAATACATTCACGGGTTGTCTCCAAATCCGGATTACCTACAATCTTTACTTTATCACCTGTCTTATATGGAATTGGTTCTGCATTAGCCGTCGTACGAACTTCCGGACCTTTTGTATCCATCAAGATCGCAATACGGTTGGACACAGCACGTACATTTGCAATCAAAGCTTCAAAACCTTCACGGCTAGCGTGCGCTGTATTCATACGCACCACATTCATCCCAGCTTCAAACAACTGTTTTATAAAATCCACATCGCAACGTCTATCCGAGATGGAAGCCACAATTTTAGTCTGTTTCAATAACATAGTCTTTCTACCTATTATATATTATATTACCTTATTTATTATCTATCTAACAAAGCTTCCAAGGCCAAACGGTACGAATTCAACCCAAAGCCACAAATCACTCCCTTGCAGGCACAAGCAATCATCGATACGTGTCGGAAAGACTCCCGATTATGCACATTGGAAATATGTACCTCAATCACCGGAGACGTCACAGAGCGAATAGCATCCTGCAAGGCTATGGAAGTATGTGTATACGCACCTGCATTCAGAATGATGCCATCCACATCAAATCCTACCCGCTGTATGCAGTCTATCATTTCACCCTCAATATTCGATTGAAAATAGCCGATCTCCACGTCAACGTATCTTTTGCGAAGATCAACCAAGTAATCTTCAAATGTAACGCTTCCGTAAATGGAAGGTTCACGCTTACCCAACAGATTAATATTCGGGCCATTAATAATTTGTATCTTCATCGCGCAATCCTGTTTTTTATATACCTTTGTATCCAAAGAACAATATTTCAAGGTGCAAAGGTAGAAAAAAGAAATGGAAATCAACGAAAAAAAGAAGAAGAAGGAACAACAAGAGGTGATAATCAGGAAGTATCAGCAGTATCTCAAACTGGAAAAGTCTTTATCTCCTAATACGCTGGATGCCTATCTTACGGATCTGTACAAACTGATAAACTTTTTGGAGCAGGAAAAGGTAGGGATACTAGACGTATGTTTATCTGATCTTCAACATTTTGCAGCCGGATTACACGATATTGGCATTCACCCCCGTTCACAGGCCCGCATCTTATCAGGAATCAAATCATTCTTCCGTTTTCTCATTATTGAAGACTACCTGGAAGCAGACCCCAGTGAGTTATTAGAAGGACCTAAAATAGGCTTTAAACTTCCTGAAGTACTGACCGTGGAGGAAATTGACCGGATCATCTCCGCCGTCGACCGCAGCAAAGCCGAAGGACAGCGAAATAGAGCTATTTTAGAGACATTATACAGTTGCGGACTTCGCGTATCGGAGCTTGTCACCCTCAAGCTGTCCGACCTTTATTTTGATGAAGGTTTTATCAAAGTAGAAGGAAAAGGAAGCAAACAGCGCCTCGTCCCCATCTCTCCACGAGCCATTAATGAAATAAAACTTTACATACCAGACCGTAATCAAATTGAAGTAAAAAAAGGGCATGAAGATTTCGTTTTCGTCAGCCAGCGGAGAGGTAAAGGACTTTCCCGGATTATGATCTTTCACATGATAAAAGAATTAGCGGAAAAAGCAGGCATTACCAAAAACATCAGTCCGCACACTTTCCGGCATTCCTTCGCCACTCATTTACTGGAAGGTGGAGCCAATTTGCGAGCCATTCAATGCATGCTCGGACATGAATCTATTGCGACAACGGAAATCTATACACACATTGACCGCAACATGCTTCGTAGTGAGATTATTGAGCATCACCCGCGAAATATCAAGTACCGGAAAGAAAAAGAGGAGTTATTTCATTAAATTATGATAAAATCGCCCCCTTATCTATATAATTATATTAAGAATTAATATCTTTGCGTTACTTTTTCTGTGTGAGCAGAAGGAGGTTGGCAAATAGACGATATTTCAATTACAAACATTTAATTTATACCTAAAATGACTAAGAAGTTGTACTTGCCTTTACTCATGGCAATGGTTGTTGCATTATTCTCTTCTTGCAGCAAAAAAATGGGTGAATTATCAGCTGATTACTTCACTGTTACTCCGCAAGTGCTGGAGGCAGTAGGTGGTAAAGTTCCTGCGACCATCAATGGTAAATTTCCTGAAAAGTATTTCAACAAGAAAGCGGTTGTAGAAGTTACTCCGGTTTTGAAATGGAATGGCGGCGAAGCTAAAGGCCAACCAGCTACTTTCCAAGGTGAAAAAGTGGAAGGTAACGACCAGACTATCTCTTACAAGATGGGCGGTAGCTACACTATGAAAACGTCTTTCGACTATGTTCCGGAAATGGCTAAGTCTGAATTGTACCTGGAATTCAAAGCTACTATCGGTAAGAAAGTAGTTACTATTCCTGCTGTGAAAATTGCTGATGGTGTAATCTCTACTTCTGAATTAGTAAACAATACATTAGGTAACGCTAACCCTGCATTGGGCGAAGACGCTTTCCAACGTATCATCAAAGAAAAACACGATGCTAACATCATGTTCTTGATCCAACAAGCTAACATTCGTTCCAGCGAGTTGAAGACTGCTAAAGAATTCAACAAAGAAGTAGCTAACGTAAACGAAGCTGCTAACAAGAAGATCAGCAACATCGAAGTTTCTGCATACGCTTCTCCTGATGGTGGTGTAAGCTTGAATACTACTCTTGCTGAAAACCGCGAAGACAACACAACTAAGATGTTGAGCAAAGACCTGAAGAAAGCAAAAATCGACGCTCCGATCGATGCTAAATATACTGCACAGGACTGGGAAGGTTTCCAAGAACTGGTTTCTAAATCTAACATCCAAGACAAAGAGTTGATCCTCCGCGTTATTGCAATGTACCAAGATCCTGCTCAAAGAGAAAGCGAAATCAAAAACATCTCCGCTGTATACAAAGAATTGGCTAACACTATTCTTCCTCAGTTGCGTCGTTCTCGTTTGACTTTGAACTATGAAATCATCGGTAAGTCTGACGAAGAAATCACTAAACTGGCTTCTTCTAATCCTTCTGAACTGAATGTAGAAGAATTGCTGTATGCTGCTACACTGACTAGCGATCCTGCTAAACAAGAAGCTATCTATACTCAAGCTACCAAACAATTCCCGAACGATTACCGTGGTTACAACAACTTGGGTAAATTAGCTTACCAGGCTGGTAACATTGACAAAGCTGAATCTTACTTCAAGAAAGCTGCCAGTGTTAATGCTACTCCTGAAGTTAACATGAACTTAGGTTTGATCTCTTTGATGAAGGGTGACAAAGCTGCTGCAGAAGCATACTTCGGTAAAGCTGCCGGCACAAAAGAACTTGGCGAATCTATGGGTAACCTGTACATCGCTCAAGGGCAATATGAAAGAGCAGTAAACTCATTCGGTGACTCTAAGACTAACAGTGCTGCTTTGGCTCAAATCCTTGCTAAGGACTACAACAAAGCTAAAAATACATTGGCTAACGTAGAAAGACCTGATGCTTACACTGACTACCTGATGGCAGTTTTAGGTGCTAGAACTAATAATTCTTCTATGGTAACAAGCAGCTTGAAGAGCGCAGTTGCTAAAGATTCTTCATTAGCTAAGAAGGCAGCTACTGACCTGGAATTTGCTAAATTCTTCACAAATGCAGATTTCATGAACATCATTAAATAAGAGAATTACCACTCTATTTTAAATATTAAGAATTGCCTGTCATTATAAATGACGGGCAATTCTTTTTTTTTATCTGTAAAAACCGTACTTTCGCAGAAAAGAAATCAAAGCAATGAAAAAGAGTAGCATTTTAATCCTCATAATCATTTGTCTATGCAGTTGTGGTAAATCTTCAAAGAAGGTTAGCATAACCGGGGAAATCAAAGGCCTGGGCACAGATACGCTTTATCTGTATGGAATGGACGAATCATTCGACCGGATAGATACCATTTTCGCGAAGAACGATAAATTCTCTTATACAGCTTCAATAGACACCATTACTTCTGCCTTTTTACTTATTGACAATCAGACAGAATATCCAATCTTCCTTGACAAAGGAAATCAGATCAAAATAAAAGGAGATATCAATCACCCGGAATATCTGGATATCAATGGTAATATATATAATGAAGAGTTTACAAACTTTCAGAAAGAACTAAATAGCCTGCCTACCCCATCCGAGAAAGATTTAGAGCAAAAAGCAGAAGAATTCATCATGAAGCATCATTCTTCTTTTGTCAGCCTCTACTTGTTGGATAAATACTTTGTTCAGAAAGATTCGCCCGATTTCAACAAAATAAAGAAGCTAATTGAAGTCATGACAGGAATATTGCAAGACAAGCTGTATATTGAACAGCTCAACGAAGCCATCTCACTGTCAGAGAAAACAGAAACAGGCAAATATGCTCCCTTCTTCAGTCTATCTAACATAAAAGGAGAGAAAATTACCCGGTCATCAGAAGATTTCAAGAAAAAGAACTTGTTAATCAACTTTTGGGCTTCATGGGGAGATAGCATTTCCAATCACCAAAGCAATACCGAGTTAAAAGAGATCTATCAGAAATATAAGAAGAACAAACATATAGCCATGCTCGGTATCTCCCTTGATATGGATAAACAAGAATGGCAGGATGCTATAAAACGTGATACGCTCAATTGGGAGCAAGTCTGTGATTTTGGCGGACTAAATTCCGAAGTAGCCAAACAATACGCCATCAAGCAAGTTCCCAGCAACATTCTTCTGTCGGCAGACGGTAAGATTCTCGCGAAAAACCTCAAAGGAGAACAATTGAAGAAGAAAATTGAGGAAGTAGTCACTGCTGCTGAAGAAAAGGAAAAACAAGACAATAAGAAGAAAAAATAATCAATAATCAAACGTGTTAATTAAAGTATTCGGAGCGGCTGTTCAAGGGATTGATGCAACACTCATCACAATCGAAGTTAACAGCTCGCGCGGCTGTATGTTCTATCTCGTCGGCCTTCCGGATTCTGCGGTCAAAGAAAGCCATCAACGTATTATCTCCGCACTGCTGGTGAATGGTTATAAAATGCCCACTAGCAATATAGTAGTCAATATGGCACCAGCCGACATCCGTAAAGAGGGTTCAGCTTATGACTTGCCTCTTGCCATCGGATTATTAGGAGCTAGCGAAACAATCTCTTCCGAGAAGTTTTCCCACTATTTGCTAATGGGCGAACTAAGTCTGGACGGAAGCATCCAACCTATCAAAGGTGCGCTTCCCATTGCTATCAAAGCTCGCGAGGATGGTTTCGAAGGACTAATCATTCCCCAACAAAACGCACGGGAAGCTGCTGTTGTCAATCAATTAAAAGTATATGGAGTCAGTAATATCAAGGAGGTCGTCGAGTTCTTCAATAATGAACGCGAATTAGAGCCGACTGTTGTCAATACACGGGAAGAATTCTATCAACAGCAGACCAACTGTGACCTGGATTTTGCAGACGTAAAAGGACAAGAGAATGTAAAAAGGGCACTAGAAGTTGCGGCAGCCGGAGGACATAATTTAATAATGGTAGGCGCTCCGGGCAGCGGTAAATCAATGATGGCCAAACGCCTTCCTTCCATTCTTCCTCCTCTTTCACTGGGTGAAAGTTTAGAAACCACCAAGATACATTCAGTTGCCGGACAACTGAAACGCGGGTCCTCATTGATTTCCCAACGTCCATTCCGCGACCCACACCACACAATTTCCCAAGTGGCGATGGTTGGTGGAGGTAGTTTTCCACAACCGGGAGAAATCAGTCTGGCACATAATGGAGTACTTTTTTTAGATGAACTATTCTCAAAGCTATTTAACCATTGTATATTGTTATATATCAACTATTTAATCAGACAGAACAACCATTCAATCCAGTAAAATTCAGTTTCCGCACCGATGCAAGCCCAACAAAGCCTCACAATCGGTCAGCCTCTCATCTCAATTCCTGCTGTCTCCTTTGAAGAAGAAAAGTAAATTCCGACCTAGAGCACCCTCTCAACTCCAATATTCACAATTTCAACCTAGTATTAGTTTACTCTCAATTACTATAGAGTTCTTTACAATACCAATTTCACAGATAGAGTTTCTATGAGAAGTAGCTGTTTCCAAATCAATAGCAACGAAATCTAAGTTCCCCATATATGTCTTATATTATGTGAGATAATATAGCAAGATTATGTTTGATTCTGATTATATATGCTATACTTCTTTATAATTGGGTAGCTCTAATAAAGTGCGAAGAAGTTCATCTTTATTCCTATCCTCATCTTTAATATGTTCTTCTAATCCTTTAATATTGGATTCTACAAGTTCATTACATATATCCTTCTGCACTTCCTTTAGCATATCTAAGCTGATTAAAGTTCTCATCTCAAATATATTAACATCCTCTAGTGGACTACCTAGTGTTATGAATTTATCAAAAACGAATATGTAGTTATCGGGATATTTGTCATACCGTATCATTGCTCCTACACTGAAACGCGCTTCATTCTCGAAGAATTTCATTATAACATCTAGTTTATTGCCATGTTTACGTTTAAGAATCCTATCTCTATATCTATCAAAGAAATGTGGTATATATGCACCGTTCTTACCTATTTTAATAATGGTGCTAGGACAGGTCACTACATATATGCCTTCCGGTTGGCGGTAACATCTTGCAATTAATGGTATAAACTTATGCTTCCAGTATGCATTAAAGCTATATCTGATAATATATATATGACCTGTGTTGGTGGTAATCTTTATAGGTTTAAAAGTGAAATGGTCTATTCCTTTGGTCTGTATATACTTTAGGTATCTATCCTTCATTCCGAAGAAGTCTACTTCCCTTTCTCGGAGATATTCTTCATAATCTATCTTATATTCATCAAGGACTTTTGTGTACAGCATAACCTATTACTATTAACTAGAAAGGGTATCCAAATGGATACCCTAAAGTGTTTACTTAGTAGTATTAATTAGTAGAAGAATCTAAAATAGCTTGTAGTATGTCTGTTGGAATATCTTTAAGAAGCTTCTTCTGGTTCTCTAATTTGAGTTCCTTGCAGTTCTTAATCCATTCCTCGTACTTCTCGATTTGCCTGTCACACCAACAAACCATATCAGCCGGTGTTGCAGTATTACCAAACCAAGAGCCATACAAATCAAATAATTCTTCACGACTTAACACTACACAAGTTGCTTCATTCTGATTCTCCATAATGATAAATTAATTAGGGTAAATAAATTAACCTTTAAATCTACTCAAAGGCTTGCCGTTCCTTACGGTATTAGTCCATAAGTTGTTTACAAGTAAACGAACATAAAGCGCAATTAAGCCATTATGGTATCTCTAAATGAAACGCCACAAATGTACAAATATATTTTAAATAAGCAATCAAGTCTAATATAATTTATGCTATAAATTAATGTGTTATTGTAGATAT
The DNA here is from genome assembly GCF_001314995.1 of Bacteroides ovatus. Classification (NCBI taxonomy): domain Bacteria; kingdom Pseudomonadati; phylum Bacteroidota; class Bacteroidia; order Bacteroidales; family Bacteroidaceae; genus Bacteroides; species Bacteroides ovatus. Next base: position 3,648,518 of record NZ_CP012938.1, read on the forward strand.
ATATCATAATGGTCTTGAATGATAGTATGGAACTAGGTATATATTCATAGTAGTTATAATACTTTATAATACTACAGTATCTTATAGTAATACAGCATACTAATAGACTGTAGTAATCTATATACATTCTATCAATGTCTTTATAACTAGAATTTGCCTGTTGTCATACTGTAAATATCCAATAAGGTGAACGCAAGTGGGACAGAACTGTTGAGAGTTTGACTTATTACACTCCGAACGGTTCTGTCTCATTTTTCGGAGATTCATGGCTGCAAGCACTCTCACGTGTGTTTATCCATGCGGACGAGAGCGGAGAGGTGAATACGCAACGCTAACATTCCCTACGGCTTGTCAATCTTGAAATGACCGCTCCGTTTATCTTCCAGACTTGCCACCATAAATCTAATTCGTTTCAAATGAGTGGGCTGACCTATCCGGCACTTGGAATTTGAGACTGTGACATATCAGAGACACAATAATTTACATCGGGCTTTGAACTGCCGACTGATACGCCCAGAAGTGAAAAATAATTCAAGGCAAGACGTGCACTGTTCACCTGCACACCGTAAATCAGAGCAAGATTCGTTTTCAAGTTCCGAATCAGTTTCCAAGCTAGCAGAAAAGAGCATATCTTCACTTCATAAGGCTCTCAACATAAAGTTTTAAGAAAGTTTACGAAGCGTTTTGGCACCTCACCGAAGTGCAGTATCTTTGCACTACCAACATGAGATAAGGGTGGTATCACTGAAACTACTAAATTACCCACTTGAAACATATCTGAATATACCTACCGATTCAATCCACCTTATCTTGCCAGATTACCTATTTAATAATTATTCATGGTACTAAGAATGAGTGAGGAAACAGAACTTACATTCAAACAGTTACGTGAGCTTGCATTAGCCCACCATATAGCAGATAATAGAACGATGATTGGAATATGGGCTAAGCTCAATGGATATTCCAAGAGACGCAAGCAGAGAGATAACAAGGTTTACACCGTTTACATCAAGATGAATAATGATACATGAATAACTTCTAATGAAGGGAGGACAGTAATACTGGTTCTCCCTTTTACCGTTAATAAGTAAGCATACTAGACAGGGTATGTATTTGCAACTAATCATCTAATTAGTATCACTATCTACTAATGTGCTTGCTAATACAGCAAAGTTATGTGCTGAAATATTGATATTGCCAGATTATAAGGGTGTGCTTATTCCCCCTTTAGCGGTGTGCTTAATCCCCTTTTGGAGCGTGCTTATTCACCCCCTGTCTATACTCCTAGATACTACACTCCATACAGCCATACTGTAAAGTTCTGACGAACTTTCAGTAGGTGGGATAAGTAGGATATATAAATCAATAATATATGTGGCATTATAATAATAATTTATATGAGAAGCTAAGCGAACTAAGGAAAGTGAACAGACTAAGTTCCACTAAAATGAGATTCTTGTTAAAGACCAATCAGATTATTTTGATTAACCATATTGAGCGTTTGCCTTATGAAAGACACGAAACTTCCATTCAAGGAGTACACAGTTATGAGTAATAATCTGATTCAGAATCTAAACTGTTCAGATGTGTACAGGACTTATACCTTGCTATTGACAGCAGATAAAGATTCTTTGGAAACCAATACCACATTAAAACAGCTTGCAGGGTTTGTAGGGGAAGAACTGGATAATTACAAGAAGAGTAAAAGTACATTATCCTTCAATGACAAATTAAGGGCTACAGGCGAGGTTATTATACGTGATATAGATTCCAAACAGAAGGACAGGCATTGGACTATGTACAAATTCAACCAAGTAGAGCCAGGCAATTATAGAAGAATTGGCAGAGAGTTCTACGATACTTACAATACTTTAGATTTGAAGCTAAGAGGATTCATATTAAAACTATTCAGTGTAACAGAGCCGCATAGTTATGTTATCAAATTATCATCCATAAGGAAATTGAAGGAGCTTATTCACATGGGACATAGCACTATTAGTCGGTATATAGAGCAGTTAAAGGATTTGGATTTATTGGATGAAATTGGTGACTGTCTGATTCTAAAGGTCAAAGGCTTAATAATAGACCAGCCTAAAGATAAGCAAGTAAAGAAACTAATTGCCATGTTCGACCACATGATAGACTTCAACGAAGGCAATAACAAACCATTATCCAGAGAATGTATGATTTATAAGAAGTATAAGGAGAATGGATTTAAAGATGTCAAGAATATCCACGCTTTTATGAAGTCAATACAAGCAGGTACAGTAGGAAGAAAGCGACCTGTTAAGGAAGATATACCTTATGAGATTATTCTGTAGTTAGTTTGTAAGCAATAAAGCTCCAGACCATTAAACGGGTTTGGGGCTTTTTATGTATATCCCCAACTCAAAAATATAGATACTTAAAATTCATACCCCCGCCCCTTTTATTGAGGAAGTGTTTTCTATTTGGAGTTTATGCTTTGATAAAGTGAAATATTTAATCTATTAATCCCCTAAAATAACAATTCATACTTATTTTTAGTGATTTGGAGATAAGTGCAAGAGAAATTTAACAGACGAATGAATATTCTTACCGTTTTCTTTAGCAGGTTGCCATTGGGGCATATTGAGTAGTGTATATAATAAAATAGAATCATTATGCGAATGTTGAACTACGTCTATTAACGTAGCTTGTTTAACAAATCCCAAACTATCAATCTTTACACAAATTTTGTATGTATATCGTTCCATTTCATCCTGTAAACACAAGTTCTTACCTAAATAGTCTATTACAGATAAGTATTCCTCTGTTTGAAAAAACGCAGGTGTAAATATATTCCCTAAAGCAACAGGAGAGCTTATTTTCTTTGTTGTACATGACAGGATTGATACAATAACTATCAATTGTAATCCTAATATCCAGAATCTTTTACCCGTTAATTCCATATATTATATCGTTTTTGGATATAGTAACAACACCCACATATTAATACAGCAGATAGCAATGTATTAAAAATATTCATTGTTGTAAACATGAGCCATGTCATTGCATCCCCACAGTCATAGACTTCTATTTGCATTAAACATGTGAACAAAATGTTTATGGAGAAAAATGTAAGTAAAGCCAACTTCCACCAAGAATTGCCTTTGTAAAATAACCATGCAATAATACTACCCAATAAGTATGAGCATAGATAGGTTGGAATAACAGAACCCTCTATCAGCCAAGTAATTTCCATGAATGAAAGAGGATGAAGTAACATCGCAATTATACAACAAAGTAATATTATACCCTCATACTTCCAGATATTTTTATCAGTTAGTTTCATAGCCTTAAGATTCTTTTAGCCCCAAATACAAGAATAATTATTGGAAATATGGAACACAAGCACCAATAAAGAAGTCCGTTTGCAAATAACATAAATAAATTTCCATAGGGATTGGGATATACAACTCTTAGTATCATGTCGATAGTACAATATATAATGGTGGAGAACAAGAAAACGTAACAGAGCAGTTTCCAAACACCATTATTTTTATAAACTTTCCAAGCTATTATACTACCTAGTAAACAACTTAATGTATAGAATACAACAATGCTTGGTATTTGTGAAATACATATACCAAAATTCAAAGCATACAAATATGAAGATAAGATACCGCATATTAACATTATGCCTTCAAACCACCACAATCTTTTGTCTGTTAGTTTCATTTATTGCTTTCCCTTATGTAATAAGAATTCATTTAATATCTAACACACAAATATAGTACATTTATTGGAAAAGAACTAAGCCAAACTGTTCTAAATCAAAATAAAAAACACAGTACTTATTTGGGCATATAGATAGAATACCTACTATTATTCCCCTCTCTTTAATTTTAGAAAATCCATCTTATTGAGATACTATGCTTTGATAAAATGGATTTATTAGTCAGACAGTGAGCATGAGGTATATATTATGCACTCTATAGCGGTGTAACTACTCTACACCCCCTTACCCATTATTAGGAAAAATGAAAGGATTACATGAATTGCTATTCAGCCCACAAACCTTTTGAACTTCTGAAATGTGCGGACTTATCAACGATTTGTATATGTCTACATATAAAGATGCACAAAGGAAAGTGAATGAATAGTACTTCATGTCAAGCCCTCATTTTGTCCTTAAATACACTATTTACTAATCTATTATTATGCGTATGGAGAATTTAAAGATTTTATTGACGTTTGGAATAATTCTAATTGTGCCAGTAGTCTTAATGCCACAGTTCTTTATTGGATTATTAATACTGATTGTGGCTTGCTTAGCTTTCAGACAGAGGAATTTCTAATATTAACTTAATAAATTACAGATTATGGAATCAACATTACAGATTATGCCAGTACAAAGAACTGGTAGAAACTTTGGTGAATATGCGGAAGAAGCGGTAATAATTGAAGAGCCAATTATTAAGCAGAAACGACCTCTATTCATTGAAGCTAATACGATTGAAGCCAGTTTGGAACATCTAAGGAATGATTGTATTATACCCGTATTCGCAAAGGACAACGAAGCTACATTATCTCATGTGGCTTTCATTGAAGCGGTACAGGATGCAACCAATACATTCTTTAGCGGTGAACAAATTGAATCGCCAGATATTCGTGTTTCTCATGTAATCAAAGGTAGGATTCCCGAAGCAATACACAAACCAGCCAATCAGTTATTAGAGAGTGACAAGACTATCTACTACGAAAGATGTGCTTTTGTTATTGAAGTTCCTACTATCTATGAGACAGTGCACGGTAACAGGCTAACACTTACTATTGGTGGTGTCAGAGCTTATAACCATACCAATCTTTATTCAAAGAAAGGTGCAGAGCGGTTTAAAGTGTTTATTGGCTTTACTTGTAAGGTTTGTACAAATCTATGTGTATCTACGGACGGTTATCTTAGTTGCTTGGAAGTTACCAATACAAGGGATTTATATCAAGCGGTATTGGAAATGTTCCACAAATACGATGCAGCCAAACACATACATTTGATGCAGTCTTTAGGCAATACCAGTATGACAGAGCATCAATTCTGCCAACTACTTGGAAGAATGAGACTTTATCAATCACTACCGCAAGGCTATCAAAAGGATATACCTAAAATGTTGCTTACTGATACACAGGTTAACAATGTGGCTAAAGCATATATCAATGATGAGAACTTTGGCAGCTTGGGGAATGATTTGTCTATGTGGAAGTTCTACAACTTGCTCACAGGTGCAAATAAGAGTAGCTATATAGATTCATTCTTGGATAGAGCCTATAATGCTACAGAACTTGCAACGGGTATATGTTCCGCTTTACATGGTGATGACAAGTATCAATGGTTTCTTAGTTAGTGGTATTACAGAGTACTTAAAAGGGGCATCCATATAATAAGGGTGTCCCTTGATTATTCATTACCTATTAATACTCAAAAGATTATGTTACAAGCGTTATTAGTCGTTATATCTTGGATTATCTTGTTACTTGTTATGTGTGCAATTTCACCTGTTGTATTCTTCTTGATGATTGTTTGGACTATATACAAGATTATTACAATGAAGTAGTACATGAAGAACTAATAAGGGTATCTATATACTATATATAGGTACTCTTTCTCTATTATTAGCCAGTAGTATAATATTCACTTCTATTATTAGTGAATGTTTAACTAGTAATCAGCAAGTTAGATATTCCAGTTTAAAATTAATATTCACTTATATTAGTTTCACTATAAAACAGAACGTTATGTCACTTAAATATTCAAGTACAACAGCAGATTATCTGCAATGGAGCGAAGCGATGAACTTAATAAGAAAATTGGCAAGGGATAATAATTATAAGATGTCACTTCTTATCGCTTTGGGTTGCTTCACAGGTCTAAGAATTTCTGATATTCTTGCTTTGAGGTGGAATCAGATACTAGATGCAGAAGAATTTACCATTATAGAGATTAAGACAGGAAAGCAAAGGACAATTAGGATTAATATGCAGCTACAGCAACATATCAGAGATTGTTATGAGCATATAAATCCAGTTGGTATAAATGCTCCTGTATTGATAAGTCAGAAGGGGACAGTGTACACAGTTCAGAGAATCAATGTCATGCTGAAAGAGATTAAAAAGAAATACAAGTTGCATATAGGCAATTTCAGTTGCCATTCTCTTAGGAAGACCTTTGGTAGACAGGTTTATAATATGAACAGTGATAATTCAGAACTTGCACTTGTTAAGCTCATGGAGCTATTCAATCATTCCAGTGTATCAATTACTAAAAGATACTTAGGATTGAGACAGGAAGAACTATTAAATACCTATGACTGTCTTAGTTTCTGATAATTGAGATTTGAGACAGAATGAATCGGAGTTTACTTATTTATACTCTGAATAGTTCTGTCTCAATTTATGGATATTCAGAGTAGAAATAGCTCTCAACTCTCATTTTAACAGATACATTTAATTGCAGAATAAAATACCTTTCATTATCTTTGTGCCAATCCTAGAAATAGGAGGACATATTAACGAAAGGCATTTTGTTATTGTCTCTATTCATCGAATCTTGCAAATTTGAAACCATACAGAGACAGTAACAACAATGCCCGTGCTGATGTTTACTTTCTACTCCAGTAGAGTAGCCTGTAATATTATTGGCATGGGTAACTGTTGTTATATCTTGTATGGTAGGTTTTGCAAGAACCTGATGAATGAGGTGTACAATGGTTCCCATGCCTTTCTGTATGTAGAACTGTATCTATTGGGAACTAGATACAACTAATAATAGACTATGGAACAGGCATATTTACAACTAGTCCCTACCTCTCAAACAGTATGTAGACAGTTAAAATCTTTACTAAATCCAGAGATTAGGCATTTTTATATTAAAATCTTTGGGCAAATAAACTAAGTAATTATTATATTTGTGACAAAATAAAGTATTATAGCAGTCAATTATATGCTATCGGTTCTCTAGTACTTTAAATACTATGATTAACTACTTTCTTGGGGAGAATTGGGAAGTATAAATCAATATCTATAAGAAGCAGACATACTACTTACTTACCTATTCAGTTCTATTATCAGATAGTAGAATGAATCCACAGAATTATATTCAACCTTTTAACAAGGATTATTTAGATTATATACCCTTCACTATGAAAGGTTGAATAGCAACTAACATACAGAACTATTAAAATTTAAGATTATGTATTCATTGATAATTTTATTAAGCAGAGGTAGGATGTCAGACTATGCAGATTTTAACAGTAACGGTAGTGTGGCATTACATATAATAGTCATACTTGTTATTGCAGGTTTCTTCTTATATGCCTACATAAAGAATAAATAGGACAAACATAAATAAATGGAATTATGTATCGCAAATTAATGGTAACTTTAAAAGGAAGTGACATAATAATCAATCTGGAAGAGGGAAATGTAATAGACAGTGTCATAACATCACGTTTCAGACATCCAGACTTTCTGCCACAACAAAATATATTAATTGGCATACCGCATACCAATACCCAAGAATTTATAACAGATATTAGTCAGCAAGTTACTTTCTTAAATGAGAAGCAAGGAGATGTAACTGCCATGACTATTTTGGATGCAATATTTAATTCATGCCAAAAGCATATAAGGCAATATTATAGGCTTATAGATACGGATATGTACACCTATATTGATGCCGCTATGCACATTATGGATGCTTGTCACTTCTTTAATGAGAAACAAATGCAAGAATATTATCAATTCTGTGCTTCCCAAACTATTAATAGATTTTCTTATGCCTTATGGCTTAATACTGGTGACGAATTAGTAAAATTAACTGATTTGAAGTAACTATAATCGTAAATGAATGAGAGTATGAATCGTTTACAAACATTTATTATCAATTTCAAGCAGAAATGTTTGGAGCATGGCGTTGAATATAAGCCAAGAGATAAAAAGGAATTTGATAATTTTTATAAAATGGGATTTGTTTTAAGCAATTATAAATTAGGGTACTATGATGTGCACTTATTAATTGATTATGAGGATAATCTAAAAGCAATTCACCTATTGGGAATTGAACCTCACATCTCTATGATTGCAAAGGAGATACAGAGTACGAATGTATTTTGTGGCATTCCCGTTATTGTTAGTGCCTTGAATAATCAATATTCGCCTGCATCCATTACTATGATTTGTATATAAATTTATACGGTATGCTCGTATGAAAAAGATATTGTTAAAGTGCACCATATTAATCGTTGTACTTTGTTCTTGCCAATCCAGACAGCAAGTAACAGCACCTATTTCCACCATAGACAGTACATTACAAACTAATGTTACTGCCATATTGGAAAGCAAGTTGTCAGAGATAAATGCCCAATCTGGGCAGGTTATAGTAATGGAAGTTCAATCAGGGCAAATAAAAGCTCTGGTTGGACTTACTAGGAAAGACAGTACGAACTACCAATCATGTGAGAACTTCTCTGTATGGCAGTCTACTGGTCTGATGCACCCAATATCGTTATTGGCAGCTTTAGAAACTGGTAAGGTGAAGTTGAGTAATAAGGTTGATACTGGAAATGGTATCTACCAAGTTCATGGCAGAGAGCTTAAAGACCATAATTGGCATAGAGGGGGATATGGTGAGCTTACAGTACAGGAAGGATTGGCAGCTAGTTCCAATATTGCTATTTATAAGACTATGGAGAAAGCATTTGCTAATAATCCCCAAGCATACTTTGATTTATTAGCTAATATGAGCTATGGTAAACCGGATAGTATCAATGGAATAGCCAATCTAAAGCCTGCACACTTTGTAACTCCTAAAGATAACAACTGGACTAAGACAGCCTTTGTATGGTCTAGTATCGGTTACAATCAACATGTATCGCCAATTCAAATACTAACCTTCTATAATGCTATCGCCAATAATGGGAAGATGATACAGCCTCAACTATATAAGGATAGTGTAGTAGTTATTAATCCCCAAATAGCTAGTAGGGCTAGTATTGATAGTTTGAAGAAAGCTCTAGTATTTAATATTACTGACGGATTAGGTCAACCTGCCAAGTCTGATAAGGTAGTAGTTGCAGGTATACAGGGAACTAGTTCGTTATCTACTAATGAGGATAGTACTAAGGATATGTATGCGGTAGAGTTCTGTGGTTACTTCCCTACTGATAATCCTAAGTATAGTATCATTGTATCTATTAATAAGGCTGGATTACCTGCAAGTGGTGGACTAATGACAGGTGATGTATTTAAGAAGATAGCTGATAATATCATTGAAGAATAATCATTATCTTTATAGCACAATTATACACAAGAGACATGGGAGAAGTAAAACAATATGAATGTCCTAAATGCGGCTACACAACACCAGTACTACATTTTGGTTGTGGATTTAGAGATTATTATGAGGTCTATATTTGTAAGGCTTGTCAAACAATACAGAGTTCTTTGGTTGCAACAGAGGATTGTATGTCTGAGTTTGATGAAGAAAGTGAACTTGATAATGTTAACCTAGTAACAGTCTATGGTGAGGATTACAACAATAAGGAATTGGTAGAATATAGCAAAAGAGAGAAAGCTAAAAAGTGCAATCACTGTTCATCACAGGTTATTTCTGAAATTCCATATCAAATAGAAATAGACTTTCAGAATTTGACAGATATTGATAAGAGATTACCACACATGAAATACTATTTAACTTTTAAAGATATAGTTAAAATGGTAAGAAAAGGCAAGAAGCGAATTATTCATTGTAATGATTGTCACTATGATGTGAAGTATAATAGTTTTATGGATGATTTTAATATCAAATGTATTCATTGTGGTAATAATCAGTTAGAAGTTTGGGATGAAAAGCATTGTCCTAAATGTGGTGAAGAAATGGTATGGGGTGGAGACTGGGGAAGGAATTTCCTTATAGCAGAGTGGGATTAATATTAACAGATAAATATCTCATATATCCATTAATAGGAACTACACTAATAGGAGGAATGAATTATGATAGAAATGAGTAATAGTGAGTATAACGAATTGCTTAACGACCTTTATGCTAAGGTTGAAGCAGGAGAGATGACTGAAGAAGAAGCTTGTAAGAAGATGTGGAGTGTAGATAAGATATGGATGGCCCCAGACCCACGTGAACCGCATGATGTACCAGATGATTATATACCACCTAGTAGTAATTGTTAATATGATGACAGTAGAGACTTTAATAGTAAAGTTAGGTGTAAATCCTAAAGAAATATCTAAAGCTGAAATAATACTACTCACTAGCTTAGTAGAAAGATATAATCATGGTTATATGCGTAGGTCTATCTACTTTAGCTATGAAGAGGTACTCATAAAAGAAGCAGAAGGTATTATACATGGATATTTACCAGAGATTGACGGTATTATATATGAGGATTAATTGATGACTATTGAAGAATTAATGAATAAATTAGGGTTGACAGAAGTATCTAAGGTAGATAGGCAACTGTTAGACCATTTACTGCATCTATACAATACAGGTCAATTAAAAGTTGTATCTATAAGCCGAGAAGAAGCACTACTACAAATGGCAGATGCATATCTTAATAATTGCTTACCTCAAATTGATGATATTATATATAGAGATTAGTAGAAGGAGCAACCTATGGATTTAATGGAAGAAATGTGGATAAGCAGACCACAAAGACGAATAACTAAATTATCTGATTTATCAGACGGAGGAGTTATAGCAAGAATAAAGTTTTATAATGCCAATAAGGAATATACAGTGGATAGCTTTAAGTTAATGTTTGAAGATTATGAGAAATCTATCTATTGTTGCCAAGACTTTATAGAACTATGCCAAATCATTAACGATTATAGCTACATAGTAGATTATATTAATAATTCCCATTTCAGAAATGAATTAGATATATTTACTCCAGAATTTGATAAGAAGCGTACTCACCACATAACATCTCATAAATCAGACAAAGACACGTTACAAGTGAGAGTAATTTCTAATGAAGGAGTTATTAAGAGCTATGATATGTCTGCGATAGGAATTACATTTGAGAAGATGTATCACATTATAGATAAGGAACGTAATGGTTATTGAAATGGTCAACTATAATTGGCACTCCGGTAACTATATCTAAAATGAATAAATATGATAACAGCAGAGTACAAGAGAGACGCAATTAACTCGGTATTGGATGAATATGGATTATCAAGAGAAGAGTTTTGGAAAGACCCTAAGAAGTTCCTTGATAATTTAGATGATAAGGATGCAAAGCTTACACTAGAAATCTTTATGGAGGTATTATAATTATAAATCTTAAATGAGTTCATGAGAAGATTTAATAAGTATGGATTTGGTACAGCAGTTGGAGTTCCTACTGCGGCTACTATTAATAACAATGATAATGGGAAGTGAGGATAAAACAATACCCGAGTGGTGCAATATTAAATGTGAGAAGATAGTTGAAGAAATAGCCCCCGGATTCAAATGTGTTAAGGATGCTATAACAGGTGAAATATTGGCTTTTATACATGAGGAGTTAGATGATGATATGCTAGACGAACAGGCAGATGAATAACTATGAATGAATATGATAACAGCAGAGTATTGAATGTATGGAAACAATGACAGCAAGTGAGATGTGGGATATTATGGAAGAATTAGGAATTGCAGTAGACAAATCTTTCATTGAGCCCTGTGATTTAACTCCACCCACTTTAGAGGAACTATGTAGAATGTTTGGAGTTAATAGCTTAGAGGAACTTAGGAATATGCCTCACGGTCCAATGGCTTTCTGATATTAATAAGAAGAATTTATGAGAAGTTTAATAAGTATGGATTTGGTACAGCAGCTCTTATGATTATGAATAATAACAATAAATAATTATGGCAAAGAAGAAAGGTCCTTATGTGGAGATAATAGGTAAATGGAAACATGAATGTGTATCTCCTTCTAGACGTTATGACACAAATTTAGAAACTGGAGAAGTAATAATAGCAGATACGTTCTGTACATGGGAAGACTGGGAAGATTGGTTTGATTCTATGGAAGATGTAGAATCTACCAAAGAAGACGAACAAGCAGATGAACAACTTAGTAACAATACTTAACATTCTTGCATTAGTTTAATAGGTTAATAATCAGTAACTTTATTTCAAACATAACACGTATTATTAATTAATATAACTAATCTATGAATAATCAATCAGAGAATAAAGAACCAGATTTCTTTACCCCTAATGCTCCAATTAAATACGCAACGGCAGGAGGAAGAGGGGTAATGATAGGTTGCGGAATTATAACAGCCTTATATGTTATAGGCGTAATTATAGGGCTGTGTTTGGGCTATGGTTGGAGTAGCCTTCTTCTGCCTTTCCTACCATTCATCATAATTGGATTTATTGGCTACATTTGGGAGATGTTTAAGAAGTTCCACAATCTGGGATATGATGAGAAACGTAGGATATAAAGTCTCTGTATGCCTATATATCCTACCTTCCACTAGTAAATCCCTATGTACTTGACCCTACTAGTAGGGAATAGTAGTATTATTACCTAGCCATTCAAATAACTTGTTTAGATAATACTTGATAGGCTAGATACAATATTACGTATAAATCAATTATTATATAAGAATTAATTATCATACAAGAAATCCTTATTATTCCTTTGAGGTTATTAAATTTCATACTACATTTGCAACGCATTTCCAGATAATAGTTAATTTACTAGCTTATAATCTGAATATCCAGTAAGGTTTGCTGGTAATAAATGTATTATTAACTTAATAATTAAAACTATGTCAAATTTGGAAAATGCTAATGTAAAGAGTGCTGAAGAACGTAAACGTGCAGAAATGCATAGAACTTATGGAATGTGGTATAAAGAGGGAGCAACAGCTTCCGACCTTGTTTCTTGGTGTGATGCAAGAATAGCAGTTTACAGTGAATGGATTAAGAACTGTACAGAACTGAAACATTCAAGTCAAGCACAGTTATTGAGTGGCATGTCTAAAGAAGCTTTAGAAGCAGCTTTAGCTGCATTAAACGCCCAATAGCATCTTTCGTGAGGTTGTGCCAATGTCTTGACACAACCTCATTTTCAATTTAATCAACCACATTTACTAGTTAATAATTATATTCAGTGAAATATTACATCTTGTAAGTATAATCTATTTCCCAACCATTCTGCATACATATCTTTATCAGTTCATTAAAGGTTACTAACATATCTACATCTTCTGTTTCAGTCACCAATGTAGCATGAGAGATAACAAAGTACTCTCCAGTATCATAAGCATCAAACTTATTCCTTCCATTTTGAAATGTAGCATAAACACTACTAATATAATAGGCTACCTTGTTATTCCTCTGATTACCGTCATATAGTACGTTATAAATTCCATTTATAGTATATACTTCCAATAAAACTATACCATTCCTCATTATCCTATTAGTAGCTGGTGATACATAGGTTGTAATCCTATAAGGATATATCTTGTCTATTAGTTCCATTACTAAGTTCCTCATTTTAATAGGGTCTGATTCTGCCTTCTCAATGGCATCCTTTGGTAAAGTAGGTTGGTTGAAGAATGTCCTCATATTCTCCAATCTTAACTTCTCTGCACTTAAAGCTTCTATCTTATCCTTGCACTCCGCTCTCTCATTCTCACACTTAGTTAGGGTTTTATAGTACTTATCTTTAGCTATATCCATTACAGAATCCGGAGCATCCATATAAGCACTATAAGCTCTTTCTATCAATCTATCCATGTTGGATATATGAGATGTAAAGTTGGCTATATTCATTTCCAAATTGGTTATTTTATCGGTAAGTTCCTCCACCTTAGCTACTCTATCTTCATCATTCAAATTGGCAAATCCTATTAGCTCCTGTTTAACTAAGCCCCAAATAATAGCTTCTAATTTCTCATTACTAATTGTAATGCGACTACTACAATCTGTAGCATTATTGATACCCGACATACATGACCACCTAATAGCTACCTTCCCATTCATCAATCTATATTTATCCCCCTTATCTCCACCACGTTTCTGTGGAGTTAATGAGTGTTCACAGATAGGACATTTAAGAAGTTTACTCAATATATAAGTAGCCTGTTTTGGATAAGGAGTTCTAGCAGTTCTATTTGTAGCTCTCTTAGTGGTGGCTTTATCGAACATAGCCCTAGTTATGATAGTAGGTATCTCGACTTCAAACTCATCTACATCTTCTGTATCTGGGTCAGTAAGAGATACAACCTTTATACCAGTACAATAAGGTTCAAAGGTTAAAATATGCTCTATAGTCCCTATGCTGAATTTCTTATTAAATTGTTCACCATACTTGGCAGTAATAGCCAAAGCTGTAGATTTCAGTGTTGCACCGTCTTTAACATATTCTTCAAATACATCTACCACAACTTTAGCGGCATCATCATTTATCACCCAACTATTCTTCTTACCCTTATCTCTACCACCATATCTTTTATAACCAAAGAAGGGCTGTCCTATACTCATTTGATTGTTATCCAGTTCATCACGTCTACCAGATGCTATTTGTGTTTTCATACTCTTTATGTATTTCCAAGCAGCATCAAAGGCAGCACCTATAATAGTTTCAGCATCTCTAACTTTCTTGCCAGTTACAGGGTCTATAGTCCAAGTATCAATATCCCTAAAATACACAGGAATATCCATGTTGATAAGCTGTCTAACATATAACCGACCCGACATAGGGTCACGACTCATTCGGCTAACTTCCGACACTAAAACGACATCAAATTCCTTATTAATAGCAGCATCTTTTAGACGTTGAATAGACTGCCTATCTCTCTTACTTGCATCATCTTTACCAGTGATATGCTCACCAAATATCATATTATCACTTGACGTATAACCAAACTTCTTAGCCAGTCTAGTTAGGTCATTTACCTGTCGCTCATAGTCTTGCTTCTTAGTTGAGCACCTAATCAAAAATGCAGCTCTCATATCTGTTACATTTAATATTATTGCAATCAAGACTATTAGCTAACTATCTATAATGCAATATAATAGCACAGATAATAGTCTTTACCTCTCGCAAAGATAAGAAAGTTTCTACAATGGTGCAAGTATTTTAATAATAGCGAGTTACCGGAATTCAACCGAGGAGTGCTAGAAGTATTGCGCCAACCATTGGAGGACCGTCAAATCACCATTTCCCGCATCAAAAGCACTATCAGTTATCCGGCCAATCTGATGCTGATCGCATCCATGAATCCATGTCCCTGCGGATATTATAACCATCCGACAAAAGCGTGTGTATGCAGTCCCGGGCAAGTCCAAAAGTACTTGAATAAGATATCCGGTCCATTATTAGACCGGATTGATATTCAAATAGAGATCGTTCCTGTACCTTTTGATAAGATTTCCGATCAAAGGCAGGGAGAACCGAGCAATATCATCCGGCAACGAGTGATAAAAGCCCGTCAACTGCAGGAAAGACGATACACCGAATATGCCGGAATTTATTGCAATGCACAAATGAACAGCAAATTGCTTGCAATGTATGCTCAACCGAATGAGAAAGGACTCGCATTGCTAAAAAACGCAATGGAACGATTCAATTTGTCTGCCCGAGCCTATGACCGGATTTTAAAAGTTGCCCGTACAATCGCTGATTTGGAAGGAGTAGAACAAATACTTCCTAGTCATTTGGCAGAAGCCATCAGCTATCGGAATCTCGACAGAGAGAACTGGGCAGGATAATAATAATGAATAGAAACAGAATAGAATTATTTCATCGATAACACTATCTTTTTTCATATATTTGTTTTACATTTGTGACAAACAAATATGCAATAAATATGAAAACGTCGATAACAAGTCTTTTAATGATATTTTGTTTGAGCATAATGGCTTATGCGCAAACTCCCCAAGACAGAGCCACAGAACTAAAAAAACAAGCACAAAGCAGTCTTAATCAAAAAGATTACATCAAAGCACGTTACTTATTCAAAAAAGCATACGAAGCATTTGCAAGCCGCGAAAACTATCCACAAGCAATAGAATGTGGCGTTCAGGCTAATGCTTTATACGTCAGAGAGAACTTTTACAAAGAGGGATTCGAGCTTTGCCGTGACATGGAGCAGCTTCTATGGACCGGAGAACAGAATAAAAAGAAAGTCTTTTATGACCTGCGTTTCCTTATAAACAAGGAACGATTGCAGATGTACACCGCACTGAAAAATCCCGCACAAGCAAAGACTCAGTTGGATAAACTGGAAGAAATGGCTAATCTTGCAAAGAATGACTCCCTAACGGAGGTACTGTTGTATACAAAAGCCAATTATTACTATACTTTCAACCAAAGTACACAAGGCGATGCCTGTTTCCGCAAACTTATCAACCAATATAAGGAAAAGAAGGACTACGCCAAAGTGAGCGATTGCTACAAGAATCTTATCAATATTGCACGAAAAGGCAATAATGCTCCACTGATGGAACGCACTTACGAAAGTTTCATTGTCTGGACAGACTCGGTAAAAGCATTAACCGCACAAGACGAACTAAATGTACTGAAGAGAAAATATGACGAAAGCCAACTGACCATACAGGAAAAGGACGACTCACTATCTGCCAAGCAATATATAATCATAGGTCTCTGTGTGCTGGCAGTCATATTGGTAGCCGGCCTGGCAATACTGGCTGTGATATTGCTACGATTCATCGCCAACAATCGTAAATTAAAGAAAAGTGTAAAAATTGCCAATGAACATAATGAACTAAAAACCAAATTCATACAGAATATATCTTCGCAAATGGAGCCTACCCTGAATACGCTGGCTACTTCAGCCGAAGAACTGTCACAAAAGGTTCCTCAAGAAGCGGCCCAAATGCAGGGACAAGTCGCAGCTTTGAAGAAATTCAGTGATGACATTCAAGAACTGTCATCTTTGGAAAACTCATTAACCGAGTTTTATGAACTAAGTGAAATCAACGTGGGAACTTTCTGTGAGAATGTGATGGATAAAGTTAAAGAATACATAAAACAGGATGTCACATCTTCAGTCAATGCACCAAAACTTCAGGTAAAGACAAACAAGGAACAATTGGAACGCATTCTTCTCTATTTACTGAAAAATGCCGCTTTCTACACCGACCAGGGTCGTATCAGTCTCGAATTCAAGAAACGGGGAGCGCACACGCACCAATTCATCGTTACGGATACAGGAACTGGAATTCCGGCAGAGCAACAGGAAAATCTCTTCAAACCTTTCACAGAAGTGAAAGACCTGACTACAGGAGATGGACTAGGATTACCGATCTGTTCACTAATTGCTGCCAAGATGAACGGAAGCCTGACACTGGATACGAATTATACGAAAGGAACACGGTTCGTTCTGGAACTTCATGTATAAATTTAGCCAACAGGAAAGCTGTTGTTTCGTTTGATTACTTTTCAAATTGTAAAGTATAGTTATCTTCAACAAAGAATGTTCTAAACGCCAATTTAAGATTTTATAAAAAAACAAACAAATTTCCACATAAACAAATAGTACGTTTTTAATAAACTTTTGAGTAGTTTATTAAGAACGGTATCTGAGTTTATTAAAAACTCTGCCATTGGATTTCCGAGTTTATAAATCCATCTTTTACAACAAAAAGGCTGCAAATTTCATAAAATTTGCAGCCTTTTTGCCTATATCCGGTATATCCTTCCCAATATTTATTAGGGAACACGTCCAGATTTGTTATAATATTATACCATTCAAGTCATCAATTTCATATTCTTTTATCTGTTATTTACAAGGTTTAAGCTCTTTTCCAGACTATAAAGATACAACATTTAAAAGGATTTGTCAAGAGGAACATCCCATAAAATTCATCCCTAATGTATTTATAAGAAATATTGCCCCTCTTCTTTTAATCTTTTGCGTAGAAAACCTACATCAATCTTATGAACATCATTCTTTGTTTGTTTGATAGCATGTACCGCAGCCATTCCGGCAGCTTCACCAGTCACCAGACAAGGTGGCATCACTCGTAAGCTTCCAAAAGCTTCTTCATCAGTAGAAATACAGCGTCCGGCGGTCAATAGATTCTTCATACCTTTAGGAGTCAAGCAACGATAAGGAATTCCATGAGATTCGCCTTTTTTGTAACGCGTCTCTTTATGCCCCGGTTTATGAACATCAATATAGTAACAATTACGTCCGATCTCATCTTCAAATGTTTTACGCTCCAGCCAATCTTGGAAAGTAAACGTATAATCCCCTTCAATCCGACGACTATCTCTAACCCCCAACAAGGAGGCAGTCTTTACAACAAAAGCACTACCAAAAGTTTTAGGCTGAAGTTCTTTCAGTGCCTCCAAGTATTGTTCAGCGATTTGCCTACCGGTAGCCATCGCCCGCGTAGTAGCCCATGGGTCGGTCGAATCAACATTATCAATGTGTCCTGCATTAAATTGTACCACATCCGGACCGATCAGATTACTATTGAAATGTCTGCCTATCAATGGATATTTTCCGGACTTAATCGCGTCAAAGATAGGGCTATTTTTGTTACTCGTATGCAATGAAGGACCTATGAGATTGTAGTTATAGCTATCGACATTAGCAAACGAGAAACACAAAGTAGAACTTTGCAGTATACCATCCTCACCTCCCTTTTTAAATGAAGCACCTGCCCAGGTAGCCACATCTCCATCTCCCGTCGCATCAATAAAGACTTTTGCTTTGAATGCAACAAGCCCGGATTTATTTGCTACGATGATAGCATCTACCGTATCATCAGCTGACATCTCAACAGCAGCAACCCTCGAAAAGAAAAGGACTTTTGCCCCCGATTCAGCGACCATCCGATCGTAAACCTGCATCAAATATTCAGGATTTATATTCACCCAATTCAGTTTTTGCTTTCTCTCATGAGGCACTCCTTTTCTTGATGCCTCGAATATCTTTTCCGCCAAGCCTCGATAAATAATCTTTTCGCCGTCAGAAAACGGACACCATGCCGGAACCATACCTGCTGTTCCCATACCGCCAAGTTGTCCCATTGCCTCAATCAGCAAAGTTTTAGCTCCCTCCCGGGCCGCAGAAATCGCAGCAGTACATCCAGCAGGTCCTCCACCAATTACAATAACATCCCACCGATCATCCACTGCAATCTTGGTATTCTTTAAACGTATCTTGGATTGTGTGGTATTTCCATTCACATTAAGAGCGGGAACTGCAAAAGCAGCAGAAATCAACCCAGCTTTTTTAAGAAAATCTCTTCTTGATGTCATTACAAATTAATTTATTATATTACCTTTCCATAAAAATCTCGGCACGCCCAGGAGTAAATAATTCCCATAAAGAAGCAACAGTCCATCCGGGTGCGAAAATGTCATTATAATATCCTTTGCCATTCTTCCCGTAATCCCAACTGGTATGTTGAACAACTTCCGGATAGTAACCCACTTTGGCAATGCCACACATGTGTCCTTCATAAGGCAATAACTGCCGCATAGAGGTTGAAATCACTTCTGCGAAGTTCGAGAAACGGGATTCTTTATATTCGTTCGATAACCAACGAAGTACATCGGCAAATTCAAATACAAACACATCAATATGATTATTTTCTACCGAAACATTTCCCCAGCCACGTGTTTTCAAACCAATATCACCCAGCATCTGTCCGGGAGCAAAAGGAACATCCCACAAATAATACCACGATAATGCAAAATAAGCGGCTTGCTTCGTCAGATCAGCATAATGCTTATGTTCCTCCCCTTTAGTAACTAATGAAAGATAATAGGTAGCAGTTGCAGCATAAAGTGACGCTTCTTTATCTTCGCAATTCGCATCAAGAGTAGACGAGAAATAATCGGCCTTAGAAATCAGTTCTTTCTCCAAATAATCCGCAGTCCGCTTAGCACTATCCAAGTAACGTTTATCCTTAAAGTATTTATATCCCATGACTAAAGGTAATGTAGCCGAAGGAGTACTTCCTCCGCTTTTATCTACAATCGAAAAGTCATCACGAAACTTTCGTGGAAAACTACCATCAGCATTTTGCAATTGCAGAAACATGTTCAACATGTTTTTCAATCGCTGTTCCCATTCCGGATGCTTACGACCTTTTTCTTTTTCATAAGCCAGGAAATGAAAGATTGCATAAAGCCCTTCTGACTGACGACGGATGCTATGAACAGGATCCTCAAAGTTCTTGTCATAATTTACCGATTCCTTGAGAAAACCTGCTTCCGTGAAACCATTCTTCAAATAACTGTCGAATATTTGGGCGCTGTTAGCCTTCAAATCTTCCCGGTTACATTCCCAACCATATTCCCAGGCATTGAATGCATTCAGAAGAACACGCCCTATAAAACCGACCTCTGCCTGCCCATTACTTGTACACGCATCTGTTCTAAGATGTATGCCCGAATTATATACCAACGGATATTTATCTACAAAACTACTTACAAAGAATTGGCTAAGAGTCTGCTTCATATATTCAACTGAATAGGGAGTATCTACAGGCTTAGGCAAATATGTATCATAACAATATTCCCAAGTATGGCGCACAAAATCAGAGTAATCCTTAGCTTCACCTTCAGTAATTTGCCAAGTCAACAAAATCGTCTCTCCTTTTTTAAGATGCTGATAAGCCGTTACAGCCGGAGCTAATGTCAATTTACGGATATAACTTTTAGGAGCCTCCCGATAAGGAAAACCGAAAGAAAGAGTAGCAACCCCATCCTTATTTTCAAATCCGGTATATCCCAAAGAAGTTTTATCCGAGAGAATAATCTCACCTTCACGATGGGTAGCCAACGTGCTATTTACAAATTTATCCAGTCTGTTGACAGTCATAAAACGTTGTTTCTTCTCACAGAAAATCCCGGTGAGAGGCGCGCTTAACCTGTCTTCACTTACAATCCAACTGTCTGAAGTATGAAATGAAGGGGCTTCCTTGGGCGAACGCAGATTACGCCGATACCAGAACCCCGGCATATAGAATAGGCAATCGTTATGACGGAAATCTGTTGCCACCTGCTGACTGTAATTAAAGTAAATATCTTCCAATGCGGTAATAGACACACTAATACGTAACCCATCATCACCATCTACTATGTTTTGAGACACAGTCAACGGCATCTTTTCCGAATTCTCCAAATAATAAGTGCCGTTATTATTTTGAGACTTCTGAAAAGTCAATGGATAACGCTTCGCGTCATTCCCTGGAACTTTCAAGAAAATAGATGCAGAAATCGATTCCGGCACATTATTAAAAGCTCTAGCAATAGTAGCACATGCTACAAAAGCCATCCCACAAAGTAAATATTTCAAACTCATATAAAACATTAATGTGAATCAGCCCGCCTGATTCTATTTGTACTAAATTGTTAAGGCAAAGTTAAAGAACATCCTCCACATTGAATAAAACAAATTGGGCTATAAATAAAAAAAATTATCCAATTTGGCAAAAATCCCCTCCAAAGCCTCAACTAGAGCTCCATACAGAAACGATTATTTTTCCATAAGGGCAGCAGCACACCACAAATAAGGTCCCTGTCCATGAAAATCACCAGTGCGACACGGACGGTCATAATAGTATTGTTTGCTATTCTTTTTATTCGTTCCTACACAGACATTGCCCACCTGATTTTTTTCATTGAGATATGGCACTAAAGCCATCCACGCCTTTCGGGTAGCCGGAGCATAAGCTTCTGCATCTAACCATCCATTTTGAACCCCCTTAATAAAGGCAAAAGTGAACATTGCTGAACCAGAAGTTTCAGTCCAACAATCAGACTTGTCAATCAATTGATTCCAAAGTCCTTCCGGATTCTGATACTTTTTAAGGCTCTCCATCATTTTGAGATAGCCTTCCATAATGCGTGCACGATCTTTATGTTTTTTAGGCAGGCACTGAAGCAACTCCGCCATACCGGCAGCCATCCAGCCATTTCCACGCCCCCAATAATAAGGCACATCCGGGGCATGATAGAAAAGGCCATTCGGACGTTGTAACTCATCCAAGTACATCACCATCTCCTTAGCAGCACGGTCAATATATTTCTTATCCTTCGTTACTTTATAGGCACGTGTCTGTACAATGGTAATCATATACATATCATCAATCCATAAACGTGTTTGCCAAGAATAACCTTTTTCCGCCCATTCCTTTTCATGCGGTTTCACATTTCTCGGAAGCTCCCACTGCGAATCGGCATAAGGCAAACCTAAATAACGATATTTCAGATCCTTCGTCACCAAATAGAATTCGAGAGGAAGACTACCGAACATATTCAAATCAACATGATTCATAATAGGTTGTAAAATCTTCTCTTCGGTAAACAAGAAATCAAACTTTTCTTGTAAACGTTGAATAAGCTCCTTGTCTTTCGCTCCATCAGCATATCGCAAGGCGCCACTCCAATAGAAGGTTTCTGGATAGCCAATCCATTTACCAACATGAAGCGCGTGTTTTTCTGTTAAAAAGCGATATGCTATTCGTTTGCCTATCTCTTCTGGGGTATATCCTTCAGGAAAGTCCTTCAGTAAACTTTTCTGAGCAAACATCAATTGAAAAGGAATCAAAAATAACAAAATCAAGAATTTCTTACTCATAATATTTTTCTTTATCTATTCAACAATATATCTTTCAGTTCAACATTATATCCATCTACCCGCAAAAGCAGTTTATCAACTCCCTCCTTACAATCTACCTGAAAACAAACTTCTTTAGATTCTCCTGGCATCAGATAAAAGTATCCATCATCAAAATAAGCCGGACGAACAGCCGCATCAGTTTTTGCATCCCTTAATGTCAATGCTATTGCAGCGGCCAAGTATTGTCCCGGATTTTTCACAATAAGCCTGCCTTCATAATGATTAGTCTTTTTCGTGAAGTTCTTCACCGAAACATTTACCGAAGAAACTGGTAAATTAGCCAAGACCTTTCCGTCCCATTCCTTCTGATTGAGCCAATAAACATTATCATCCAGCAACTTTCCGTTATTAGTTGTCAACACCAACTTTACCCAGCAGAAATCAGGAAGTCCTTTTATATCATCCAACTGTGTTACAGAAGTCAGCGCATTGGCTGTCACTTGTCCTACCTTATGTTGTAAAGAGCGTATTTTTTTGCCTACTTTATCATAAACAGTAACTCCTACCTTCAAATCTCGATATTCTTTCAGTGTAGTATTAATAATATCCACTTTATGTTGACTATTAAGGCTCATCTGAATATGAAGAGGACGACATGCTTTTTGCGCGCCATAATAAGCACCAGCTGTTTCCCCATTCGAACTGTAGTTCTGCCAAACCATACTGGGCCATGCAGGATGGCTCATCCACAATAATACCCCGGAAGCATCATTCCACATCTTACTGTTCCATGCTTCAAAAATGGCCCGATGGCTTTCGTAATTAATCAATTGTGCTTTCTTGCAGAAATCATCCAAGTTATCAGAACGTCCTAGTTTACGATCCACCCCTTCCTTATAAAGCTCACTAAAAGTCTTACTACCATATCTATGATTATGCCAGTCATGGTAATACCAAACATCACTAATGGGCCATGTATCCTCTTCCGCCATAAACTCACGAACAGTTTCAGCCGTAGGCAGAGAAGGAGTACCCACTTCCGAACGAAATCCTCCAGCTAAAGAACGGTAGTACCAGCCTGCATCAAACTGATAACGCCAAGGTCCGCTTCCTGAACTATTCAATGAACGGGAATTTCCTGTATAATGCCTGCTGCCATCTTCTTTAGCTAAAGTAGCGGCCAACATGTACTCAAGTTCATTCGGAGCAAAACCCTCATTACGTGCACACCATAAAGCGATGGAAGGGTGATTACGGAAACGACGTACCGTTTCAGTCACATTCTTTATGAACAGGCAATTATCTAATGGATTAAGATTAAATCCGTCTGTTGAAAGCCAAAAATCATTCATCACTAACATTCCGTATTCATCGCAAAGCTCATAAAATACTTCTTCCGTACTCTCACCCGTCCAGTTACGAATCATATTATAATTCATATTCTTATGCAACTTCAAGGCAGGTTCCAATCGTTCCCGGGAAACACGCTTCATACCGTCATCCATGCCCCAGTTACCTCCTTTACAATAGATTCGTTGTCCGTTCACCTTTATAACCATGTATTCTTTCATCAGTGAATCCTTTATCAACTCTATTCCCTGTGAAGAAACCGGTTTCAATAAATTGGGGACAAACTCTCCATCATAATTCGTATAGCGGACCTTACTATCCGTTTTTTTACGTTTCACAGCATCAAAAACGGGTTTTCCATCCTGCAAAGCAGCAGTTGGATTATAGTTCAACCGCACCACAGGAGAGTTATCCTCATACGCAGACAATTCATATTCCAACTCACGGATACCGATACGCATTTTTTTGACATCAAGAGTATCTTTATTGGGTGATATCAGGCTCAAAGATGCTTTATATAAATATTGTTCTCCATATCCATTCGGCCACCAAAGACGTGGATTCTTCATTTGCAGTTCCTTACATTCGTGAGGAGTAAGTTTAATCATCCTTTTTTCATTTGCATTCAAAGAAACCGGATAAACAGCAGACACATCTCCTATATTAAAATGTAAATTGGCAGTACAAGTCGTTTTAGAAGAATTATAAATCTCCGTCTGAACGATAAAATTGACTGATGTAGTGTCAGGTAAAGGCAGATCCGTAATTACATGCGTATCAACAATTTCCAGTTCATTTCCAAATTTGATTCTGACATCCTGCCAAATACCCATGTTCCGGTCGCGTATGCCGGGAATCCAATCCCAGCCTTCTGAAGAGATAAAAGTAGGACCGTCTAAGCACAATGCTCCACCATTGGGGCCGATTCCTTCTTTCTTATTTGCTTCGTGAGGAATACCGGGATTGTTAGGCGGAAGAATACGGATGGCCAACAGGTTCTTCTTATCATAATCCACCCAAGGAGTTATATCAAAAATACCTCGCTCAAAAGCACCAACCATTGTTCCTAATAGTTGATGATTGAACCAGATCTCCGCTTTATAATTGATTCCATTCAGAATCAACTTCACTTTTTCTCCCTTCTTACTACGAGGAATACTAAAAGAATTGCGATACCACCAGTCCATCCGGCAAAGCGTATCAGGAATCAATAAATTGTTAAGCCCCCAATAGGGATCAGGGTATACGCCCTGATCCACCAACGTAGTTAATACTGTACCGGGAACTGTTGCCGAATACCATTCGCTTGTACCTAAATCTTGTGCAAATACCGTTTTTTCAGCTGCTCTAGCTTTATATCCTTCTATCATTTCCCAGCCTTTGGAGAGTTGGTACTCCCAATCGGAAAGCGGACTCAATTCTTCGGGCTCTACCACTTTTTTTTTAGGCTTAGCTGTCTGAAATGAATGTTTTGAATGAGGTATCACTTCGGAACTCTGTTTACGAGATAAACCAAAATTCCATTTTAGTTTTTGTGGATAAATGCATTCTGTAGAAGCACACAGAAAAACAATTACACAAGCAAGATATGTATTCAGCCTTATTCTCATCGTCTTATAATCTACTATTTTGTTTTCAATTTCTTCACATCATCACATACCGCTACCGCCACCTGTGAATCCGCACAACCATAATAGAGGTATAGTTTCTTCTTGTGATAAACAAGTCCCTCGATAAATACTGTTCCGTCCTTGTACTGTCCGCTCTTCTCAAAAGGAGCTTCGGGAGCAAAGAAAGGCTTATCCAAACGGTCTAATACTTTATAGGGATCGTTACCATCCAATAAAAGCTGTCCGGCACAATAAGCATTGCCAGGATAGTTAGCATCTCCAGTTTTACCGCTATTCTTACCATTATACACGAGAACAATGCCATGCTTAGTACGAATAGCCGGAGGGCCACATTCTGTCAACAAACTATCAAAATGTCCTTTACGAGGTTGTATGATTTTCATCAGTTCATTCTTCTCATCCAAAACCGGATACCAGTCAATCAGGTTATCAGAAGTAGCAGCATATATAGCATGTTCTCCCCAATACATGAAATACTTGCCATTAACTTTGTCTATGACCAATTGATTTCCTTTCAATTTTGTTAAAATAGACCCCGATTTACAGAAAAGGTTATTAAATCGACCATTATAGGCTTTATCAAAGGCAAGCCCGTGTTTTGTCCAGTTCTTCAGGTCTCGGGAAGTAGCTACTGCAAGGCGTGCTTTTTTCCGATTCCATGCTGTGTAGAGCATCACATACAGTCCGTCTTCGGTCATAGCCACACGAGGATCTTCACAACCACCCGGCCAATCTTGATCTTTAAAATTATCTTCAGCAGGAAAAAGAACAGGATTATCAAGCCTTTTCATCTCAATCCCATCCTTGCTTTCAGCATAACCAACACGTGAGGTTCTTTTACCTATACCTTGGGCCGAATTATCTTCTGCACGATAAAGCACGACAATCTTCCCATCTTTTACAGTAGCAGCAGGGTTAAAAGTGTCACTTTCCTCCCACTTAACTTGCTGCTTACGCATCGGGCAATAAAACTCTGTAGGCTGCGGTGATATGACAGGATTAACTCCTTCAGGACGCAAGAATGGCCCGATCACCCAATTATTATCCTGTTTCTCCTGATTAGTATCTAAAGAAGGCGCATTGGTAAATCCACATGCAGATAATATACCAACTATGCCAATGATAAGTTTCAGTTTCATCTTAGTTCTCTTTTATAGTTAAAAATGTTTTTTATCACGTAATTGATTCTACACTCCTGATATAAAGAATGTAGAACCAATTCACAACCTTACTCTTATTACTTTAGTTTATATTCTTGCTTATTTATATTCCAACCTTTCAGTGCCAATACAGCGCCGTCTTTCAGCTTTCCTTTTGCAGTCTCAATAGTCACCGTTTTCTTTTCACCCGGCATCAGGGAGAAGAAATTATCTGTATAGAATGACGGACGTATCGGACTCATCTTTGAATTCAGGAATTGCAACTGATTAAAGAAAGCAATCTGCCCGGAGGTATTTCTCAAAGTAATATCTACAAAGTAATTGTTATCATCTTCTCTTACTTTATAGGTAAGTTTCACTTTTGCCTGCTTCAGTTTACTCAAATCTTCAAAACCTGAAGCAGCCGGACCGGTCAAAGTTTTGCTTCCTTCATATTTGTCATTAGAACGCCAATAGAAGTTAGAAGAAACATCTTTTCCCTTTTCATCTTTCAGAATCAGTTTAATAAAGTGAACTTGAGATATGTTTTCCGGGAAACGAATAGTCAACGCATCGTTTACCACTCCATCCGAGGGTAGATTAACCACTGCTGATTCTTCAAATACTTTCTTGCTGTTAATATCGTAAACCTGTGCTATCACTTTATAATTCTTAAATTCACGATAATAATCATTCACTACAGACACTGTATTCTTAAGATAGTCAAACTGTGCATGTAATGGTTCTAAAGAGTTGGCAGTATGATAAAGCGACGCTGTCGGTTCCAGAGACCAGTCCCACATACGGGAAGCCACTTGAGGCATAGAGCAGTTATGATACCAAAACAAAAGTCCGGAACAGAAACGATCACCATAATCCAGCTTATTGTAGTTCCATACTTCCCAAATGCTCTTCGAATTAATAGCTCCCAACAATTGCCCTTTCTGTGCAAACTCATCAATGGATGATGATTTTCCGTAGTTATTCACCAAGTCTGTATACATAGTACTCATCAGATGGAAACCATTTCCATCCAGATAATCCCATACTTCCTTATTGATAGGCCAAAGGTCTTTTTCATCCATCATTTCTCGGAGGATTTCCACAGTTGGAAGAGTAGGTGCACCGTATTCCGGATTAAATCCGTCTACACGGCTTCCTCTGGGAGAGGCCGTATTTTCATAATGCTGCATCGGATTTACCTGTTTGTAAGGACTGCCATCATGCACTCCTTCACATTCGGACTGCATCTGGAAGCCACGTGTACCATCCAGTTTATTCAGTAATTCAGGAGTACCGGTAACTTCTGTACTCTCATTAGAAGCAACATAATAAGCCAAAGAAGGATGATTACGAATACGTTTTACGGTAGATTCCACGTTACTCATATAGAGAGCCTTATCATGCGGATGACGAGTATCACCAGTCATCCAGAACTCTTGCCATACCAACAATCCCAATTCGTCACACAATTGGAAGAAATAATCAGACTCTGCAATTCCGCCTCCCCACATTCTTAAAAGGTTGACACCGGACTGGCGGGAGTACCGCAATTCTGCATAGGTACGTTCATCCGAAGTTCTCAACATTGCTTCCGGTATCCAGTTGGTACCACGAATAAACAATCGTTTACCGTTCACATAAAAGACACGTGATTTATCTGGCGTCTTTCTATCCGAGACAATTTCACGAATACCGAATCTTGTTTTCACAGAATCACATTCTTTGCCATCAACTGATACTGTCAGCTTCAGGTCATATAAGTTTTGTGGTCCTTTATTGACAGGCCACCACAGTTTTGGAGAGTTAATAATCAGTTGCGGGAACTCTTCGGGGGAGAAGGTTGCTGTTTTTTCTTCTCCACGCATCAGTCGGAAGGTCTTTTCAAAAGTGATATTTTCACCCACAATTTCACCCTTCACCTTGCAACTGATTACCCGATTACTGGTCGATGGATTGATAATCTCAACCGATACAGTCTCACGAGCCTGGTCATAATCAGGTTTTCGCAATTCAGATTTAACGAAAGGATGGCGTAATGCTACTCTGCCTGTAGCATAGAGGGAAATATTTTTCCATATACCTGTATTACGGTCACGGATACCGTCCATAAAGGTAAAGTCCCAACCTACCGTCATCAACATGGTAGTATTCAAACCAATGTTACCGTTTCCACCGTTATGAAATTCGCCGGCTGCTCCCCAGGATTTCGGCTTCGCACTTCCGGGAACATCTACCGGATAGACCTTTATAGCCAGTCCGTTTTTTCCTCCGATTTTCACAAAATCCGTAACATCAATATAGTCCTGAATAAACATACCGTTCATTGTGCTCAACAAGTTACCATTCACCCATACTTCTGCCCGGTAGTTGATACCATCCAACTGTAACCAGACAGTCTTTCCCTTGAATGACTGCGGTACTGTAAAATCTGTCCGAAACCAATAGGTGTAAAAGTCACGTCCGGTTTCAGAAATATCCGGTATCAATTTAGATTCAATCTTATTATTGATTCCATAATAAGGCTCCGGGTATTTTTGGTTATACACCAAAGAATTCAAAACTGTTCCGGGAACGATGGCCGGCATCCAATTTGCAGTTGCATAATTGGATAACGAAATCTTTTCTCCGGGATCTGTTGCATCTCCAGCTTTTATCATTTTCCACTGGTAGTCGCCCTGATGACCAATTTCAGAATCAAGCCAGATGCGTTGCGCATTTCCGACATTGTTCTTCCCATTCTGTGCTGTCACTACTGCAGCAAAAAGTAATAATAAAATCGGGAAAAAGGTTTTAGCAATGTTGTGCATATTCGTACGTTACAATTTATTGGTTTATATAATCTTAAAAGTCTAAAACGGATGAGGACAAAAATAGTGTTTTCTACCTGTCCGGCATGCTAAAAACAAGTCAATAAATGAAATTTGAGTCCCAAACTGCCATATATTGCCTATTTGAAGGTTATCTAGCAACAGACAAAAAGACATTAGTTAATCATTGGTTTATCCATTACAAATAGTTGGCATGTTAGCTATTAATAGCTGAATTCTCGGATATTAATACCTTACACGACAGGTATTAATACCCGAGACCTCAATAATTAACAGTCTGGAGACTCACTAATTCCGGTGCACCGTTCCGTCATTTCGTAAAGACAAATTCTGTCCGTAATCCCCGGTGATCGAATACATTTTCAAACGGCCCCCAATTAGGAAGAACGATATCCGACGTTTCTGTCTTCTCTCCTATCACCTGACAACTTTTCACTTCCGTGTTGGGAGACAAGGTATAAAGAGTCAAATCTAATCGGTCTCTGGTGTCCTTCTCGCTCGGGCGCGGCGTCCATGTGAATCCCGGATGCGTCACAGGATCCGGATGTATCGTTCGGTAAGCATCACCTTTTATGCCGCCTTCCCACAAAGAACGGGTGGTAGGCCACTGAACAACGTAAGGAGCAAGTTCTGCTTTCAAGGCACCTTCCGTCCAGTCAAGCCATGACGGTTCATTGAAGTCACCCGAGAGACAAACAAAAGGAGTGGTAGACGAATTAAAATCCTCCAGCAGTTTGTCCACCATGCCTTGACGGGCTTCTTTATTGACTTTTACTACATAGTCAACATCGTCCGTACCTTCATATCCTTCATATGCGATACCATTCAACTGATAAGGACCGTAAGGATAGAAAGCACCGTGACAGTTCATCACCAGCACAACAATGCCATCACCCAAGTCGATATAAACACCATACTTGTTTGGTGTAATCCCCGAGAAAGGATAACGTGATATAATGCTGCATTTTCCCTGCCTATTGTTGGAGTGAGTATGAACGTAAAGCCCCTGTGCTTGTATATCAGATTCGGAGAGATTACTGCATTCCTGCGCACAAAGCACGTCCACATCAATTCTATTGAAGTAATCCAACACAACGGAAGTCGATTTACCCCATAAGTTTTGTGTAGCAAGTTTCAACGTTTTGGGTGCTACACGTGTTGCCCAAGTAGCAGCAACTTTTCCATTTGCATCAGCAGACATTTCAATATAGTAAGTCTTTCCACTGCCTACATTCAACGCAAGCCCCACTGGTACCGTTACCCGTACGTCCTGTTCTCCAGAAATCGGATGAGTGATATGCAGCGTAGCATTCACTCCAAAGGTTTCGGCGCACATATCCGGAAGCATATAACATACATCCTCTTGGGGTACACACTGATAGGTCTTTCGGGTTGCTACCGGAAGATTCTCATATTCACTGTAATGTTGAGGTTCGATATGAACATAAGGAACAGAAGAAGCGGCATCCGCAAAAGTCACGGAATTCACTGTAATATCCGAAGCTGTATCCGGATCCTTTTGCAAAACGATCTTAGATGCACGCGGAGCAAGAGTAACCTGCACCGATGCAGACGCAGCAGCTACACGAAGTGTACCATCTTTTTCATTGCCTCTACTGACAAGCATCGCCATCGGATCAGCTAACGGCAATTGAGGAGCATACGCTTCTAAATCCCAATAAGTCTTACCGGAAGCCAACTCTGGGAATTTATCAGCTGTGGTACACAAAAACAGGAATCGATAAACGACGCCTTTAATTACAGAAACCTTTATTTCATTTGCTGCATCCCCTATACTTCCTGTTTTGTCAAACAGATAATTATATTGATCGTCAAAACAGAATATTTTCCATTTCATTCCGTCCAAAGACACAGAAGCCCTGGTGGAGGACATCGTTAGCCCTCCCTCCATATTCAGACTGAAACGTATTTCTTTTGTGTCATCCTCCTTCTGCACATCACTTACATATCCTTCAGCACAAGCCGTGAATAAGCTGGAAATCATTAGAAGAATCACAAATAAAGTATTCTTTAGCATTTCTTACAAATTTAATCATTGAATATATATCCTTTCAAGAATCCATATAATTATTCCCAACCGGCTTTATCACGGATACATCTGTAGGGGATTCCGTAATCCTTCTTCACTGTCCATTCATCGTTAAATGTCTGTCCCGCTATAGTAAGACCTGGCAGTTTGATGTTCACCCAAGCTACGTTCGGCCACGTACCATAACAAGCTAAGTCTTTCACATTGGGAGTAGCTCTATCGTATGGGTATCCCCCCAATATACGCAAATTAGTAGCCTCATCGTCTTTATCGAACCAACAGTAAGTATATAAAGCCTCTGCCACTTGTGATTTAAGATGCTGTCCTACCCACAAAATATAATCTTTTGCCTCTGCATCATTCAATGCTGTCCAACCCTCGGGACAAAGATTCTTCGCCCCCTCATTACCCGTTTTACCTTTCATAGGAGTATTAAACGTATATCCTTCAGTTCCACAGAAATAAGCCTTATCTACTGTATTATGGACAAGATAGGTGGACTGACGACAGTGCACTGGCGAATAGAGCTTCTCTTCCCACGATAGACAAGGAAGCGGAGTGCCTGGATACGGATCGGCAAACCCGATTACCAACAAGTTCTCATCTGAAACGGCTCCGTTAAGATGTGTGATAGCAAACTGACTTGTCTTCTCAGGATGTGCAGTCACCGTGTAAATAATCTCATGACGATAAAGACCGCTACCTGCATCTTTAGTAGATGAAGAAATGGTAAGCCATTTAGGTAGGCTTCCGTCATACGCAGCGTCCAATGCTGCTGAGCTATAATCTGTAACGACACGTTTTATAGTATATGGCATTGTAGCGTCAGCTGCAATCTTTACATAAGTCCCTTTAATATCTGTACCAGCAATGACAGTAGCCTTGTCATCCATTACAGAGATTCCGTCTTCAATCGTCACCCAATCAATTGAAGTACCGTCTTTCCATTCTTCTACTGAGATGTCAAAGCCTGTAGAACCGGCTATCTTTTTCGTATTAAGCTGATAGAGATAGTTGGCCTCCACATTGATATCAGCAGTAAGATTCAGATAAAGAGTCGGCCCTTCCGTATTGGTATTGGCAAGTTTAGTGGTAGCCCATACAACTGTTTTTTCATTCTGCTCAAGAGTTGAAGTCAACTGAGTCGGATAAAGATAGAAACTCTTTCCGTCATTAGCTAAATCAGCTGCCGGTATTTCCAAAACATCAGAAGATATATTGCCTGCATTACCACTTACGTCACCGATGAATCCTTGAGTGTATCTATTCTTAATATATACCTTATCGATCACTAATCCCGATTCTGTTGGATCATTCAACAAATCAAATCTAGCTACACGTCTTTTAAGTTTTACATCAACCTGATTATTGGAAGATTCTACATCGGCAACTGTTACATACTCCTTACCATCTGTTTTGACATTAGACATAACAAATGGAGGATTCAACTTACCACTTTCGGCAACAGTTTTGCTATTTAGTAGTTCATCGATTGTATTTGTTGCACTCATATTAGGGAAATTGCTCTCATTCTCACTCTCCACAATGATGAATCTCTTTTCTCCTCCAGTCGAAGAAGTTAATTCAACAGTATATGACCTTGTATCACCGTTTGCACCTACAGAAGCAGCTGCATAATTTAAGACATACCTTTGTTCATACTTACCTTCTCTGCTAAATTGATAAAAGGCTATTTTGTCATTAGTGCCTCCATTTTCGTCACCTACACCTACTGCCCTTGTAAGGAATGCCCCGGGAGTATGCACATTAAACGTTATTTTTCCTTTGCCTAAAGGCTGTTCCTCGGGGGCTGGGGTTTCATCACTTTTCGAACAACCAACTAATAAAACAGTTGACAACAAAGCCAGACATATATAAATATTCTTTAGAATTTTGTAGTTTTTCATATGTAAACAAATTAATTACGCTCCTTATCCCAAAAGAGCTGACTAAACCATTAATAAATTGTTTTATAGTTCTAAAAAACTTGAGAGGCTGTACCCAATCCCAAATTTGAACACTGCCTCTCAATATTATATTCATCAATCAACAACCCATCAATTCCATTCGATTTGTTGGTCTTCGTCCGGAATCAACGTATTCAAGTCACGTTGCATACTTAATGTACCTTCTACTCTATACTTCATACGGTTACCCGGGCTAAGTGTATAGTCCTCAAATGAGTATCCCATAGACAAAGTGATATAAATATGCTTCAAGTAAGGCTTCACAGGATCATTCTCTTCGACAATCGTATAATAAGGAGCTTCCTTAAATTTGTCGTCTCCTTCGCCCAGCAAGAGAATTTTAAAGTTATTGCCATCCTCTCCCCCGTTATCGGTCCATAATCTCAGTTTCTTCTTCAACTCACTTCCTTCATTCAGCGGTTCATCTGTAAACTCTACATATAATTTATAGTATTTACGGTCCATGTAATTCACATCACGAACTCCCATATAAAACATAATGGTCTTCTCGTCATACACATAAGCTTTATGGGTAGCTAACATGAAATTATCCTTTTGATTCTCCAAAAAAATCTTTAATAGGCTACCATCATACGAACCGGAGTAATCATTGAACGGAATGATATTCAACAATGCTTTCCGATAATGCAGACGGTTGTTCACCTGATAGTTATAAGATGGATCGTCTTGAATAGTCAATGGTAGAATATATTTATCCGACATATCCAACGGTTTCGCATTGTTCTGCCCTCCTAGCGTAAAATCAATAGGTAACAGTGCTTCAGATTCACCTGCAGGCATTTCTACAGTTTCCGGTATGGAATAGTATTGTTGATCCAACAAATGGTAAAAAAGTTCCCGACGGCGTTCACCAAAACGTTCCTGATTCAACACATCCAAAGTATCCTTATCAAGTGCTACATGAATAGTTCTTGCCTGTGTATTCATGGTTGAACCACTCAACAAAACCGGAAGCTGATAAGTCACCACTCCTCCTGGTTTGTAGCGTACATAAGTAGAAGTTACTCCTTCATTATTAATCTCTGCTTTGAAAGATGCCAGCTGTTTGAATTGTTCATCTTCCCACTCATTGTTACATGAAGTGCAACATACTGCCGCCATCATGCCAATCAATAATTTACATATATTATTCATATTTTCTATCCAAATTTAGTAGGTTTATTCCGGATCTTTCCAGCCCGGATTCTGAATCATCCACATATTTCGTTTCATTATATTGTGATGGATTGGCCAAAACCACATCTTCGTAGTAAACATAGTAGGCAACGAAGCGACTTCTATCGGTGTATGAAAACTATCTGGATTTTCCGAAGTCAAATAGATATTACAACCATAAATGGGAAGAGCCTCTTCAACTGGAGCATCACACCAACGACGAATATCAAAGAAACGATGACCTTCCGCAAATAGCTCAATCTGACGTTCTCGTTTTACTTTAAAACGAAACTTCTTTACATCATCGTACACCTCATAATCTGGCAATCCAGCACGAATACGAATAGGCTGAATACCTTCCTTTAAAGCTGTTGCCGAACGTGTGATAGTATACATAGTCTCGCCATTCCAAGAAGGAATCTCATAAGAACCCTCGACCTCATTCAGTGCTTCTGCATAATTCAACAGAATCTCTGCATATCGAATGTCCGGAGCGTACTTTTGAACTACACGACTTACGTCATACGATTTCTCAGAATCTGCTAAATCCTTCGGATGTACAAACTTCTTAATACCAATACCTGTACTCAAATAATTGGTACCTGCTTTGTAACCATCTTGAGCATCTCTGTAGTAGAAAATAGGAACGTTCGTTTCTTCTTTATCCTCTGCACTTGCATTCAACATATGCCATACACTACCATTGTAGGCTACTGATGCATAGAAACGAGGTTCACGGTTCGCATATTGTTTAGAAACACCTTTTCCCAATGGACCTAATTCAGGATAATTAGACAATTCAGACGTTTCAACCACCCCTGAAACACGTGGCTGTTCATTGTAACGGCTTGGGTCGGTATATCCTTCCATACCCTTATACATAGAATTCATACCCGGACAATCGCTACCATCTTTCATATAATAAGCATCACATTGTTTCTGTGTCATGCCATGGCAGTTATATCCGCCTCCTTGTGAACGGGGCAACTGATGGATAACCATTACCCTGATATTCTCAGCACCCTGATTGACACCTCTGGTAAATATAATTTCGTCATTATTGTATGCACCCACTTCTCCATCAAACAAAGAACGGTATGATTCGAACGGATCAATATTTTTCCAACCGTAAGGCCAATCCTGAGAATGGAAAGTTCCATTATCGTCCGGCGGAGTAATAGTTGTCGGGTAAGCCATATCATCACTTTCTCTTTTATAAGCAACATACAATTGATACCGTTTCAATTCCATTACATCCTTAGCAGCAGCAGCAGCTCTTGCCCACTTCCGATTGTCGTATGTATCAGACAGCAACTTACGCCCGCTCTTATCAACCAATGCATCGATCACCTCTGATGGTGCTTGTCCGTTATATAAAGGACTTGCTGCATATAAAAGCACACGTGAACGAAGTGCCAATGCTGCACCACGTGTAGGACGCACAATATTTTGTACGTCTCGCTCGTCGTCCAACATCGTAGCCGCCTTCACCAATTCCTCGGCAATGTAATCTGCACATTCATCATACGTATTTCGAGGATAAGCGATATCATCATACTCTTTCGTATAATCGACCCCTTCATCTGGGACAATGGGCACCGGACCGAATGAACGAATCAGCATCCAATAGAAATATGCACGCAGGAAATGAGCCTGTCCTTTCATATCAGTAATCTCAGCTTCAGTAAGCTCTTTATTTCCATCCACATTATGAATGAAAATGGAAATGTGACGAATCGCTTGATAAGCGGCCTGCCATATATACAAACTGTTTCCACTACCTAATCCTTTTTCCGTATAGTTTCCACCCTTCCAATCTACATAATTCAAATCTATGTAGTACATATCATCTGCAAAATTGAAACTAGTGTTCTTCTTGCTGTTCACTTGTTGCAGATAATCGTGATTCATATAAGCGTATCCCTTTGCCAACCATTCATTGGTATAGTCCTTACTCTGAAACACATTTTCAATGTTAACACGTTCCTCGAAAAGGTAGTCTGAGTCCAAATAATCGGTACATCCGACAACCATGGTACTCACTCCTAATATAAAACCTAAATTTATTATAAGTTTCTTCATATTCTGTTCTTGTTTATAGATTAACTGATACGCCTAACGAAAGCGTCTTGCTCAACGGATATTTCTTTCCGTCCGAACTGCCCAATTCCGGATCCCAATATTTAAACGAAGAGAATGTCAGCAAGTTGGTTCCGATAAAGAAAACACGTACTTGATTCAAATGAATCTTATTAACCCAAGCTTTCGGAAAGGTATAGCCGATATCCAATGTCTTCAGACGAAGATAAGAGCCATCTCTCAACCAATAATTAGACTCTTGATAATTATTTTTATTATCACCATAAGTCAGACGGGGGAATTCTGCATTCGGATCTTCATTCTCACCCAGAATCCAACGGTTGCTTTCTGCCATTTCTTTCAAAACATTTCCCCAGCCATCACCACCTTGGAACATAAAGACAGTTGTACCTTTGACAAAGAAAGACGACTTACCTGCTCCTTGGAAATGAGCATTGAAATCCAACCCTTTCCATTTGGCCGAAAAGCCAAAGCCATATATCAAGTTAGGACGAGTAGTAGCACCAATAGCTACCCGGTCTTGTGAGTCAATTATACCATCACCATTGACATCTTTATATTTAATATCACCGGGCATCACTTCACCAAAAGTTTGCTTCGGGCTATTTCTGATTTCTTCATAATCTTTAAACAATCCCAGAGCAATAAGTCCTCTTGCCTGATTGACACGATGCCCTTGGGCTAGCTTATATTCGTAAATGGTGTTCTCTTCATCTTTTTCTATCACCTTGTTCTTACTGTAAGTAATATTACCACGTAACGTAAAATTCACCTTACCGAGTTTCTGTTTGAATGCAAAATGACCATCAAATCCTTTTGCTTCTACAATACCGACATTTGCTTTCGAAGCATTATCAATTCCCACTTCGTAAGGGATATAAGAACGAGTCATATAGATACCGTCACGACGTTCTTTAAAGTAGTCAATCTCTCCGGTCAGTTTGTCATTAAAGAGAGAAAAGTCAATACCCAAATCTTGTTTAGTAGCAACTTCCCACGAAATAGCAGGAGAAGCCACTGTTGAGTAATATTTTCCATTCCACAATTTTTCACCAGTCCCAATATCTTCAAAATGATAAACATTATTATCGGTTGCTATCGAATACAAATAGGGGAAACGGACTCTTTTATTACCTTCATACAAAGCATCATTTCCTGTCTTTCCATAAGAATAACGGATTTTCAACATATTCAACCATTTTCCGGCAATCTTTTTCATGAATGGTTCCTCAGCCAAGTTCCATGCACCGGAGATAGCCGGGAAGAATCCGAAACGATGGTCTTTGTGGAAATTCTCCGAACCGTTGTATCCGAAATTAAAATCAATAAAATAACGATAATTCCAGTTATAGCTGAAACGTCCGGCTATTCCCTGATTACGATAAGGAATACCATTCTTCAAGTCTGTACCTATATTTTGAGTAAAAATCTTAGAAGCCTGCGTATACTTCAGTACACCTCCAACATGATGAGTTTTGAAAGCACGACTATAGTGCAATTCCCATTCAAAGAACTCTCTCTTTTCTCCTTCCGAATTGGAAGATTGCGACATCACTTTCTCGTCTCTGATTTTCGTGAAATTCAATGTTCCGTCCGGTTGACGATAACGGTCGGCCTTGTAAGCAGCCGGAGATTTATAACGTTTAATCCAATTGGAGTTATACGTATCATATCCGAATCTACCTACAAAACGCAATCCTTTGGTTATAAAATCCAGTTTCTGTTCCAGCGTAAGGCTGGTTTGAATATTATTCTTCCAACTTTCATTATATCCGGATTGTGTAGTCATTACCCAAGGATTCATATTATCATCCTTATCTGACCATCCCGGAATTTTTCCATCCGAATATTCTGCCGGCATCATGATGGAATTATATCCCATCAATACAGTCCACAAATTATCTGTACCACTACCTGTATCATTCTGCTTACGCAAAGAACCGGATACCCCGACCTTTAACAGAGTCGTTTTCGTAATATCAATATCCACATTCATACGGTACGTCCATTTTCTGAAATGTGCGTTTGTATTATAATCCTTAAGGCTTTTGTCAGTCTTATACATACCTTGTTGGTCCTGATAACTTCCGGAAACAAAGTAACGTGCAGTTTTACCACCACCACGCATATTCAACGTTGCACGTGAACTCCAAGCACCGTCACGCAATACCATATCCATCCAATCTACATCCGGAAAACGGTCTGGGTCAAGTTGCGTACGAAACAGTTCCAATTCTGATGGCGAATATAAAGCCTCTTGATTTCTTGTCAAACGAGCTTCATTAGCCATAGAAGCATATGTATAACCGTCTACAAATTCCGGTGCCTTTGTAAAAGTGCTATAGAACCCCTCAACCTTTGCATCAATATTGATTTTACCTTCCTTACCACGTTTTGTATTAATCAAGACTACACCATTGGCTCCCTTACTACCATAAATAGCCGTTGCGGAAGCATCTTTCAATACTGTAAATGATTCAATATCTTCCACGCTCACTTCATCAATATCACGTTCAAATCCATCAACAAGTACCAATGCAGCCGTATTAGCACCAAAAGTAGATATACTACGAATCCAAAACTCAGATACACTACCCGGTCGTCCAGAAGTTTGCATAGCCATTACACCCGGAACAACACCTGCCAATCCATCCACCACAGAAGTGGAAGGAACCGATTTCAACGCATCTACATCCACATTAGTAATGGCACCAGTCACTGCTATTTTCTTTTGTGCTCCCGTACCTGTAATTACAACTTCATCAATAATCGTATTAGCTGCTTCTTTCATTTTTACGTTGATGGTTTTTTGTTCTTTTACCAATACCACCACAGTCTCATAACCTATATATGAGAATACAAGTCTGTCATAAGCAGATGCCTTTATTTTGTATCGACCATTTATATCAGTAATAACACCCAACCCAGGCATATTCTGTATCGCAATATTCACACCAATTAAGGGTTCCTTATTCTCATCGGTCACCACTCCAGTTATCATTGCACTTTCCTGCGCCCAAACGGTTATGGAAAAGAGCAACAATAATATACATGCAATCAAATTTTTACTCCTCATAAAATATATGTGTTTATCATTTATTATTCTTCCATAGCAATTTTACGTATCACCGCTTGCTCTTTCCCGTCGCGACTCATACCCCTCTCGCCTACATAGAAGCATTTTCTTTTTTCATCGTATGCAATCGCCCACGGATAAGCAAAACGAGCTTCTGAACGTAATGCACCATTTGCAAAACCAGGATCACTTGAGTCATTTCCACGTCCTGCAAATGTTACTACTCTTCCTGTAGGTGTCAGAATACGAATGCAATGATTGCGTTCATCACAAAAATAAAAATCATATTCATCTTCTTCACCTGCATATTCCGGATTCTTTACAAACACTCCCTGTGTCGGACCATTCAATTGCGCCCTGCTACCTACTCCGTCACGATAACCGCTTCCACTCGCACTTCCCGCCACGATATAAGGGGTTGAGAACTGATCTGTAGTAGAATTATAGTCCATACGGGAGATATATCCATTTCCTCTTTCATTGTATTGACGAAGCAAATAGGCATATTTTCCTGTAGGATGAACTACCATGCGCAATGTTTCTTTTACACGCGGATGCGTAGCTATTTTCGTTGTTGTCTTGTTCTCAAAATCATATTCATAAACCACTTGATCAGGATAAAGAGCATAATAAATCCTTCCCGTCTTAGGATGAACAAAGGCACCAACCGCCTGCCTTTGCTTTGATTCGCCTAATTTTACTTCCGTTTTAAAGTCTGAAACACGTTTCTTCAATACGTTTACATTTCCATCTTTAGCCAAATCACGAGAAATAATCATATCTTGATTCTCATCTGCCGTCCAATTAATGATAGAAGGTTTATCGCCAATAGCAGCTAAGGAAGCCTGCATAGTCACCGTTTTTTCTTCCAAATCAATCAGACGAATAGAACTTATATTATAACAAGTTAAATACAAATGGTCAAAATTTGATTTCGGATCAAACGAAAACCATGTAGCTCCTTTTATACATCCACATGCATCGAATGCCCCTTCGCCCTGAAAAGCATCTTTCTCGTTCTCAAAACGTTGACCAGCTAATGTAGAAACTAACCATTGCTTTACATAAGTAAACTTCTCTTCTGCTTCAGCAAAAGCCACTTCTTCGCCATTGTCATCATACACACTAATTTCCACATCACCTTCAGTAGCCATACGTGGTACTACACAATACAATATATTGTTCTTAACTGAAATGATATTAGCTTCTTTACCACCAACTATCACTTTCAATTTTTTGGGGTCGTTCCCAAAGTTTTCTCCATATAATATAATATTGTTACCAATGCCACCCGATTTTGGGGAAAAATCTGTAATTACCACAGGCTTAGTAGGATCGAAAGGAAGGTTTTCTTCCTTGTCTTCATCCTTACAAGCAGTAAAGCAAAGTACGACCAATGGCAATACCACTGCACATAATCGGATAAACCGAGTTCTCCAATCACTTTTCTTTTTCATACATCAAATTTTAGTTTTACTTAGAAGTCTATATATTTACAATATTTTCAACATATCAGTTATTAAATACTGGCAGTAAATCTCCCTTTGAAGGCACACATTTTTTAATGGTCGGCCAGCCGTCTGCCGACCACACAATGCGGTCGAGCATACCTAAACGTCCTCCAACCGTACCATTCTCTTTTACATAACTATGATATATCATCCAATCTGTACCTGCATCATCTGGAATTATTATGGAGTTATGACCAGGACCAAAGAATGTTTCACCGTCACCTTCCAACACTAACTCCCAAGAGTTGTCCAGCATATCTTTTCCTTTTCTATCGACATACGGACCAAGGAGATTTTCCGAACGGCCTACCACGACTTTATACTTACTATCCATTCCATTATTCGGACAGCAATTATTTATAGATGCAAACAAATAGTAGTACTTACCCTTCTTATAAATATTGGTGCCTTCAAATGCCCTGCCGCAGACCTGTTTCTTCAGCACAGGCTTACCATCTGCTCCCCGTTTCACAGAAAGACCATCATCCGTAAGTTCCGTCACATAAATACCGTTGAAACTCCCGACAAACATATATTTTTTACCATCTTCTTCATAATAGAACTGGTCGATACAATTAGAACCGAAATCATCTGTTATCAGCAACGGTTTAGCATTTAAGAAATCACCAACCGGACTATCTGAGGTAGCAACCGCCGTATAACTGATGCTTCCATCCCCCCATTTTGCCCATGAGAAATAAAGCACATATTTTCCATTGATGTAGCGAATTTCCGGTGCCCAAAATGCACCTCCACCAGGAAGTACATCTTCAGTAGGTCTAGTTGCTTTTCTGAAAGCACTTCTTTTAAATTCCCAATTAACCAAGTCTTTAGAAAAATAAATAGGAATCCAATAGGAATTAGTTTGAGTAGCATACAAATAAAAGCCTTCATCAGTACGAATAACCGTAGGATCGGCTACACTAGAAAAAGTTATTACCGGATTTGTATAAGTCATACCTATTTTGAAATAACAAATTTCATTATGAAGAGCAACGCTTTCATGAGAAGCCTCCCTTAACTGTACAGGCAACAAATATTTTACAGCTTCCATTCCTTCACGCTTCACTGTAATTCCTCCAGTAGCTTCATTCTCTCCAGCTTTAAAAGATATCCCTTCTCCTAAATCATAGTTAGCCGAAGGAAGAAGACGATAAGAAGTCTTATAATCCTCATTATACTTAGCAACCAGTTCCTCCGCATTAGAAGGCACTGCTAATGTACATGTAAAGTTCCAAGGATTAGTCTTTATTTCTCCGTCTGCCCTACAATTAAAAGTAGCATCCACCGAAACCGGCATTGACATTTTACTAACACTAATTTCCTGTGATGGCATAACCAAACTAACCGTTGGATAATCAAACGATATATGCAAAAGAAAATCACTTTGACTTTTACGGACCTTGGCAACAGATGAAGTAAGTCTCAATGCAATAACATATTCTGTTCCATTTTTTTTGAATTCAGTGAACACTTTATCTGGAGCAAATTTCACCTCTACTTTTTTTGAAGCAATGCCCTGTTCGAGAGTAATCTGTGGCGTACTTATCGAATATAATGAAGAGGGCAACAATTTATAAGCTGTTTCTTCCTCTTTATTATATGCCTCCAGATCTTTCTCATTCCACGCTTCTAACTGTGCAGTAAGAGCGACACTCGCACTGCCCCCCTTCAATTCTACAGAGAAAGGGTACACAACTTGTGCCACATCACTACTGGAAACTTTAATTACATTTAGTCCATTAGGCTGTACTTGTAAATACTGGTTCGAATTGACATCCCCATCTTCACTAGAAACATCCTTAGTATCATCAGAGCCACATGATAAAAAAAGCAAAAGCCCTGCACTAAGAAACATTAGCCCAATTTCTCGAATATTTTTTTTAATTGAATTGTAATTCATTACATATAGATTTAAGTAATACCCTGTGTTTTATACTATAAAAACGTTATCCTTTGAACTATCTTTTTAACTGTATCTAAAAACTAAATTTCGTATTATATAATAATGATCATTATCTTTATAAAAGGTACTAGTGCCCCTATTGTGTGATACAAAAGTAGAGAATCAGGAGTATTTAAGATATTAAATATAGGTCAATAAATGAAAAATTAGTCCCAAACTAATCTAAAGTATTCAAAGATAACACAGAAGAGCATTTATTAGTACTTATCTGAACAATATCTTTCTTTTATTGGATAATTTCTTCTTCAACAATCCACTATTCTAAGATAATAACTATATCCTAAGCTAACAGCAAGCCATTTTTATCTAATTGCCTTCTTTATAACCGGACAAACTAAATCAGCATATCTCATCATACCTAAGTCTGTAAAATGAATACCATCTACAGTAGCCTCTCCATCCTCTCCCAGCATATTCTTTGATGAAATAAGAATGATATTTTTCTCATTTCTTTTCTTTAAATGATTGAATATCTCTTTCAACGTATCATTCTTTCGTCGCACTTCTTTAGCAACTCTTTCATCATAAAATGTATGAGGAAAAATAGGATCCTCTATAAAAATAATTGGTGTATCCGGATGTTTACCACGAATGATACGATAGAATGTTTCCATCCGTTCTTTCATCTTTGCAACAGAAGCATTAGGCACAAAGTCCAAAACGAAAACACTAGCTTCTACTTCAGCTATTACTTTAGCTACTTCCAAATCTAGAAATGCATTTCCACTGAATCCTAAATTGATACATTCACGGTTTAATCTTCTTGATATGATATTGGTATGTGCCATCCCCGGACGTGAAGCACAACCTCCTTGAAGAATACTGGTTCCATAAAAAACAACAGGATTCTTACGAATTGGATACTCCACTAACGGCTGACTAATAGTAGCCAAAGAATCAACTCCGATAGACAAAGAAATAAGACCATCATACAATGGCAAATAAAGCATGTATTCTCTTTCTTCAGGATGCATATTTTTTATAATGGTGACCTGATTTGTTTTTCCTTTCGGACGGGCACTATTGACAAAACGCCAGTCACCATTCTTCTGAAG
This sequence comes from Bacteroides ovatus, assembly GCF_001314995.1. Classification (NCBI taxonomy): domain Bacteria; kingdom Pseudomonadati; phylum Bacteroidota; class Bacteroidia; order Bacteroidales; family Bacteroidaceae; genus Bacteroides; species Bacteroides ovatus. The sequence goes on from NZ_CP012938.1 coordinate 3,692,954, forward strand.
ACAGTAAAGATCTAAACCTTTTGCACCAGTATCAGTCATATGATTCATGTGGGTATTAAAAAGAGCCACCCATTTAGCTGCTATCGTAGTGGAATTACTACGGAAACGTATTGCCATTCCTGCAGAATTACGGCTCAAATTCCATAATGGAGCACGAGAAATATTCTTTAATGAATCCGGGAACCTTTCATATCGTGCCCCAGCACTCTCTGTCGCCCTTCCTAATAGTGGAAAATTCGAAGCATCGTGGTATACTAATTGAGCATGTATATGAAACACTAAAAAAAGTACAATAAAAATACAAAATTCTCTTTTCATATTCAAGTATTATAATTTCAGACCCTTCAAAAATAAATATATGTTATGTTAAAAGCAACAATACACTATGAATAAAAAAACTCCTAGATCTGTATCCGATCTTTTATTGTTTTATTTATTCAATAATGCATAAGCACACCATATTATCGGTGCCTGTCCATGATAATCACCGGCGATGCGGGGACGATCCATATAATATTGTTTACTGTTTTTCTTTCCGGTTCCAACACAAACCTCAGTAAGATCATTCTTGTCATTAATATAATTACATAAGCCAAGCCATGCACGGCGTGCCACTGGAGCATATTCCTCTTTATTCAACCAGCCGTTATTGACCCCCACAATCATGGCATAAGCAAACATTGCCGAACCAGATGTCTCTGTCCAAAAGTCCGGTTCGGTAATCAGCTGATTCCAAAGACCGTCCTTGTTCACATATTTTTTCAAGTTATCCATCATCAACAAGTAACCTTTCATAATACGTGCACGATTAGGATCCTTTTCCGGTAAGTTATAAAGCAACTCCGTCATACCGACAGCCATCCAACCGTCACCACGTCCCCAATAATAAGGCACATCCGGTGCATGATAGAAAAGACCGTTGGGATGTTGCAATTCGTCCAAATACAGAACCATTTCTTTGGCAGCCCTATTTATGTACTTAGGATCACCAGTAGCTTTATAAGCCTCAGATTGCACAATAGTAATCATATACATATCATCAATCCAAAGACGAGTTTGCCAAGAATATCCCTTTTTATCCCATTTACGCTCCTCTTCATTCGCATTGGCAGGAAGCTCCCATTGAGTGTCAGCATAGGGCAGTCCCAGATCTAAATAACGCTTATCTTTCGTTATATTATAAAATCTTAGAGGTAAGCAACCAAACATATTTTGGTCTACGTGAATCGGTGGAGGTAGAAGTTCTTTTTCCAGATGAAACAATAATTCGAAACGGTTTCTTAACAGCTTTATCAATTCTTTATTATTTGTCAATTCTGCAAAACGAAGAGCTCCATACCATGTACACACCTCTGCATAATGTATTCCTCTATCAAAATACAGTTGATGTTTAGTTTCCATTAAACGTCTGCTCAATTTATTTCCAACCGTCTTTGGATCTGCCTTCACAGGAAAATCTCCAAAATAATTTTGAGCAGAAATCACATTTGAGCTCAAAAAAACAGTCATCAATAAGGCATAAATCAAATAATTCCTTTTCATAATCGTAGTGTTCTATATAATTAATTATTCAATATTAAATTCTCCGAATCATAACCCAGTCACCGGTATCCAACGTGCCGTACTTGTAGATGCAACATCACAAATGGCATCTAAAGAATTTCGCTTTGTAATAGAAAAATTGACAAGTACTTGCCCGGAAGTGATAGTCAATTTTGAACGTGGAATAGCAATTTCAGCAATATATCCATAATCATCTATAAGCCTCTCATTTGTTTCATTGCAAACATAAGTTTTGACCTGGGCATCTAATTGAGCTTCTTTCCATGATGCATCATATATTTCACAATTCTTCAGTCCATTCATTGTTACTTGTATGCAGCAAGCCCCTTTTGACAGCTTATTATTACTCACAGGAGATACGTATAAGGAAGCGTAATCAGAGGCTAACAAGTTTCGATCAAGTACTTCTAACAGGAAATAAATATTATCATCATCATACGAACAACGTAACGTTCCTTGTGCTTGTGACTTACTGCCCACAAAGAGTGCATGATCTGTATTTGCCCACTCTTTATTGTTACCATCTATTGTTACCTTTCTTTTCACGGCATCAATACGATGATTAAGTACAAACTGTGCCATCTGAACCGGTCCTTCTTTCGCTTTAATATTAGTTCCAACCAAAGTATGTGAATCAATAATACAAAATGATCCCCAATAACCACCAGAAAAAGGTTGATAAGCGCTACCGAAATTACGAGCAGTAGCATCTCCTATTTTAAGAGTATATTTACTTGACGATTCATACGAAAGGACGGTTTCTCCCGAAGGGAGCTGTCCCAAATATGGTCCCATACCGGAGAAAACACAATTATTACTATCGACAGGTCCTTCCTGGTCGGCAGCCAAATATTCCCATTTGTCTTTATCTGAATAACAAAGCGAAATATGATATCCTGAATTATTGGTTTCCACAGCAGCAGCTAATCCCTTATTATCATTGAGTCTCACAACAGAAGGCATCTGATGATTATAGCCGACAATTCCGTTTTTCTCCCACCTCATTCGCAATACATAATAAGGAGAAGAACTAAAGTCCGGTTTCCATGTCTTTCCTCCATCAGTAGAAACAACCATTGCCGTACCTGTATCTGTGCCATGTCCTTCCAAGCCAGTACGACTGCTATCTGTAAAGTAACAGTGTAATTCACCTGTAGGCAACTCCAACAAGAAAGGTTCCCAATTAACTCCCTGATAGATCTTGATAGGTTCACTCCAAGTAACACCATTATCCGTACTGCGCTTTAATTCAATTCCTGCATCTTCCGGCAAATCCCGATAACCGGAATTAGCTCTGCAAGATGCAACTGCCAATATATCTCCATTAGAGAGCACCAGCCCATCGCAATTAGCATAGCAATGTATATTCTTATTGCCTTTGCTATCGATAATGTCATAACTGTTAAATATTTCTCCTTTATTGCTCCAAGTTTTCAGATCCTTACTAAGCGCATAAACACAACGCCGACCAATATTATTATTAGCACTACCATTGTGATAGAACAAAATATAGTCACCATTCTTCATCTTTTTTATACGAGGATAGCGAGGATACGAAGATTCCATAGTCACAAGCATCCGATAGTTCATCATCAATGAAGAGCGTTTCGTAACATCTGCGTGGGAATTTATAATAGGTGTCCCCTGATTCAATTCCCCAATAGGTGTGATGCTACAAACCACAGGCTCCTGGGATTCGTCCTCCTTTGGTTTCTCCGTATTCCCGTTACCAGCTAGTAAATTCTCATCATTTTCACCACTGCCCCCGCACGCTATAAATGAGATAGCTATGGAGAAAAATAACATAAAAAAAGTGTTTTTCATAGCTCTAGTATATTTTATTCAACTTGCTATTTTCCCTGTCTCGTCGGTTGCGGACCTAAATATGAGCGCTTCATTCCTCCGAAATCCAAGACAATCTTTTGCAATACAGTTCCGGCATCGCCACATATAATTTTCACTGTGTGTTTACCCGGTTTGTCGATATGCAAAGTGGTTTTGTTGATTCTACAGTTCTTCAACACACTTTCGTACCAGATTTGTGCATACTCAAAAGAAGAAGTAGAAGGATTCATCACAGGACCTTCGTCAATACATACTCCATATTTCGTTTCCACATTCGTTGCTTCATGTCCGGCATACCCACGGTCCTTACTTAATGTAAATGTAGGCAATACGTATGTGTAGACATCAACCGAACCTTGTTCGAATGTATAGAAATCATATTCCAGGCGAGGGGTACTGCGACCTGCTGTCCGCTGCGGGGCGGCTGTCGGGTCACCTAGTTGAATAGCTGTATTTTCTATTCCCAAGTTAGGAATCGTTCTCATTTGAATAGCTTTGTTCTCTACCTTCCGGTGAAAACCGGCAGCGTCAATAGAAACATATCCATTGTGCTCTACAAATAAAGTGTCCATTTCGGCTAATGAAGGAGAAGAAGGGTTGAAGACTGAAATATAAACATTCTCCTTCTCGCCACGATCAGATGCGATTTCCAACGTTCCGAATACTTTCTCACCAGTCGGGACCTTAGCCCAGTCGATTGAGACTTCTATACGATTTTCCGTGGTAGTTTCTCCGGCTTTCTGACTTAACAGAATCCAGTTATCTGAAACCGATGCTTTCCATTTCAGAGGAGTCGCTCCTTTATTGAAAACGTCTACGTAATAGGATTGGCGGAAGTATGTGTTGAAACATGGCAGGGAATGGAAACTCTTCTGCCCTTTCAAAATATCCTCTCCTTCGGCCAATATGCCCAAAGAGGCTGCAGATGCCAGATTTACCTTCCGCAGAGCCGGGAGTTCAAAGTAGGCTGCGGCAAATCCCTGTTTCATGGTCATTACATGATCCCATTTACCTCCAAGTAATGAGTTATATCCTTTTGTTATTACTTCCAGACTATCATAACAAGCCTTAGTCATTTTTTCCAGTTCTGCGGTAGTTGCCCTCTGTTGAATAGAGTACCAACGGTTTCTCTGTCCGTTGAGAATCATACGGTTCAATAGTTCACATCCTTTCACCGGATAGTATAATGATTGATAATAGCATGCTTTCTTATCTTCTGGCAAAGCTTTCAGGATTTTCTCTACCATATTCCCTATCCGTTGATATTCAGCCAAACGAGTATCCACTTCACGATAATTGGCAAGCGAAAAATCAGTATCTGTATTCCGTTCTCTTCCGTGTTTGTCGGTAGCCCACTGATAACCCCATCCCATAAACTCCGGCTTACGCGCAAAGGCCAATTTATAGAAAGAATTTATCACATCCTGATATTCAACCCGATAGTCATCTCCCAACATGCCACACAACCATTCGGTACGATAGTTTGCCGCTCTTTCAAAACTGAATGAATCAATATCGAAAGCCATCGTCAGGAAATAATCAACAGCAAATTCACATGATTTGATGTCTCCGGCATTGAGCAGCCAGATACGATCAGCTGTCATGTCATAAGCTTTACGGAGTTCTTCATACATTAATGTGGGTGAAGTTGTGTTCATCCAAAGATGATCGTGAGGTTTACCCAGATAAGAAGAATGATAATATACTCCCGAACGTCCGGAACGTTTCTGTTCTTTCGGACTGCTCAAACGTTTCATATATCCATAATTATCATCCGGCCAGATAATAGTCACATCATCCGGAAGTTCCAATCCCTGATCGTATACATCCAGCACTTCCTTATAAGGAGTAAAGGCTTGAGGAATGTCTTCCGCACGCTTACCGATGGCATCTACCAGCATTTGCCTTTGTGCCATCAAAGCTTCCTGAAGCATTTCCTTTCTATCATTCATATTATTGCTTGCATTCATTGCCCGGTCGTGCAATCCACGCAAAGCCAAAGTATATACATTTTCAAACGGAGCACATTCATCTACACGTGATTTCAACACTTTGTTGACTCCATCCTTATTATTGATATAGTCCCATTCACCCATTTTATCACGCTTCCACTCACTTGCCGTGTTAAACAATAACGGTTCACAATGAGAGGATCCCATGACAATAGCAAAGCTATCCGCTACCAGGCGATTTTCAGGAATACGGTGGAATGCCATGGATGCGTCATGCATAGCCGGACAAAGATAATTAGCCTGAAGACGCAACAGCAGTTCACACACCTTTGCATACGTTCTCGGTCCGAAGTTTCCACGTTCTTTTTCAAAATTGCGTTTTGACCAACGATAGAGTCCCCAGTCCTCATCATTGATAAATATCCCTCTGAACTTGACAGACGGTGTTTTAGAAATGAACTTATCAACTTTTACACTAACTTGTTTTTGCTGTTTGATTGGAGCATCCGCCCACCAGTACCAAGGAGATACTCCTATTGCTTTTGATATGGAAAGAAGTCCGTAAGCAGTACCACGCCTGTCACTTCCAGCTACGACAATTGCTTTCTTTATGCCCGGAATAGGATTATTGACCACTTCTATCATATAACGCTCCCAACTTCCGGCAATGGCAGCTGTATCTATTTTGTGTCTCGATACCAAAGCGTCAATCCACTCGCTTTTTCCTATAGTACCGGCAATAATCGCATACCGCGCAGATACTTTCCCGGGCTTGCTTTCATCTATTCTCAACTCTTGTCCCGTCACACGACGAACATCATCCACAAAAAGAGAAGCGCTTTTACGTACTACAGTTGCATCTTTTCCATCAAAACAGATAACTGCATTCGTTGATGAAGAAACAATAGGAAAACTATTCTTTCCGGTTCCTTTGTCGAGTAAAACTTGTGCTTTTGCCGAAATCAGGCTACAACAAAATAAGCCCAGCAATAAAATTTTATTTTTCATATATACATTAGATTGACTATTGATAACGCAAAGTAAGGCAAAAAGCAATAAAACGAATAAAAGAAACCGACCTATAAATAGCAGAATATGTTCAAAAAACAACCACCGCAACTCGAGATTCGAAGTTACGGTGGCTAATTTATTATCTATTATTGAAAGCTTTCCTCATCTATCAGAATCTGTCTTCATCAGCCACAGCCTCTTCCCAAGTTTCCCATATCTGCACATTCGGATCATAACCATCATAACCGTAGTTCTGATACAAAGGAGCCTTTCCGTTAGAAACGATTGCTTTTTCAGGAATAGGCCAATAAATGTTATGTTTACCCATGATATAATTGATATCTGTTTTAGTAGCATTTACGTTAATAGTAACGCCTTTGTTGTACATACCTTTCTTTATGCAACGTTGATACCAATAGCTACCACCTTCAGAATCGGTGCCAGATTGCTTATCGAATGTTTCCACTTTATATGTATTCCCGAACTCGTCCGCTCTGCCGCTGATAGCCAAACAGAGTGACACACGGGTTAACTCTACATTACGCCATTCTTCAAAGAAAAGTTCACGCGCACGTTCATCCATGATATCACCGATAGTAACCTTACCTACATAAAATTCAGTACAATGAGCACGTTCTCTGATGATGTTTATATCATCCTTGATTGTTGGATCATCCGGATTGATATAGAATTTTACTTCTGCACGCAGCAGGTAGGCTTCCGCCAAACGATACAAATACCAATCAGCAATACTGCCATCCGTAGCTCCTTCCAGACCATTATTGGTTTCCTTAGCTTGATTGATGACATCATTCAGGCAGAAAATGTAATGAGGGACGTCATACCAACGACGAATAGTGTCAGAACACATCAAATCTCCCTTACGGGTAACAAGTTCATTTTTCTCATTGTAATAATCATCTTCTGCGTAAAGCTTAATATTTTGCCCAAAAAATTCAGAATCCGGATTATTACATTTCAGTTTCTCCATGTGCATCCAGTTTCCCGTCTCTGCACTATGCCGCAAATCGGTTTGATCCATTTTATCATTAACAGCCCACAAATCGTCTTGATAGAAAGTGGTAGTACGGAATGTAGATATACCACGTCCCAGTCCACGCATATAATCATATTCTTTACGATATTTACCATCTTTACGAGTATAGTTGAATAGAGCTTGCTTTCCATCAGGCATTTTGATTCTATTATCAAAGAAGAAAGGATACATAATACGCATAGTCAACATCGGGATGAATGATTCTTTAGCTGCTCCCCGGTTAGGCATACCCATAATCACTTCTTTGTTGGCAGCAATCAACTTGTTCTCCGGACGATGTAAATCCCAGATAACATTGCGGGTAATGGGCCATGATACAGATTCGCCGCCTTCAAAAAAGGTTCCGAAAGATTCTTTCATCAAAGAATAGCCTGATTTATCAATTAAGATATCCAACTGTTCCTTTGCCTTCCCGAATTCGCCAATAGACATATAGAGTTTAGAAAGCAACATACGGCAAGCGCCTTTATTTACCATACCAACATAATCCATATCTTTCTGTTCAGGAACCCATTGTACAGCAAATTCCATATCTGCTACCATTTTTTTCAGAATAGCGTCACGGTGAGTAGATCGATAGTTCTGCTTAGGAACTTCCGGAAGTTTTGTCAACAAAGGTACATGTCCAAATTGAAAAACTAATGAATAATAGCGATAAGCCCGATGGAAATAGGCACGGCCAATGTATTCGTTTTTCAATGTTTCGTCCATTGGTACATTACCAATAAACGAAAGTATTGTATTAGCATTTCTAACACCTTCAAAATTTTGTCTCCAGAAGAAGTATATACTGTTTGTGCGTCCTAGATTTTTTTCGTTAGTTTGGTCGCTGTTCGGCCTCAACAGATTGTCAACATTATCCAACAACCCGCTTTTATCAGTCGCAGACGGTACCATCAAATCTGAAAAAGTATATTCTGTGGGCAGTGCTATCATCTCTCTGGAATCTTCACTCACATAATTACGTTTAAGCTGACGGTCACAAATAGCCAATACAGATTTTATACCATTTTCCGTAGAAAATACAGTTTCCGGTTCAAACATTGTTTGAGGATCCGGATCCAAAAAACTTTCTGAACATCCGGTCAACATTAATGAAGTGCCTACAAATAAAGCTACACTTTTACAAATATATTTTTGAATATAATTTTTCATATACGTTTCTGTTTAAAAGATTAGAATGTTAAATTAAGTCCAAGCGTCCAAATACGAGATGCAAAATTTCCGGTTTCAGGGTCGCCATATCCTTCCCAATCTTTAGCCCATACAGCTGCGTTACGAACAGAGCCATACACTTTCACACGATCGATTTGTATTTTTTCCGTCCAAGCCCTAGGCAATGTATAGCCGACAGATATATTTTCTAAACGAATGAAAGAACGATTATATAATCTACGTGCACCTTTTGCACCTTCCGGGCCTTGCGCCTCGATACGTGCATATTTATTAGTAGGATTGTCTACAGTCCAATATTCCTTCGCATTCTTGTTCACCAATCTGTAAGTCATGCCGCCACCGTCGTCATCATTGTTCAAATACATACTTTCCAGACTCTTATGCCCCATACGAGAGTAAATATTCACAGAAAGGGTTAAATCTTTCCACAAGGTGAAATCATTACGCAATGCCCATGTAACCGGAGCGGCGGTTTGTCCTTGGAATACTTTATCATCATTATTATAGACAACCTTTACTAAATTACCATCAGCATCGTATTGGTCGTTAGCCGGATTGTTCCATACTTTCGGGTCTCCAGGAACCTGCCCGTATTTTTTAGCTTCTTCAACCTCATCTTTCTGCCAGATTCCCGTCACTTTATAATCCCAAATCGCACTAATAGGCTTATCGATAAACCAGCCGGCTGCCACATAGTCCGCTTCTCTTGAACCTACCACACTTCCAGTGGCATCCACTATATCTTGACGATCACCAAACAAATGTTTGATTCTGTTTTTATTATATGAGAGACTGAATGATGAGCTCCATTGGAAATTTTTCTTATCAATATTCAAAGTATTCAATGCCACCTCAAAACCACTATTATCCACCTGTCCTAAATTGGTAGTAATATTCTCAAATCCAGTAAAGTTAGACAAAGGTTGTCTCATAATCATATCTTTGGTACTCATTCGATAATATTCCAATGTACCTGTAATACGGTCATTTAAAAATCCAAAGTCCAATGCAAAGTTCCACGATTGTGTTTTTTCCCATTGCAGATTCGGATTCTTCATACGTTGAGCCATCAAATAACGCATTAAATATAAGTCACCTGAAGAAGTGATATAACCTTGCATTTTACCACCCCCCGGATAAAGATTGGCAAGTGCTTCGTAAGGATTTTCCAATGAACGATTACCATTTTTACCGTATGAAACACGCAGTTTACCACTATTCATGATATGAGCATATTTTTGGAAAAAATCCTCATTAGTGAATGACCATGCTATACCTCCGGAAGGAAACCATGCATAAGGATTATTTGCCCCAAAAGCCGAATAGCCGTCACGTCTGATGGTACCAGTAACCATATAACGATCATCGTAAGAATAGAATGCGCGTGCCATCAATGCATCAGCCGTTTGATGATTATCATCAGTTCTGAATGTACTGACAGACTTATCTCCATTCTGGGTGTTATGGAACCCAAGCGCGTCAGATGGCAAAATATTACGGGCTTCAATTCGGTCTGACCAATATTGGCGTTCTTCCGCTTCTTGCACAAATGTCAAAATAACATGGTGCTTGTTAGCAAAAGTCTGATCCCAAGTAATAGTATTGTTCAGAGACCAATTAAAACGTTTGGCCTGTTCCCGATTTGTTCCACGGTCATTAGGATTGGAATTAGGTCTTTCTGCAGACGTAAAATAACGGTCATAGAAAAATTGAAAACGGGGCGCAATATTAAACTGATAAGTGATGTTGAAAGGCAATTTTACTTTAGCATTGAAGATAGTATTCAATGTAGTATACCCTTTTTCCAATTGAATATATTGCTTCTCAAAATACCAGTTTGTTTCATTAGCACGGTCATATTGATACATCAAGGGGTCTTGTGTATAGTTTCCATTTTCGTCTTTCAACATGGCGTATGGACTGTTTTCCATAAAACCACCTTTATCCATGCCGATTTCACCATCCGAACGATCTTGAAAGTTTATATTTGCACCCACTTCAAACCAATTGGTTACTTTTGCATTTAGTTTCAAGTTTGCACGGATAGCTCGATAAGTATCGTCGACAAACGCTCCTTCATTGCGCAGATAACCTAAAGACATGTAATAATCCACCTTATCGCCGGCACCGCTAATGCTTACATTATAGTCTTGATTGAAACCTAATCGAAACGCTTCATCTTGCCAATCAACGGTCTTTCCCGACAAAAGATTGTCAAGTAAAGCCGTATCATATCTAAATCCTAAACGCCTTGCCCAAATACTAAGATCAGATTCTCCTTCCCGATTGGTTGAATAATTACGCCACTGTTCCAAAGACACTGCATCCGACAAATTATTAGGATTTCGGAAATACTCTGGCTTTGAAGTATATTCATTACCAGGTCTTGAATAAGCTGCATATTCTCCTGTTTCAGCATTCACACCATAAGTGTTTTTTTCTTTCCAGTCTACATAGTGTTGCAGATATTCGTCCGTAGTTTGCCATCTATCACGATAGGCAGCCTTTTGAGTTAAACCTACACTAGCTGTGAAATTAACCACAGGCTTACCTTTTTTACCTTTTTTCGTTGTGATGATGATTACACCGTTTGCAGCTTGTGCTCCATAAACAGCAGCTGCCGACGCGTCTTTCAAAACATCTATTTGCCCAATATCATCCGGATTAATTTCCGAGAGTTCTCCTTGAAAGAACATACCGTCGAGGATAATCAATGGATTATTATGACCACCATCTGTATAAACGGAACGTTGTCCACGGATCTTCATCTCACCGCCGCCTTTTGCGCCTGCATCACCTTCACCATAACCTACCACTAATCCCGGTGTTCCACGTAAAATGTCTTGAACTGTTTTAGGATTTTCATTGGCAATCTTATCAGGACGAACTTGAACGACCGAACCTGTTAAATCCTTTTTACGCATCGTACCATAACCCACTACAACTACTTCATCTAGCGTCTCTGAATCATCTTTCATTGTGACGTCAATCAGTTTTTTACCTGCTACCGAGATTTCTTGATTCTTATAACCAATATAACTGAAATTCAACACAGCATTTGAAGCCTTTACCACAATGCTATAGAACCCATTTAGATCGGTTACTGTTCCATTAGTGGTCCCTTTTTCCATCACATTTACTCCAATCAGCGGTTCACCCGATTGATCTTTCACATATCCCGTAATTTTAGAACTTTGAGCCTGTACTGTACCAAGACAAAAAGTCACCAATAGTAAGAACAATCCTACCCGAAACGTGAAACCTTCTTTTTTGTTTTTCATACTAAATAAATTTGAGTTAATATTATAAAGCTTATATTGAATCTATCTACTTTTATCCACGTTATATTTCAATAGTTACATCAATTTTATAATACAAAGTTACAAATGCAAATTTATCTCAAATAGTATTTTTGTCTCAAAAAACAAAAAAATCAGGTCATAACTAACTTTAGAGCATTTGTCTGTAGTTAACAATTAATTATGCTCCTATCTATACCCTAGCAATTGATTAGATAGTATCATTGGATATATATGGCCAATATAGTATGGTGGATATATATGACCAGCACGGTGAGTATATATATTCAGCACGGTGGATATATATATACACGACATTGTGCATATATACCCATCAAAGCTCTACGCTGTTCGCCGTCAGCAGCAAACAAAGCGGTAGACAATATTTCTCCTATCGCTCCATCGGGTGTAACCACAGCTATCTGTTGAACGCCTTCCACCAATTTCCCGTTTCGAGGAGAAACAATATGCCGACGTTCAGGAGAGTCATTACCGGAGGTTGTAAGACACTCATTATGAAGAAGTATATTATTGACTTTCCATCCCGATCCTACCGGATGATTACCTAAAGCAAGGACGGAACTGTTTCCTATATTTATCAATGCATTCTCTATCAAAAACTCATTCAGTATGCTTTTAATTGTATCCAAAGCATACCCTTTAAGAAAGCCGGATAAGTTGACAGTAACTCCCGGTTGTGAGAAATAGATGCTATGATCTTCGACTGATAAATGAACCGATTGTATCGTGTTCTGATTGTAATTTTCCGAATGGACTGTAATATCAAAACACCCCAGAGTCTTCCCGTTATATTTCAGGCATAAATCAATCATTGAATAGAGTTCTTCGCTAAGAACAACTGGTGAAGTCGGAGCAGTTCGGTTGACAAAAGACAATTCGCTGGCCGGATCATAAAAGTTCGCCATCTTTTCCAACCGGCACAATGCGTCATAAATACGATTAACCACAAGCAACAATTCTCTTTCCGTTTTCTGGCTATACAGGATAATATCCACCCGTGTATGCATGGAAAGAAACCAGGCATAAAGCAGTCCATTACCTTCATGGGATGGTTTATACATATGTTGAATAGGGACTTGCATCGTATAGTAGGACAAATTAGGCACAGATTACACGGATTTTACGGTTGTTCCAATGAAATAGCAACCGCGTAATCCATGCCTGAGTAAAAATCATAAGGAATTTTGACGTATCTCCCACAATAACATGGAATACACCTTATTTCAGTTCTTTAATCTTCACGTTCTTGAACCACACTTCGTCTCCGTGGTCCTGAAGAAGTATATTTCCTTCCTCCGGATTTCCGAAATTAGGCCAGTTTTTATATTTACTGTATGCTACCAATGCATTCCACATATCATTGTTACGATCATATTCAATCAATTTAACGCCGTTCAACCAATGTTCTACATGGTTACCTTTTACGATAATGGTAGCTGTATTAAATTCTTTCTTGTTGAAAGGTTTATTCTTAGGAGCCGGAATCAAATCATACAACGACCCTAGCTTTCTATTACCTTTCACACCCAGTTTTGCATCAGGATGTTTGTCATCATCAAGAATCTGGAATTCACAACCGATAGCAGAACCTGCACCTTTATTCATATCCGGGTTTACGAAATATTTAATTCCGCTATTTGCACCTTCAGTAATCTTAAAATCTACTTTCAGAATAAAGTTCTTGTATTTACGGGTAGTCACAATATCACCGCCATTAGCTGATTCAGCACCACCACTCTTCATTACTTTCAGAATACCATCTTCTATCTTCCAGCCTTTTGCGGGGAAAGTAGAAAGTTTAGCTCCTCTCCATCCATCAGTAGTCTTGCCATCCCATAATAGAGTCCATCCTTCTTTTGCTTCGTTCGGAGAAATCGTATTGGCAATCAGGTTCACTTCCGGTGCAGCTTGCGCTTCCGGTGTCTGATAGCGTTCTACGTCCGTCGTACAAATGCGGATATCTTTCCAACTAACTGTTTTACCTTCATCTGCCGCATTTCCAATGGCGTGCACTTGCAAAGCAATGAAGCCCACAGGAGTCATATCATCCCAGATATTAGCACAAGGTACTCCGTTTATCCAAGTACGAATTGAGTTACCTACAGCCTCAATACGGGCTTTATTCCATGCGTTATTCTTAAAAGCGGTTTTTGCCGACGGATTCAGCGTCAAAGGATAAAGCCAGTTTCTACGTGCCTCATCATAGATACCACCTGACCAAGCGCGTTTGGAAGGATCGATCTCAAACTGATAACCGTGTACACGACCCTTCTTATAATCTTTCTTGCTTTCACTACGAAGCTGTACTCCGGAATTTAAACCGTCATCGACCTTGAAGTCAAACTCAAGGATAAAGTCACCATAATTCTTTGTCGTTGCCAAAAAAGTATTGGGTGTTCCCATTTTAGATACACCGACAATGGCACCATCTACAATTTTATACTCGGCTTTGCCATTCAATTTCTTCCATCCTTTCAGGTTCTTTCCATTGAAAAGAGGTTCCCAATTCTGTGCACCTAAAGAAGCGGCACAGAATAAAAGTAAAGTTAATACGATATTCTTCTTCATAATCATTGATTAGTCTTTCCCACTCCCTTATATTCGAAGAAGGAATGGAAAAGGCTATTTTCTATTTATAATTTATAAAATTCATCCCAACCTTTACGCGGTGGAAGTCCCGCCAGCATTGCATTAGCAAATTCATTATTTGTAATCTGCTTCGTACGAGGGTCAAAGAACAACTGTGTATTAAGTCGTTGAGCCATCACACCCAGTGAGAATACCTGGCTCAACACACCATTGATTTCGAACGGCGAGCGTGTCTTTTCAATACCTTGACATGCCAGCAAGAAATTCTCGAAGTGATTGGAAGGACTTTTAGGAACCTCCGGCAACTTGTCTGCCATCTCTTTGGCTTTCTCTTCCGGAATAATAGACAAAGTGCTTCCATGACTACCACCCTTGAAGATCAAATCCTTAGTATAAATGATTTTTCCAGGATTCAACTTAGATTTCGGAGTATCTCCCTGATTAGTTACCGGGATGTTCGGATCTAATCCCGAAACTCCATAACCAGCAGGAATAGGAGGAAGATTATCCAGACCATCATACCAGGTAATATCTACCGGTGGCATTCCTTTACGTTGCGGGAAACGGAAGAGAATCGTGGAAGAATATGGGAAGAAATAATCATTATGTCCATTTGCGTATTGCATAGTGACTTCGTATGGCAATCCCAGTTCCAGGAATTCGTGAGCCGTGTCGAGGATATGTGCTCCCCAGTCGCCCAATGCACCCATACCAAAATCATACCAACAACGCCATTGTCCCAAATGATAATCTTTATTATACTCGTGATAAGGAGTAACTCCGAGCCAAGTGTCCCAGTCCAGATCTTTCGGCAGTTGCTGTCCCGAAGGAAGCTTATAGATATTAGTGTCCCACTTATGCCAACGGCGCGGGTTATTCATGTGGGCAGTGATAGCAGTAACGTCCTTGATAATTCCTGCATCCATCCAGGCTTTAAACTGAAAATAGTTTGCTTCAGAATGTCCCTGATTTCCTACTTGAGTAACCAGGTTCGGACGTTTAAGCGCAGCTTGCATCAACAGTTCCGCTTCATAGAAAGTACGTGCCAACGGTTTCTCCACATATACATGCTTTCCGGAAGCCAAAGCCAGCATACTGATCGGAAAATGCGAATGGTCAGGAGTAGCAATTGCTACAGCATCAAATTCGTTACCGGCCTTATCAAACATTTGGCGGAAATCCCTAAACTGCTTTGCTTTCGGATATTTAGCCATTATCTTTTGTGTATGTTTGGCACCCATATCTACATCACATAAAGCCACCACTTCCACCATACCTGTCCGTGCAAAGTCTTCAATAATCTGCTCTCCACGGTTACCAATGCCGATATAAGCAATTTTCACTTTGTCACCTCTTCCTTTTTTAGGTGAAGCGGTTTGCGCATGTAATAAATCACCGGTTCCTAATGCCAATCCGGCTGAAGCCATCGACATCGTTTTCAAAAAATCCCTTCGTGTTACCATAAATTATTCATTTTCATTGATATTGATTAAGTTCTTCTTTTAAAATTATATAGGAAAACTATCAACTCCTGCCCTTCTTTTTAAATAGTGCTTGCATTCCATAAAATAAAAGGCGCAAAATCCCCCAACAAGCATAAAGCACAAAAGTAAATATAATTATATAAAAAATAGACGTTATCATCTCCGTAAATGGCGCATGATAAGCAATAATTGCATAAAGATGTATCAAATTAGATACTACGAAACAAACGAGTAAAGTGATTAACTCAATTTTCTTACGTCGTGCGGTTACAATCGTGTCTTTCATATTGCTTCGGGTGTTTTTACAGATTGATGGTTCAGATAGTCTATTTTATACTCATCAGGGAAATAGAGCGTCCGTTCTTCTTCCAATGCCTGATGTCCCAACAAACAGAGCATACTTGCATAATATCCTTCTTCCGCGATGTTTTTAGGTTGTTTTTGTGTTATGACGGCCTCAACAAAAGCTTCCAACAACAATGATGTACCATCGCTCTTGGGACGTTCTCCGATAATGAATTCTCCTTTGTTTTCGTTTGCAGTTTCCGGTGCCCAGCTTGTTCCGGCAAAAGGCAGAGAATCGAATACCTTGTTCTCCCAGTCATTCACCATCTGCAGGAAGGCCGGTGCAGGAGCTACACTCTCAAAGTAATATTTTCCCTTTTCCGGTTCTACCGTTCCGAGATTACCCATGATCTGTTCTTCCAGTCCATAGAATTTATTGGAAATGACAGAATCGAATGTCATCTTTACCCCATCATCAAACACATATACACAACTCACATTGTCATACACATCCCTGCCATCTTTCCAATAAGTGATGGCACCGTGTCCCATCACCTTTTCGGGTATCTTACGCAAAGCCCAGCTTCCGATCTGAAGCTGATGGCAAGCGAGTTCCGTCATCAATCCTTTTGAGAACTCCTTGTAAAGACGCCAGTTTATCAGACGTTCCAGATTGGGTGAAGGTACCGAACGTCTCCAATCCCCATTCCGGTTCCAGAAGGTACGGATTGCATTTATTTCACCGAAGGTACCCGCATGAATCATCTCCATTGCTTTAATGTAACGAGGATCGAACAGACGCTGTTGCCCTGTGAAGAATATTTTTCCCGTGCTACGGTGTTTCTGATACATACGATAACATTCCTCCATCGTGAAACCTATCGACTTTTCGCAAAAAACGTGCTTTCCTGCGTCAAAAGCATCCAGCACTACCTTACAATGCGAACTAAGAGGAGTAGCCACGAGTATGGCATCTATCGACTTATCTTCCAACACTTCTCGATAGTCACCGTACACCTTGGCATTAGGAACGAGCTTCAGTGCTTTTTCAATAGACGGTTTATAAATGTCGCACAATGCAACAATATCGACTTTAGGATTTTTAGTCAGAAATCCCATTAAAAACTGTCCCCGGGAACCGGGACCGATAATTGCCAAACGACACTTTTCGTTTGAGGTGTTCATCACCTCCGAAAAAGCAGAAAGCCAAGGGCTTGCTGCAAGAAGAGTGCCAGCCCCGGCTATGCCTAAATTCTTTAGAAAATCCCGCCTGCTAATAGGGGTATGTTTCATGCTTGTGGTATTTAAGATTATAATTGGTTTATTTGAAAATCAGTTATTAAATACAGGTGCTTTTTGTGTTTCGTAAGAAGGAGATCCTCCCTCTACGTAAGGCCAACCTTCTTGGTCCCACTTGATCTGGTCCAACAACAGAATACGTCCGTTCTCCGGAGTTGATCTTGAAAATCCATGATACAGAAGCCAGTCTTGTCCGGCATCATCCTGGATAATCTGCGAACCGTGCCCATTGCCTACAAAATGATCATTCGCACCTATCACCAAAGAATAACCATTTTTCAACATCGGTTTACCAGTCTTGTCTTTGTACGGGCCCCATACTTTCTTGGAACGTCCCACTACGACTTTATATGTACTTTTCACTCCTTGACAACAACTTCCTATGGAGGCAAACATATAATAATAATCACCGTGCTTATGGATATAAACAGCTTCAAAAGCAGTTCCCGCTATTCTCTTTTTTTTCGCTCCCGACATGATCGACAGCCCATCCGCAGTCAGTTCAATAACATATATTCCCCGGAAGCTGCCCCATACCAAATAGTTTCTCCCCTCATACTGCAGGAGACTGGGATCGATCGAGTTCTGTACACCAATCTCATTACTGCGGAACATCTTACCATGATCCGTAAAAGGTCCCTGCGGAGAGTTGGCCGTAGCTACCCCAATTCCGCACGTTTGTTCTCCTCCCCACACCGACATTGCATAATAAAGCACATATTTACCGTTAATATAATTAATGTCAGGTGCCCAGATTCCAGCTTTAGGTTCAAACCTGGGACGAGTTTTATTCGTGAATGCAGTGTTGCAATACGTCCATTCCACCAAATCTTTCGACTTCATGATCGGAACGTTTCTGGTAGATTCGGTAGCATACACATAAAAGTAACCATCTGCAGCTTTAATCACCGTAGGGTCGGGCATGGCAATATCTACAACCGGATTCTTATAACTCACCGCAGACTTTGTCTGTGCTCTCCCCTGCGAAAGACAAGCACCTATCATGAATACGAAAACGAACAAATTTACATACTTTTTCATCAAATCATTCCTTTAAAAGCTCCTTTTTACCTTATCTTTATAGCTATAAATTAATATTAACTTACAAAATCTTTGGGTAACACTCCAAATTGCTTCTGGAAACACTTGGCAAAATAAGACGGAGAATTAAACCCTACCATATAGCAAATCTCATTTACCCGGTTTTCTCCTTCTTTCAATAATTGAGCAGCTCTCTTTAAACGCTCCAGACGAAGATATTCATTCGGACTCAAATCCAAGACGCCCTTTATCTTCCGATAGAAATTGGAACGGCTCATATTCAGGCTATCCGCCATATCATCCATGCTAAATTCCGGATTACTATAATTCACTTGGATAACCTCATTCAACTTCTTTATAAAATCTTCGTCAGCTTTTGTCAACGCCATCGTATTGGCAGCCACAAAAGGAGACTGTGCAAAAGCCTTACGTAGTTTCTCTCTATTCTGAATAAGGCTGGAAGCACAAGCCTGCAAATATTCCACAGAGAAAGGTTTCTCCAGATATGCGTCTGCTCCCAATTCCATTCCCTCTATCTTAGACTGGATATTCGTCTTCGCAGTCAACAAAATAACGGGAATATGGCTATAATTCAAATCTGACTTGATCGTCTTACACAATTCAAAACCATCCATCACAGGCATCACAACATCACTAACCACCAAGTTCACATAATTACCATCCAACACTTGCAACGCTTCCGCACCATTAGTGGCAGTCAATACAGTATATTCTTTCGATAGCTGACGCACTACAAAGGCAAGCATATCCGGATTATCTTCTACAACCAGCACTGTAGGCCGGTTATCTTTCTTTTCCGTCTCTCCAACAGGAATTTCATTCATCCTGTCTATTTCAACTTCCGGTTCCGGGGTTAAGGTTATTGTCATGTCCTGAACAATCGGCAAAATCAAACAGAAGGTATTATTTTCTTCCCCTTCTCCCATAGCTAAAGTCCCTTGATGCAGTTCAGCCAATGAACGGGAAAGAGCCAAGCCGATTCCTGTTCCGGTAGTCACCTTGCCGTCTTCTTTTTCATTGAAACGAACGAAAGGCTTGAATATTTCCTCCTTCATCTCATTGGGAATAATCACTCCATCATTCTCCGTACGAATACAGAATGAATTGTTGTCATCCGTTTCCGGCACTTCCAAAGATATGTGTACGTAGCTTTCAGCATACTTCACCCCATTATTCAACAGATTACTGATAATCTTCGTAAACGCCTCCCGGTTCACATGCGCATAGAAATCCTCCTCGGGCACTTGCAAAGTAAACTCCAAGCCTTTCTGTTTGGCAAGGGAAGTAAAACGCACATGAGTCTCTTTCAGCACCTCCGTTACATTACATTTCGCAAAATTCAGGCGGAATCCCTGACTTTCCGTTTTACGGAAATCAAGCAACTGGTTAGTCAGGTTCAACAACCGTTCCGTATTCTGCTTCATTACATTCAAGTCTTCCCTCGTTTCCGCATCGACCTGTTTCTTCAATATGATGTTTTCCAAAGGACCTTTAATCAGCGTCAACGGTGTACGTATCTCGTGGGCCACATTCGTAAAGAAATCAATCTTTGCATGATAAACTTCACGTTCCTTCTCCTGCTCGAATTTCTCCATCTGCCTGCGGTGTTTGCTGTTACTGCGTCTCTTGAAATACATAACCGTATACAGGGAGCAGCCGATAATCAGCAGAGCATACACACAATACGCCCATATAGAGAGGTAAAAAGGAGGAAGAATATGTACCCCTAATGACACTTCGTCGTCACTCCATACACCGTCGCTATTAGCAACCTTTACCCGGAAGGTATAATCACCGTAACGAAGATTGGAATAAGTAACGATAGGGCTTTCGCCAACCGTCAGCCAATCCGTATCAAAGCCCTCCAGTTTATACATAATCCGGCTCGTTTTCGGAGCCTGGAAATCCAACGCTGCTACACGGAAAGAAAAAGAATTCTGATTGGACTGGAGCACAAGCTGGTCGGAGAAAGTTATACTCTTCTCTAACGGAGATCCCGGTTCGCCGGCATACACCTCCTTACCAAACAGAAAGAAATCAGTAATGGCAACAGACGGAATGAACTTATTCTCCGAGAAATTCTTGGGATTAAAAGCGATAAAACCATCGATGCTACCCAGATAGATCGTACCATCTTCGGTTTCAAAGCTTGAACGATAATTAAACTGGTCGCCCAACAAGCCATTAGAGGTGGTATATACTTTCATCACTCCGGTGGTAGGTTGGAAGCAAACCAGACCGTTGTTGGTTGTCAACCACAAAAATCCTTCTTTGTCCTCCACAATCTGATATACAACATCGTTCGGCAATCCGGCCGACAAATTATAATTGGCAAAAGTCTCCGTATCCGGCTGAAAACGACAGAATCCCCCTCCTTGGGTAGTCAGCCAGATTTGCCGGTGAGAGTCTTCAAAGATGCTCAATACCTTGTCATACGGAAGGCTCTTCGGATTATTTTCATCGTGCAAATAGTTCTTCCATTTCTTTTCGCTCACATTGTAGCAATAAGCTCCATTTGCATAAGTTGCCAGCCATAGATTACCACCGGAATCTTCCTTTATATCATATACAAACCTGCCGTTCAGTTCCGGTATCCGGTCAAAATCATCAGATTGTCTGTTGTATCGCAGCAAACCGAATAAAGTACCCAGATAAATATCACCCGTCGTTGTGCGGCAAATAGAGAACACGCTATTGTCTATCAATGAACGGGGAGAGTCTGTTTTCTGATAGGTTTTCACGATAGCTCCCGTACGCGTATCTACTACTTTCACTCCTTTTGAGAAGGTTCCTACCCAAAGATGGTTATCAATCAAACACAGACCATGCACATTGGTAAAAGCACTGCTAGGGGTAAAAAAGGAAAAAGTCTTGGTCTTCGGGTTGAAACGGTTCAAACCGCCGTCTTCCGTACCAATCCACAGAATACCCTGATTATCCTGGCAAAACTCACGTACCCGTTTTCCATGCAAACCATTATCTGTTCCTTTGGGATAATATTTTTCAAAATACGTATAAAAACGCGGATAGTAGTTCACACCTCCAAAATAAGATCCAATCCAGATACCACCCTCTCGATCCTTACACAAGGAATAAATAGCATTATCGGACAAAGAATAAGGGTCGTTGATCGAACTGCGCAAATGAACATATTTACCCATTCGAAGATTATAAATATAGAGTCCCGATTCTGCACCAATCCACAATTCATTATCAGAAGCGACCAGCAGTTCGCGACAAAAAACAGACTCTCCATTTTCATCCTCTGAAAGTAAGTCATGTAGTTTGTTAGAGGTCAGGTTCAGTTCTTTTACTCCTCCCTTTAAAGAGCCTACATATAGACAATTATATGCTCCTTTCACCAGGCCTATCACGACATCATTCTCATAAGTTTTTTGATTGTCTACAGGCGAGACATAAGGATGAAGGGTTTGCAAACGGTCTTTCGAAAAGAAAAGTCCATCACCATAGCAACCAATCCAAAGAGTTCCGCTATTATCGAAAACAAAAGACTGAACATTGGTGGAGATAAAAGGAAAGTTCTTCAATGTATAATTCCGGAGCTTTCCTTCCTCCAAATCATAACAAAATAATCCCTGTGACTCTACCGCTACCCAGACACATCCCTTATTGTCTCCGGAAATTGCAGTTACGGTATGTTCAATTTTCGTATTTTCTATGCTCAATTCAGCAAAATGCCGGAAAGAATCTTTTTCCGGATGATAGATATAAAGTCCTACATCCGTACCTACCCAGATATCTCCTTTTGAGTCCTCATAAAGAGCTGTGATAAAATTATTACCAATGCTCCGCCGTGTGCGGTCATCATGTTTGAATTTGCGGAATGACAAACCGTCATATCTATTCAAACCATCTTTTGTGCCGAACCACATAAAGCCCTGCTTATCCTGCAAAATCGCATTGACCGTATTTTGAGATAACCCGTTCTGTACACTAAGATTTTTGAAATAATAATGCTCGTCCGCCATTTGCGCATGGCAGCCGATCTGATAGCCGATTAAACAGATTAAAAATATGAGAACTTTCTTCATAAATATACGTATTTTCTATCCTTCCGTTTGAGTTACCAAATGTAGGCAAAATCACAGCGGAAAGATAGTAAATATGTCTCAATGAATGAAAGAATAGTCCTATTTTTCTATCCTGATACGCGCGTCAACTGCTACAACGGCCTTTTCTGTTGCTAAGAGCGGATTTATATCCATTTCTTTGATCTCTGTAGCGAAACGTAGTAAAGTGGACAAACGGACAATAATTTCAGCAAATTTATCTTCGTTGACTCCCTTTTGCCCACGTGTTCCCTGAATGATTTTATAAGCACGCAAAGAATGAATCATTGAATAAGCTTCTTCGTAAGAAAGCGGAGCCAAACCGGAAGATACATCTTTCAGCACCTCCACAAAAATACCTCCCAAACCACAAAGTACCACGTGACCGAACTTCTCTTCATATTTTGCGCCAACAAACAGTTCCGTACCTTTCAGCATCGGCTGTACCATAATTGCTCTTGCATCAAGTATCTGCATCATACGATCGAATTCCAGTGCCAGATGTTGCTCACTTTTAATGTTCAAAACGACACCACCGACATCTGATTTGTGCACAGGACCAACAACCTTGGCAACTACCGGAAATCCGCACCGACGGGCAAAAGCTACTATCTCCTCTTTATTGTCGGAAACAAATTCATCTACCAACGGAATACCGGCAGCGTGCAACAATGCCTGTACATAATTGGGAGCGATATAACCATCCTCCGGAATAGAATCAATAATACGACGAATCCTCGGAACGTCCACTCCGAACAGTTCTATTTCAGGAACTGCCGGTTTAGGAGCATTGACGATACGTGAAAGGGCAGTACCCAAGGTCACTTCGTCTGCAAAATTCACATGCCCTTTTGCCAGGAAGGCGGAAACCTCTGCTCCGGCTGTATTAATGGAAGGAAGAATGGGAAAAATCGGTTTCTTGCAAGTCTGCATCTTTTCGTGAAGCACATCATACATTTCAAACATAGTAACCAATCCCGGAGTTCCGAAGATAGCCATCATGGCGTCTATATTGTCAAGCTTTTCCTCGCAGTAGTCAATGCAAAGGCGCAGATGTTCCGGTGTTCCGGTAGCCAGAATATCAATAGGATTTCCGACGGCAGCACCGGGAAATAGTTGAGCTTTTAGTTCCTCGGCTACTTCTCCCTCCAGCTTAGGCACATTCAGTCCGCCTTTACTCAACGCATCTGTCAGCATCACTCCCGGCCCTCCGGCATGAGTGATAATGGCAAAATTCTTTCCTTTCAATTCGGGTAAAGTAAACACGCAACCCACAGTAGTCAATTCTTCACGAGAGAAGCAACGCACAATGCCTGCTTTACGGAACAAAGCCTCTACTGCCGAATCGGAACTGGCGATTGCTCCTGTATGGGAAGATGCCGCCCGGCTTCCGCTCTCCGAACTTCCGGCTTTGATTGCCGCAATCTTGCACCCTTTTCTAATCAAAGACGAAGCATGAAATAACAGCCTGTCCGGATTCTGAATACTTTCAATATAGAGTAGTTTCAGATGAGAATCCGTTTCGGGATCGAAGTTCTCATCCATAAATTGCAATACATCTTCTACACCGATCTGCTTGGCGTTTCCCACCGACCAGACTGAATTGAACTGCAAACCTTTTGTTACGGCACTTTCGAGAATAAATACCGCCGTAGCACCGGAGCTGGAAATCAAGTCCACCCCTTTGGGGTTTAAGTTAGGAATCGGCTGGCTGAATACACTATGATGCCATGTATTCATCAATCCAATGCAATTAGGACCAATCAGTGAAGCGCCGTATTTATTAACTGTTTCCAAAATACGTTCTTCCAACAGCGCCCCTTCGTGGGTTTCTTCACCAAAACCAGCCGAGAGTATAATAAATGCCCTGGTTTGTTTCTTGCTAGCCAATGTTTCCACCATATCAGGACACATCGAAGCAGGCACAGCCAACACCGCCAGATCTGTGTCCGGCAGATCATTCACATCCGCAAAGGCGGGAACTCCCTGCACTTCCTTTTCCTTCGGATTCACCGCCCGAAGTTCTCCCTGATAACCTCCGTTTATCAAATTCTTTAATATTGCGCCACCCGGCTTATGCACATTATTCGATGCCCCTACTACGACAATGCTTTCAGGACGAAGCAACTGGGTTGTTATCATATCATGCTTTGGTTTTCGTTTAACTTAGGTACAAATATATTCTTTCTTACGAGAAAAAAGAAAGAAAAAGGGGAGAAATATAGATGTAAATAGATGATAAAAGAGGAAATGAGCAAGAAATTATATAGATTATACTGACTTATTGAAATGCAAAGCTATAATCTTACCATGTAATTCTTATCATTAGAACAGAATATTACTTTATGCAGAAAAAATGGACATAAAACTCATACAGAATCAAAAATATACAAGATGAGTCCGGAGTATATTGGAAAACTTGAAGGATAAGCAAGTTGCATAATCCATATTCACACAAAACAGACTTTAAATCATTCGATTCAACATCAAAAAGGCAAAATTCCTAATTTCAGGAGCAGATTATTGCAAATATAAGTTCAAATAGAAACAACTCACATGTTACCTATTCGACAGCAACCAGCACAAAACAAGTATTCTAAATACCCTTTTGTCCTTTCGTTTAAAAGCAAGGAAGCACTTCTCACTGACCAATAAACCGTTTCTTTAAAAGGAACGAAGTCTTCCTTTAAAAGAAATGATTCATGATTCTATCAACAATCATGAATATTCACTCATTTGTATTCAAGAAAGATGACTTATTCCGCATATTCATACAGTATTTTATACGTCACTTCTTTTATTAGAATACAGTTTAGATACTCCTAATCTGTTTCAATCTTAAAAATAGAACATAATAGAAAATATAAAAATACCCCGATACAAATTGGCTATTTTCTAGCCAACTTATATCAGGGTAAAACACTTTCTTTTTACCTGTTTTTTTATTACGAAACGTTCCTGTTTCATTCTGTGACCACTTTTCAATGAAATAATCTGTGTTAATCCGTGTAATCTGTGGTGAAAAGTCATTATCTTTGCACATTACAAAGTTGAAAACAACAAAAATCACACTATATAATGGAAAAGAAATTCAAAAGAACCACCGTCACATCGGCACTGCCGTATGCGAACGGTCCTGTCCATATCGGTCACTTGGCTGGTGTATACGTACCAGCAGACATTTATGTGCGTTATCTGCGTCTGAAAAAAGAAGATGTATTATTCATCGGAGGTTCGGACGAGCACGGGGTACCTATCACGATTCGTGCCAAGAAAGAAGGAATTACTCCGCAGGATGTAGTAGACCGTTATCATTCGCTGATAAAAAAATCATTCGAAGAATTCGGTATCTCATTCGACGTGTATAGCCGCACCACTTCACCGACGCATCACCAATTGGCTTCGGATTTCTTCAAAACATTATACGATAAAGGCGAATTCATCGAGAAAACGTCTGAACAATATTACGACGAGGAAGCAAAAACATTCCTTGCCGACCGTTATATCACTGGAGAATGTCCCCACTGCCATTCCGAAGGCGCTTACGGCGACCAATGCGAAAAATGCGGAACCTCACTTTCTCCTACGGATCTTATCAACCCGAAAAGTGCTATCAGCGGCAGCAAACCGGTGATGAAAGAAACCAAACACTGGTATCTTCCTCTCGACAAGCACGAAGGATGGCTGCGCAAATGGATTCTGGAAGATCACAAAGAATGGCGTCCGAACGTATACGGCCAATGCAAAAGCTGGCTCGACATGGGACTGCAACCACGTGCCGTGAGCCGTGACCTCGACTGGGGTATCCCTGTTCCCGTAGAAGGAGCAGAAGGAAAAGTGCTTTATGTATGGTTTGACGCACCTATCGGCTACATATCCAACACCAAAGAACTTCTCCCCGACAGCTGGGAAACCTGGTGGAAAGATCCTGAAACCCGCCTGATCCATTTCATCGGAAAAGACAACATCGTGTTCCACTGCATCGTATTCCCCGCCATGCTGAAAGCAGAAGGCAGCTATATCCTGCCGGACAACGTGCCGAGCAACGAATTCCTTAACCTCGAAGGAGACAAAATCTCCACTTCCCGCAACTGGGCTGTATGGTTGCACGAATACCTGGCGGACTTCCCCGGCAAACAGGACGTACTCCGCTACGTACTGACCGCCAACGCACCGGAAACAAAAGACAACGACTTCACCTGGAAAGACTTCCAGGCACGCAATAACAACGAACTGGTAGCCGTATACGGCAACTTCGTGAACCGTGCAATGGTATTGACTCAAAAATACTTCGACGGGCGCGTACCTGCACAAGGTGAACTGACCGACTACGACAAGGAAACACTGAAAGAATTTGCAGACGTAAAAGCAGAAGTGGAAAAACTGCTCGACGTATTCAAATTCCGCGACGCACAGAAAGAAGCCATGAACCTGGCACGTATCGGCAACAAATACCTGGCCGACACCGAACCGTGGAAACTGGCAAAAACAGATATGGAGCGTGTAGGTACCATCCTCAACATCTCCCTGCAACTGGTTGCCAACCTTGCCATCGCTTTCGACCCGTTCCTGCCGTTCAGCTCGGAAAAACTCCGCAAAATGCTGAACATGGATACTTTCGAATGGTCTGAATTGGGACGTGACAACCTTCTCCCTGTAGGTCACCAGTTGAACAAACCGGAATTATTGTTCGAAAAGATTGAAGACGCTACTATCGAAGCACAAGTACAAAAATTGCTCGATACAAAGAAAGCAAACGAAGAAGCCAATTACAAGGCTAATCCAATCCGTCCGAACATCGAATTCGACGACTTCACGAAACTGGATATCCGTGTAGGTACCATTCTTGAATGTCAGAAAGTGCCGAAAGCGGATAAATTGCTGCAATTCAAAATCGACGACGGACTGGAAACACGTACCATCGTATCGGGCATTGCCAAGCATTATCAACCGGAAGAACTGGTAGGCAAACAGGTTTGCTTCATCGCCAACCTTGCTCCGCGCAAACTGAAAGGCATCATCAGCGAAGGCATGATTCTAAGTGCCGAAAACAACGACGGCAGTCTGGCAGTTATCATGCCGGGACGTGAGGTGAAGCCGGGTAGCGAAGTAAAATAATAAAACTTAAATAGGGAATACATGAAAAGCTATCATTGCGCATAGCCTTTTCATGTATTCTTTGCAAATAACATGAGCGAGAATCAGTCACTAAAAGAAAAAACAGCCAAAGGACTATTTTGGGGAGGATTCAGCAACGGCATACAGCAGTTGTTAAACCTGCTTTTCGGAATATTCCTCGCACGGTTGCTCACTCCGGCAGACTACGGAATGGTGGGAATGTTGGCTATCTTCTCCCTCATTGCCAGTTCGATACAGGAGAGCGGTTTCACAGCCGCCCTTGTCAACAAGAAGGAAGTGACACACAACGATTACAATGCTGTCTTCTGGTTCAATGCGGCCATCAGCTTGTCCTTGTATCTGCTGTTATTCCTGTGCGCACCGCTCATTGCCGATTTTTACCATACTCCCGAACTGACACCACTGGCACGTTATTCCTTCATCGGATTCTTCATAGCCAGCCTGGGAATATCCCACAGTGCCTATCTTCTGCGAAACCTGATGGTGAAACAGCGGGCCCTGTCTTCCGTTATCGGACTTACCGTATCCGGAATCACCGGAGTCATTCTTGCCTACTTCGGTTTCTCTTATTGGGGTATTGCCACGCAAAGCATCGTTTATGTAGCCGTCAACACAGCCTGTTATTGGCATTTCACCCGTTGGCGACCGAGCTTGCAATTCAATTTCACCCCGATTAAGGAAATGTTCGGATTCAGCGGAAAGCTATTGGTAACCAATGTATTCAATCACATCAACAACAACCTGTTCTCTGTGATACTGGGTAAGTTCTACACCGAAAAGGAAGTAGGATATTACAACCAGGCCAATAAATGGTGCGGCATGGGACAGCTCTTTATATCCGGCATGATAAACGGAGTGGCGCAACCGGTACTCACCAAAGTGTCGGACGACCTTGAACGGCAAAAACGGGTATTCCGCAAAATGCTGCGTTTCACCGCTTTCGTCTCGTTTCCCGCCATGCTCGGACTGGGAATCGTATCAGAAGAACTGATTACCATCACCATCACCGACAAGTGGTATTCCAGCATACCCATCATGCAGATTCTGTGTATCAGCGGAGCCTTCACTCCCATTGCATACCTCTATCAGCAACTCATCATCAGCAAAGGAAAATCCCGCATCTATATGTGGAACACCATAGCGCTCGGCATTATTCTACTGTCAGGCGTTCTGTTAGTCCATTCACACGGGATCTATGCCATGCTCGCCGTCTATGTATCCACCAATATACTGTGGCTACTGACGTGGCACTACTTCGTATGGCAAGAAATCGGACTAAAGCTACGCCATGCACTGATAGACATACTTCCATACGCTGTCATTGCCACCACCGTCATGGTAATCACCTATTACTCCACCCGTTCCATCGAGAATATTTATCTCCGCCTGGCAAGCAAGATAGTGCTCGCAGCAGCACTCTACGTAGCCGCCATGTGGGGCAGCCGTTCGGTCACCTTTAAAGAAAGCATCCAGTATTTCATCAAAAAGAAGCCACATGAACCCTAATGATCTTGCCACTAAATACCGCCTTCTGAACAGTTCTTTCAAAAAGACGATGATCTATCACATAGGTATAGACGCCGGATTCTTTACCGAATACACCTATATGCTCCATGCAATGCTCTATTGCCTGCAACACAAAATACAGTTCAAGCTTTACTCCGACGACGCCAACTTCGGATGGAAAAAGGGCTGGGAAGACTGTTTCGCACCTTTCTGCGAGCAAGTGCACGAACCGTTTCACCACACCTACAACACCCATCGCCTGCCTTCATGGCAAGCATTGATGCAAGACAAAAAACTATCTAAAACGAAGTTACTGAAATGGAAACTGAAAGTAACCTGCAAGAACATCATCGGAAAAGCCCTTGCTTTCTTCACGTATGGTAAACCGATCCGACTCAACTTCCAAGTGACGTTCAACCCCAACCAGCATTTCCATATCCCCGAACTGGGAATAGACGGTGACTACCTCCACACCTTCCAAAAGCTGACGGAAATCACCTGGAAACTCAACGACACCACCGCACAGGAATGTCGCCAATTTGCCACCACCCTGCAACTTCCGCCTCAATACGCAGGATGCCAGATACGCGGAGGAGACAAGATAACCGAAACCAACCTGCTGCCACCGGAACACTACATACGCCTCATCAAAGAAAAAACAGCCATCCGCGACGTCTTTGTACTGACCGACGACTACCGTCTCTTCGAGCAAGTGCAAACCCTTGCCCCGGACATACACTGGTACACCCTTTGCAGCCCCAACGAGCAAGGATACGTCAACAGTGCCTTCACGCAGACCGCCAAAGAGCTGAAACAGAAACAAATGGCACGTTTCCTCTGTTCGATACAGCTATTGATGGATGCTTCCGTCTTTATAGGAAGTATCACCACCGGTCCCAGCCTGTTCCTGTTGAAGAAGTTCTATCCGGAGATCAATCCGGCAGACTGTCTGCTCAAGGACTTTCCGCAAGCATCCGTTCTCCCCATTCCGGGACGCGGGCGAGTGGCCACCGAATTTATGCAAGGAAACTTAAAGTTATAGTAACTTAGCAATATAATTACTACATTTGCAATACAACGTGCATTAACCATTTCCGATGAACAAGAAATATACAGCCGAAGAGCTTGATTTATTACATACCGAACTCTACGACATATTGGGAGAAACCATCCGGGTGTGTCAGAAGCACAACATTCCCTATTTTGTGATTGGCGGCACGGCAATCGGTGCACTCTACGACCAGGCGATTCTCCCCTGGGATGATGATATTGACATAGGCATGACGCGGGAGAACTACAACAAATTTCTGAAAGTAGCTCCCGGGGAACTGGGTCCTTCCTACTTCCTTTCATGGATAGAGACAGACCCTCATACCCCGTATTATTTTGCCAAAGTCAAGAAAAACGACACCCTTTTTGTAGAAGAAATGTTCAAGAATGTCCCGATGCATCCGGGCATTTTTGTCGATATATTCCCATTCGACAAGATTCCCGACAACAAGCTGCTGCGAAGAATACAATCCGAAGCACTCGGCTTCCTCAAATGCTGCCTGATGGGAAAAGAGATATGGATGTGGAAACACTTCGGTACATGTGAAATAGAGAACCCCACGAACCGGGGAGCCTTCTCCTGTTTCCTGAACAGGGTAGTCGACCTACTTTTCTCTAAAAAAGCAATCTACCGCATGCTGGTGTCAGTTCAAAGCTGTTTCAACTCACGAAACACCCGTTACTATAACAACGTAATGGCCACTGCCGACCACGTAACCGTAGAAAGCATCCGCCACCTGCAACCCGTGAAATTCGGCCCTCTCACAGTGACCGCCCCCGACGACCTGGAAGGATTTTTGCGTTACAACTATCCAACCCTGCATCGATTTACAGAAGAAGAGCAGGAAAAAGTGAACAACCACTATCCTGCCGCCCTGTCATTCAGTACAACCCCAAAACAAGAACTATGAATATGAAATCCGCTTTAGTAGACGTCCCGGTACTTATCCTGTTCTTCAACCGCCCGCAACAGTTGTCGCAAGTGTTCGAGCAAGTGAAGAAAGCGCGTCCGTCCCGCCTCTTCCTCTATCAGGACGGAGCACGAAACGAACGTGACCTGCCCGGAATAAAAGCCTGCCGTGAAATCGTATCACAGATAGACTGGGAATGTGAAGTAGAACGGCTTTATCAGGAAAAGAATTTCGGCTGCGACCCTTCGGAGTACATTTCGCAGAAATGGGCCTTTTCGAAAGTCGACAAGTGCATCGTATTGGAAGACGACGATGTGCCCGCCGTCTCCTTTTTCCAATTCTGCAAGGAGATGCTGGATAAATACGAATATGACACCCGCATCAGCATGATTGCCGGATTTAACCCCGAAGAAATCACCCAAGATATGCCCTACGACTATTTCTTTACCACCACCTTCTCTATCTGGGGATGGGCAAGCTGGAAACGGGTAGTCGACCAATGGGATGAGTTCTACAACTTCCTGGACGACTCCTTCAATATGCAACAACTGGAACAGCTTATCAAGGAACGCAAATTCCGGAGCGACTTTATCTACATGTGCCAGCGTCACCGGGAACAGCAGAAAGCCTTTTATGAAACGATCTTCCACGCCTCCATACTGTTCAACTCCGGGCTAAGCATCGTGCCTACCCGCAACATGATTAATAACTTGGGAGCAACGGCAGATTCCACCCATTTCGCCGGCTCGATTCATACCCTGCCCAAAGGTTACCGCCGCATCTTCACGATGAAGCGCTATGAGGTGGATTTTCCACTGAAACATCCCCGCTACGTCATCGAAAACGTTGCCTACAAAGAGAGCGTTTACCGCATCATGGGCTGGGATCATCCGTGGATCAAGATCGGACGTTCGTTCGAAGAACTGTACCTCAACCTGAAATACGGCAATTTCTCCATCATTACGAAAGCTGTCAAAAACCGAATCAACAAATGGCTGAAAAGAAACAAGCACCACTAAATAAGTTGCTTACTATTTATTTTTACCATACCCGCCTCACACGGGAAAGCTACGAGGAATGGAAAGAATATAAATTCCCCGGACACATCTTATACGGACTTCCTTTACTGGAGAATTACGGAATACACTCCGTGATGCACAAATGCAAATATTTCTCCGGCCGTCTGAAACTCATGCTTTACGCCACCAAAGAGATTCTCTTCTGCAAGGAGAAATACGACGTCCTCTACGCCACCTCTTTCCGGGGTATAGAGCCCGTCATCTTCCTCCGTGCACTGGGACTGTACCGCAAGCCCATCGTGATCTGGCATCATACGGCTGTCGTCACCAATCCCAAACCGTGGCGCGAACAAATCTCCCGCCTTTTCTACAAAGGTATAGACCAAATGTTCCTGTTCAGTCGGAAACTGATTCAGGACTCGCAGAAAACCCGGAAAGCACCGTCCCACAAACTGAAACTCATCCATTGGGGACCGGATCTTCCTTTCTACGACCACCTGCTTGCAGAAATGCCCGACCGGAAGCCCGAAGGATTTATCTCCACCGGCAAAGAAAACCGGGACGTAGACACCTTGCTCCAGGCATTTGCCGCAACGAACGAGAAACTGGATTTGTACATTGCCGTCTCATGCGGTAACATCAACTATAAAAAGATCATCGACCCGTATGCATTGCCCGACTCCATTCGCATCCATTATACCGACGGAGTGATTCCCTACGAACTGGGGAAACTGGTGGCACGCAAAAGCTGTATCGTGATCTGCTGCCTGGACTTCCCCTATACCGTAGGACTGACCACGCTCGTGGAAGCATTCGCCCTCGGCATCCCCGTCATCTGTTCGCGCAACCCCAACTTCGAAATAGACATCGACAAGGAAGGAATAGGCATCACCGTAGAATATAACGACGTACAAGGCTGGATAGACGCTATCCGCTACATCGCCGACCACCCCGAAGAGGCACGGCGCATGGGAGAGAATGCCCGCAAACTGGCGGAAGAACGTTTCAACCTCGAAATCTTTTCACGCGAAATAGCAGAAAGCTTGCTGGAAATATCAAACATTTCCTCTAAAAACCGTACATTTGCATAAACTTTTGCCCATGAGAGTCCTGATTATAAATACATCTGAACGAATAGGAGGAGCAGCCATCGCAGCAAGCCGGTTGATGGAGTCACTGAAAAACAACGGCATCAAAGCCAAAATGCTGGTACGTGACAAACAGACCGACCAAATCAGTGTTGTCCGCTTAAAAAGTAACTGGTTGCAAGTGTGGAAGTTCATGTGGGAACGGATTGTGATCTGGAGTGCCAACCGTTTCCGGCGTTACCATTTGTTTGACGTAGACATCGCCAACACAGGTACAGACATCACCTCACTCCCGGAATTCCGCCAGGCCGACGTGATCCATCTGCATTGGATCAACCAGGGAATGCTCTCACTGAACGATATACGAAAGATACTGACCTCCGGCAAACCCGTAGTCTGGACCATGCACGATATGTGGCCATGCACCGGCATCTGCCATTACGCACGGGAGTGCAACAACTATCAGCAGGAATGTCACGACTGTCCGTACATCTACAAAGGCGGGGGACGAAAGGATTTATCCTATCGCACGTTCCGCAAAAAACAAAAGTTATACAGCTACGCTCCCATTCATTTCGTCACGTGCAGCCATTGGCTGAAGGAACAAGCCCAGACCAGTGCATTATTTGAAGGGAAAAGCGTGACCAATATTCCGAACGCTATTAATACCAACTTGTTCAAACCCATGAACAAGAAGGAAGCGCGTGCCAAATTCATGTTGCCGGAAGGTAAGAAACTAGTTTTGTTCGGCTCATTAAAGATCACCGATAAACGAAAAGGGGTCGACTATCTGATTGGGGCATGCAAACTGTTAGCAGAAAAGCATCCGGAATGGAAAGACTCACTGGGTGTAGTCGTATTCGGCAACCAGTCGCAGCAGTTACAGGAACAACTTCCTTTCCATGTATACCCGCTCCCTTATATCAAAAATGAGCATGAAGTAGTGAATATCTACAATGCCGTAGACCTCTTCGCCATCCCGTCTCTGGAAGAGAATCTTCCCAATATGATTATGGAAGCAATGGCCTGTGGAGTGCCTTGTGTCGGTTTTAATGTGGGAGGTATCCCCGAAATGATCGATCATCTGCACAACGGCTACGTGGCACAATACAAATCCTCGGAAGATTTTGCCAACGGCATACATTGGATATTGACGGAACCGGAATACAACGAACTCTCTGCACAGGCCTGCCGCAAGGTTCTGGGTAATTATTCGGAGAGTATCGTTGCAAAGAAATATACAGATGTCTACAATAAAATAACGGGGAAATATGCATAGTGTCCATCCTACTCCCAAGTTCTCTATCATTACGGTGACATACAATGCTGAAAAGGTATTGGAAGACACGATTCAAAGTGTAATTTCACAAACCTATCATCATATAGAATATATTATCGTGGATGGAGCTTCCAAGGATGGAACCCTCTCTATTATCAACCGCTACCGGTCACGCATACACACCGTCGTCAGCGAACCCGACAAAGGACTGTATGACGCTATGAATAAGGGCATCGCCCTTGCCAGCGGTGATTATCTCTGTTTCCTGAACGCGGGCGACTGTTTTCACGAGGACGACACACTACAACAAATGGTGCATACCATCAACGGCAGCGAACTGCCCGATGTGCTTTACGGAGAAACCGCTATCGTAGACCAGGACAGGCATTTCCTGCGGATGCGCAGATTGTCCGCTCCCGAAACGCTTACCTGGAAAAGTTTCAAACAGGGTATGTTAGTCTGCCATCAGGCATTCTTTCCCCGTCATACGCTGGTAGAGCCCTACAACTTGAAATATCGTTTTTCTGCCGATTTCGACTGGTGCATCCGTATTATGAAGAAAGCGCGCACCTTACACAATACCCATCTGACGATTATCGATTATCTGGATGAAGGAATGACTACCCGCAATCAGAAAGCCTCCCTGAAAGAGAGATTTCGCATCATGGCAAAGCACTACGGGTTGATTGGCACCGTAGCACATCATATATGGTTTGTGATCCGTGCGGTGATTCACCGGTAAAGCTGGTTCTCTTTAAAATGTTGCAGGCAACGCAAGCAACTGGTACATCAGCGTACGTGCCATACGTATCTGCCCCTTTGTACTAGGATGTAAACGGTCATATCCTGCGTCGTAGAAGTAAATCAGTTGCTCTTCCACCATCGGGTTCAGCCCGGTTACCGCATTAAAATCAATTACGGGCACTCCCCACACATTACCGGCTTCCTTGACGGCCTGCACGTAGGCATCCACATATTCACCACAACTATTCTGATAGTTTTCATCCGGTTGCACGTTCTTCTCTCCAAAATCCGCCAGTGAGCGGTGCAACGGGGTTAATAGTACAATCTGCTTATCCGGAAACAGTTGTTTCAGCCTGTGGATTCCGATGTTGATACGTCCTTTATACGTGTTTCCATCCATTATAGGCGTACGTTTCTTGCGGGTTTCCAGCTTTTTGACCTGTCCGCGGGCTGCCATCACCTGTTCTTCTGTTTCCGTAAACCACTCTCCGATAGGCACACCGTCATTAAAATCATTCGTACCCATCAGAATCAAGATAGCATCCACTTCTCCACCGTGTTCCTGCTTTAGTTTCTCGGCCTGACGGGGCACATCATTCCATTGTCTGCCGCTGATACCATATACATAAGGAGTAATCCCCAGCCATTCCTGCAGGAAATCCCAGTATTTCTTTATTTTGTCACCATAGCAGTTGGGATCTGTAATAGAGTCTCCTAAATATCCCACTCTTTTTCCTTGCCACGGATGCCGGACAGCTCCATTATTCGTTTCAGCAGAGTTTGCAACTTTAGATGTTTGATTCTGTCCGCACAGAAAAGAGGAACAGAAAAACAGAATGGTACATGCGAGTAATAATTTGCTTTTCATCGGTATTATACATTAAATGAGAGATTTGTATCTAATATCCTGCAAATGTAATTCAAAAATAGGTAGTTTCAATCAATTTGGGCAGTCAATCTCATCCATACAACCGGACAGACAAACGGGTCTCTATTTGACGATTCTTGCTAAAATGCAGGTTTACAGTATTTTTTCATCAAAGTTATCATTGAGTTTTACACCTAAAATCCTATCTTTGTCACAAACTAAAAGAAAAATTGGATGTTTAACTCATTTTCATTCCATAAGGATTCCGTTCTGTAAATAATCTGTAAGCCTTCCTCTCATTACAGATTATCCCTTATGTTTTCTGACATATTCTTGTCAGAGTTATTTTCTATATCTAAATTTTAAACTATTTGTATGGTCAAATGGTCACAAGCATCGTCACATGCCTTCATTTACCGTACTGCTAAAACATTAAAAAACAATGAGTAACGAATTAAAAACAATCCACGAATTCGATTTTACACTGATATGTAATTACTTCAAAGGACTAAAACGTCAAGGTCCGGGAAGCCCTGAAGTCACACAAAAAGCCTTAAGTTTCACCAACGAACTGTCTGACAATGCCAGAATAGCCGATATTGGCTGTGGCACAGGCGGGCAGACAATGGCATTAGCCAACTATACGAAAGGGCAAATTACAGGCATCGATCTTTTCCCCGACTTCATCGAAATATTCAACAGAAATGCAATAGAAGCCCATTGCGAAGACAGAGTAAAAGGCATTGTCGGTTCTATGGACGCTTTGCCGTTTCAAGAGGAAGAACTCGATCTGATCTGGTCCGAAGGAGCTATCTATAATATAGGATTCGAACGCGGCATGAATGAATGGAATAAGTTCCTGAAAAAGAACGGATTCATCGCTGTAACGGAAGCATCCTGGTTCACCCCGGAACGCCCCTCCGAAATAGACGACTTCTGGATGGCTAATTACCCGGAAATCGATACGATTCCGAGAAAAATAGCACAAATGGAGAAAGCCGGATATATCCCGACAGCCCATTTCATCTTACCGGAAAATTGCTGGACCGAGCATTTCTATGCTCCCCAATTCCCGGTTCAGGAAGCCTTTCTGAAGGAATATGCAGGAAATGAAGCTGCCGCAGACCTCATCGCCGGTCAACGACACGAAGAGAACCTATATAATAAGTATAAAGAATACTACGGCTATGTATTCTATATAGGAAAAAAAAGATAATTGACTATCTGCCGGAGAAGTTAGCAAGATAGGATAACTCTCCGGCATTTATTATCCTTTATTTTGCAGAAGATATGGAAACGAAAGATATAAATAAGGAAGAATATCAGTTACGGATCAACAAAGTGACCGACTATATCCATCAAAACATTGACCAGCCGTTATCATTACAGAAAATGGCGGGTATCGCATGCTTTTCTCCTTTCCACTTCCACCGCGTATTTACAATCCTGACCGGCGAAACGCCTACGGATTATATCAAACGCACCCGGATTGAAAAAGCAGCCCTATTATTAAAACAAAACAAGGAACTTTCCGCCACCGAAATTGCCGCCCTTTGCGGCTTTAGCAGCCTTTCGCTGTTAAGTCGCAATTTCAGGCTGCATTTCAGTATGACGATCCGGGAGTTCCGCTCACTAAAATAAAACGCTAAAGAATATGGAAAAAGAAAATAAGATTCTGATTTTTCGAACTTCTATCACCAAAAGATGTGACATCAAACGCATAGGAAAACTTTTGGCAGAGTTCCCTCAAATAGACAAATGGAATGTGGACTTTGAGGACTGGGAGAAAATATTAAGAATCGAGTGCAGTGGTATCACTGCACTCGAAATATCGGAAGTACTCCGGAATAATCATATTTTTGCCAGCGAACTGGAATAAAACGGAGGGAAAGAAGTCTCAAACTCCCAACAATTGTTTCAATTCACCCATTCCTTCAGAAGCTCCCTTCTGAATTACATGTATCGAACGGGAAGTATGCGTATCTACCGGTTTCGGATCAATCAGATACACCTCTGCTCCTCTCGGTACATAATGAAGCAGCCCCGCCGCAGGATATACATTAAGCGATGTACCGATAATGACGAAAATATCCGCTTTCTCCACATAGCGGATAGCTGTTTCAATTTCCGGCACAGCTTCTCCAAACCATACAATGAAAGGTCGTAATTGAGTGCCGTCACCGGCCTTGTCTCCCATCTTCACTTCATATTCTTCCGGTTTCAGCTCTTTTATAAATTGAGGATTATATGGATCTCTGCTGGAACATACTTTTGTCAGTTCGCCATGCAGATGAATAATGTGGCTACTTCCGGCGCGTTCATGCAGATTATCTACATTCTGCGTCACCACCGTTACATGGAAACTTTTCTCCAGTTCCGCCAACAATTCATGCCCACGGTTCGGTTTCACCTCCAACAACTGTTTCCGGCGTTCATTATAGAAATTAATCACCAGAGCCGGGTCCCGCTGATAACCTTCAGGAGTAGCCACCTGCTCCACAGGATATTTATCCCACAAACCGCCCGCATCCCGAAATGTACTGATCCCACTCTCGGCACTCATACCGGCACCCGTCAAAACTACCAGATTTTTCATTACTATTCCTCCTTCTTTTTTAATAGCCACACAAATGTAATCAGAATCATCGAATAAAAGAAGACTTTCTTACGCTTAATCTAATCCGATTTATGCAGAACTTTAAGATGAAAGATATAGGTAGTTAACATCAAACATACTAATATTTATTCATCTGACTATAGTTAAACTTTCATCTGACTATAGTTATTCTTTCATCTGACTATAGTCAGACGAAAAGAAAACTATAGTTAGACGATTAATTATCTGCATAAACTAACTTACACAATAAGAATAAGCAGATTAAATCCCGCCAACAAAAGAACTAATTCTTTAAAGAAAAGCGATTAACTTTCACAGATATAAGAATTTTTAAATAGCAAATGCTAAATCATTCAAATAAAACACGTACTTTTGCGTTTCATAAATTTGCAATTGATTGAAAGCTAAAACCATGAAGGTGATACATTTCAATCGCCAACAAAAAACATTATATGGATAAATTCAGTTACTCTATTGGCCTCGGAATTGGTCAAAACTTATCAAGCATGGGAATCGGAAACCTTGCGGTAGATGATTTCGCACAAGCAATCAAAGATGTATTAGAAGGTAATCAGACGGCTATCAGCCACAATGAAGCCCGCGAAATAGTGAACAAATATTTCGAAGAATTGGAATCTAAGATGGGTGCCGTTGCTATTGAGCAGGGACAGGCATTCCTCGAAGAAAACAAAAAAGGACCGGGCGTAGTTGTCCTTCCCAGCGGACTACAATATGAAATCATCAAAGAAGGTACAGGTAAAAAGCCGAAAGCTACCGATCAGGTAAGATGCCACTATGAAGGTACATTGATCGACGGTACACTGTTCGACAGCTCTATCCAACGCGGAGAACCGGCTGTATTCGGCGTCAACCAAGTAATCCCGGGATGGGTGGAAGCTTTGCAGCTGATGCCGGAAGGTTCCAAATGGAAACTGTATATTCCGTCAGAACTCGCTTATGGCGCAAGAGGTGCCGGAGAAATGATTCCTCCTCACAGCACACTCATTTTTGAAGTAGAATTACTCGAAGTATTATAAATAAAAAATTTCAAAGCAAAATGAAAAAAGTTAGTATTTTTATGGCAATCGCCGCTGCAGCAAGCCTTGCTTCTTGTACAGCTCAAGCTCCTAAAGCAAATCTGAAAACAGACATCGACTCACTGTCGTATTCTATCGGTATGGCTCAGACTCAAGGTCTGAAAGGCTATCTGACAGGTCGTCTGGATGTTGATACTACTTACATGGCAGAATTCATCAAAGGTTTGAACGAAGGCGCAAACAAGACTAGCAAAAAAGACATCGCTTACATGGCAGGTCTGCAAATCGGTCAGCAAATCAGCAACCAGATGATGAAAGGTATCAACCAAGAATTGTTTGGTACAGACTCTACTAAAACTATCAGCAAAGAAAACTTCATGGCAGGTTTCATCGCAGGTACTTTGGAAAAAGGCGGCGTAATGACTATGGAAGCAGCTCAAGAATATACTCGTACAGCTATGGAAACTATCAAAGCAAAAGCTTTGGAAGAAAAATATGCTGACTATAAAGCTGAAAACGAAAAATTCCTTGCTGAAAACAAGACTAAAGACGGCGTAAAAACAACTGCAAGCGGTCTGCAATACAAAGTAATCACTGAAGGTAAAGGTGAAATTCCTGCTGACACTTGCAAAGTGAAAGTGAACTACAAAGGTACTTTGATCGACGGAACAGAATTCGACAGCTCTTACAAACGTAACGAACCGTCTACTTTCCGTGCTAACCAAGTAATCAAAGGTTGGACAGAAGCATTGACTATGATGCCTGTAGGTTCTAAATGGGAACTT
This sequence comes from Bacteroides ovatus, assembly GCF_001314995.1. NCBI lineage: Bacteria > Pseudomonadati > Bacteroidota > Bacteroidia > Bacteroidales > Bacteroidaceae > Bacteroides > Bacteroides ovatus. The sequence goes on from NZ_CP012938.1 coordinate 3,733,710, forward strand.
TATATCCCGCAAGAACTTGCTTACGGTGCAAGAGAATCTGGCAACCAAATCAAACCGTTCTCTACTTTGATTTTCGAAGTTGAACTGTTGAGCATCGAAAAAGATAAGAAATAAGAAAGTTCTTTTCTAAATAGAAAAAGGAAAGAGGCGCAAAACGTTTGTGCCTCTTTTTTTTGCTTTTTCCTATTTTTTTTCTCCGAAAAGAAGAATAATTAAAATAAATCTCTATATTTGCTTACTATTTGATAACAACAGGAAATTACAATTTATTATTATGGAAAGAATAGACAACCTCGACAGGCAAATCCTAGAGATTATCTCCCAGAATGCCCGCATCCCTTTTAAAGACGTAGCAGCCGAATGTGGAGTATCACGCGCAGCTATCCATCAGCGTGTGCAAAGACTGATTGACCTAGGTGTCATTGTAGGCTCTGGTTACCATGTGAACCCGAAATCATTGGGCTACAGAACTTGTACATACGTGGGTATCAAGCTGGAAAAAGGCTCCATGTACAAATCTGTCGTAGCGGAATTACAAAAGATTCCCGAAATAGTGGAATGTCATTTCACTACAGGCCCGTACACAATGCTGACAAAACTTTATGCATGCGACAACGAACATCTGATGGATTTGCTGAATAACAAAATGCAAGAAATACCAGGTGTAGTAGCTACCGAGACTCTGATTTCTCTGGAACAGAGTATCAAGAAAGAGATTCCCATCCGCGTTGAAAAATAATTGTGATGGAGTTTCTAAATGAATATCACCTTGCAGGGTTATTCATCGGAATCTGTACCTTTTTGATTATCGGCCTTTTTCACCCCGTCGTGGTAAAGGCCGAATATTACTGGGGCACAAAATGCTGGTGGATATTCCTGGTACTCGGCATTGCCGGTGTGATTGCCTCCTTAAGTATCGATAATGTGATCTTATCTTCTTTATTAGGCGTGTTTGCGTTTTCTTCCTTCTGGACGATCAAAGAGGTTTTCGAACAGGAAGAACGGGTACAAAAAGGATGGTTCCCCAAGAATCCGAAGCGCAAATATAAGTTCTAGAAGCAAAGGATTACAGTTTTTTCTCGAAAGAATTTGCATAATTCGACGGAAAATACTACTTTTGTCACCGCATCCAGTTAATGGATACATCGGGCTTTTAGCTCAGTTGGTTAGAGCAACAGACTCATAATCTGGAGGTCCTTGGTTCAAGCCCAAGATGGCCCACGAAAAATTCCTGTAAGTATTTCACTTACAGGAGTTTTTCTTTTATACGGTCAGAATAATGAGATTTACAAAATTAGGAACAGTGCTCCATATTGAAATAAGAATATCAATACTAAATGATTCCAAAGTGCTTCAAAGCCTTACACAAACCGTCATTCTCAACGGTATCAGTAACAAAATCGGCTGACGCCTTGACAGTCTCCGATGCATTTCCCATAGCTACCCCGATTCCGGCAACTTTCAGCATAGGAATATCATTACCGCCATCACCGCAAGCCATTATTTCCGCCATCTCAATTCCATAATAATCGGCAAAAGCTGAAAGTCCGGTTGCCTTACTGATTCCTGCAAGGTTCACATCAGCAAATAAGGGATGCCAGCGTGATAAGGAAAGGTTAGGCAGAAGCGGCATTACTTGCTGTTCCATTTCATCATCGATATAAAAACAAAGCTGGCAACACTCTTTTCTGTCAAATAGTTCTCCAATGTCTACAACGGCGGGGATGGGATGTTCCACGATTTTGGCAATCCGTTCGACAGTCGGAGTCAGCCGATTGACAAACACGCCTTCATCCAGTTCAATAGCAACTGCGAAATCAAAAGCTTTTGCTATTTCCATGGCTTTCTTAAAATCATCCTTTGGAATAAGGTGTCTCCTTATCACAGTGCCATCCAGTAAGACACAGTCAGCTCCATTCAATGCAATAATTCCATCATACGGAACAGCAGCTATTTCATGAAGGTCGCCTGCCGCTCTACCGGTAGCAATGACTATTCGAATCCCACGGTCATGAATCTCCTTAAGAGCTTCAACAGAAGATTGCAATATTTTATGAGTTTCAAAACTCACCAATGTTCCATCTACATCGAGCATGATTGCTTTTATCATAACACCTATATTTTTTATTTACAGTCTATTACCCAGCGACAAAGTTACTGAAAAAATCCCCATAGCAGGTATACCTCCAATACATAAAACAAAAAAGGCAAAAGGAAACAAGATCCTTTTGCCCTATACCTATTGATACCTACTGAAAAATGATAGTTAACGTTTAGCGGAAGTCCTTCAACTCTTCCTGTAATTTCTGACGGGTAAAGAATATGCGGCTTTTTACAGTACCTAACGGAAGATTCAACTTCTCTGCAATCTCACGGTACTTGAATCCTGAAACGTGCATAGCAAACGGAACTCTGTATTCTTTAGGCAGAGCATTGACTACGCGGTGCATTTCCTTTAAATCGTAAGCTCTTTCTGTACTTTCAAAACCTGACTCTTGTGGCAGATTCAGATGATAGAGGTTTTCAGTCTGATCGACAAATGTCTGATCGCGCACTACTTTGCGGTAATTATTAATAAAGATGTTCCGCATTATAGTATACATCCATCCTTTAAAATTTGTGTCGGGGGTATATTTGTCTTCGTTATCCAATGCTTTTAATGAGGTTTCCTGTAACAAATCGTTTGCTTCTTCACGATCGGTTGTCAGTTTGTATGCGAAGCGGAGTAATTCATCCTGTACTCCTATCAGATCTTTCCTGAAGCTTAAACTTTTCATATACGCTATTTTTAAATTGTGAGTATTCGTTGTTATAATTTTGATGTTGCAAGTTTACGGGTTTTCAACAAATGTGGCAGGTGAAGAACAGACATTGTTTAGGGGAAAATCTATCGGTTGATAGAATTTAGGTCATTTTTGATAGTATTCAGGTGGTTTTAATGGCCGGTATAGCAAAAATCCCATTTTGAAGTCACACCTGACTCAAAATGGGATAACACAAACAAAACAAACAATATTAGCGATTTTCACAAACAGCTGTCTTTTTATATTAAAAAATTCATAAGACTTAATTTAGAATATGTCGCTTAAACATTCTTTTTATGGGAACAAAAATATTACTTTCTGGTAAAAAGGAACGCATGATTTAAGAATAGTTATAAAGAATAATTGTTTTATGTATAAAAAATTGTGCCCAACTATAAAGAATTGTATTTCATAACTTAGTACAAAAGAGGCATAAATTAGTCTTTCGGTGATATTCTATAATATCACACATTCCAAAGTGATGTAAATTCTCCAACTTCTTTTTTCACGTAAGAATTAATTTCTATATTTGGGCAATGTACAACCAAATACCAATTTATTATCTATGACTGATACTATTTCTTATCAATATGCAGCTCCTTCCACATTGCAACGGTCGGCCGATCAGGACGAACTGTTTCTTGCCAAATATAGCGAAATAGAAAAGAGAGAAGCCCCCTGTTTCTTTTGGGGAAAGCTGACGCAACCTTATATGACGGCACGCTGCCTCATTGCGTTATCCAATGTTGTGCAGTCCAGTTTCAACCTGACACCGGCACAACTTACAATGCTGAAAGATCCGATTGTAACAGCTGGAAATAACCGTCTGCGCTTTGAAGGATTTTCTAATTGTGCAGGTGTATACGCCAGGGTCGATGTACTTCCTGATGGACACGACGGAGAATTCTTGGAAAACGGGACAACGAATGTAGATTTTAATCCCGGAATGATTTCCGCTTTAGGAGGAATAGGCAGACAAGAAAATGTAGTAATGTCGGTCGGCCCCAAAGAAGTGGGACTCTATAATAAAGGTGAGAAGGTGATAGAGCGAAAAGTACCTCTTCCCGTAAAATGGATAAAGGGACTGACTACGGTACAGATTTATCAATCCGTTGCCGAAAAGGTCTATTCCTTCAATCGCATACAAACCTTACAACTCTTCCAGACACTACCGAAAAGTAGTGTGAAATGTGACTATTATTTAGTGATGCGTGGTCAAAAACCGGCCTTTTCACCGGTGAAAAGTATGAATGCCATCTGCATCGGAGGACTCCACCGTTTGCGCTTACTCGAACCCTTGCTTCCGTTTGCTGATGAACTGAAAGTATTTGCACATCCTACTATGCAATCTACTATCTGGCAACTCTATTTCGGTCCGGTCCGCTTCAGCCTTTCTCTTTCCCGCGAATGTTGGAGAGGATTCTCCGGAGAAGGTGCCGCACTGGAATCTCTGCTCGAAGATGTACCTGAAAGATGGATAGAGGCGATGGATAAATACAGTTACGCCAACCAACAGTTCAACCCTACGCTTTTTGCCATAGAAGAGCATATTGACCTGGATAAGGTAGATTCTCTCTCGGCACGATTGGCAGCAATGGGTTTGCTGGGATTCGATTTGGATGAAAACAGTTTCTTCTACCGCCGCCTGCCTTTCAAAACCGAACGTATTTTGAGCCTCAACCCGCGAATGATAGCTGCAGAAAAGTTGCTGGAAGAAGACAAAGTAGAAATCATTGCGAATGATGGCAACCGGACGGAAGCCCGTGTTGCAGGAAGCGGAGGAGTGAGGCATACCGTCATTCTGGACAGGGAGAACGAAAAAGAACGTTGCACTTGCACTTGGTTCAGCAGTAATCAGGGAGAACGGGGAGCTTGCAAACATATTTTGGCAGTAAAGAAACTAGCGCAATGGAAGAACTAAAAAAAGAACTGGAGAAGTTATCCAAAGCCTATGTGGATACTCCGGAGAATGAAGAGAAAATATTAATCCCTTTTATCAAGAGATTATTGGAGTTGCCAATGAAGGACAGGCGGAAGTTGCTGCCGCTTATCCGGGAATTGCAATGGATAAAAGGCAGGTTCGCTGGTTTCAGCAGTGAGACAACCTGTAGTGCGGCACGGGCACATTTTCTATCGGCAGTACAGTTTGTATGTGCCAACAGACGGGAGATGGATATGGCATATCATGTGAAGTTTGATATGCTTTGCAAACTACTCCCGCTTTACAACCCTGCCTGGCTGACAGACTTTATCAACGATGACAAAACATGGTTCAATTTCGATCTCAATTACGAAGAACTGATGCAGCTCATGGATATGGGTTACCTCAAAGAAATCGCTCCAAGCCGTATTGCACATGTACTCCCCTGGATTACCCGCATCAGAAATAAGAATCCCAAAGGAGACGATACTTTCAACAGTGAACTACTACTCAAACGGGATATTACACTGAAAGAACACATCTGGACGCTTTTCGAACACGAATCAATCATCGGTTATCAGGATGATTGTGCCAAAAATGCTTATAAAAAAGGAATCACAACACGGGATGAAAGTATCAGCGCGGCCCTCTACCGCTTTTCACTGGACGGCCATCTGGATAGAGAACAGCTACTAAGAGCCACCCTCGCCACTTTTCACCGGAGCTTCAAAAAAGACATGGCAGGATGGTTTGCCAGATTCTTTGAAACGCTGCAACCGACCGCCGGAGAATTGTTATCCTTACAGGAAGAGATCATGCAAACATTCACTTCTTCCTACACCAAGCCGGTAAATATAATGTTGCAACAGTTGAAGAGCATTGCAGACGAAGAAGGATTCCGTTATCAGGAATTCATCGAACGGGCAACCATCCTTTTCTTCTCCAGTCCCAAAAACTCGCTATTAACCATTTACTCTATCTTTGAAAAGATCGTTACGCAACATTCCGAGATGAAAGAGCCTTGTTGTATCACTCTCTGCCAACTATTCTTGAAGAAGGACGAAAGCCTGCAAAAGAAAGCTGCCAACTTTATTTCAAAATATGGGGACGCCTCTTCGTCCAATCTCCAAGAAACACTACAGTCTTATCAACCGGAGATATTTCAAAGCGTGCAAGCGATACTCGCATCTTTCAAGCCACAGTCTATAGATTCACAGTCTACAGAACCACACCTTGCAGAAGAAGCAAATGCAACAGATACAAGTGTGACAAAAGACATTCTTCATACAGAAGGAGAGAATACAGAAAGAAATAGTACAGATGAAAATAGTACCGAAAACTCCCTCCTCTCCGAAGAGCCACCTCTGGAAGCCATCCACATTTGCCGGGAAGACAACCGTATTCCATTCCCTACCAACAAAGAAGATTTCCTGTTTCAGCTTAGCCGTTTGTTCGACATGGAGGAGAACTGGGAGATAGAAACAACGATTGCCGCTATCATTGCTTTCCATCCCCAACTGGATAAAGAAGACCTCAACCGGATGGAACCTATTTTCCAACGGGCAGCCAATATTGTTGCCAATAGTTGGGAACCATACGAAGATCTCCTTGCCACTTTCCTGTTGGAATACCAACGCTTATGGGCACAGACAGACAACTCCAACACAGGAGTTTTGAGAAACATGTTCACCCGGCTGGAAGAGAAACTGAAAGGAATAGATAAAAACAGGGGAGCTTACGACGAACGTTCCTTCAAACGACTTGCTGACTGGAAACCCGGTTACAGCAACGCAACCTGTTTCATACCTATCCAACAGTTATGGCTGAATGTGATCCGCCAAATAAAAGGAGGAAATTCATTGCCATTGCTTTCTACTCCCACCCATACCCCGGCATACCTACAAGCCACCGAACTGATACGCCGGCTTGCCGCATACCAGGAAGCAGGAAAGAAACCTTGTTCGTGGGATTTCCAACTGGCTATTGCCCGTTGTGCCATGGAAGACAAAGAAGAAGCCATCGCCACCGCCCGGCAACTGTTACAAGATGAGTACCTGCATCTCTGCCTGTTCTTATTGGACGAAAACACGCAACCCGAACCGCCCTACAACCATCCAACCGCCTGGATAGCCGCCGGACTGGTAAAAGCACCGGAGACGGAATTTAAAGCATTCAAGTCTTTCTCCTGTAACACATTGCCACACAATCATCTGACAGGAGACTACGAGTGGAAAGAAGTGAAACCTAAAGAAAACTCATACGAAACGGACAGACGCCTGCTTCAACTTGATTCTCACAAATGGCACAAATATATCGAACGCAACAGCCATCAGCTATGGCAGGAACATCTGATTATTAACAGCAAATACAACATGGATGACTCCCGCTACATGGAACCTCTATTGTGTTGCTACCCTAACCGCCCGGAACCGTTGATAGCCCAAATTATCTCCAATTACATGGCTTTCGGCAGTCCACAGGAAGACAGCAAACGCACCCTTGCCTGTGCCTTACGCATGTTGTTGTCTTTCCATTGCCCGCTCAAAGAAATGAGTCTACTCCTATTAAGCGGCTCGCTGCTTTTTGTAGACAAAACAGTCCGTTCCTATGCAGCGGAGTTATGGGTAGAAGGACTCTCCACAGGAAGAATAAACAACCATCGGGTAGGAGAAATCCTGGCCCGGCTTATCAACATGGAACTTGCTCCGTTAAAACGCTTCACCACACAAGTATACGAAAGCATGTACAAACGAAGCGCTTTCCACAACCGCCAACTGGAAGAATTGCTCACTGTATTTATCAGCGGATTGCCCGACAAACCCGTCACCGGACTCAAACAACTGCTCGAACTCTATCTGGAACTATTGACCATCAACCACAGCAAAGTTACAAACGAACAACTCTTGCAACGCCTGCAAGAATGGGCAACGAACAGCAATTTGAAGAAAGTGACCACTTCACTCAACAAACTATAATTAATTCATGATTATGACCCTCGAAGAACGCCTCAACGAAATAGTAGAAAAGCAACAGGGGGATGCCATCATCCCCTTTCTGCAAGGACTCACACAGGAAGAACGAAAGAGCCTGGTACCCCGCCTGAACAAACTGGAAGAATACTACAGTAAATTCGTGCAACTTAACAAGAACACATACGGTACACGGGGGACTTCCGCACAGCATCGTATCATCAATCTTACCGCTCTCGTCATCTATTCGCTGAAAGAATTCCGTAAACACCAATGGGGAATCAACACCGAGCAACTGAATGAATTAACCCCGTGGTACGTTCCCTCCTGGCTCGACAGCTTCTTCAAAGAAGGTGAAGGCAAAGAGTTCGGCGGTTTCTACGGAATGGATTACGAAGTCCTGATGGATTGGATAGAGCAGGGAATACTTACTGTGACACCTTCTCCACAAACCATTGCGGGTTATCTGGTGAATTATATGAATAATACTGATTTCCTGCAAAAACGCGAAATCACACTTCAAGAACATATTTGGTATCTCTTTGAATACGACTGCGGACAAAATTGGATGGATAACCGGAATGGCGGACAACCTTATTTTTCTTTCAGATACTTCGTAGAACACGGACAACTAGACCGTATGCGTGTGCTAAAGGAATCTCTGCTCGCTGTCAACCGAAATATGAACAAGAATTTATGCGGCTGGTTTGCAGGCATGTTTACCGCACTTACTCCCAGCATAGAAGAACAACTCGCGTTACAACCGGAAATATTAGCCGTCCTGTCCGCCCCTCACAGTCGCCCAGTCAATATCATGCTCGGACTGCTGAAGGGCTTATGCAATCATCCGCAATTCCGGATCGAAGAGTTTCTGAATCAGACTTCCGTTCTTTTCGCTTCAGATGTGAAGGCAGTCCACCAAAACACATTGGCCGTACTTAACAAGCTGGCAAAAGAAAGAAAAGAATTTCGTGACGCCATCTGTTGTGTTGCCACACAAGGATTAATGAGCCGGGAAGAATCCACTCAAAGCAAGATAGTCAAACTGATCCTGACGTATGGAGAGACGGAATCTACCACATTAAGAGAAGCACTCGCCGTATATACGGAAACGATGTTGGCAAACACTAAAAAAGAACTGAAGGCTTATCTGGAGAATAATGAGTCTGGCCATACTTCTGCCCATAATGAAGCAGCTCCCGCCCACTCCGAGCAGCCCGACAACGATTCCGCCTCTTTCGTGTATGAACCGATACTCCCCATTATCCGTGAGGACAACCGGATACAGGAAATTGCTTCTCCCGAAGACCTGATATTTCTTGCCAGCCAAGTGCTGGATGGGAACGAGATCCATCACTTCGACCTGTTACTCGGTGCCTTAGTGCAATGGGACCGTCAACAGGACACAAAACAAATCTCACAATGGGCCCCCATCCTTCAACGCGCTTACAAACTACTGATGAGCGGAGGAAGTTCACGAAACGGCCTATTAGACCAACTGATGGCAACTTTCCTCCTTGATTATGCAAAACTACTGGTTAAACGCTTCCCTAAAGAAGCAAAAGAGCTAAGTGACTTGCATCAGAAAATGGTACAAAAAGACGAACTGCAGAAAGGTAAATGGAACTATCGTAATCTGCAGAAACTCACCATCCGTCAGAAAACGAACCAAAAAGAGAAATTCCCTGTTCACAAGCAGCTATTATGCCGGACATTAGATCTTTTAGAAAGCAAGGAGAAACCTTTACCCCTATTGTCCACTCCTACCCATACTCCTATGTTTATCGCTCCGGCAACCCTGGTAGAAAGGTTAAAACAATATCAGCAAGCAAACACTGAGCCAGACGATATGGATATGCAAATAGCACTCTCACGAGTGGCATTGGATAATTCATCACAAGAACTTCCTATTATCCTCCAAGACTTAAAGGAAGAATACCAGCGCTTACTTTCTTTCTTGTTGGGAGCAGAAGATGTACTCCCCCAAGCACCCTTCACCCATCCTTCTTGGTGGATGACAGCAGGACTAATCAAGTCGCCGGAAACAATCTACTCCGAATTCAAAGATTTCTCATACAATAAAGGTCCACGCGAGTTCCTGACTGGAAACTTTACGTGGAGAACTTATCTGCGTACTCACTCATATACCGATTACAACAAGAAAGTAGTAGAATGGACCTCCGCAACTCTTACTTTCGATATTCCGGAAAGCAAAAACTCTCATGTCGTCAATAAAGATGAATATAATGAGAGAATCAGTTACCATTCATACGATTCGCATCCGTTAGTGGTCGAAATGTATCCGCTGATAGAGCGCTTCGACGATATACAAAATGACTTGCCACGTTTAGCATGGTTAACTCCCAATATGCCGGAACCATTATTAGTATGGTGTATCCGCAGTGCCATTTACGATCCGATGTTAAATGAGGTTAGGGAAATAGGCATCACCAAAGCTACTATCGAAGCACTTCATCAGTTAAGACATACTTGGCAGGAGGCGTCTTATATTCTGGAAGCCAGTTGTATGTTGGTAGCAGATAAGACTTCCCGTTCTTATGCCGCTGAAATCTGGATAGATCGTGTCGGCAAAGGATGCATAGACAGTAAGCGCATAGGTAAAATCTTAGGTTCACATCAACATACCGGCTGGGGACCGCTGAAAAGACTCACCGACCTGATACAGCAACAAATGATGAATGTCAGTCCCCTGCACAACCGGGAATTGGAGAATCTAATCGTAGCAATGCTGGCCGGACTTCCGGAGAAGCCGATCAAAGATTTAAAGAAGTTGTTGGAGATCTATGCGGAACTGTTATCAATCAACCACAGCAAAGCCAAAGACGAACAGGTTTTGCACCTGTTGAATGTTTGGAAAGGGGGCGCTAATCTGAAGAAAGCAGTGGCTAATATCCAACATTAAGAAGATTGTTGCAACTACTTAATCTCTTACTTTGTGCCACCGTATTGGCACGGCTGTGCCATCGAAGTGGCAAAGTTGTGCCAACGTAGAGGCATAACTGTGCCAATATAGTGGCACGACCTGACCACTTAAACAATCAGGATTTAAAGGTAGCTTATTGGAGCAAAAGCCAAAAAGAAGTATCTTTGGCACACTAAATACAAAAGGTTGAATGATTATTCTAAAATATAGTTTCGCTATCTTCTGTTTGCTGCTGACAGGATGCTCCTTCTTTTCCAGCCAAAAGGAAAAGGAGAACCCCGCCCTGACGGAATATGAATATACGACGGACGATATGCAATCCGGCGAAGAAAGTTCCACCATCTCACCGCCACCGATAGAGCGAAGCGCAATGGCTCTCTACATGGATTCACTGGGACTCGTCAACGTAACCGATCTGGATAGCAGCCTCGTTGTTAAGTTGATGTATACGCAAGCTGATAATTTCACTAGCGAAGTGCTTTACGACAACTTAACGGAAGCCTATCTGCATCCGGATGCGGCATACGCTCTTATAGAAGCACAAAAAGCCTTGAAAAAGCTACACCCGTCTTATAGTCTTATCATTTACGATGCAGCCCGCCCCATGTCGGTACAAAAGAAGATGTGGAACGTAGTGAAAGGAACGTCCAAATACAAATATGTCTCTAACCCAAACCGTGGAGGCGGACTACACAACTACGGACTGGCAGTAGACATCAGTATTCAAGACTCTTTAGGGCAGCCTTTACCTATGGGAACCCAAGTAGACCATTTAGGTGTGGAAGCCCACATCACAAACGAAAACGAACTGGTACATAACGGAAAAATGAGTGAAACAGAACGTCAGAACCGGATACTGCTGCGAAAAGTAATGAAAGAAGCCGGGTTCCGTGCATTACCCAGCGAGTGGTGGCATTTCAATTTTTGCAGCCGGGATGTAGCCAGACAGAAATATAAGTTAATACCATAAATCGGTGCTCGGCAAGATCATAACCGGTGCTCAACGATTCATTGTAATATCCTATAACACAATAACGCCATGATACAAATCTCCCCCGAAACTCAACTTTTTATCCGCGAACATTCATCGGACGATGTACGTGCACTGGCTTTACAAGCTAAAAAGTATCCGGATATAGATATGCCGACTGTCATCACCCAAATTGCTGGAAGACAGGTTGCCGCCGAAAAGATTCCCTCATGGCGAGAAATAGAAGAGATATGGTATCCGAAACATCTGTCGCTAGAGCAATGCTCTTCTGAAATCACTGCCCGCTACAAAGCCCGTCTTTTGCAGGGAGATTCGCTGACCGACCTCACCGGAGGCTTCGGCATAGACTGTTCTTTTCTTGCCACCGGATTCAAGTCCGCCACTTATGTAGAACGCCAGGAAGAGCTTTGTGAAATAGCGGCACACAACTTTCCCATCCTGAATCTAAACCATATAAACGTAAGAAATGAGGATGGAGTAGCCTATCTGCAATCAATGTCCCCCGTAGATTGTATCTTCCTCGACCCTGCCCGCCGCAATGAACACGGCGGAAAAACGGTCGCCATCTCCGACTGCGAACCGAACGTAGCCGAACTCGAAGCTCTTCTGCTTAACAAAGCCAACCGGGTAATGATAAAACTCTCTCCCATGCTCGATCTTTCATTGGCACTAAAAGAGCTGAAACATACGCAGGAAATTCATATCCTATCCGTCAATAACGAATGTAAGGAACTACTCATCCTACTCGGACAAACATCACCGACAGAAATCACCATTCATTGTGTAAACCTCCTCACGAAAGGGACTCAAGAAGAACAACACCTCGTATTCACCCGCGAACAGGAGCAGCGTAGCCAATGTACTTATACCGATTCTTTAGGAAATTACCTTTACGAGCCGAATGCATCTCTTCTGAAAGCCGGTGCCTTCCGCAGCATTGCCGCAGCCTACCCCGTCCGGAAACTGCACCCCAACAGTCATCTTTATACCTCCGATTCTTTCATTGAAAACTTCCCCGGAAGAATCTTCCGCATTGTCAACCAGTGCAGTTTCAATAAAAAAGAAGTAAAGGAGAATCTGGCAGATCTGAAAAAAGCAAATGTGACTGTCCGCAACTTTCCCGCCACAGTGGCCGAACTTCGCAAACGGCTCCATCTGACAGAAGGAGGAGATACTTACTTATTTGCCAGCACATTAAATAATGGGCAAAAAGTCATCATCCGCTGCGAGAAAGTCTGAACTATTTGCTATTTTTGCAAAAAGAAACACAATCTAAACTAATCCCGATGAATCAAACACCCGTAAAAGCGATTCTATTATTAATCGTATTCACGCTGTCCTGTCATACTCGGCTTTTCTCACAGAGAGATTTTGAGCGACATGAGTTCTCGTTTCATGCCGGCTATGGTGTGATGTTTCATAACCCTCCCACGCTAACGCTAAGTACCCACAGCTACCAACGTACACTTGCACAAGGCGTAAGCTGGGATGGACAATACCACTTCCGTCCTCTCAAACGCTTTATCTTCGGAGGAATCTACACCGGATTTTCTTCCAAAGGAAGCCATCTTGAAGGAAAAGACCATTTATGGATTCATTTCATCGGTACGCAAATCGGAATGTGTAATGCCAATACCAAACATTGGCAAATCCGGGTGACAACCGGTCCCGGCGGAGTCATTCTACGGAACAACAGCGAGGTATTCGGCAACACACGAAAAGTAAGAGCCTTCACTATCGGTCTCCTCACTAATGCCAATCTTACCTATAAGCTGAATCCCAACTTGGGAGTCAGTTTAGGAGTGCAATATATGTATAGCGAACTACTTAGAATGAGGACTTACTATCACGAAGAAAAGGTTACTGTAAAACTCAATTCAAATGATGATGTCAACCTCACGCGACTAAACATCACTACGGGATTATCCTATTATTTCTAACATCCACTAAAAAAAGCACTATGAAGAAATATATACTCATTCTCTTTTCCATCATCAGCTTTTGGAGCTGTAAAGAAACGGAAAACGAATCGATCGACATCACCGTTTTGCCTTCTGCCACCACTACAGGAGCCAACACATTCGGTTGCCTAATGGACGGCTGGGTTTATGTGGGAGGGCGATACCTGAATTGGGGACACTCGTATGTATGGACGTATGATTCATTCTACTATTACACAGAAGAAGACAAACTCTCCGTTAATGTTTCAGTAAAGCCCGGTATCAATCTATCTTTCACTATTTTATCGCCCCAAGAAGGCAAAGAATCAACGATTACCGATATAGAGTTCGGAAGAGAAGAGCTGGAAGACGGAACAGCTTTCATAAGCCGTTTCGACACAGAAATGAAAATCATCAGTGTCACATTCGGTAACGGCAAACGGCTGACTAACGGACGTTTTGATATTCATTATACAGAACACGACAGTAGCAAATATCCCCAATAAATGCAACCCAAACACTATAGTGTAAAAATGTTCGACAAAAAACAACTTCCATATAGTAGACGGTTCTGGGTGTAACGGATATTATGAACAAAAACTAATTGCCGAATGAATGGGTACGATGAATGAATTGAAAAAACTATTCAGGTTTACTTTCTTCTCCGGCTTTATTAGAAGGATTATTGCTTTTCTGATACTCCTTGGGAGTGGTCGATTCATTTCCATCCCGAACTGCCATATAGTGCGGTGACATGATTTCAATGCCGGCCTCATTAAATTTATCCTGAATATTCTGATGCAAATCCGAATAAATCTGTGCCATCTTATCTGCCTGTTTGATATAAGCATTAATTTGATAGACCGGATACCAGTCGCTCAACGAAGTTTCCAACACAAACGGACGCGGATCGTCCACCACACCGGGAGTGTTCAACGCAGCATCAATCAATATCTGATTAACCTGCCGCCAGGGAACATCATAGCCGATAGATACTTCCGAGTGAATAATCAATCCATATTCGCGGGCTGAAGTACTGTAGTTTACTGTATGAGACGACATGATAAATGAATTGGGAACAGTCACAACCTCATTTTTAGGAGTCCGGATACGGGTGACAAGAGGAGTTTTTTCGATGATATCACCTGTGGTATCATTCAATTTGATCCGGTCGCCCATCTTGAACGGACGCATATAAGTAATCACCAGTCCGGCAATAATATTACCGATAACCGTACTTGATCCGAGCGAAACGATCAATCCGACAAATACCGAAATACCTTGGAACACACCGGAATCGGAGCCCGGAAGATAAGGATAAATCATCGCAATCATAAATGCATAAAGCAGGAAACGGGCGATATGGAAAGTCGGCATCGCCCAGTCCGGGTAGAAGCCGTTGATTTTGAGTCGTCCTGCTTCCACTTCACGTGCCAGATACAAGACGAGACGCACCAGATACCTCACAGCATACCAAATAACGATAATGGTAAACAACTTAGGAATATAGTCAATGATACCCACAAAGATAGCGCGAATCGGATTCCATATATATCCCAACAGTTGATATGCCAACCCTTCTGTCTGCGGGAAGATGATAAAAATCAATGGTACGGTAAACAGTAGTTGCAATCCCATCAGTATATACCGCCCGATACTGGACAGGAATACTAACAGGTTTGCCTGTTTCTGCGCATCCAGCAATTCATATCCCTGGATAGATACCGGTTTTATCTTCGTGTCTTTCAGACGCAAAATACGCGCTTTCAGTTTACGGAACAACCAGTTGGTCAAGCGGAACAGAAAATACTGTCCTACAATTACCAACACAAAATAGAGCACACGCTTTGCCATTCGCCAAAGTCCGTGCTCCGCTTTCATCTCATGCAGTTTGGCGACAACGTTCTGCTGTCTTTCTTTAGCCAGCGAATCACGAGAGACTCCTTCCCACAAGGCGTCCTGATCGGTAAGAGAAAGCAGTACTTTGCTGCCGTACATCAAATCGGAAACAATGTCCGAATGGTCAATAGCAACAGAATCGGGTTTCAGATTAAAACGTCTTCCTATTTCTTCGATCGCTGCACCGGTCATCTGTGCACGTTGCTGGGGAGTATATCCGCCACGTTTGGTGAAAAGGTAAAATAAGGTATCACCGTCCGCCACTACCGGCATGCCCTTAGTGAACTGCCGCAGGGAGTCGATACGCTGTCGCTGCTGTGCATATTTTACGGAGTCGGCGGTAGCCATCTGGAGCTTCATCTGCTCCATTTCCATCCGCATATTCGCCTCGTTGAGCCGGGCTTCTTCCAATGATTTCCGCATATTCACCAGATGGATAGAATCCGAATCCCGCTTCAAAGGAACATGTCCGCCCGTTATTGTATCTCCGGCAAATATCTTCTTAACCGCCTGTTCCAACTGTGCTTGCGCCCCGATTGCCAGGAAAGAAAAGAACAACACCAGTAACGACCGTTTTATTTTATTTATTTCCATACCTTATATTCCTTGATTATAATTAAGGTTAATCTAACATTTCATTAAAAACAGAGCAAACATACGGATTGTTTTTGACATTACCATTTCCAAATTGATTATCTTTGCCACTAAAAGAGAAAAAAATATGAATATATTATTACTTATCGGGGGATTAATCCTCATTCTTCTAGGAGCTAACGGATTAACAGACGGTGCCGCCTCGGTAGCCAAGCGCTTTCACATCCCTCCCATCGTGATCGGACTTACCATCGTTGCATTCGGCACTTCTGCCCCGGAACTGACGGTCAGTGTATCTTCTGCTCTCAAAGGAAGCGCGGATATTGCCATAGGCAACGTGGTGGGAAGTAACATTTTCAATACGTTGATGATTGTGGGCTGCACGGCCTTATTCGCCCCGATTGTCATCACCCGCAACACACTTAGAAAAGAGATACCGCTCTGCATACTTTCTTCTATTGTCTTGCTGATTTGTGCCAATGATGTATTTCTAGATAAAGCTCCGGAGAATATCCTGAACAGAGTAGACGGCTTATTATTACTTTGTTTCTTTGTCATCTTCATGGGTTACACCTTTGCCATCGCCTCCAAGCCGGGCACAACGGAACAGGCGGGACAGATAGCACCTCCGACCATAGAAGAGGAGACAGAAATCAAATCACTCCCCTGGTGGAAATCCATTCTTTATATCATCGGAGGCTTGGCTGCCCTTATTTTTGGAGGTCAGTTGTTTGTTGACGGCGCTACGGGCATCGCCCGCAACCTGGGTGTCAGCGAATCGATTATCGGACTGACACTGGTTGCAGGAGGTACTTCCCTTCCTGAACTGGCTACGTCTATCGTTGCCGCATTAAAGAAGAATCCGGAAATTGCCATTGGAAATGTAATCGGTAGTAACCTCTTCAATATATTCTTTGTACTGGGATGTAGCGCCAGCATCACCCCTCTCCATCTTAGCGGAATTACCAACTTCGACCTGTTTACGCTAGTAGGTTCCGGTATCCTGCTCTGGTTATTCGGGCTGTTCTTTGCCAAAAGGACTATCACGAGAATCGAAGGAGGGATTATGATACTTTGTTATGTGGCGTACACGGTGGTACTGATTTATAACACTTAATTATTATAACAAAATACCTGATATTCAGCTTCATTCCAAGTATTTTTTCCCTCTTTAGACATAGAAACTGGTACGATACGAATATTTAATGATTTCTTTCCCTTAGTATACTTGGCTGGAATTTCAAAGTCATCTTCCAGCCAGCGTTTATAAGGGTTACTATCAGCTACATACCATAAACGTTCTGTAACCTCTTCACCATCAACAAAAACACGGGCTGCTTGTCGAACATCGTTTTGGTCGCTCAACCTACGCAAACGCACTCCTTCATTTTGAGAAGATATATTCACTCTAAAACTACTAAAACTTTCAAACCGGACGGTTTCTCCTACATATAAAATACGATCCTCATTTCCCTCAAAGAAACTTTCCAATTTTGTTCTGCGTACATTACCCATAGCTTTATAAGAGTGCCGTTTAATAGAACGAGAAGAGTTTAAATCCAAACTATCAGTTTTCACCAGTACATTTTTATCTTGACCATAATAGAATATAGTACCCGAGTGTTCCAAATACTGATTGTTATATTCGCCCGACTCTATTCCAAACTTCAGTTCTGAATAGAAAGGATAACTATCGCCTATACAAAAACGAGTCATAGACCATGGGTTATCCGAAAGACCGTCATACCCTCCCATTGGATGCACTTCAGGCGGGGTCGGGAATCCCCAACCATAACAAACATAACTTTCAGAACCGTCACTCTCAACTTGTGGTGTTCGTTTGCCGTCAATATATACACGAACATCCCCCTCGCAAGAAATGATATGTGAACGTTCGGCATGACATGTAACATGAGCAGCAACCATCTTTCCTCTTCCTTGAATAGCAGCTATCGGACTATCTATTCCTGCCACATGTTTTCGGGTATAATATGGTGTATTACGAAAGTATCCGGTATTAGATGTGGGATAAACCGACCTGGAAACAGCTATTTCTGAGAATCCCAAAGAAACAGGAACGCCACTACGATTTTCAATTATTATCTTCGCATGCTTCCAATATGGCATTGGAAAATAATTATAAAACCAACCGTCTGTGTTATATCCTGACAGCAAATAGTTGGTATCGTGAAAGCCCAAAGAGTTGCCTCCCAAACACGCTAAAGGACATGAAATATCGGGTTGCTGATGAGCATCCCAAAACATATGAATCCATACATCCTGCAAGTGCTGCTCATTAATCTCCGGAAAATAAAATTTTAAAGAACCAATAGCTCCCTCTCCTTTTTCATCCAATAAAGTAATGGATTCGCCAGCATTAATCTTTTGTTCCGACTTACGATGATATGCCAATTGATCTTTGCACAAAAGATTACTTCCTTGTTTCTTCCATAATTGTATCAAAGTATCATAATTCTCCTTCCCGGTAAAGGTCTTGATACCATTGTCCGCATAAGTGTGGTATACAACATGTCCCCAACCTCCTTCACCTTTGGTTCTTTCATAACCTTCCAGTTTCACATCGGTGGTTACACGGCAGCCCTTGTTAAACGGCATTGGAACAAAACTCCGTGCAACACGTATGGGCCCTCTTCCGTTATCAAACGGACCAATATAACTTTCAGCCAAAGGTTTTATAAAAGGCTCTTTCTCTCCGAATTCAGATAAATGTAAACTAAAACGAGGCGTTTCTTCTCCATCAAAATAAAAACGGAAGAGCGGATCACTTGAACTCATATAGCGATGTTGTACAAGATTATAAATACATCCCGGACCATCAACATCAAATATTACCCATTCTCCACGTTGATCCTGGTAAAGACTCCAGTCCC
Source organism: Bacteroides ovatus (assembly GCF_001314995.1). Lineage (NCBI taxonomy): Bacteria > Pseudomonadati > Bacteroidota > Bacteroidia > Bacteroidales > Bacteroidaceae > Bacteroides > Bacteroides ovatus. The sequence continues at coordinate 3,752,663 of NZ_CP012938.1, forward strand.
AGTCGGCATTCTTTCCTCTTTTATCAATACTACCTTCATAATGGACAGAGATTCCACGATCTAACAGGGGCAAAGATGCAATATCAACCATTCGAGATATACCATAAGATATACTATCAGTCTGCCAACCCGACTGTGCTACAGAGACTATCGAGCCAATTGCCGACAATGACACAACCCCGAAAACAACAAAACAAACTAAAAAAATACTTCTTTTCATAAGGTGATAAATATAAAATAAAACATGAATCTATCTATAAAATTTAATTCATAAAAGTACGGCAACTTATATAAGCATACAACCACTTTATTATCAAATCAATATACTATTTTAACCTTCAAGCCATCTGTTATCATATTTATTTTCCGGCTTAATCTTTTTTGTATATATAATAAGGTAATATACTCTTGCCTTAAATAAATAGTAAGAAAAGTATCAGTATATGATAACAAAGCACTTTTTTACATATTTTTTTTGTGCTTACTTTGCAACGTCCATCTTATATGTTATACCTAATTTATTATGAAAATGAAGAAAGTCATTTTGTTTATCACCTTATTCTCCATGATATCATTATTCAGTTACAGTAAAGATCCTGTAAAACAATGGGGACAACTACAAGTAAAAGGTAATCAATTATGCAGCCAAACCGGAGACTCTATTGTATTAAGAGGGGTTAGTTATGGCTGGCACAACCTATGGCCCAGATTTTACAATAAGCAATCTGTGAAATGGTTGAAAAAAGATTGGAAATGTACCGTTTTACGCGCCGCCATGGGAACAGTTATTGAAGACAACTACATTGAAAATCCGGAATTTGCATTAAAATGCATGAATAAAGTGATTAAAGCGGCAATTAAAAACGACCTCTATATAATAATCGACTGGCATACTTATTATCCACAAAAAAAAGAAGCAAAAGCATTTTTCTCAATGATGGCACAGAAATACGGAAAATATCCTCATATTATTTATGAAATATACAACGAACCTATGGAAGACAGTTGGGAAAGTGTGAAAGAATATGCAACTGATATTATCTCTGAAATACGTAAATATGATCCTGATAATATCATTCTTGTAGGCAGCCCACACTGGGACCAAGACTTACACCTGGTAGCAGAAAGTCCTTTAGAAGGATTCAATAATATAATGTATACCCTCCATTTCTATGCCGCCACTCATAAACAAGAGTTACGGGATAGAGCTGAAGCAGCATGGGAAAAAGGAATTCCCATTTTTGTGTCTGAATGTGCAGGCATGGAATGTACTGGCGATGGCCCATTAGATATACCAGAATGGACTCGTTGGGTAGAATGGCTGGAAAGCAAAAAGATCAGCTGGGTTAACTGGTCCATTTCAGACAAGAACGAAACTTGCTCCATGATTCTTCCGCGAGCAAACAAAAACGGAGGATGGGACGAGTCTTTAATAAAACCTGCAGGACGTCAAAGCCGTAAGTTTATCCGACAATACAACTCACATATTTATAAAAATAAAGAATGATAAAATAATATCAGTTTTAGGCAAATAACGTCAATAATTTACATTCCTTATTTACTAGCTTTGCATCAATAATAAATGTACGAGATTTTATACTAAAGTTAATTTTAAATTTGATAAAAATGAAAAAGAATCTCTTTTCTTTTCCCCGCTCAAAAGTGCGGATGCTAAAAGGATCAAAAGGAGTCTGGCTCTTTTTGATTATGTTCTGGATGATAAATACAGCTGCATCAGCAGCAGGTATTGAAATTAAAGGTACTGTAACAGACAGTAAAGGTGAACCTCTTCCCGGAGTTAATATTGTTGAGTTAGGAGTTAAAAAAAACAATGGTACCATCAGTGATTTAAATGGTAAATATACTATAACAGTAGAAAGCCAAAAATCTGTTCTTCAGTATACTTTTATCGGTTATAAAACAACAGAAGTCACTGTAGGAAACCGTAAAACAATCAATGTTTCACTCAAAGATGATACTCAATCTTTGGATGAAGTAGTAGTTATCGGCTATGGTACAATGAGGAAAAAAGATTTATCCGGAGCCGTTGCTTCTATTAAAAGTGATGACTTGATGCTTGGTAACCCGACCAGCATTTCCCAAGCCCTACAAGGTAAATTAGCTGGTGTACAAGTAAACCAGAGTGATGGTGCTCCCGGTTCAGGTGTAAGTATCACCATACGTGGTGCTAACTCATTCTCTACAAATTCACAACCACTTTACATTGTCGACGGTATTCCGTTTGAGGTAGGAGATACTCCAAGCAGTAAAGCCAACGAGGGCAACAACTCCACCACTAATCCTCTGTCATTGATCAACCCTAATGACATCGAATCAATCGACATTTTAAAGGATGCTTCTGCAACAGCCATTTACGGTTCTCGCGGAGCGAATGGTGTCGTATTGATTACCACTAAAAGAGGTCGTGCCGGAGACGCTAAAGTTGAGTTCTCGGCCAATTTCGGACTTTCCAAAATAGCCAAAATGGTTAAAATGCTGGATGCTTACACCTATGCTAATTATGTAAATGAGGGTGTAATCAATGGAGCTGCTTATGACAATCTTCCTTATTCATACCTTCCTTATCGTGGTAAATGGAACTACCGTCGCGACGAGAACGATAAAATCGTTCCCAATTCCGGTAAATACTATGCTTCACCGGAAGATTATCTCAATCCGGGTTATCGCGAAGACGAATACGGCAATAAAGAATGGGTAGAAGGCACCAACTGGATGGACGAGATCTTACAAGATGCATTAACACAGGAATACAATCTTAGTGTATCAGGAGGAAATGAAAAGAGCAACTATGCATTTTCAGGCAACTATACAGACCAGACAGGTATTATCAAGAATTCTGGTTATGAACGTTTTGCTGTTCGTGCCAACATCGGAAGCCATGTGAAACCTTGGTTAAATACGGGACTAAATATCAACTTCACCCGTTCGTTAACTAAGTTTGCCAAGTCAAATTCTTATGATTATAGTATCATCCGTTCTGCCATGCTTTATTTACCGACATTATATGTAGGAGACAAGACAGAAGATGATTCTTATGCATGGTTGTCAGCCAATCCACGTACATACGTTAATACAGCTAAAGATGAGCTGAAGTCAATCAATGTATTTACTTCTGCGTTTGCCGAGATTAAAATCCTCGACTGTTTGAAATTCCGTCAGAATCTAGGTATCAGTTATTCAGTAAACGATCGCGCAAGTTACTACAATCGTGAAACAGGAGAAGGTAAAGCATCCAACGGACGTGCTGGTAAAAGTGATAATTTCTGGCAAAACTTAACAGCAGAATCATTGATTACTTTCGATAAGACACTTAATAAGTTACATCATCTCAATGTAGTAGCCGGTTTCACTTACGAAAAATCGGACTGGGGTGGAAAAACAATGAATGCATCCAACTTCCCGACTGACATCACACAAGACTTCGATATGAGTCAGGCATTAAATATTGAAACACCGGCCAGCTATCGAGGACAAGCAGTTCTAGTCTCTTTATTAGGACGTGCCAACTACACATTCAAGGATCGTTATATTTTCACAGCATCATTCCGTCGTGACGGTTCAAGTCGTTTCGCTCCGGGAAATAAATTCGCGAACTTCGCTTCAGGAGCAGTAGCATGGACCATATCGGAAGAAGAATTCATCAAAAACCTGAATATATTCAGTAACTTAAAGTTGCGACTCAGCTACGGTCAAACCGGTAATCAAGCTATCAGCAGTTATCAGACTATCGCTTCACTTGCACCATCCAATTACCCTCTGGACGGAACATTAAGCAGCGGATTTGCAGGACAAACTTACAAAGGTCCTTTGAATGATAAACTCAAATGGGAAACAACCGATCAATATAATGTCGGACTCGACATGGGATTCTGGAATAACAGAATTAGTTTATCCGCTAACTATTATTACAAGAAAACCAATGACCTGCTACAAAATGTATCTATACCGAACAGTACTGGTTATACTACAATGTGGACGAATTTCGGCCATGTAAAAAACAAAGGACTTGAACTAACTGGTAAAATCATTGCATTAGATAAAAAAGACTGGAGCCTAGACTTCGACGGCAACATCTCTTTTAATAAAAATGAAATCGGAGGTTTAACAGCTGACCAATATGCTAACCAATTATGGTATAGTGCCAAAGAAGTATTTCTGCAAAGAAACGGACTACCTATCGGAACAATCTTCGGCTATATAGAAGACGGCTTCTATGATAATATAGCAGAAGTCCGTGCAGATCCAATATATGCTAAAGCATCTGATGATGAGGCTCGCAGAATGATCGGTGAAATCAAATATCTGGACAAAAACAATGACGGAAAAATAACGTCAGAAGACCGCGCCATCATCGGTGATACCAATCCTGATTTTATTTATGGTTTGAACGCCAATTTGCGATGGAAAAATCTGACTTTGGGATTGTTCTTCCAAGGAACTCATGGAAATGATATTTTTAACGGAAACTTGACTAATATCGGAATGAGCAGTATTGCAAACATCACTCAAGATGCTTATGATTCACGCTGGACACCAGAGAATGCAGCTAACGCCAGATGGCCCCGCGTCACTACTGCAATGACTCGTGACATGAAACTCTCCGATCGTTATGTAGAAGATGGTTCTTACTTCAGACTAAAAACAATCAACTTAAACTACAATTTCGGTTCAGTCATAAAAGGTATTAGCAATTTGTCTGTTTTCGGTACAGTAACAAACGTATTCACGATTACAGGTTATAGTTGGTTTGATCCGGATGTAAACGCCTTTGGTTCTGACGCTTCTAGAAGAGGAGTTGATATTTTCTCATACCCGAGCAGCAGAACATATTCAATAGGTTTTAAATTAACTTTATAATCTCAAGAAATGATGAAAAAGAAAAATATATTCATATATCTGATGGCATCCAGTCTCCTATTATCCGGAGCAGTAATGACATCATGCGAAAGTATGATCGAAGAAAAGCCTTTCGACTTCATTGTCCCTGAAGATGTTGAGGATTCTGATAATGGTGCCGACATGTGGGTAACAGGAGTATATAATACATTACACGAAGCCATGTTCAGATACGGTAGTTTCCCACGACCGCTGGACTATGACTGTGACTATATTTCCGGTGCAGTATGGCAGTTCAGCCAGTTTGGAAGTGGTAACTTCCAGGGAGGTGACGGACAGGCCGATGTACTTTGGACCGGAATGTACTCGTTGATTAACCGGGCAAATATAGCGGTCTCTGAAATCAATAAGATGCAGAATGTATCGGAAGAATTTAAAAAGAATGCATTAGGAGAATGTTATTTTCTTAAAGCATGGGCATATTTCTACTTGGTACGTGCTTATGGAGCTATCCCTATTTATTCGGTCAGTGTAAACGAATCCGGACAATATACTAACAATCCGCGTATTCCGATTGCACAAGTCTACACGGAAACAATCATACCTTTGCTTAAGGATGCTAAAGATATGATTTATAAAAACACAGATAATGGCTTTAAACCCGGAAGAGTCTGTGCTGCAACTGCAGCAGGTTTGTTAGCCAAAGTATATGCAACTATCGGTTCTGCTTCCATGTCTACCGGAGAACAAATAACAGTAAAAACCGGTGCACCGTTTGTTATGCAGAATGTAAATGGTACTATGACCAAAGTGTATACAGAACCTGTTCCGACAACATTCTCCAAGGATCAAGTTGCCGGTTACGAAAGCTTTTCTTCTCAAGAATATTACAGACTGGCCTACGAAGTTGCGGGAGATGTAATCGGAGGAGAATATGGGACACACAAACTTGAGGACTATGATTTGATTTGGTCTCCTTCCGGCAAAACTTGTAGTGAACACTTATTCGGTTTACAAACTAAATCCGGTGATGAATTATACGGTACACTATTCAGCTCGCACTACTGTGGCAGACTCAATGCAGCAGGAAACATAGACAATAGTTTAACGGTAGGATGTAGAAAACACTGGTATCTATTGTTTGAAGAAAAAGACTACCGCGTGGACAAAGGAGTGTTGCATTGTTGGATACGTCAGAACTCCGATACAAGTTGGGGTGGTGGTTCATACTATCCGAACTTCGGGAAATGGCAACGTATGGTTGAAGCCAAAGAGCCTCCGTTCGATAATCCTAAAGTAACCTCCGGATGGAGATGTGATGAAGCAGGTTCAGAACAGTTCTTTGCTTTCACCACTAAATATTCACAACAAATAGCCGATCAGACTCAACCTCGTACAGATGCCAATTACCCATTTTTACGTTATGCTGATGTTGTTCTAATTTTTGCAGAAGCAGCTAATGAATTAAATGGTCCGACAAAAGAATCGGTAGACGCTTTAAATGATGTCCGCACCCGTAGTAACGCAACAGGTAAAGAACTGGCAAACTTTACAGATAAAACCAGCCTGCGTTCTGCAATCCTTGAAGAACGTGCAATGGAATTAGCCTTGGAAGGCGATCGTCGTTGGGATTTAATACGTTGGGGAATTTATTTGCAGGCAATGAATGCTCTAGGCGGAATGGATGAAGCCAATAACGTAAAACAACGTTCCAGTAAACATCTGCTATTCCCGATTCCGACTCTTGAAATCCTGACGAACCAAGGAATTAATGAGAATAATCCTGGCTGGGATTAATCACTTATAACCATGTAATAAAACAGATTATGAAGAAAATAAAATATTTTGCAATAATCGCAGCATCCATATTTGCTTTAACATCCTGTACGGATATTGTTGAAGTCGACGATCTGAAAGCCAAAGAAAACAAACCGTCAACAGGTGCTCCGACTGTAGACAAAGTTGTTTTGGCAACAGATGCTGAATTTCCCATTGAGGGAGCGAATTTCGAACAAGTAGTACGAATTGAGGGAACAAATCTCGGAGACATCACCTCTCTAAAATTCAATGATATCGAAGTGGACAGCAAGGAGGTATATTCGACCTACGATATGCTTCTCGCACCTATTCCCCGTGCACTTCCTAAAGAAGTGACCAACACGATTTATATTACAACCAAACACGGAGAACTAAGTATTCCTTTTGTTGTTTCCATCCCTGATTTAACAATCAATGGACTCAAGAATGAATTTACCCAACCAGGAGATACGACAGTTATTACAGGTGACAACTTTGACCTTTACGGTATTACAATCGAAGAAGCAATTGTTAATCTAGGTAATTTACCGGTAAATGTAATCGATGCCACTCGTACAGAACTAACAATAGAAATCCCGGCAAATGCCACTCCGAAATCTACCCTTACTATAAAAGGAGCCAATATGGATGAAGCATACAAGCTCACATACATGGATCCGGGAGTATCTCAACTTTTTGATTTCAATAATTGGCCGGGAAGCGGTGCTTTTACACATTCCAGCCAATTCCCTGATGCCCCGAAAAATTTCTTATGTGACGGCACATTAGAAGGACAACCGGAACCATTAGTAGAAGGAGGAAAATATATTCGATTCAATAATTCCGTGAAAGCTTGGGGATGGATGGTTATGTGGGCCGGATATATTACTGTACCAGCAGAAGTAGCCGCAGATCTTTCATCATACGATTTAAGATTTGAAATCTGTACTGGAGCTAAATTCCCGATATCAGCCCAAGCGCGTATCATCTTAGGAGATTATGGATGGTATCCTTCCAAAGGAGGAATTCCGGTCAATACTTATGGCGGATGGCAAACAGTACGGATCAGTGCTGACACAGAATCATTGTTGCCCAGTTCCATCGATCCCAGTACCAACACAGCTTTCAAAATCATATTCTCTCCTGAATCTGCACAGGATTTTGATTTAAGTATGTGTAATTTCAGATTTGTTCATAAGTAAAAATAAAAAAGGGAACGCTTTAATATGGGCGTTCCCTCATAATCAAAAAGATTCGATTTATGCTAAAAGACTTATTTTCATTAGTAACGATTGTAGCACTTCTATTTTCATCTTGTTCCAAATCAGACGAAGAAGAAAATAGTGATGAGCCTCAACCAACCAAACAAACAGCTTATTTTGGAGTTAACCTGTCAGGAGCTGAATTTGGGAATGTGTATCCGGGGGTGGATGGTACCCACTATGGTTATCCCACAGAAAAAGATTTGGATTACTTTAAAGCCAAAGGCCTTTATCTGGTACGTTTTCCTTTTCGTTGGGAACGTATACAACCCACAATGAATGGGGAATTAAATGCAACAGAGCTGGCAAAAATGAAGAAATTCGTCAAAGCCGCTGAAGATAGAAACATACAGATACTTCTGGATATGCATAACTTTGGAAGATATTGTGTATATTGCGACGGTCAAAGTTCACAAAATAATCAATATGCAATCATTGGTAATGCACGATGCACTGTTGACAATTTCTGTGACGTATGGAAGAAACTGGCAAAAGAGTTTAAAGACTATAAAAATATCTGGGGTTACGACATCATGAATGAGCCCTACGAAATGCTGGCGTCGACACCATGGGTTAACATAGCCCAAGCCTGCATTAATGCCATCCGCACTATAGATACTAAAACGACCATCATAGTTAGCGGAGACGAATTCAGCTCTGCCAGACGATGGAAAGAATGCAGTGACAATCTGAAAACTCTTACAGATCCAAGTAATAACCTGATATTCCAGGCACATATATATTTCGATTCGGATTCTTCCGGAAACTATAATAAAGGATATGATGAAGATGGTGCAACCGTTCAAACAGGGGTGGCTCGTTTGAAACCTTTTGTTGACTGGCTGAAAGAAAATAATAAACGTGGATTCGTTGGTGAATATGGTATACCTGATACTGACGGCCGTTGGATGGATATTCTTGATGCAGCACTTAAATATCTACAAGAAAATGGAATAAACGGAACTTACTGGTCTGCCGGTCCACGATGGGGTGATTATCCCTTATCTGTCCAACCGACCAATAATTACACACAGGATCGTCCGCAATTAAGCACGCTCCTGAAATATAAAAGTACACAACAATAATCAGAATAAATACTGTCCATGAGAACTCGAATCATCACTATTATCACTTTACTGCTATCCACTCCAATGGTTATTGCACAAAAATCAATGGATGAGATAGACAGAGAAAGCTTTGCAGCAAAGCTATCTCCAATGGAAGTAAAAGGTATACAGATGACTGAAACAGGAAATATTCCTCTTGTCAGAGATACTCCTGCAAACATCTTTTTGGACGGAACCTGGCAACTGGCAGAAGGAGGAACTGAAAAAGAACGTTTACACACTATCTGGACAGATCAAATACCTGCCCATGTGCCTGGTAGTATTCACACCGCATTAGTAGAAAATGGAATCATACCCGATCCATACATCGGACAGAATGACTCTATTGCAGAAAAACAATCTTACAAGACATGGTGGATGAAGCGGGAGTTCGAACTAGACTCCCCCTCATCTCACTGTATATTATCTTTTGGCGGAATTGCTAACAAATGTACAATATGGCTCAATGGAAAACTTTTAGGAACACACGAAGGTATGTTCGGAGGGCCCGATTTTTCAATAGGTAACTATTTAAAGAATAAAAACACTCTCATAGTAAAACTAGAAGCCATCCCTCAAATGTTTCTGGGCAACTGGCCTCCCAACGCAAATGAAAGTTGGAAATATACAGTTGTATTCAATTGCGTTTATGGATGGCATTATGCACAAATCCCATCATTAGGAATCTGGCGTAGTGTTCAATTAAAAGAACAAGCCGCAGTAGAAATAGAATCACCCTTCATCGCTACTCGTTCGCTCGATGGTCAAATGCGCTTAACTCTTGATCTGCATAAAAAATCATCTCCATTAAAAGGAGTATTATATGCAGAAGTATCTCCCAAGAACTTCAAAGGAATAACACAATATTATCGTTTCGACATAAATAGTCAGAAAAAACAGGAAACTTTATCTTTAGACTTTCAAATCAAAGATCCGCATCTTTGGTGGCCCAATGACAGAGGAGAACAATCACTATACGACCTCAACCTATTCTTCGTTCCACAAAAAGGGAAGACAGCCCATATAAAAACGTCGTTCGGTATACGGACTATTGAGATGAGACCATTAATTGATGGTGCTAAAGAAGATTATTATAACTGGACATTCGTCATCAATGGCAAGCCGATGTTCATAAAAGGAACAGGCTGGTGCACTATGGATGCATTAATGGACTTCTCAAGAAATAAATACGAGCATTTGCTCCAGATAGCCCAAAGCCAGCACATACAAATGTTAAGAGCCTGGGGAGGAGGAATGCCCGAAACCGATGATTTTTACGAATTATGCGATAAATATGGTATTTTAGTCATGCAAGAATGGCCAACGGCCTGGAATAGCCATAACACGCAACCGTACACTATCCTGCAAGAAACAGTGGAAAGAAATACCAAACGATTAAGAAATCACCCTTCTCTTATTATGTGGGGAGCAGGGAATGAATCAGATAAACCATTCGGACCTGCAATTGACATGATGGGACGACTTAGTATAGAACTTGACGGAACACGTCCCTTCCATCGTGGGGAAGCCTGGGGAGGCAGCCTGCACAATTACAACTGCTGGTGGGACGATGCTCATCTTAATCACAATTTGAATATGACCGCTCCTTTTTGGGGAGAATTTGGGATAGCATCATTGCCTCACATCGAGACAGTGCGTAGATATTTGGACGAGGAAAAAGAAGTGTGGCCTCCCCAAAGGAGCGGTAATTTCACGCACCACACTCCTATCTTCGGAACGATGAGAGAAATAGAGAAACTTACTCAATATTCCGGTTATTTTATGCCGAAGGACTCGCTGGCTTCTTTCATACTCGGGTCACAGTTAGCACAAGTAGTAGGAGTACGCCATACATTAGAACGGGCACGCACATTATGGCCTCATACTACCGGAGCACTTTATTATAAGATGAACGATAACTATCCTGGTGTATCATGGTCATGTGTAGACTATTATGGTATCATAAAACCCGTTCACTATTTTGTGCAAAAGTCTTTTGCCCCGTTAGCAGCAGTCATGCTATTTGACCGCAGCAACCTTGCCAGTCAAGAAGTCAGTCTTCCTGTCTATCTACTTGATGACTGCCAAACATTAGAGAAAGAACCTTATCAAGTCAAAGTGTCTATATACAATGCATTACTAGATACTGTTGCCACCCATACTTTCAACGGTATCGGCGATGATAATGTCGTCAAAAAACTAGGAGAAATAAATCTGAATAGAGAACAAACCAAATCGACCATGCTATTCTTTGTTCTGGACATAATCAAAGATAACAAAAACATATATCGGAATTATTACTTTACCAATTACGAAGTACGTCCGGGCTCCATCGTATCAATGCCCCAAACAGAAATTAAAATGGAACGCACAGGTAATATGGTGACTTTAACAAATACAGGAAAGCACCCTGCTATCGGAGTACACGTAGAAGTACCAGAAAAAATGGACCAACTTATCGTTTCGGAGAACTATATATGGCTTAACCCACAGGAATCAAAAATATTAAAAATAAATTTGGAATCTCCAGTTATTGTAAAAGGCTGGAATCTTCAATCACCCTATTAAACAGAACATTATGAAAAAAGTTTTTATTTCGGCTTTTCTACTACTTAGCCTTCTTACTCTAAATGGATGTAAAAGTAATCAACCTCCGGTAAAAGAGACAGGTGAACCTTACGGAGTAAACTTGGCATGCGCGGACTTCGGTTCATCTTTCCCCGGTGAGTATAATAAAGACTATACCTACCCGACAGATCAAGACCTCGAATATTGGCAAAAGAAAGGGCTGAAACTTATCCGGTTACCATTCAAATGGGAACGGCTACAACTTGACTTAAAAGGACCGCTAAACCAGCATGACCTCAATAAAATGAAAGAATTGGTCAGAGCAGCAGAGAAACGCGATATGGTGGTTATTCTTGACTTACATAATTACTGTCGCCGCTTCATGAACAACGAACATACCCTCATTGGAAACAATGAATTAACAATCGAAGACCTGGCTTCTTTCTGGCAAGCTATCGCTAAAGAATTCTCCACTTTTAAAAACATATATGGTTACGGGCTAATGAACGAACCACATGATCTGGCCCCGGAAACCAAGTGGTTCGACATGGCACAAGCGTCCATCAATGCCATACGAGAAGTCGACACAAATACGCTTATTATGGTAGGCGGCAACGACTGGTCATCAGCAGAGCGTTGGATCGAGCAGAGTGATACACTCAAATTCTTAAAAGACCCGGCTAATAACCTTGCTTTTGAAGCTCATGTATATTTTGACAAGGATGCATCCGGTACGTACAAATATTCATACGAAGAGGAAGAATGTTATCCGGAGAAAGGAATCGACCGGGTAAAACCATTTGTAGAATGGATTAAACAGAATAAATTCCATGGTTTTATCGGAGAATATGGAATCCCCGACAATGATCCCCGTTGGAATGAAACCCTCGACTTATTCTTGGGATATTTACAAGAAAATGGAATCAATGGTACATATTGGGCTGCGGGTCCGTGGTGGGATACCTATTTCATGGCAATCACCCCCAAAGACGGAAAAGACAGACCGCAAATGCCTATCATTGAGAAATATACAAGTACCTTAAAAAAATAGAATTATGTTCAAACGATTCTCCATCTGCTATATTTTATTCATGTTTTGTATAACTGGAACTTCCGCCCAAAAAGACCGGTGGACAGGAAACGCCACGAATCTATCCAAAGGAAACTTAAGGGTAAATTCTTCAGGACGTTACCTAGAATACAGTGACGGAACTCCTTTTCTCTACATGGGAGATACAGCATGGGAACTCATCAGCCGCTTAAATGACAAAGAGACTGAACTATATTTGGAGAATCGCAGAGAAAAAGGATTTACCGTCATACAAACGGTAATCCTGGATGAATTAGATGATATGGATGTTTCATCTAACGGAGAACCTAAGTTAATTGACGGCAATATTGACAAGCCCGCTCCCGGCTATTTCACTCATGTAGACAAAGTTATTTCTCTGGCAGCAGCCAAAGGTTTATACATAGCTCTATTACCAACCTGGGGAGATAAGGTAGACAAACAATGGGGAAAAGGACCGGAGATTTTTACACCGGAAAATGCATATAGATACGGCAAATGGTTAGGAGAACGTTATATGAACGCACCCAATCTGATATGGATAATAGGAGGTGATCGAAGTGGAGACGGAAAAAACTTTGCCATTTGGAATGCATTAGCAACCGGTATTAAAAGTGTAGACAAAAACCATTTGATGACCTATCATCCTCATGGAGAGCACTCATCCTCGTTCTGGTTTCACAATGCTTCGTGGCTGGATTTTAATATGTGTCAATCCGGACACGCACAACAAGATTTCGCAATCTATCAACGTCTGCTTTTGCCCGATTTAAAAAAGGAACCACACAAGCCATGCATGGACGGAGAACCCCGATATGAAAATATTCCGATCAATTTCAAAAAAGAAAATGGAAGATTTGGAGATGATGATATCCGCCATACACTTTACCAAAGTATGTTCAGCGGAGCTTGTGGATATACATACGGCTGTAATGATATATGGCAGATGTTTGATACCGGACGTGAGCCTAAATGTGACGCCGACACTCCATGGTACCAATCAATGGATAAACAAGGAGCATGGGACTTAATTCACTTTCGCAGATTATGGGAAAAATTTGACTTTACTCAAGGAAAAAACCAACAAACCATCTTTGGCAATATACCTTTAGAAAATAAAAACTATCCCGTAGCATTCGGCAACAAAGACTACTTATTAGTATATTTTCCACAAGGTGGAGAGAGAACGATTTATTTGCCTTCAATGAAGGCATCCAAACGGTCTTTAAAGTGGATGAATCCTCGCAATGGAAGAATCACATTCCATCAAAATACAACAGCAGATACCATTCCCGTATCCTCTCCCACAAAGGGAAAAGGAAATGACTGGGTTTTAATTATAGAATAATTAACCGAGAAAAATAACTATAGAATATGAAAAGTAATAGATTAGAAGAGCTAACACAAAATTATGAAGCTCTTATCAACCGAAAAAATGAGATATGTAACAATAGCAACGGTATATATAAACGTTACTACCACCCTGTATTAACAGCAGAACATGCACCACTCATCTGGAAGTATGATTTTGATGAAAAACAAAACCCATTCATGGAAGAAAGAATTGGTATCAACGCTGTAATGAATACGGGAGCCATCAAGATCAATCATAAATACTATCTTGTGGCGCGTGTGGAAGGAGCAGACCGAAAATCATTCTTTGCAGTAGCAGAAAGTAATAGTCCCGTAGACGGATTTCGTTTTTGGGATTATCCGATAGAAATGCCGGAGACAGACATTCCTGATACCAATATGTACGATATGCGCCTGACCGCACATGAAGATGGATGGATTTATGGCATTTTTTGTGCGGAACGCAAAGATACAAACGCTCCAGCCGGTGATTTATCTTCCGCAGTAGCCGTTGCAGGTATTGCACGAACAAAAGACCTAAAAACATGGCAACGCTTGCCGGATCTGAAATCTCCGAGCCAGCAACGTAACGTAGTGCTTCATCCGGAATTTGTGAATGGGAAGTATGCCCTGTATACCCGCCCTCAAGATGGTTTTATTGACGCCGGCAATGGAGGAGGTATCGGATGGGCACTCATAGATGACATCTGTCATGCCGAAATAAAAGAGGAAAAAATCATCAATAAACGGTTTTATCATACGATCAAGGAGGTAAAAAATGGAGAAGGGCCACACCCCATTAAAACTCCACAAGGATGGTTACATTTAGCACATGGTGTAAGAGGATGCGCAGCCGGATTACGCTATGTATTATACTTATACATGACTTCTTTAGAAGATCCGACAGAAATTATAGCTGAACCTGCAGGTTATTTCATGGCCCCTATAGGAGAAGAAAGAATCGGTGATGTATCGAATGTATTATTCTCAAACGGATGGATTGAAGATGATAACGGAAAAATTTATATCTATTATGCGTCTTCAGACACCCGTCTTCATGTAGCCGAATCAACAGTAAGCCAGCTTGTAGATTATTGTCTGCACACACCAACCGACGGTTTCCGTTCTATAGAATCTGTGAAGCGGATCATTACTATGGTAAACCACAATAAACAATACCTGAAACAATAAATACATCACCATGGAAAACATAAAACTAAGAGAAAAAATCGGGTATGGATTAGGAGATGCTGCTTCTTCCATGTTTTGGAAGTTATTCACAATGTATCTGCTATTCTTCTACACAGACGTGGTAGGTATCTCTTCGGCAGTGGTAGGAACAATGTTCCTTATCACACGCATTTGGGACACTTTCCTCGATCCGTTTGTCGGAATATTAGGCGACCGGACAAACTCACGCTGGGGTAAATTCCGCCCCTACCTACTATGGATAGCCATACCATTCGGCATCTGTGGTATACTGACCTTCTCATCTTTTGGAGATAACATGACTACCAAAATAATATTTGCCTATGCCACATATACCCTTATGATGATGGTATATTCATTAATCAATGTTCCGTACGCATCTCTATTAGGAGTAATGTCTGCCAATCCACAAGTACGCACAGAGTTCTCCTCCTACCGCATGACATTTGCTTTTGGAGGAAGTATTCTGGTACTATTCCTCATTGAGCCACTGGTTGATATATTCAGTAAAATGAAGATAACGGAAAATATACCTGACATCGCTTTCGGCTGGCAGATGGCTGCAGTCGTATTTGCGATTATGGCTAGTGGAATGTTCTTATTAACTTTTCTATGGACAAAAGAAAGAGTGCAGCCCATAAAGGAAGAAAAAGGATCACTGAAAGAAGATCTGAAAGATCTGGGCAGAAACAAACCCTGGTGGATTCTTTTATGCGCAGGAATCATGGCATTAGTGTTCAATTCTCTTCGTGACGGTTCTGCTGTATTCTATTTCAAATATTATGTAGACAGCTCCGATACATTCTCTTTCTCATTCATGAATAGTGCCATTACTCTAATCACGATCTACTTGGTATTAGGACAAGCCGCCAATATCCTCGGAATCATGTTTGTGCCATCACTCACCAAAAGAATCGGTAAAAAGAAAACTTATTTTGTAGCAATGGTTGGCGCTACCATTCTAAGTGTTTTATTCTACTTCCTTCCTAAAGATTTTATCTGGGGAATTCTTTGTTTACAGGTCTTAATAAGTATCTGTGCGGGTATTATTTCTCCTTTATTATGGTCTATGTATGCAGATATATCAGACTATTCCGAATGGAAAACCGGAAGACGGGCAACCGGCCTGATATTCTCTTCTTCGTCCATGTCTCAAAAGTTCGGTTGGACAATCGGAGGTGCTTTGACCGGATGGCTACTGGCCTATTTCGGTTTCAAAGCAAATGTAATCCAATCCGACTTTGCTCAAACCGGCATTTGTATGATGATGAGTATCTTCCCGGCAATTGCCACCATGCTATCAGCATTCTTCATTTCACGTTATCCGTTAAATGAAAAAAGATTATATGAAATATCAACAGAACTCGAAGAGAGAAGAAAAAAGTAAATTCATCACTAACCAACTAACCAATATGGCTCATATTCCAATTCGGTCCTATTTATATTTACTATTGGGCACAACCCTATTCTCATGTGTACCTCAAGAGCTAAAACCGCCATTTGAATTAAAATGTGAGAATATACCCGTTCCTGTAGGAGTAGATACTCAAACTCCCAGACTCTCCTGGAAACTTCCGCTGCTAGAGGAAGATAGTATCAACAGAGTTGAAATATGGCTATCAACAGACAGTACTCAATTATCAGGCAGACAGTCCGGTTATTGGAACAAATCCATCATAGGAGCTCCCATAAGAGTCTCCTATGATGGACAACCATTAGATTCATATACAACATATTATTGGAAAATAGGCTATCAAACCTCTTCCAAACAGAAAACTACATTTTCTCCAATATCCTCCTTCACAACAGGATGTTTATCACCCGACAACTGGAAAGGGAAATGGATTACTGATAAACATGACATCACATACCGTCCGGCACCCTATTATAGAAAGAGCTTCCAATTAGACAAAACAATCGAGCAAGCCTTACTCACTATTGCATCGGCAGGCCTGCATGAGCTCTCTATCAACGGGCAACGGGCAGGAAATCATTTCCTTGACCCTATGTATACACATTTCGACAAACGTATACTATCAGTCACTCATGATGTTACGTCATTACTATCTCTGGGTGAAAATGTAATAGGAGTACAACTGGGGAACGGCTGGTATAATCATCAATCCACAGCAGTATGGTTTTTCGACAAGGCTTCATGGAGAAACCGCCCTAAATTCACAGCACAACTCCATCTGCGTTACACAGATGGAACAACAGAATATCTGGGTACTGACTCAACCTGGCAAACAACTGACAGCCCGGTTATTTTCAACAGCATCTATACAGCCGAGCATTATGATGCACAGAAAGAATTAGCAGGCTGGGACTCCCCCGGATTCAACGCTACCGGATGGTATCATGCACAAGAAACCGAATCGCCTACGGAAACGATCAAATCACAAGTTATGTATCCGATTCGTGAAACGGCCCGCTATACAGCAACTCAATGCAAAAAAATAAATGACAGCTGCTACGTCTATCATTTCCCCCAAAACATTGCAGGTGTCACCGAGCTAAAAGTGAAAGGGAAAAAAGGAACAAAACTGCGCCTGAAACATGGGGAACTTTTAGACAAAAACGGTATGGTAAACATGGCAAATATAGATTATCACTACCGGCCGACAGACGACAGCGATCCTTTTCAAACAGACATCGTCATACTTAGCGGAAAGCAAGATAGATTCATGCCCAAATTCAACTACAAAGGTTTTCAGTTTGTAGAAGTCTCATCATCTACCCCTATTCAATTATCCGACGAAAATCTTATTGCAGTAGAAATGCACAGTGATGTTCCGGCCATCGGCTACTGGTCTTCGTCATCCGAGCTGCTAAACAAAATATGGAAAGCCACTAACAGTTCCTATTTAGCCAACTTGTTCGGTTACCCGACTGACTGCCCTCAACGGGAAAAGAATGGCTGGACAGGAGATGCACATATTGCCATAGAAACAGGATTATACAATTTCGATGGTATCTCTATATATGAGAAATGGATGAACGACTTTTGTGATGAACAAAAAGACAACGGAGTCCTCCCATGTATCATCCCAACTTCTGTATGGGGCTATGATTGGGCCAACGGGGTCGACTGGACGAGTGCTGTCGCCATTATCCCTTGGGAAATTTATCGATTTTACGGAGATACCACATTACTCCGCCGCATGTACGGACCAATCAAAAAATATGTCTCCTATATAGAATCCATATCAACCAATCATCTTACAGACTGGGGACTGGGCGACTGGGTACCTGTACGCTCAAAAAGCAATATAACCTTGACTTCCTCTATCTATTATTATACGGACGTCTGTATTCTAGCCAAAGCAGCCAGACTTTTCGGATATGCCGAAGATGCCTCCTATTATAACACGCTGGCACAAAAAATAAAAGAAGCTATCAACACCAGTTTTCTCAATAAGGAAACAGGAATATATGCAGGGGGAACACAGACAGAACTTGCCATGCCATTATACTGGGGAATCGTTCCGGAAGAAGATAAAAAGAAAGTTGCTGCCAGACTACATGAATTGGTAGAAAAAGACGATTATCATCTGGACGTCGGTTTATTAGGAAGCAAGGCCCTACTTTCCGCCCTGTCAGATAACGGATATGCGGAAACAGCTTACAAAGTCGCATCACAAGACACCTATCCTTCCTGGGGGTACTGGATCAAACAAGGTGCTACAACTCTACATGAAAATTGGCGGACAGATGTCGTTATCGACAACTCATATAACCATATTATGTTCGGAGAAATAGGAGCATGGCTATACAAAGGACTGGGAGGAATTCAGATAGATGAAAAACATCCCGGATTCAAGCATATTTTGCTAAAACCTTTCTTTCCGGCAGACATGAATGAACTTACCATACGCTATAATACTCCCTATGGCTGGTTAAATATCAACTGGGTTCGTCAAACTAATGACTGCATCCGTTATACAATCGATATTCCGGCAGGCACTTCTGCAACATTTGTTCCTTTTACAATGCCAGAACCCCAAAAATCTATAACTTTACAAGCCGGAAAACATTCACTTGAACTTGATTTTATTCACCAATTAATCAATCAACGATAACTATGTACAAAAGAATCACCTTATTCACATTCATTTGCCTGCTCGCTTTAGCAGGAATAGCCCAAAATAAAGACACTTATACCATTTTATTATCCGGAGCATCTTTTGCCGAACCTAACAATAAGTGGTTTGAAATGGGATGTCGTGCCCTTCACGCCATCCCCATCAATCGGGCTGTAAGTGCAGAATCTATTGCTCACACTGCAAATAAAATGCTGGACGGTACTCTCTATACCCCGGAAGAGTTCGATAACATTGATGTATTTGTCTTGATGCAAGTACATGAAAAAGACGTATATAACGAAGCAAACTTAAAAGAGAACTACAAGGATTATAAAACTCCTTTTGATGCTTCCGACTATGCCGTTTGCTATGATTATGTCATCAAGCGCTACATATCAGACTGTTATAACCAGAAATTCAATCCAAAATCTAGATATTACAACACTCCTTATGGGAAACCTGCTTCTATTGTCTTATGTACTCATTGGCATGACAGTCGTCCGATATTCAACACTTCGGTCCGAAAACTGGCAGAAAAATGGGGATTCCCGGTAGTAGAATTCGACAGATACATCGGATTCTCCAAAAACCAGAAACATCCGGTTACAGGAAAACAATATAGCCTAATTTACACTGGGGATTCACAAGAGACTCATGGAGAAATATTTGGATGGCATCCGCCACATGGAGAACATTCATTTATTCAACAGCGCATGGCTGCAATCTTTGCCGATACGCTTCGTAAGATATTGCTTCCCAAAGAATATATTAATGAATAATCACCAAATACTCATCGGATGAAAAAACTTCTATCATTAACAGTTTGCTTGTTATTTGTCCTATCACAAATAATGGCACAGCTTTCCGTACCTTCTTTCTTTTCAGACCACATGGTGCTGCAACGTGAGAAGCCAATCAATATATGGGGAACTGCCAGTGCCGGTGAGCGAATTAGCGTAACATTAGGAAATGCTCAAAAGAGTACCCGAACCGATAAAAATGGGAAATGGTCAGTCAGCCTGCCCCCTATGCAAGCCGGTGGACCGTATACTCTAAATGTAAAAAGCCTCAAGCAGACTTTATCATTTACAGATATTTTAATCGGTGAAGTATGGATTTGTAGCGGACAGTCAAATATGGAGTTTCGTCTGCGTAGCGCTAATCATGCTACCGAAGAAGTCGCAGCTGCCAATTACCCTCAAATCCGTTCATTCAACGTAATTCAAGAAATGGGGCACACTCCTAAAACCGACTTAAAAGGTAAATGGGAAGTATGTTCACCCGCCTCCGCTTCTGATTTTTCAGCTGTCGGCTATTTCTTTGCACGTGAATTATACCAAAAACTCAATATTCCTATCGGATTCATCAACTCCTCATGGGGTGGTACGGACATCGAAACCTGGATGAGCATGGAAGTGATAGAGCATTTTCCGAAATATGAAAAATCATTAGCCCGTATGCGCTCTTCTGAATTCGAAGAATACATCAAACACAGTGACAAAGTCAAAAAGGAATTCGAACAAGCCATCATAAACGAACCGGGAGAAAAAGAGAAATGGTATTTAGAAAACACCTCTACAGAAAACTGGAAGGAACATATTGTTCCGTCATTATGGTCAAATGAGGAATTATCCGGTATAGATGGAGTTGTATGGTTTACTTATCAGTTTTCCATACCGGTCAACTGTTTAGGACAGGATGCAGAATTGAGTCTCGGTACTATCGATGACGATGACATTACCTGGGTTAACGGACATGAAGTAGGACGAACGGTAGGATATGACCTGAAACGTCTATACAAGATCCCGGCAGAAGTATTAAAGGAACAGAATACCATCACTATTAAAATATCCGACTATCGTGGAGGAGGCGGTCTATATGGTCCTAAAGATGAAGTATACCTGAAAGTCAACAACCGAATTTTCCCTTTGTGTGATAATTGGAAGTATAAAGTTGCAGTATCGAGTGCACAATATGATTATGTAGAATATGGTCCTAACGCTTTTCCTTCTTTGCTGTTCAACGCAATGATTCATCCACTGGTAGGTTTGGGGATGAAAGGGGTAATCTGGTATCAGGGAGAAAACAATGCCGCCCGCGCCAACGAATACATTGATTTATTTCCGGCTTTAATTACAGACTGGAGAAGTAGATGGAATAACGAATTCCCATTTTATTGGGTTCAATTAGCAAACTTCATGTCTCCGGCCAAGCAGCCCTCTGAAAGTCATTGGGCAAACCTGCGGGATACACAGTCGAAGACACTGGCCTTACCACATACAGGACAGGCCGTCATTATAGACATCGGTGAAGAAAATGACATACATCCCCGCAACAAACAAGATGTAGGTAAACGACTTGCTTTGCATGCTCTCCACAATGATTACGGATATAACTCTATTGTTTGCACCGGCCCGATATTCCAGTCGGTAAAAAGAATCGGAGATGCACTGGAGGTCACCTTTAACGCTTGTGACGAGCAACTAGTAGCTCGTAATAAATATGGCTATTTATCAGGATTCGCCATTGCCGGCGCAGATGGAAAATACCAATGGGCACAGGCTAAAATCGAAAACAATAAAGTAATAGTATGGAATAAGGAAATACAGCAACCGGTCTCTGTACGATATGCTTGGGGAGATAATCCCGATGATGCTAACTTATACAACGCAGCCGGTTTGCCTGCCTCGCCTTTCGAAGGACACATCAGCCAATAAACGGCCTACAAAAACAGAAAAAGAATACCGGCAATGAATGTATGATCATCATTTCCGGTATTTTTCATATTTACAGTCCACTCCCTAATCGTCCAGAGACTATATTTTCTCTTTCCGGCGCGTTGTAATTTAAAGATTATCACGTATCTTTGCTTCCTCAAATCATAAATACGAGATATGGCTATTACAATCAAGAAAGTCTCCACAAAGAGAGAACTTAAGAAATTTATCCGTTTCAATTACAGAATGTACAAGGGCAACCCTTACTCTGTGCCTGACCTCTATGACGACATGCTCAACACCTTCAACAAGAAGAAAAATGCAGCATTCGAATTCTGTGAAGCTGATTATTTCCTCGCATATCGGGACGATAAAATAGTAGGACGTGTAGCTGCAATTATCAATAACCAGGCGAACAAGAAGTGGGAATGTAAAAACGTTCGTTTCGGATGGATAGACTTCATCGACGATCCCGAAGTATCATCCGCACTTATCAAAACAGTGGAAGAATGGGGAAAAGAACGGGGTATGACTCATATTGCCGGTCCTCTCGGATTTACTGATTTCGATGCGGAAGGAATGCTGATCGAAGGATTCGACCAGCTTAGCACCATGGCCACTATCTACAACTACCCGTACTATCCGGTACACATGGAAAAACTAGGCTTCGAGAAAGATGCCGACTGGGTGGAATACAAAATCTACATACCGGATGCTATTCCCGACAAACATAAGCGTATCTCCGAACTGATCCAACGAAAATACAACCTTAAGATAAAGAAATATACTTCCGGAAGAAAGATAGCCAAAGACTATGGACAGAAGATTTTCGAACTGATGAACGAAGCATATAGTCCACTTTATGGTTATTCTCCGCTGACACAGCGGCAAATCGACCAATACGTGAAAATGTATCTGCCGATCCTTGACTTACGGATGGTTACACTGATTACTGATGCCAATGATGAACTAGTCTGTGTAGGTATCTCTATGCCATCTCTCGCTGAAGCTTTACAGAAATCAAACGGACGTCTGTTGCCGCTCGGATGGTTCTATCTGTTAAAGGCATTATTCATGAAACGTCGTGCCAAAATGCTTGATCTGCTACTCGTTGCAGTGAAACCGGAATATCAAAATAAAGGTGTTAACGCTTTGTTATTTTCCGATTTAATTCCAGTTTATCAAAAATTAGGTTTTATCTTTGCGGAAAGCAACCCCGAACTGGAACTGAATGGAAAAGTTCAGGCACAATGGGATTACTTTGAGACTCAACAACATAAGCGCCGCCGTGCGTTCATCAAAGAGATAAAATAAAAAAACAGCTATGGAAGAGAACGAATTGATACCTGTAGACAACAACAATGCAGTAGAGTACACTGACGACAACATCCGCCACTTGAGTGACATGGAACATGTACGCACACGCCCCGGTATGTATATCGGAAGGCTGGGCGACGGTGCACATGCCGAAGATGGAATCTATGTCCTCCTGAAAGAAGTAATTGACAACAGTATTGACGAGTTCAAAATGCAAGCCGGTAAGAAAATCGAGATTACCGTTGAAGAAAACCTTCGTGTCAGTGTACGCGACTACGGACGAGGCATCCCACAGGGAAAACTCATCGAGGCTGTCAGCATGCTGAATACCGGTGGTAAATACGACAGCAAGGCATTTAAGAAAAGTGTCGGACTGAATGGTGTCGGTGTGAAAGCCGTCAACGCTTTAAGCTCCCGTTTCGAGGTACGCAGTTACCGCGACGGCAAAGTGCGTATCGCCACTTTCTCAAAAGGAAACTTACTGACCGATGAGACAAAGAATACCGAAGAAGAAAACGGAACTTACATCTTCTTTGAACCGGATAATACACTATTTCTGAATTACTGTTTCAAGCCCGAATTTATTGAGACAATGCTACGTAACTACACGTATCTCAATACGGGGCTTGCTATCATCTATAACGGACACCGTATCTTGTCGCGCAACGGTCTGGTAGACCTTTTGAACGACAACATGACGGCAACCGGGCTTTACCCGATCATCCACCTGAAAGGGGAAGACATCGAAATCGCCTTCACGCATACCGGACAATACGGAGAAGAATATTATTCTTTCGTCAACGGTCAGCATACTACCCAAGGTGGTACGCATCAAAGTGCCTTCAAAGAACACATTGCCCGTACCATCAAAGAGTTCTTCAACAAGAACATGGACTACACCGATATCCGTAACGGATTGGTTGCCGCCATTGCCGTCAATGTGGAAGAACCGATCTTCGAAAGTCAGACGAAAACTAAACTGGGTTCTACCAATATGGTTCCCGGTGGCGTAACGGTCAATAAGTATGTAGGCGACTTTATCAAACAGGAAGTGGACAACTTCCTGCACAAGAATGCGGACATAGCCGAAGTAATTCAACAAAAGATACAAGAATCTGAAAAGGAGCGTAAAGCCATTGCAGGGGTAACGAAACTTGCCCGTGAACGTGCCAAGAAAGCCAACCTGCACAACCGCAAATTGCGTGACTGCCGCATACACCTCAACGACCCGAAAGGCAAAGGACTGGAGGAAGACTCCTGCATCTTTATCACCGAGGGAGACTCTGCAAGCGGTTCCATCACCAAAAGTCGTGATGTCAACACCCAAGCTGTATTCAGTCTCCGTGGTAAACCATTGAACTCTTTCGGACTGACCAAAAAAGTGGTTTACGAGAACGAGGAATTCAACCTGCTTCAAGCAGCCCTGAATATAGAAGATGGTATTGAAGGATTACGCTACAACAAAGTAATCGTAGCAACCGATGCCGATGTGGACGGTATGCACATCCGCCTGTTGCTGATTACTTTCTTCCTGCAATTCTTCCCTGATCTCATCAAGAAAGGACATGTATATATCCTGCAGACGCCTTTGTTCCGTGTACGCAACAAGAAAAAGACAAATTACTGCTACAGCGAGGAAGAACGCATCAATGCTATCAATGAACTAGGACCGAATCCAGAGATCACCCGATTTAAAGGTTTGGGAGAAATCTCACCGGATGAGTTCAAACATTTCATTGGTAAAGATATGCGTCTGGAGCAGGTGACACTGCGCAAAACGGATGCGGTAAAAGAACTACTCGAATTCTACATGGGCAAAAATACCATGGAACGACAGAACTTTATTATAGACAATCTGGTTATAGAAGAAGACTTGGCATCATGAGAAAAGCAATATTCCCGGGTACTTTCGACCCTTTCACCATCGGACATTACTCGGTAGTGGAACGTGCACTTACCTTTATGGACGAAATCGTGATAGGAATCGGTATCAATGAGAACAAGAATACCTACTTCCCCATTGAGAAAAGAGAAGAAATGATTCGGGAACTTTATAAAGACGAACCTCGCATCCAGGTGATGTCCTATGACTGTCTGACAATTGATTTTGCGCAGGAAGTAGAGGCCAGGTTCATTGTCCGCGGTATCCGTACGGTGAAGGATTTCGAGTATGAAGAGACCATTGCAGACATTAACCGCAAACTGGCAGGGATTGAAACCATCCTGCTCTTCACAGAACCGGAACTGACTTGCGTCAGCTCTACAATTGTACGCGAGTTATTAACCTATAATAAAGATATCAGCCAGTTTATTCCCAAAGGAATGAAAATGAGTGAATAACACTCGTTAGGGAATAGGCGATGAGTCAGAAAAGATGATGAAGAAACTAACGATTATACTATCCGTTTGCTTGTGGGCAGTTGCCATACAAGCCCAGAACTTCGGTTCCGAAGCCATGCGAAAGTTACAAATGGCAGAGTTTGCAATCTCCAATTTCTATGTGGACAAAGTAGATGAAGACAAGTTGGTAGAAGAAGCCATCATCAAAATGCTGGCACAACTTGATCCGCACTCTACTTATTCGGATGCAGAGGAAGTGAAGAAGATGAACGAACCACTTCAAGGTAACTTCGAGGGTATCGGAGTGCAATTCCAGATGATAGAAGACACCCTGTTGGTGGTGCAACCTGTCAGCAACGGACCTTCCGAGAAAGTCGGCATCCTTGCCGGTGACCGTATCGTTGCGGTCAATGACAGCGCCATTGCCGGAGTGAAAATGAGTACGGAAGATATTATGAAGCGCCTTCGTGGTCCGAAAGGTTCGAAAGTCAATCTAACAATCGTTCGTCGTGGCGTGCAAGACCCTTTATTGTTTACAGTGAAAAGAGACAAGATACCTATCCTTAGCCTCGATGCCTCCTATATGATTCAACCTAAAACGGGTTATATCCGCATCAACCGTTTTGGAGCAACCACTGCCGAAGAATTCAAAAAAGCAATGACAAGTCTTCAGAAGCAAGGTATGAAGGATATGATTCTCGACCTGCAAGGAAACGGAGGTGGTTATCTCAATGCAGCCATTGACCTTGCTAACGAATTCCTGGGACAAAAGGAGCTAATCGTATATACCGAAGGCCGGACTGCCAAACGCAGTGATTTCTATGCCAAAGGGAATGGAGATTTCCGTAATGGACGTCTTATCATTCTGGTGGATGAGTACACAGCCTCTGCCAGTGAAATCGTCAGTGGCGCAGTACAGGATTGGGACAGAGGAATTATTGTAGGACGCCGCTCTTTCGGCAAAGGATTGGTGCAACGTCCTATCGACCTGCCGGACGGTTCCATGATTCGTTTGACTATTGCACGCTATTATACTCCATCGGGTCGTTCCATCCAAAAACCGTACGACAGTACTGTTGATTACAACAAGGATTTGATAGAACGTTTCAACCACGGTGAACTGATGAATGCTGACAGTATTCATTTCCCGGATTCGCTGAAAGTACAAACCAAGAAACTCGGACGTACCGTCTATGGTGGAGGTGGTATCATGCCGGATTATTTCGTACCTATCGACACTACTCTTTATACGAATTATCACCGTAATCTGGTAGCCAAAGGAGCCGTGATTAAATTCACCATGCAGTTTATCGAAGGACACCGGAAAGAGTTGGCAAACAAATACAAGAAGTTCGAATCGTTTGATGAGAAATTCGTAGTCGATGATGACATGCTCGCCAATCTAAAAGAAATCGGAGAGAAAGAAGGAGTGAAGTTCAATGAAGAGCAATATCAGAAATCGCTCCCTCTTATCAAGACCCAGCTCAAAGCATTGATAGCCCGTGACCTTTGGGATATGAACGAATATTTCCGGGTAATGAATACCACGAATGAGAGTATACAAAAAGCACTGGAAATATTGAATTCGGATGAATATCAGAAGAAACTGAAATAGGGTATTCAATAAACAATCATAAAACATCGTCTTTCAGTTTGGTGGACATACATACTCATCATAGTGGACATATAGATACATGATGGTGAGTATATATATCCACCACTCTGTATCTATATGTCCACTAAGCGTTGTGTATCAACCCGTTAACTTTATTATTGAATATATTCGAATGTCACCGTACCGCGAATATCAGAAGAAGAGGCGGCAATGTATGCCTTGAATTTTCCAGGTTCTGCCACCCAAGTACGCTGTTTATCATCAAAGAATTGCAATGCTTCCGGTTTGATTGTAAACTTCACCTCTTTTTCTTCATTCGGAAGAAGTTGTACCTTCCGAAAATCTTTCAATTCCTTAACCGGACGCAGGACACTACACTCCTCATCACCAATGTATAGTTGGATAATCTCTTTCCCTGCTACTTTTCCTGTATTCTTAACCTTTACAGAAACATCTATACTGCCATCAGTATTCATTGTTTGAGCCGATATTACAGGTTTACTATACTCAAAGGTAGTATAACTCATGCCATAACCAAAAGGAAAAAGTGGCTGCACCTTCTTCGTATCATACCAACGATAGCCAACCAGAATATCTTCTTTATATTCTTGACGGATGCTATCGCCCGGATAACTGATTTCCCCAAAGAAATGAGCCGGACAATCCTCCAGTTTCACCGGATAAGAGAAAGGAAGTTTACCACTGGGAGTCACCTCTCCACTCAACACATCAGCCAGCGCCTCCCCACCAACAGAGCCTAAATACCACGACTGGACAATAGAAGGAATCTCCTTTACCCAAGGCATTTCCACCGCATTTCCGCTGACAATCACTGCTACCAGATTTTTATTTACCTTCAACAAGGCTTCTATCAACTCATTCTGCGCAAAAGGAAGTTCGTATGATAAACGGTCTCCACCCTCACAGTCCTGAAAATGATTCTTATTTAGTCCGCCTACAAAAATCACCAAATCCGAATTCATCGCCTTTTCCACCGCATCATTACGCAAAGAATCCACAGTAACCTGCGGAATAACATCCGCCCGTCCATACATCGGGCGACCGCTTGTGTAACCTTGTGCATAAACCACACCGTCACCAAATTTGGCCTTTATACCGTCCAGTGATGAAATCACTTTCTGAACTTTCAACTCTGAAGAGCCACCACCTAACATCAAATTACGGGTAGCATTATCTCCCACCACTAAAATACGTTTGTATTTTCCTTGAGGTACAGGCAATAAGGCAGGTTGTTTCTTACCGGTTCCATTTTTCAACAGGACAATACCCTCTGTTGCAATCTCATAAGCCGTACGATAGTGCTCTTCACTAGTCAGTGCCCCGAACGGTTTCCTGCGATTCATGGCTGTACGGAAAATCAGACGCAACACACGGGCAGCCTTATCATTCACTACTTCCATCGGAATCTTACCTTCCCGAACCATTTTCAGATAAGACTTACCCAAGTAATAATCGTCATAACCGAATTCCGATTCTGAAGTCAAACCATTCGTATAAGATCCCATTTCAATATCCAAGCCATACATGGCAGCTTCATAGGTATCATGCGCAGCTCCCCAATCTGTTATGACACAACCGTCGAAATTCCATTCTCCCTTCAATATATCATTATTCAGCAGTTTATGATGAGTAGCATGAGTTCCGCGCACCTTATTGTACGCTCCCATAATAGACCAAGCCTTCCCTCTTTCCACAGCAGCCTTAAAGGCAGGCAGATATATCTCATACAATGCACGGTCACTTAGCTGCACATCGATATGTCCCCGCCATAATTCCTGATTGTTCAGTGCGTAATGTTTTACGCAGGCGGCTACTCCATTCTTCTGCACTCCCTGAATATAAGGTACACAAAGCTCCGAGGCTAAATAAGGGTCTTCCCCCATATATTCAAAGTTACGCCCGTTGAGCGGAGTACGATAGATATTCACACCCGGTCCCAACAAAACATCCTTTTCACGATAACGGGCTTCTTCACCGATAGCATATCCATATTTCGCTGCTAATAGCGGATTCCAGCTAGCTGCCAGACAGGTCAGTGCAGGAAAGGCTGTGCAACTATCGTTCGTCCATCCGGCATATCCCCAATCATTCCAATTAATTTCGGCACGTACGCCGTGAGGTCCGTCACTCATCCAAAGTTCAGGAATACCCAAACGGGGACAGCCAGGGGAGCTAAACTTCCCTTGTGCATAACTAAGACGAGTTTTCTCCTCCACAGTCATACGGTTCAACGCATCCTGTACCCTAACCTCTATCGGTTGTGTATCATCCAGATACACCGGTGTTTGTTCTTTGTCTTGAGCAATCGCCACCATACCTGTCTGAACAGACAGGAAACATATAGTCAATAAAAATGTCTTCATTATTCCAATAATCATTTACAGTTTACAATTCCTCTGCCGAAATCTTTAGTACAGCTTGCCGAAGTCCCTCTGAAGTAGCCGTCAGCTTTGCTTTTCCCGGTTTTCCATCGTTCTGAATGACAACAAGGCATTTTCCATAAAATGCTTTCCTCTTTTCATCCTTAAAGCGTTCCATCGATACCGGGTTTCCGTTGTCTACCCCTGCGATAAAGCCATTACCTTGTACTGTGAAATTCACTAGATTGTCAGCATCAGGGCAAAGATTTCCTTTCTCATCCAACACCTCCACAGTGACAAAACACAAATCTTTTCCATCAGCAGTCAGAATAGAACGATCAGGAGTCAGACGAATCTCTGCGGGTTTTCCGGCTGTGCAGATTTCCTTTTCCGCCACTACCTTACCACTCTCTCGTGCAATGACCTTCACCGTTCCCGGTTCAAACTTCACACGCCAAGCTACATGCAGATTATCAAGGTCTTTACGCTTCACTCCTTGCGACTTTCCATTCACAAACAGTTCCACTTCATCAGCCTGATTATAGTAGCACCACATATCAATCTCCTGTCCCGGAGTCCAGTTCCAGTGCGGGAAAAGGTGCAACACCTGCTTATCCGTCCATTCCGACTGATACAAATAGTAGACATCTTTCGGGAAACCAGCCAGATCTACAATACCAAAGTACGAACTACGCGCAGGCCATCCGTAAGGAGTCGGTTCCCCGATATAATCAAATCCCGTCCATACATATTGCCCGCTGATAAAGTCGTTGTCCCTGACTAATTTCAAGCTTTCCTCATGAGTGTTTCCCCAAGGCACATGACAGTTTTCATAAGATGAACAGGCAAATGTGGAATCGGCAAAGGATTTGTCCCAACGCTTGGGCCAGATAAACATCCGGTCGCTGGGCATACGGTAATATCCGCGAGTCATCAACGCTGAATTGCTTTCAGTAATGATAAACGGCTTGTCCGGGAAATTAGCCGGAACATTGGGAATATCCTTGTTATGATAATTATAGCCAATCACATCCAGTACGCCGGAACGGAATAAATGATTGCCGGAATTCGGTTCATTGCATCCGGCAGTGACAGGACGGGTAGGATCAAGCCCTTTTACAAAGCTTACCAATTTTTTCGTCAGCAAAGAGTTGACACTCTCCTCTCCTTCTTTGGCTAACATTTCAGAAGAATGTCCGAAATTTAAGATCAGATTGGCCTCTTCCAGACTCAACGTATCCGCTTTGGCATCACTCCATTGTTCGAGGACTTCATTACCGATACTCCACATAAAGACAGAAGGATGATTACGGTCACGCAAAATAAAGTCATTCAAATCGCGCTCGTGCCATTCATTGAAGTAACGGGCATAATCATGTGCCGTTTTTTTCTTCCGCCACATATCAAAAGCCTCATCCATCACGATAAATCCCATACGGTCACAAAGATCAAGCAGTTCGGGTGCGGGAGGATTATGGGAACAACGTATGCCGTTACACCCCATTTCTTTCAGAATTTGCAAGTGCCGTTCAATGGCACGTGTGTTGACTGCCGCTCCCAAACAGCCCAGGTCATGATGCATACACACACCATTAATTTTTGTCTGCCTGCCATTCAACGTGAATCCTTTCCGGGCATCCAAACTAAATGTGCGAATACCGACAGGAGTAGTATACCTATCCATACATTCTTCGTTTCGCATCACTTTGGTAACCAGTGTATACAGATAAGGAGTATCAATATCCCACAGTTGAGGTTGCTTTACAGTCAGTTGCTGGGTAAAAACAACTTCCTTACCGGCTTCCGCTTCCCCACTCGACCGGGTTTCAGCAACTTCTCTGCCTTCAGCATCCTGCAAGGAAGAACAGACAGTAACATTTTCGTTCGTATCACTTTCATTCACAAGGGTAGTAGCGAGATTCAGTACAGCCTGTTTTTCGTCAACTGACGAGGTTGTTACATACGTTCCCCATCCACCCACATGTATTGGGCCGGTCTTGCTTAGCCACACATTCCGGTAAATGCCACAACCTGAATACCACCGTGAATTAGGTTGCTCCGCATTATCCACACGTACAGCCAGCACATTCGGTTCATCCCATTTCAGATAAGGAGTCAGGTCATAGCTGAAACTAATATATCCATAAGGACGTACTCCCAATGAAACACCATTGATAAATACCTCCGAGTTCATATATACTCCGTCAAACTCAATGCGAAATATCTTTCCTGCATCCGCTTTGTCTACACTAAAAGTTTTGCGATACCAACCGACTCCTCCCGGAAGTGCCCCTCCTCCTGTACCGGAAGGATTTTCCTGACTGAAGTCTCCTTCAATCGCCCAGTCGTGGGGCAAATCCAGTACACGCCAGTCATTGTCGGCAAAACCAGGTTGTGCCGCTTGCAGCCCGTCTCCCAAATGAAAACGCCAGTCTGCATTAAAGTCGGATCGCTCCCGCGGAGATACAAGGGAAGAACTGCTACATGCTCCTAATAACATCAGACAGCCTCCCAATGCCAGGCAGCTCCCCAGTATAAGGCAGCCCCCCAGCATCAAATATTTTAGTTTACCAATCATCATCAACGGATTATCATTCAGCTTACAGTTTCAATGTCTGCTCGCTGCCATTATACTTCACAGTCACCCCTTTCGCGTTCAAATCAAACGGTTGGGCTTTCTCCTTATTCACCGTAACTACCGTGAAAGTACGCTCCTTCAGCATACCCGGGAACTCCCCCTGACGCTCACCAATCACTAAAGTCTTGGTAGCCTCATCATACTTCATCGGTATCATGGCATACATCCCTTGTTCATAGTTATAATTCACACCTTCATCTTCGTATAACGTAAACTCCCCATCCGCTCCCTGATAAATATACAAACGGATGTGCTCCGCCGGTTTTTCATCCGTATACTGAATATCATCTCCGAACGGAATGATAGCGCCTGCACGCACATACAACGGAATACGCTCATAAGGAGCTTCTATTACTTTTCTCTCTCCTCCAGCCTGGAATTTGCCGGAATAGAAATCATACCAGCCCTCTGCTTGAGGGAAATAAATTTCACGACTGCGGTCACCATAGCGATAAACCGGAGATACCATAAACGAAGGACCGAACATAAACTGGTCACCAATATCATTCACTTCAGCATCCGCTGTGAAATCCATTACCAAGGGACGCATGATTGTATAATCATCAAACCAAGTCATACCTGCCAGCGAATAAATATACGGCATCATATTATAACGTAACTTAGTATAATATACAACCGACTGATAAGCAGGATGCCCTTCCGGCGCAATCTCCCATATTTCACGGAAAGGGTATTGTCCGTGTGCACGATATAAAGGAACAAACGCACCGAATTGATACCAGCGGGTATTCAGCTCACGCCATTCTTTATAATCAGCATTTTCCGTCTTTGTCGCGTTCCATTGTTTCTGTCCGGCCACATAACGATTCTCTACACAAAAACCGCCAATATCCATTGTCCAGTAAGGTATTCCACTCATGGCAAAATTCAATCCGGCAGAAATCTGTGCCTTCATGTCCTCCCAACGTGTACCGATATCCCCACTCCATGTAGCCGTGGAATAACGCTGTAATCCGGCAAATCCCGAACGGGTTAATAAGAACACCCGTTTGTTATTATCTACTCCGCGCTGACCGTCATAAATGGCTTCTGCATTCATCAGTGCATACGCATTGAAAAATTCCGTAGAGGAACCCAACGCTGTAGGTCCGCACAAAGCTTTCCGATATTCCAAGTCGGTACAGTCACGTACATTCGGTTCGCTGGCATCCATCCACCAAGCATCGATACCCAACGGATAATAGTGCTCATACATCTGTTTCCAGAACAGTTTCCGTGCATCGGGATCATACGCATCATAAAAACCATAATGGTAACCGGGACCTACCCAATCTTTCAAACTATCTTTAACAGACTGCTGATACATCCACCCATTCTCGTCGAACTCCTTGAAATGTTCGGTAGTAACATAAAACTTAGGCCATACCGAGATCATCATACGGGCATGCATAGCATGGATGGAATCAACCATTGCTTTCGGGTCCGGAAAACGAGCTTTATCAAACTCATGACTTCCCCAGGCATTCTCCGGCCAATGATTCCAATCCAGTACGATATTATCCAATGGGATTTTACGATCACGGAAACCTTTCAGTGCTCCCAACATTTCCTCCTGTGTATTATACTTCTCACGACTTTGCCAGAAACCCATTGCCCATTTCGGCATAACGGGAGACTTTCCGGTCAGCGAACGATAACCGCTAATCACGTCGTCCATATTCTCACCAGCCATAAAATAATAATCGAGCTGCTTGGTCATTTCACTCCACCACGACTGCTTCCCCTGTTCTTCCGGATTAACAGGTGTCAATGCACGCAGTCCGCAATAAGACTGTCCGCCATCAGGCTGCCACTCGATTTTCAACGGCACACGCTTTCCTGCTTCCAAATGAGCTGCAAACTTATAACTATTAGGATTCCATGCAGTCCGCCAACGTTCCGGCACTACCGGCTCATTGTTCAAATAGACCTTAACATATCCCGCATAATAAAGAATAAACTTGAACTCTCCCGTTTGAGCAGGTTCTATCTCTCCTTCATAAGTGACTTTAGCCCCCATTAACGGCAGTTTCTTCGGAAGATTCTCAATCGTTTTCAGATTCTCGAAATAGATGGAGTCTTCCCGGCGGACCAGAGTTTCTCCTTTTTTCGGCACATAAGTACCGGTTAGCGCCCCTTCCTGGCCTGTCTTATCATAAAGTTTAAAGATACGATTCAACTGGGAGTAATCATTCGGATTACCGAAACGACAGAAGGAATAACTATCCAGCAGTATACCATAGTTTTTATTCGAAACAACAAACGGAACAGAAACTTTCGTATTATACTGGAACAGTTCTTCGTTCTTACCCTTATAATTAAATTCATCCGCCTGATGCTGGCCTAATCCGTAAAACGCTTCATCTTCGGGAGATTCAAAAACCTGACAGACCGTATATCCTTTCGTTCCTTCCACTTCTATCGGAGTAAATGTCTTTCCTCCTCCCTTATTCTCCTGCAGGATTAACTCTCCGTTTTTATCCGTAAACCACACCTCTCCGGTACTAGCCAATACAGATGCTTTCACTTCTTCAGTAGACACTGTAATCGTATCGCCATTCTGCACGACGGCAAAAGATGTTTGTTTTTTCTGCGGAACAACAATCAGACTTTGCGGATCGGCAAACTTGCTGTCGGCAGTGGCAGAAACGTGAATTAACTTATCTCCCATCACCTGAAGGCGAACCAAACGGGGACCTCCTGTTTCTTTGTGTTGTACTTTGACTATCACACTATCACCTGTCTTCTCGTAGACCTTATTGGAACATGCTCCCAAAAGAAGTCCCGGCAACAGGCAATAGAAAATGTTTTTCATATTCATAATCATACCTACCTTTAGGGTTCAACAATATATTTTCTCATATCGCAAAAGTAAGTACTATAAATGAAAAGCTCCCCTTCTAATGTTTTATAGAAGGGGAACTTTTAAACAGTGACCGGACGATATGTTTTTTTCAGAGGTATCATTTGTTATTTCCCTTCTTTTTCCTGGTAAACGGAGGGTAAAACACCAAATTCATCCTTGAAATAACGGCTGAAATATTTAGGATTATTGAAGCCTACTTCGAAAGCTACTTCGGACACATGAAGCTGGCTTTCACGCAATAATTGCGCCGCCCGTTTCAAGCGAATCACGCGGATAAACTCAATAGGTGTCTTTCCTGTGATCTGAAGCAATTTCTTATACAGATGCACGCGGCTCATACCCAGTTCCCGGCTAAGTTCCTCTACCGAAAGTTCAGTACGTGACATATTATCCTCCACATATTTGATTGCTTTCTCTATCAACTTTTCATCCAGTGAAGTAATCACAATCTCGCTAGGTGCAGGATCAATCATTCCCTGGGTGACACGATGATAACGGCTTAGTTCTATCAGTTTACGGATACGCAACACAAGGATAGTCATATTGAACGGCTTCGTTACATAGTCGTCCGCTCCTGTCTGCAATCCCTCCAACTTCGCTTCGGTATTCTGCCGCGCTGTCAGCAAAATCACAGGGATATGCGCAGTACGCTTGTCCTGCTTAATCAGGCGACACAGCTCATTGCCGTCCATTTGGGGCATCATTACATCACTGATAACCAGATCGGGTAATTCTTCCTGCATCATCTCCCATGCTTCGTTACCATTCACAGCCAGTTTGACACGATACTGTAATTCCAGACTATAACGCATAAAGATACGGAAGTCTTCATTATCATCTACCACCAGCAGCAAAGGGGAATCCTTGCGTCCGGTCTCTTCCCTGACTTCCTCTTTCATTTCCCTATCTTCTTCATCCCCAACCGACATGCCCGTTTCTTCCGGTAACTGTACTTGTGTCTCCACATGTTTTACCGGGAACTGAATAACGAAAACAGACCCCGTCCCTATATTATCGAATACCTTCACTTCTCCTTCATGCAAAGTGACAAAGTCACGTACCAGGCTCAATCCGATACCATTTCCGGTAGTTTCCTCTACTCCTTTATGATCCGCCTGATAGAAACGGTCGAAGATATGTTCCTTGTCCACATCGCTAATTCCTATTCCGGTATCGGCAATCTTGATTTCCAGTGTATCAGGAGTTCCTGTCACATGCTCTATCATCACCGTCACACGTCCTCCTTCAGGAGTAAACTTAAAAGCATTGGAAAGCAGATTCATCACAATCTTCCCTACCTTGTCAGCATCAAAAGCCATCGAGAATGTATCTATACCCGAAAAGAAAGAGAATTGAATATGTTTCTTATCCGCCATCAACAGGAAAGAGTTGCAAACACTATGCACATACGAAATGATATCTCCTTCCGACAGAGACAACTGATGAGTACTCATCTCTCCTTTACGGAAATCGAGCAGTTGATTGACCAGATGTAACAACCGTTGCGCATTACGATACATCAATTGCAAACGTGTACTCTGCAATTCATCGGTCGTTTCTTTCAACATTCCCTCCAAAGGAGAAATAATCAAGGTAAGCGGTGTACGCAATTCATGGCTGACGTTCGTGAAGAAACGGAATTTCATATTATTGATTTCTTCATTCTTCGCCACCTCATTTTCTATCTGCTGAAGATGAAACTTCTCACGTTCACGTTTCAGCATCCGGTAGCGCGCCAGGAAAAGCACGACCACCAAACCGGCAGCATACAACAAATAAGCCCACCACGACATCCAGAAAGGAGGATTGACTACAATACCCAGCGTGGCTTCCTTTATGCCGACATAACCGTCGCTATTGATCGCTTTCACTCTCAAAACATACTTTCCTGGGGCAAGATTCGTAAAAGTCACATTGTGTACTCCTACTGGCAGGGTTAACCAGTCATTATTGAACCCTTCCAACTTATACATATATTGAGTTTTCTCCGGCAAATTATAGTTGTCCGAAGCAAAAGACACACTGAAAATATTCTGCTTATAATCGAACTCTACATTTTCTACATCGTTCAACTCTTTTTCTATCAACACTCTTCCGCCATACGACTGCCCCACTTTCACTGCCTCATCAAACAACGAAAGACCTGTAAACATCACATTAGGCAGCATTTTATTATAGCGTATATGATCCGGAGCAAAAATATTGACTCCATACAGGCCACCAATCGCAATGATTCCATTGTGTAACGTTTTGATTGAACGCTGGTTAAAATCACAGTTCTGCAATCCGTCCTCACTATTGTAAGCCCTGGAATCAAAAAGGTAACTCCCTTTTCCATCGGAAGCCACTGTTACCCGAATCACCTTCCTGCTGGTCGATACCCACATATTACGCTCCTGATCTTCCGTAATTGCCGCAATAAAATTTCCTTTGGCCTCTACAACAGGAAACAGATCCAGAAACATATGACGCCTCGTATCATACACATTCAATCCCTCACGGGTAGCAATCCATACCAATCCCCGGCTATCTTTATATACATGATTCACCGCATCGTTCGACAATTTCATACTATCGCTCTGGCCTTGAATCTTTTTTATTTCTCGAGTGCGCATATCCATCGTGCCTACTCCCTGACTGGCAGTTCCGAAAAACAATGTATTATCATCTACCCAACACAAAGAGGTTACATTATTCTCCAGCAGAGCCGAGTTGTTACTGGTATAAGTTTCAAAAGTACCGGATAACGGTTCCAAACATTGCAAACCGCCTCCCAAGGAAGCAATCCAGATTCTTCCCTTATCATCCTCCACCAATGCCCAGACATTATTACTCGCCAAAGCGTTTCCGGTACCTTCCTTATAAGAACGTACCTGGGAACCATTCATACAATACAATCCCCCATTGAATGTCCCTACCCATAATTTGCCGTCTTTCGATTTCAACATAGACACGACGGGATTCGGCAATTGTCCTTCGGCGTCTCTCCAGAAAGGTTCCGCCTTTCCTGTAGAGCGATTCCACAAAAGAATCCCATGGTCGTTCGTTCCGAGCCACAGTCTATCTTCATCCGCCTGTTCTATGCAAGTTATATCTCCCCATTCATACATATTGAACTTAAAGATGCTTTCACTATAATAAGATACCCCCTTCTTATAAGTACCTACCCACATGACACCATCCCTGTCAGCATATAAGTCATAAATTGTATTATGAGGCAAGCTCCGTCCATTGTCATCGTGGGCAACAAGAGAAGTCACTTTCCCCGTTTCTTTCTCAAGCACGTCTATGCCGTCATAATCCTTTCCAACCCAAATCCTGCCTTCTATATCCTGTGCCACCGCATGAATAATTACGTCCGGACGTGACGACCAGATACCGGTCAAATCTGTCCGCCAACTTTTTGTTCCGCAATCATACGCCCAGATTCCCATAAGACTGTATGCCCAGATGCAATTGTCTCTATCTACAAAAAGCGAAAGTTCTATCGTCTTTCCTCCCGGAATATATTTCTTAATTTCATCAGACTGCCATTTAATCGCCAATGTGGCACGATCCAGACAGACAAGCAGTCCCGTATTATAAATCAACAAGATTCCGTCACTACATTCCGCCATTTGTGTCACTCCATACTCCGGCAACGAATGTTCCGTATACGAAAAGAAGAGTCTCTTTCCACCCTCCTTGTAACGGTAACATCCTTCACCTGCCACACTAAGCCACGTATTCCCTTCCCGGTCTACAAAAACCTGTTCCGGAACTCCCCATGACTCCAGATTTTTCATAAATCCGGTAACATCAGTGATAAAGTAATCCCGCTCCTTATCAAATAATACATACCCCCGGGCGGTATTTATCCAAAACCGTCCGTCAGGCATTTCCACAATATCGGTAATGTAATTATCCGGTAAAGATCCCGGCTCATTCTCGGCATGCTGGTAGATCTTGAAAGTATATCCGTCATAGCGGTTCAGTCCGGTAGTCGTACCGAACCACATGAACCCATCACGATCTTTATAAATAGTATTCACAGAATTATTAGACAATCCGTCCGACACTTCCAGATGCTTGAACAAGTATGATTGTGCAGACACAATCCACGAAGCGAGAAGTAAAGCTAACAATAAAAGGCTCTTTCTTATCATGTTTTTCAGATTTGTACAAAGGAAATAAAATATTATCAAACAGCCAAGAAAAAGAGCCTACGGATTATTTGACAGAATAAACAGCAAGCGCATCCAACGAAGAAGCTAATGCAACCAAAGCAGCGTTCCAGTTAATGGCTACTTCATTGGAAGCATACGAATCTTCCGTATCTACATACGACTCATCCGGACTGGCAGTAGGATAAAAAGCCCCGTCCTGCTGTCCTGGGTTAGGTCCTCCAACAAGAAATCCGGGAATAGGGTCTTCTATGTCGTCCGAAGCCGAAAGGCGGTGATGAGGATGCTTCGGACTCTTCGTTCCAAGCCCTGTCACATAACAGAAACCCGTTGCATTTCGCCCCAATATATAATCCATGTTTCTATAGGCATTAGTCAAATAAACGTCTTTGCCAGTCTGGAGATAAGCGTACATCAACGATACACCCTGATTCATACATTTCTCCGCAAGGCATCCCCAAAAGAAATCTTTAGCATCATTACCATAAGGAGCGTGAAATGGGGTCTGTTCGGCTCCTTCTATGACTTTATCCGCATATTTCAAAAGTTCCGTTTTCAATGAATCGGCAAAACGACGGTCGGCTTCATTTAACTCTCTGCCTGGTTGAAGCCATGCAAATATACCTAATGCGAACGTGTTGCCCCATCCCGGAGCTGTGTATATTTGGGGAGCCTTTTTTATTGCTTCTTCCCGGTATATCTCTTTTCCGGTTGAGAAATAGAGTTCGCTAGCCGCCCAGAAAAATTCATCGTCTGCATGTGTGTCACCATATTCTCCGGTAGCTATTGCCGGTTGATACTTCTGATTGAGCAGATTCTGATTATAATAGGCTTCCGGATGCTTTTCCGCCCAGGCATAAGCCTTCTCCGCTGCCAGTAGAGCACGTTTGGAGAATCCCGGATAATCTTCTTCATAAGAGGCAAACAGACGGGAGGACTGTGCCATGACTGCTGCAAAATCTAAAGCGGCAGTGACTGATTTCTGCACGACATAACGTTGTTGTTTACAGTCCACAGGTTTCACAAAACCTTCAAAAAAGGGGGTGGTCAGTTTATGATATACTCCTCCATCTTCGGGATCTTGCATTGTTAACATCCAATCCAAGTTAAATTGCATTTCGTCCAGTAAGTCGGGGGTATGGTTATTGCTCTCCGGGATATTTATCTTTTGCCGGGAGAAGTAATCCAGAAACAGCTGATAAATAGACTGCATCAAACCTATTGAATAACCGGAATTCACAATATACTTATTATAATCGCCGGCATCATACCAACCTTTGGAAGAAGAGACAATTGTTCCCGCAGGACGATCGGGGGAAGCAGCGCTGGGATGTATCAATACATGATTATCCGGATGCCCGGCCATTCTGTGCCACTGCCCTGCATATTGTTCTTCAATCGGCATTGCGGTACGCTGATAATAAAAAGACTTCAAAGCCGCGTCAGCCAGAGGAGATAATACACTGTCTTTTATTAG
Organism: Bacteroides ovatus; assembly: GCF_001314995.1. Taxonomy (NCBI): domain Bacteria; kingdom Pseudomonadati; phylum Bacteroidota; class Bacteroidia; order Bacteroidales; family Bacteroidaceae; genus Bacteroides; species Bacteroides ovatus. The sequence goes on from NZ_CP012938.1 coordinate 3,793,480, forward strand.
GAAAGTAACCGATGCTCCGTTCACCTTCAGTATATATTTTCCCGGAGTTGTTACAGCACTAAAATCCAGTGTTGTTCTTGTTTTATCCGACCATGCTGACTTTGCTGTATATAAAGATTTCCCGACAAACACTTGTTCACCGGAAACAGCATCCCATATTACAAACTCTTCAACTTTTCCGCTGTCTACTACAGCTATTTTCTCTTGATTGGGATAATAACCCAGTTGATTCAATCGGATAGCATCGTTTGGTATCACACTTGTTGAAGGAGTGCACGCAACCGCCAACCCACTCAATATCCCAAACAGAGCAATGTATCTTACTATTTTCATACAGTTACTAAAAAAGTAGGAGAAGGTAAACGGTTCGTTCTACCCTCTCCTATTTCATTCAAATCATTATTTTCTCACGATGCGGAAGTTATCGAAATAAACTTCAATAGTAGCTTGACTACTACCAGGGTTCGTTGCATATACGCCTATATGAGTAGAGTTCCTATTTAAAAAGTCTTGATATGTAGCATCTGCAACAACAGAAGATAAAGATACGGAACATTGCATCCACTTTCCAGTCTCTGTCTTTCCTGTAAAAGAACTCACTGGGACATACCCATTTAATGCAGCATCAAAGTTTTCACACATTGCGATTTGGAAAACAGGTCCGGTAAATACTTCTTTCACAAAACATTCAAACTGTAATTTCAAATCATCAATCGGTATATTTCCTGGAATGATGCTTGTATTTACCCATTGAGCGTTGGAATAACTTTGTTTCCACCAATAATTGGATGCACTCACTGTTCCGGTAATGCCTAGACAAGTTCCATTAGAAACATAAGGAGCTGACGAGCCATCTGCTACTACAAAACTGCAATCACCCCAAACATGACTACCGATTCCATCGTAATTCAATATCACATTTTCTAGAGGATAGAATATTTCTGCAGATTCTACCGTTCCTCCAATCGCAGTCACAGAAATATGGCCGGACTGGGTAGGAGCCTGTGGCAATACAAAACTAATCTCATCAAAAGTGTTTGAGGTTGTGATGTCCCCCACTGGAATGTCGAACTCACCGTTAATATTCACACGTGATACCTCAATAAAATTCTGTCCAGTAATAGTAACCGTGCTTCCTACGACTGGCATTGTCGAACTGACAGCAGTAACAACCGGTTTTGGACCATTCTTCTTAAACTCTGTAACCGCACTGCTCGTATAGCACTCTACCACAAGATATCCCTCTTCAAGCAGATTTGCCGGAGCTGTTAGCGTAATTTGACTATATTTGTTATTTACTTCATAATTTGTTATCTCCTGAACATCAACAGGGCGTGTCCCATCCTTTGCCGGTTGTTCAGTAGAAAGATAAACAGCCTGTACCTCATAGAAGTTACCACCGATCACAGTCATCTGGTCTCCCGGCTTTATAGGATAGGTTGCGGAAATACGGGTGATGTAAGGTGCAGGCGAAAGCACGTGCATATTGTAAGCTGCTACTCCATGCTCTGTTTCTATGCGAATTTCACCTTTCAACTCAGGATTTTGTCCTGTCAGTTCCAATTCATTAGGAACCGTTAATATGATACTTGTAGAAGTTACATAATTCCTGTTGAAACTAACCTCCTGATCATTGATATACACCTTTTGTGTTCCACCCAAATGTTCTCCGACTACAACAATCATTGTTCCCGGATTTACATCAGTAAAAGTACTATCAGCTTTAGCCGGATCTGTTACTCTTATATAATGAATTACCGGTATAGCATCATCGTCGTCATTCTGGCAAGAGACAACAGCCAAAAAGGGCAGGACTAACAACCCTATCAAGAACAATCTCGTATCTAAATATTTATATATTGATTTCATAAATTCTTCTGATTTATTCGTTAAATGTATAAGGAACCGGTGGTTCGTTCAATAACGGATTCTGGATGACATCAGATTCCGGATAAGGCAAGAAAATATCCTCTGCTTCAATATTGATAGTAAACTCCGGAGCTGTGTAATACTCAGGACCTTCAAGGAACGTAGTTCCATCCGTGTCATACTTCCCAAAATGCAATTTTCCGTCCTCATCTTTGATGATAGCATCCGTCCGGTACCCCCGCCACTGATTATTAAAGTAGTTAAGCATCTTGTCCGGTAAATAACGGAACCAAGTTACCATATCATACCAGTTTGAATATTCCATACCGAACTCAACACGGCGTTCGCGGATAATGTCATCCAACGTGATGGAAGACTTTTTATTAATCTTTGCACGCTCACGTACACGGTTGAAGAAGTAAAGACCACGACCGTCACTCAACGTAGAATTGTTACCCAGACAAGCTTCCGCATACGTCAAGTAGACATCTGCTAAACGCAAAATATAAGTATTAAGTGGCGAATTCATTTGTTTCACCTTACCGTCGTTATCGTCATCCGGCCCTCCCGGAACACCTTTTTTAATAGGAGAAGCAGTACCCTTATAAGTATAGCCACCATCTTTAATGCAAATATAAGAGTAATAAGAACCCTTGGTAAAAAAGGTAGCGTTCCTACGCAACGTATCTGCCAACTCGTATTGCTGAAGCATATCAATACTTCCATTATAGCTACTCCAACAATTGACACCACCCGTCACCTCGGTCGAGAATGCCAAATCAGACAAGAGGGTATTACATTCATACCACTCCCCCAACGGCACCCACTGCATAGCGAGCAGGGATTCCTGATTGTTATTGTTCTTATACTTGAAGAGATCTTCGTAGTTTGTCATCAAGTCCAACCCACTATTCTCACACACATCACTGGCATATTGACGGGCAAGTTCTAAATCACCTTCATCACGCGTACCACCATTGTTCCAGCCCGAACGTGCCAGATAAACCTTTGCCAATATCCCTTTTGCCGCCCACGATGTAGCCCGTCCTTTATCACTCTGCTCCGACAAATTATCGACGGCGTAATTCAAATCATTAATAATAAACTGAAATACATCTTCTTCACGATTGAGCGGACGAACGGGATTGTCAACCAACTTCTGGTTATCTTCAATGAGAATCACCGGGCCCCAAATGCGCAACATATAGAAGTATGCACATGCACGCATCAACCGGGCTTCTGCAATTGCCTTTGTCTTGGCAGCTTCGCTCACACTACCCTGTGTCTGCGTCTCTACCGCATTGATTACAGAGTTCGCCATCGTTACTACCGAGTAGAATCCACTCCATGCACCCGACAGATTTTCATCCAAAGCTGTCACTTGGAAAGTAACAAACTGCGGATAATTCCAGGGACTGTACATATCATTGGCACGCCCGCTACCGATAGGAACGATGGAACGTTGATTGTAATCAAACCATGCCCGATTGTAAAGCGGAGCGGTGGCTGCTTCTAACGCTTCGTCAGAAGTATAAAATGTAGCGTCTACATAGTTTCCTTCCGGTGCTCTATCCAGAAAACTGTCACTGCATGCTGCAAACAGCAGGGCGGTAGTTGCTATTACTAATAATTTACTTTTCATAAATATTCTCATTATTTGTCAGGTTAGAAACTAAGGTTAAGTCCGAAAGTATAAATCCGTTGTGAAGGATAACGGGCATTATCGATACCACGCGTCAGCACATCATAATTGTAAGCACCCACTTCAGGATCATATCCTTTGTACTTTGTAAAAGTGAATGCATTCTGGATATTCATATACACCCGTAGATTGTCAATATTGAGCTTACTTATCCACTTTTTAGGGAAAGTATAACCTAACGAGATATTCTTGATACGAAGATATGAACCGTCTTCTACAAAGCGGCTGCTCATACGGTTATTATCGTTAGCATTGGCAGCAGTGATGCGCTGTACTTGTGCCGAACCGGCATTCGAGACATAGACATTGGAAAGCGTAGTCGGTTGTGATGGATCGATCAGTTCCACACGGGCGATATTAACAGCTTCTTTCAACATTCCACTGTTGTTCATCGGATTGGTAAATTCTTTACGTAGCATATTCACCACTTTATTACCGTATACACCATTGATGAAAATATTCAGATCAAAGCCTTTATAAGAAAACGAGTTGTTAAAACCGTAAGAGAACTTCGGTTCGGGATTACCTAAATAGGTACGGTCTTTCTCATCAATAACGCCATTGTCGTCAATATCCTCATAAATATAGTCTCCTACCCATATCTCACTTTCAGAGATATTCTTTCCTTTTGGAATAGCCACTTTCACACGCTCACCATTTTTATCGAGAATATAATTACCGTAAGAATCCCGCTTGTAAAAGTCATCCTCCTTCGTAAACATGCCTATCACGTTATATCCGTAAAACTGTCCTATTGGCTGTCCCACCTCCGAGTAGGTGTAAGTCTCACTGTTGATAGTACCGGAAAGTCCTGCTGTCTCTGTGTAAAGCTTTGTAATCTCATTCCTATTAAATGAAATAGTCAGTCCTGATCTCCACATGAAATCATTTTTATTGATATTAACCGTATTCAACGTGAATTCCAGACCTTTATTGGTCATAGCACCCGCATTTACCCACGGTGAGGAAATAACACCGTTAACATAAGAAGGAAGAGATGCTTTCATTAACAGATTATCTGTGTTTTTGTAATATCCGTCAATAATCAGTTCTACCCGGTTACCAAAAAGATTAATGTCTAGTCCGGCATTCCATGCTTCAGTCTCTTCCCATTTCAAGTTTTCGTTTCCATAGTTCTCCGCATAATATCCGCTTCCCCAAATAGTTGCCACAGTTCTCATCTTTACACCATAAGCATAGTTTTCTGCCGCTTGATTACCAACCAATCCCCAACCCAGACGTAACTTCAAATTATCCAACCAAGAGACGTTCTTCAGGAATTTCTCATTCTTCAACTTCCATGCAAGAGCTGCCGATGGAAATATTCCCCAACGATTGTTCGGAGCAAACGTAGAAGAACCGTCACCACGTACAGTAAGTGTCAACAAATAACGGTCATCAAATCCGTAGTTAACACGACCGAAGTAAGATTCGATAGCAGAAGAACCTTTGGAACTACTATTCTTTGCGGTAAGTGAGCTACCCGCGTCCAGTTCGTGAACAGAGTTGAGAAAATAGTCACTCCGGGTGCCGGAAAGTGATTCCCAATTATTCTCCTGCGCTTCATGTCCCGCCATGGCAGTAATTTGATGTCGACCGAAAGTATTAGTATAAGTTAGATAAGTCTTTAATGTCCAGTTACTACCATTGCTGGCACTACGACTACCTAATGACTCTTGGGTATAAAGACCATAGTCATAAGACGGAGTATACTGATAATTGTTGTTATAATAATAATTGCCTGCATACTCAGCTCTGAACACTAATCCCTTGTAAAGTGTAATATCAGCAAAGAAATCCACATAGAGTTGTAATCCCTTTTCGTAGTTCTCACGCATCAGCGCTTCTGCTACCGGATTCGTAAAGTAAGTACCATACATGTTTTCTGACTGCATTCCCCATGAACCGTCAGGATTCTTCGCCGGTACTTCGGGCAACTGCTGTATCGCCGTGCGGATGATATTACCATTGTCGATCGTATTGTTCTGCTGCGTCTTGGCAACAGAAGCACGCAACCCGGTAGAGAGCCAGTTCGTTATCTTATTATCCATATTGACACGGGCAGAGAAACGTTCGAAGCTAGAACCGATACCGATACCATCCTGACTCAAATAACCACCCGAAAGTGAATAAGTAGTTCCCTCATTTCCTCCGGAGATATTGATCTGATGATTGTGCATAGATGCATTGCGGAAAATCTCATCCTGCCAGTTCGTCCCTTCTCCCAGTAAGCTGGGATCTTTAAACTCCTCACGGTCACCAAAGCCCAGTACTTGAGCGCGTAGATTTTGATATTCCGCATATTCGCGCAGATTTAAAACATCCAACTTCTTTGGTAATTGCTGCAAGCCATAATATCCTTCGTAAGAAACTTTTGTCTTACTGGCTTTACCCTGATTAGTGGTAATCAGTACCACACCATTGGAAGCTCTCGAACCATAAATAGCTGTAGCCGAAGCATCTTTCAGAATTTCCATAGAAACGATGTCCGAAGGGTTAATGGAAGACAGTACACTGGAGTTACCGTCCGTATTACCGGAAATCGCTACACCATCAATCACATACAGAGGTTCGTTACCATTCAAGGAATTGATACCACGAATACTCACAGAGATACCTCCACCCGGGGCTCCCGAATTTTGTGTAACGGAAACACCCGCTGCACGCCCCTGCAAAGCTTGGTCTAAAGAAGTAACAACAGACTTTTTCAGTTCATCTCCGGTCACGGAAACAACTGAACCTGTCAAGTCACTTCGTTTCATGGTTCCATAGCCGACAACTACCACCTCATCCAACGTTTTAGTATCTTCTTTCAGAACTACGTTAATGACAGGTTTTGTTGCAACAACCTGCTGTTCCATAAAGCCGATGTAGGAGAAGACCAGCGTCTGTCCGGTAGATACATTCAGCGTATACTTACCGTTCAAGTCTGTAATAGTTCCTGTCGACGTACCTTTCACTTGTACGCTTACCCCAATCAACGGTTCTCCGTCAGTCGCGGAAGTTACTATTCCGGACACCTTTAAGTTCTGTGAAGGAGCAGCCTCCAATATCGTTATTGGCAACCAAAGTAATATTGCCAACGCAAGACAGTACCAATGTACAAATGTACATTTTCCAAGAAAGTGTTTATTCATTGTACCTTATTTAAATGGTTAATATTCAATTTAATCCTTTCATAATCGCTGCTATGGATGCTGCATTATGCGGTTGTCCTGTAGTACGGTCAAACAGTTTTTCGGTATAGCCGGCATCCCAGTACAAGGGAACGAGCTTATTCTTCACACAGGTTTTCACTACATATTCGATATAGTCATTACGCGATTTCAAATGATTCTCCAAAGCCTCTCCGGTCAACTGGTCTCTTAATGTCGGACCATATTCGCCGATGATTACAGGAACATTATTATTGATAAATACATTCAGCGAACTTAAAGTAGCCTCTATGTCCCCCTCCTGTCCGGTAGCAGATACATCTCCACCTGCAAACGCAGCTCCCCATTGACTCTTGAAATTCTCATCGTTAGGCATGATTGTGAAATCATAAGGATCATAGTAATGACATTCCAGGAAAATACGATTTTGAACAATATCGAGCGGCATTGTGAAATGCGCGACCGCTTTCGCCACATCGGTATTATATGCCTGCACAATCAGATGACGGTAATGATTACGTCCTCCGGTAGCTCTAACCGTATTGACAAACACCTGATTGAAACCATTCTGTACCCGGTAATTCTCCTCTGTAGGCTGCGCACCGTTAGCGTCGTCATTATTCACCTCATTGGTTCCGGCAAAGAGCAGACGGTCGTCATAGTCTCTGAATCTTAAGGCGATCTGTTTCCACATCGCTTCCAGTCTTTCATCCAGAGCTTCTTTATTGGCATCTACCGGATGGTTCAGCCAGCCACCTTCCCAGTGGATATTGATAATAACATAGAGACCGGCATCAAGCGCAGCTTTCACGGCAGCCTCCACCTTATCCATCCATGCACTCTTAATCTTATACGTTGCCGCATCTTCAAACTGATGAGAATAAGCTACCGGTATACGCACGACATCAAAGCCCGCTGCTTTGATACCCTCGAAAAGAACCTTGTTCGGTGTAGGATTTCCCCAACACGTTTCATCGCCGGAAAGACTTCCGTCATTTCCCACAATCACCGCCTCAAATGTATTCCCTACATTCACTCCGGCTTTCATCAATGCCGACAGTTGCATGGAAGTCAAATCACGCATCCCTGTATTATCAGGTGCAATGTATTCATCGTATGCAGGTACGCTATATAGGGACTGCTTTACATTGATAATAATATCAGGAGCGCCACTCGCCGAAACGGTGACGGTAGCCGTCCTCTCTTTCTGCGTATCATTGGCCTCTACTGTGATATTTACATATTGTTTTCCTTCACCGATAGTATGTGAACTTTTACACCAACTTTCCGAAGTACTGATATGCCATTCGGCCGGACCGTCTATCTGAATAGTCTGCCTGCTTCCACGAGCGTCAAACTCCAGATTACGATATTCCTGTGCCACTTCCAGACTTCCTCCTTTTTCATCACTGTTGCTACATGATATAAAAGAGGTGGTGAGCAACACCAGCATAAATATGACTCGTTTAATACCCAATGGACTAAATAATCCATCACTAAATGACTGTTTTTCCATATTCTTCTATACTATTAGATTAAATTTAAAACCGTTAACCTTGCCTCATCAAAACACATTTGTTTTCTACACCACAAAATTATGTATTCGACATGTAACTTCACTTCTGTAATGTTATTCATATAGGGAGCGTTTTGGAAACGATGGGGTGAATTTGTTTTATAAAAGGGATTCATTTGTTTTCTCCCGGTTTCCCTTTATACTTAAAGTACTCAAAATCAGCATACGCCTTCGAATCTTTAGAAGCTGATGTAATGTAAAGCCCCAATACGACTCCGGTAAATCCGCCTGCTGTTTCAGTGCTTAGATAACGCGTGTTCATCTTACCCAGATCATGATATATTCCATTCACTTTATAACCAAAATAATAGTAATTGATATCCGACTTCACCACCAGTTCCACCTCACCATCCGTCGGTAGGGAAACTTCTTTGGCATAATGGGTAATCTCTCCCAGTTTATATCGCAAGCCAACAGAACGTTTCCGATCCTTATCCTGACGGACAAATAAATCGTAGTGAGAATGAAACTCCATAAAGACGGAAATTCCCGCTTCATCATTCACTCCCGCTTTCTGCAAGACTACCGGAGCGGATGCTTCCATATCAAAATGTTCCTGCCGCAAGGCGACAAAGGTAGGGCTTTTCCAATCGCTTAACGTAACGGGAGTCGCTATCAAACGAAGTTTTCCATCTTTGGTAAAAATATAATTCTTCGCTTCGGGATTCTGCAGATGAATCCATTCGGGAGAAAGCTTTCCTTCTTTAAAGTCTATTCGTTCCGGTCTGCCTTTCATTTCCTGTTGAGGCAGAGTAGGGACGTCCATCTTCAAAGAAATGGTTCCATTGCTATTGACTACAGGCCAGGCGTCCTTATCCCACCGCACCGGAGCCAGATACGTTTCACGTCCCAATGTATGATGAGTTCCCGGCATAATTCTGTATGCCAGACAAACCATCCACCAAGAACCATCGGTGCCTTCCACCAGATCAGCATGCCCTGTTCCCTGAATCGGACTGGATTGTCCCGATTCATTGGCATGGGTCAGAATAGGATTTGCCGGATTTCCCTGATAAGGCCCGTCAATGTAACGGCTGCGGGCAATGGTTACTTTATGTCCCAATTCCGTACCGCCCTCCGAAATCAGCAGATAGTACCAGCCGTCTTTCTTATAAATGTGCGGACCCTCGGCATATCTGCCTCCAGTGCCGTTCCATATTCGTTTGGAAGAAGAAAGCTGTTTGCCTGTCATGGGGTCAATCTCACACAGGTTGATGTATCCATCCGGATTACTGACCATAAAACATTTGCCATCCTCAAAATAAAGCGAAGGATCGATGCCTCCTTGCTCGAGCCAGACTGGTTCCGACCATTCACTACGGGGATCAGTAGTATGTACCAGGAAATTCCCCTTACCGGAGACATTAGTCGTAATCATGTAAAACACTCCATCATTGTAACGAATGGTAGGAGCGAAAATACCGCTTCCCGAATTAGCATTAGTCAGATCAAGCTGGGACGGACGGGTCAGACAGTTTCCTATCTGCTCCCAATGCACAAGGTCTTTACTGTGAAACAAAGGCACTCCGGGGAAATATTGAAAGCTGCTGTTGACTAAATAATAATCATCCCCTGCCTTGCAAACACTCGGATCGGGATGGAAACCGGGGATTACAGGATTACTGTAACCTTGAGCTGATGACTTGCATACGGAACAAAGCGAAATAAAAATAAGGAATAAAGCGTTTCGCATATTATATAATTTAAGAGTTAAACATCTTTTGCCAGCCGACGATACAAAAGTAGATGTTTTTCCCAAAGGAAATATGGTATTTCGTTCACACCCGGTCTGCCAAATGTTTTACCCATACGCACAGAATGTTTCCCTTTTGCGTATGATTTGTTTTCAACCCTCTTCAGCTTAGTCCAAGCAGCGAAAATCGAACCAGTCAAAGTCGGCCGGATTTGTATTTGCCTGCCCATTACCGGATGCATACATACCTATAAATACACCGGTAAATCCACCTACCACTTCATTGGAGACATCACGCGTGGAAGCTGTTCCCAATATAGCAGAAACGTGGGCTGCCTTTATCTCAAACGTATAGGTCGTCTCGGTGGCGGTGATGGATAAGATCACCTCTCCGGTAGCAGGAAGTTCTTTGCAGGTGGTATCGACCACTTTATCCTTCAAAGTTTTACGGATCATGGCAACCCGCTGTCCGTTCCGCTCCGTTATCAGCAGGTCATAATGATTCTTATCATCCGCTCTTACTACCAGTCCCGCCTCTTCATTTTCCACTTTCGGAATAAAGTTGACTTTTGCAGATGCAGTCAGATTGAAAGCAGCCTGCCGGCGGCCGATAAAAGAAGGAGAATCATTCGTTGTGAAGTTGATTGCTGTTCCTTTCAGACGCAGCGAACCCGGCTTCTCCGTCAATGACCAGAACGAATGAGCAGGATTGCGGATAAAAGTCCAGTCCAACCCCAGTGTTTCCTGATCGAAATCATCACGAACCGGTTGTTCCATCCAAACGTGTGACGGCAGGTTGGGGAAGAGATATGTTTCCTGTACGACACCATCTTTACCCACCTTAGGCCAGCCGTCGGCATCCCACGTCACAGGTGCTAGGAACGTTTCACGCCCTAAATGCTGGTACTTGCCGTTCACTGGTCTTATTCCCAGACAAACTGCCCACCAGCTTCCATCTTTCAGTTGGACGAGGTCGGCATGACCTATCGCCTGGAAAGGATGATCGGGACAGTTCATATTCGAAAGGACAGGATTTACAGGACTGGGCTCATACGGTCCCCAAGGGGATTTACTCCGTTGTATGACTTCCCGATGCTCGTAGCCCGTTCCTCCTTCGGCAGACATGATATAGTAATAATCGCCTATCTTATAGAAATGAGGTCCTTCCGGTGAAGAGCCTCCCAGACCGGAAGCTACTTTTCTCAAAGCTTCCACAAACGTTCCGGTTTCGGGGTCCATCACTCCCAACAGGAAGCTGCCTTGATTATCCGGACTCAAAAAGTACATCTTTCCGTCGATAAACTCAATAGACGGATCTACATACCAGTTCCCCACCCATACCGGATCAGACCAGGGACCTGCAGGATTCTTTGCCGTCACATAGAATACTCCTTGCGAACCTTTTCCTCCATAGTTCGTGCCAATCACATAGAATGTACCGTCATGGTATCGTAACGTCGGAGCATACTGTCCGCCGGTGGAGGCATTGCATCCCATCAACGGATTATTTTCCGGGCGGGACAGGGCATGACCGATCAGTTTCCAATGAACAAGGTCTTTACTATGATAAACCGGCAGACCGGGAAAATATTCAAAGGTAGAAGTAACCAAGTAAAAATCATCTCCCACCCTGCAAATGCTCGGGTCGGGATTCATTCCTGTGATAATGGGGTTCCTGAATGTCTTTTGTGCGAGGGAGACATTAGCCATCCATAATCCGATTAAGATTAATAAAAGTCTGCAACTGTTCTTCATCATTCTTATTTTTAAAGTTTGTACTGATGGCAAAGTTCACCATAATCCGGCAGAAACAAGGTTCGTTATGTTTCAAGGTGCGGAACGTTTTCTTTCAGGATAGCGTTTTTCGTTTCAAATATAAGGCAATAATGTTACATTCGGAAAGTCTCGCAAGGCATAGAAGAGAATAGAATGTATTTTATTGGGGCATGATTTGTATTCAATTGCATTTCGCCCTTTCGGGTGAGTGCAATTCTTCCTACATTTGTAATAGAATTAAAGTCTCACTCTAAAAATATCAACTCATGAAAAACATTAAGAAAATGGTATTAGTATCAGCCTTTGCCGGTACTTGTCTTACGCCTCATGCACAGACTGCCTCTCCTGTCATCCCGACCGATCCGGCTATTGAAACTCATATCCGGGAATGGCTTCAGAAAATGACTCTCGAACAAAAAATCGGTCAGATGTGTGAAATCACGATTGATGTGGTATCCGATCTTGAAACCAGTCGTAAGAAAGGATTCTGCCTTAGCGAGGCAATGCTCGACACGGTTATCGGTAAATATAAAGTAGGTTCACTGTTGAATGTTCCTTTAGGGGTAGCACAGAAAAAGGAGAAGTGGGCGGAAGCCATCAAACAGATACAGGAGAAATCGATGAAGGAGATCGGTATTCCCTGCATCTATGGGGTAGATCAGATTCATGGAACGACTTACACATTGGACGGAACGATGTTTCCGCAAGGCATCAACATGGGAGCCACCTTCAACCGCGAGCTAACGAGAAGAGGTGCCAAAATCTCCGCTTATGAAACGAAAGCAGGCTGCATCCCCTGGACGTTCGCCCCGGTAGTCGACTTAGGCCGCGACCCGCGCTGGGCACGTATGTGGGAGAACTATGGTGAAGATTGTTATGTAAACGCAGAAATGGGTGTATCGGCCGTGAAAGGTTTTCAGGGAGAAGACCCGAACCGTATCGGAGAATACAATGTAGCTGCGTGCATGAAGCATTATATGGGTTACGGTGTACCTGTTTCCGGTAAAGACCGTACTCCATCTTCCATCTCACGCAGTGATATGCGTGAAAAACATTTCGCTCCTTTCCTTGCCGCTGTACGTCAGGGTGCATTGAGCGTAATGGTAAACTCCGGCGTTGACAACGGACTGCCTTTTCACGCCAACCGTGAGTTGCTGACCGAATGGCTGAAAGAAGACTTGAACTGGGACGGACTGATTGTTACAGACTGGGCGGACATTAACAATCTCTGTACCCGGGATCACATCGCTGCCACCAAGAAAGAGGCTGTCAAGATTGTCATCAATGCTGGTATCGACATGTCGATGGTTCCTTATGAAGTGAGTTTCTGCGATTATCTGAAAGAGTTGGTTGAAGAAGGAGAGGTATCTATGGAGCGTATCGATGATGCAGTAGCCCGTGTGTTGCGTCTGAAATATCGTCTGGGATTATTTGACCATCCATATTGGGACATTAAGAAGTATGACAAGTTCGGTTCTAAGGAATTTGCAGCTGTTGCCCTGCAGGCTGCCGAGGAATCGGAAGTGTTGCTAAAGAATGACGGAAATATCCTGCCGATAGCGAAAGGCAAAAAGATTCTGCTGACCGGTCCGAACGCAAACTCGATGCGTTGTCTGAACGGCGGATGGTCGTATAGCTGGCAGGGACACGTTGCTGATGAGTATGCGCAGGCATATCATACCATCTACGAGGCTTTGTGTGAGAAATACGGAAAAGAGAATATTATCTATGAACCGGGAGTGACCTATGCTTCTTACAAAAACGATAATTGGTGGGAAGAAAACAAACCGGAAACTGAAAAACCTGTGGCAGCGGCAGCACAAGCGGATATTATCATCACCTGCATCGGTGAAAACTCTTATTGCGAAACTCCGGGCAACCTGACGGATCTTACCTTATCAGAAAACCAGCGCAATCTGGTAAAAGCTCTGGCCGCTACGGGCAAACCTATTGTCCTGGTTCTGAATCAGGGACGTCCACGTATTATCAACGATATAGTGCCTTTAGCTAAAGCGGTTGTCAACATCATGTTGCCAAGCAATTACGGTGGTGATGCACTTGCTAACTTATTGGCCGGTGATGCCAACTTCAGTGGAAAAATGCCGTTCACCTATCCCCGACTTATCAACGCTTTGGCAACTTATGACTACAAGCCTTGCGAAAACATGGGGCAAATGGGAGGTAACTACAATTATGATTCGGTGATGGATATTCAATGGCCGTTCGGTTTCGGATTAAGCTATACGAATTATAAGTACAGCAATTTAAAAGTAAATAAACCGACTTTTAATGCTGACGACGAACTGATATTCACGGTTGACGTAACCAACACGGGCAAAGTTGCCGGAAAAGAGAGTGTGTTATTGTTCTCTAAGGACTTAGTGGCAAGCAGCACACCGGACAATATCCGTTTACGAAACTTCGAAAAGGTTTCTCTGGAACCGGGAGAAACAAAGACGGTTACGCTGAAACTGAAAGGAAGCGACTTGGCATTTGTGGGATATGACGGTAAGTGGAGACTGGAAAAAGGAGATTTCAAGATTAAATGCGGTGACCAATGGATGGATATTGTATGCGATCAGACAAAAGTATGGAATACTCCGAATAAGAATACGCTCCACAAATAAACCTCTTTTTATATATTTCTATATAAACATCTTCATATAGGATCTTCTTCTCATATAAAAATACACATTCCTCTATCACCTATCATTTTGCTGACATCAGCAAAATGGTATTCCTGACAATAAATGAGAGATACCCTGCGACGAGGTATCTCTCATTGCCTATATCATCCATCAATAAGACCTAAATTCAATTATTCTTATTAATCAAATTGATTACTACCTTCACCATCACGTCCTTTTCTTCCGTCCGGCTTTCGGCAATCATTAACGTAAGTGCTACAAACGTATTGTTGGTCATTATCGCTACCCACATGTGCGAATTTTGCACACGTGATATCACGCTCCAACTCTCCTTCCCGATATACATTATTTATATGTCTACCGATGACAGTTCTATCCTTCTGGAATAAGTCTGCCATTTGCGCCTGCGTCAGCCACACCGTCTCATTCTCCAACTTTACATCAATGGAAGTTTTCCCATCCTTTGTCTGATAAATGACAATATTTCCTCTATTGTCCATAAAAGACCTCCTTGTTTATGCATTGCGTCCGTCCATTACCTTCGTAGTAATGGACGGACACACAAATGTACAACTTTCAAAAAGAAATAAAAATACAAAGCCGTTTTTAATTATTTGCTCTGAAGCGTTATAATAGAACGTGCCGGAATCTGAACAATCTTTCCACTTTTCACTGTCCCCACCGGAAGCAAATCTTCCCCTTCTTTATCTGAAGTACAATAAATCTGCCATTGTGCATTTCCTACTTTTCTTTTATGAATAGAAAACTCTTTTTCTTCATTGGCATAATTAATCACTACCATCACATACGTTCCGTCTACATTCTTATAAGCAGAACACATCAATCCCTGCTGATCGGTGTCGCCATCAGGAATCAAAGCGTCTGTTTGATCGAAAGCCGAAACGGACAACCGGACTGCCCCCGGACGAATAAAACGACTATAATTACCTAAAGCCCACATCAGTTTGGAGTCTTCCACTCTGCCATCCAGGAAGTTATCATCCGTAGTATATTCGCGAATCAATCCATCCTTATAATCACCACCAATAGCACGCCACCATTGCCAGCTTTCAGCTTTGGCATACACAATATCGTGATGAATGATACGTGCCACATAGAGTGCTGTTTTCATCGTATGGTCGAAACCATTTCCACCACCAATTTCTTCATCATTGCCCATGATGCAGGTTTCTGTTTGCCAGAAACCAACTTGATGTTTATCTAATGTATCCCGTAGCTGGCAGCGGATATTACGTAATTCACTTAACGGAGTCGTTGTCCAATAACTATGACCGAGCATCAGGCGGGGAACATTCGGAGTATCTCCCAAATACGTATCCACACTATCCGGACAGAAGAAAGCCTGAATCTGATACCCCCGTTGCCAATCCGTTTCGTGAGTGCGGAACATACAACGATAATCGGAAGACTCATTGACCATAATCTGTGTATCCATGTTCCGGTCTACAAACTCTTTGCTCAACAGACGAACGGTGCGGGCTATTTCCCTGTTCGTTGCCGGACAGCCTTCCTGCTTCGGACCGACCCAGTTCCAGTGTCCGTCCGGCTCATTGAAAGGACAGATATAGTTGAACTTGATGCCATCGTGTTGTTCTACTCCCTGCACTACATCAGCCAGAAAACGAGCGTACTTTTCATAACAATCCGGTTTCAGGTTCGCCGTACCTCCACGGCCGGTGTTGGTAGCCAATCCGTTCTGTGTGTAATATACGGGAGGAGAGTTCAGGAAAGCCAGAAATTTGCTGACTCCCCGTTCTTTAGCCAGTTTCAGAAAGTTGCGTTGACCTTGTTGCTTGTTCCAGTCGTATGTTCCGTCGGGATTCAGGAAACATTCGGCACGCATCCAGGGGGAAGCAATTTGACTGTCCTCTCCTTGCTCCGTGCTACCTGCTCCGACATTGAAACGCCAGAGTGACAGTCCGATACCTTTCGGTTGTCCGTTGGCGTCATTCTCCGTGCTGAACAGCCAGTCGGCTATTTGGTTTTGTTTCTCCTGCGGCCAAAGCCCGATGAATTGCATACTCCAGGCATCGGAAGCACTAAAGTATGCCATCGTCTGACAGGGTTGGTCTGTTTCTATCTGATAACGTATATTGGGGGCAGGTTGGGAACATCCACCTGCCGCACCGGCTATTGAGAAGAAGCCTAAAGCGGCTAAAATCTTTTTACCTTTCATCCTATTCATCTAAAATCTTTAATTATTCAAATCACACAATACGGTTCTAAAAACATACAAACAATCTATTGAAATCCGAAAAGATATAACTAACGGGTGGGTATTACTTGTTTAATGCTCCCATCTTCATTAAATTCCATGCGATCTATGCATACTTCACGATGAACACCGGGATCACTCTTCAGATAATTCTTATTAATGCGATGATAAACAATATACCACTTATCAGTACCGGGAACTTGCAAGATGGAATTATGAGCAGGGCCATATATTTCCTTTTCCGGGTTTTGGATCAATACGACAGGGTTCTTAGCTACTTTAATCGGTCCCAAAGGTGATGTCGAAGTGCCATAAGCTACATGATAATTAGGAGAGCCGGTATCGTCTACCGACCACATGAAATAGTAAAGCCCGTTACGATAAAACACATAAGCAGCCTCACGGTAAGCATAATCCTGTAGCGTTCCTCCTTCGGGAGTCATCACCGTGATAGTCTCTTTCTTAATTGAAATCATATCATCATTAAGCTCTGCACCTGCCATATAACCGTTTCCCCAATACAAATATGACTTCCCCGAAGCCGGATCGGTGAACACGTCCACATCAATCTGTTGCCCGTGTCCTGTAGGTGAATCTGTTATAATAGGATGTCCCAAGTCAACAAACGGTCCGGCAGGCGAATCACTTATAGCCACTCCGATCTGCTTTCCTCCTCCTGCTTTAGGATTTCCACTGTAATAAAAGAAATATTTATATTGATCTCCTACTAACTTTTCCTCTATACATGGCGCCCACGCATTACCATCCGCCCAAGGTACCTGATCTGATTTTAAATCCAGCATCACTCCTTCGTCCTTCCAGTTCTTCAGATCGACAGACGAAAAAACAGTAAAATACCAACCACCCCATCCAGGCTGACCGTCTGTGGTAGAATAAATGTAGTACTTCTTTGTCTTATTGGAATACAAAATTTCAGGATCGGCATGAAAACCCGGCAATATAGGATTATTGGATTGTGAAAAAGCAGGGAACGTTACTGCTAACATCAGACCGAACGCAATTAGAGTTTGTTTAATCGTTACTATCATTATTTTCATTCATTAGATAAAGGGGGAAATATCAGGTTGCGATACTTCCCCCTCAAGTATTATATTCTTGATACTATTTATTTCAATGCTACCTTAATAGACTGACTATAGCAATATTCTGATGATTTGTCCGATTTGACTCCCACACGGGCGTAAAGATACGATTCGTTTACCAAACCACTCGGGATTTCAATTTCAGCTGTGTTTTCTTGATCGAGTGAAACAGTATTACCCAACTTCAACTCTGCTTCTTTCTGCTTCTCATCCGTCAGGATACCTGTACCCAGATAAATACCTACATTTTCCATATTGGCATTGGCAACCACTTTGTTAATGGTGAAACGTGCTGTAATCTTATTACCGTTTTTGGCAAATGACACGTTTCTGACAAAGAAATACGGCGTCACAGGAATATCCTGCACTGTGTTTCCTCTTACGGTAATATAGATCGTATCATTAGAAGGTCTTTCCCAAGGTGCATTGCCCATACGCACCAATTTGTAATCACCATTGAAAAGGGACACGGAATAACTTCCATCTTGGGCAATATACACCGGAATAGAACCTTTCAGAGCATAACCATCCTGAAACAAAGCAAATTCGGAACTTCCGCTTCTAACCCCTACTGCCTCACCGTCATAAATAGCTTTTCCGGTTAATGTGGCTTTAGGTTCCTCAAAGTTGTCGTAGCTGCAACTGCTTACTGCCAACAAACAACATATCATAATAAAGAAAGGTATAATCTTTTTCATAATCTCTTATTTTTTATTGGAATGGATTTTTAACAATCGTCGGATTGTTATTAATTACATCATCAGCAATGAATGAATAATAGTTGGACTGCTGGAAGGTTCTTGCCACCTTGAAACGTTCGGATCTGGTCTTTACGAAAATGTACTTGTCCTGATCCTGTGTTCCCGGTTTTGCCACTGCAATACGATAAGGATATAAACCATATACGATAGCTTTATCATTATCAGTATTTCCGTTCCAGGTAATATCAGCTATTCTCCATCGTTTCATATCAAAATAACGGTGATCTTCGAAAGCCAGTTCCACACGACGTTCGTTCTGAATCTTTTCTATTGTCAGGCTTGTTAAGCTGTTGGCCGGGAAACCGGCACGCTGACGCAAACGGTTGATGTAGGGTAAAGCTGTCGGTTCGTCATTCAATTCGAAAGCAGCTTCGGCGGCATTCAAATAGATTTCACCCAAACGGAACCAAGGCCACCAGTTTTCAGCGTAGTTACGGAGAGTGTAACCGGATGCCTCACTGATAAACTTACGGATGTAGAATCCGGTGTTGCTCACATTAGGACTGTTGGTTTGAGGTCCGTCCTGCCCGACAAAAGTTTTATTATCTTCATAAAAACTTCCCAATTTCGAGTCTGTCAGTAAATCATAAGAACCGGTCTTATCGTTCCAAACTGCTACTCCTGCCTGAATATCCACATCTTGATTTCTGAACTTGGAACCCGGATAGATAATCGTACCATACAAACGTGCATCCTTATTAGCAAAAATATCGCTTGGAGTGTCATATACTACATAATCATTACCATTTTTATAATGTAACGTTCCCGGAGTTCCATCCAGATAATCGAAAGCCTCTACCAATCCTAGTGACGGGCCGATGCAAGAAGAGTTGTCGTTATCCTCTCTTAAATGATGAACTACATTATCATAACCGAAGCTATGCACCTTCAGAGGATTCTTATAATCTTTCACCCAAATTGCTTCCTTATTCAGGGTCTTGTCCATAAGCATCTTGTAGAAGTTCACCCCTTTATCTGACTCCTTCTCATAAAGTTCATATCCACCTTTTGTGATAATCTCTTGCGAAGCTGTCAATGATTTGCGATAGTAATCATCTGCCATATCGGACGGAATGCCCACTTCTCCACCGGAAGTCACAATATTAGGAGTTTTCAGCGCGTTGTACTTAGCGATAGAACCGGCATACAACATAGCGCGACTTTCCAACGCTAACGCTGTGTAATAGTTGGCACGAGTCTGACTGCCTTTATTACCCAATTGCGACTTAATCGCTTCACATTCACTATATACAAAATCATATATTTCGTGTTCCTTTGCACGCGGATTGCGTAAATAAGAAGGATCTCCGCTAAAGTCATACTCCAAAGTCGTTGTAATCAATGGTACACCACCCATACGTCTTACAAGCTCAAAATAAACGTAGGCGCGGATAAAACGGAACTCTGCTTTGAACTGAAGTTTCTCATCTGCCGAAATATCGGTCCCATACTTATCGATATTCTCAATAGACATATTGATGTCACGTATCAGTCCGTAATCCCACCAGCGTCCGTAGTCGTTTCCATAACGCAGTTCGTTACGATAATTCTGATCTAATGTACCACAATACATCGCATCGTCTGTTTCACACATACCACCGGTATTGAAATCACCGTGCAACTGCGGAATACGATTATAAAGATTGGCCAACTGCGATTTAATCATGTTCGGATCATTCCATACCAACTCATTAGTAAGAATGTTTTTGGGTTCTCTTTCGAACCAACTGTCACCACAACTCGACAACATGGAGGTGATGGCAGCTCCCATCAGAAGTATTTTTATAGATTTGCTTTTCATGATCACTTTCGTTTTTAGTATGTAATATTAAATCCAAGGAGGAATGTACGTTGTTGCGGATATACCACTGCAGCTGCGGCAGTAATTTCAGGATCGACTCCAAACTTACCCACATTGTCGAACGAACACAAGTTAGAAACATTCGCATAAACACGTACCTTCTGTGCACGGATCGGTCTCAACAGTTGAGCCGGCAAGCTGTAACCCACTTCCAAGTTCTTGATACGCAGATAGCGTACATTGTGCAACCAAAAGTCACTATTCTTATTGTTATAGCTGAATTCACCTTTACGGATGGCCGGATAACGTCCCGGTATCCATTCACTATCCGGATCATACAAGTCGGCACGATGCCAACGGTCTTCCAACAAATAAACCGGAGAGTTTCCGTTGCCATGATATGCATTGGCCAACTCATAGTTCTGTCTCCATCCTTGCATAGCACCACCGGAAAGGTCGATATTCAAGTCAATGCCCTTCCACTGCAAACCGATATTACCACCAAATGACATGATAGGTGCCCAGCCTTCAGGATAACCGATAGGACGCTCATCCATACCATTGATGATGCCATCACCATTCACATCTTTATAGATAAAGTCACCAGGAAGCAGGGTGCGGTTATTATTTCCATCCAGGTTTACCGGATAATTACGAATTTCTTCTTCCGACTGGAACTGGCCGATTACCTGATATCCCCAATAAATACCTCCCCAACGACCTTCTGCAGAATTGCGATATTCATCCCAGGAGTTATTAAAACGTGGTTTGTAAGTCTCAATACTTTTGTAACGTGAGAAAGTAAAATTACCGCTTACGGTATAATTCAAATCACCGATATGGTCGGTCCATGTAACCATACCCTCCGCACCGATATAAGCTTGTTTATTCAAGTTTTCATTAGGTAACGAATAGCCTACTTCGCTCGGAAGCAATACATCATAGCGGGCAGCCGGCACACCAGTAATATCCTTACGGAAAGCATCGGCTGTGATCTTCAAACGATTATTGAACATGGTCAGGTCAAAACCGATATTCGATGTCGTATTCTTAGTCCAGGATAAGTTTGTAATAGGTAATCCTCTTTGGTTCAATCCGGTAACCAGCTCGCCATCCAATACAGCATTACCATTATTCCAAGTATAACCACTCAAGTAATCGAACAACTTTACATCTTTTTCTGTACCTGTCTGACCGATAGAAGCACGAATCTTTAAATCATCTACAACTGGTCTCAACTTTTCAAAGAATTTCTCTTCCGAGATTCTCCAACCGATAGATACACCCGGGAAGAATCCCCAACGATTATTCGCTGCATAAAGATAAGAGCCATCATAGCGAGCCAATAATTCAATCAGATATTTGTGAGCAAAATCGTAATTGATACGACCAATCCATCCGGCACGTGCCTCGTAACTCCATTCATCACCGAAACTGTTAAGTTCATCGAACTGCAATAGCGGCAAATAGTCGGTAGAAGGTTCTGTTCCATAAGTCTTCTTAGTCCAATCGTAATCGGAGGCTTCATAACCCAAAACAGCCGAAATATTGTGGTTCTTAATCTGTTTGGCATAATTCAATTGTAACTGCATATAACGCGCAGGAACGCTACGATCAATTTGACTTCTCCAACGTCCTACGGCAGGAGTTCCATTATAAGTATCTTTCTCTTTATCGTAGGTATAAATCTGATAAGCATATTGATAACCGTCAAAACGACTGTTAGTATAATTGTACGAGAAAGTAGCCTTTGCAGTCAAACCAAATGAGAAATCATACTGCGCATAAGCATTGATATTGGCATTACGAGTCAGATTATCTTTATAGCCGGCAATATCACGGCTGAAAGCTGCCGGATTGTAACCATTCTCATGTACATTATTGATATACTCCGGATTATCATTAGCATAAGGACTTTCAATCGGTTGCATTTTGAACATAGACAAAATAGCCGAATAATATCCATCACCGCCAGGCAAACCTACATCTTCGGTCTTTTCGTATTTACCGCTGATCTGTGCACCGATCGTAAAACGATCTGTAATCTTTGTATCAATATTCAACTGAAGGTTGGTACGTTCGTATTTGAAGTCGCGCATCATGGCATCCTGTCCGGTATGGGCTACAGAAAGGTAGTAATTGGTCCTTTCAGAACCACCCGTCACGTTAGCGTTAATGTGGTACTGTGGCACATTTTTTCTCATCACCATATCATAATAGTCATAACTCTTATATCCCGGTTCCGTACCGGCTTCCCATTTCGCCAGTTCTTCGGGGCTATATAGCTTGCTTGGATCTTCGCCTCTGTTCTGCGCTGCTTCAGCCAACCCTCTTACATATTGTCCTGCATTTGCCAGTTTCGGGAAACGGGTCAGGTTTTGCCAGCCATAATATCCATTTACATTGATACTTACCTTATCATTCTTTTTACCTTTCTTGGTGGTTACCAAAACCACACCATTTGATGCACGCAAACCGTAGATAGCAGCAGAAGCATCCTTCAAGACTGTGATACTTTCAATATCTTCAATGTTTAGAGCATTAAAGACATCACTACCGGAAACATCCGATACCTGCAACCAGTCACGACTATTCATACCTCCATAAGGAATACCATCAATTACAAACAGCGGACTACCCATATTACGAATTTCGAGATTAATTCCCCTACCCGGACGAGCATCCACAGCACGTGTAGATACACCTGCTATTTTACCGGACAACGCTCCGGCAGTGGTGGTAGAAACAGAACGTGTCAACGCATCAGACTTGACATCACTGATTGCTCCGGTCAAACTTTTCTTGGTTTGTGTACCATAACCTACCACTACAACTTCATCCAAAGTTTCGGTATCTTCTTCAAGAACAATCTGAAGACGTGCCTTTTCGCCAATCTTCACTTCTTTAGTCTTATAACCAATAAACGAGACTGCCAGTGTTCCATTCTTATCATCTACATTGATTGTAAAATTACCATCGATGTCTGTAATTGTCCCATTAGAAGTTCCCTTTACAGTTACATTGGCACCAATGATATCCTCTCCCCTTACATCAGCTACATGTCCTGTAACTTGTGTTTGTGCAAATGCAACAGCAGACAGAAACAGCTGTATGATACATATGCATAAGATTCTTAAATACCTCATAAATTAGAATTTAAAGATTAAACATTTTTTGTTGTTTTTTCGAACACAAATATACGTCATTGATATAGACTGAATAAACAAAAATCATGCAGAAGAACTACACAAATCATGCAATGAACGATTTGTATACTCTAAATAAAATATTTATTCCTATTTTTGGACTTGTAATTGAAACAAATAAGCACGAGTTATGAAAAAACACATTGCTTCTATTCTATTTTTATTCTTGTTATCAACTTTTCAGTTGATAGCCCAGTCTCATTCCGTAAAAAGATTGGGGATAGAGCAAGGATTATCAAATAATTATGTAGTCAGCATTACACAAGATAAACAAGGGTTCTTATGGTTTGCCACAGAAGAAGGACTTAATAAGTTTGACGGTACCCGTTTTATTACTTACTATAAAAATGATTTGGCACATAACAATCAGGGAATCACCGGCAACAAGCTTAACCGGGTGTATGCTGACACGAAACGTCCTATTATTTGGATAGCCACTCAACGAGACGGACTAAATGCATATAATTATAATGAGCAAACATTTACCGCTTATCAGCATAGCCCGAAAAATCCACATAGTTTGATTACGAATGACGTAACAGACATTTCTCCTTCCACTCAACATGATGATGGTTTATGGATTAGTACCTATTATAGAGGTATAGAATATCTTGATATCACCAGCGGACAATTCACTCATTATAATAAAAGTACAGTTCCCAGTCTGCCTTGCGACCAGACATGGACAGTATTGGACGGAGGTGATGGAAATTTGTATATCGGGCATGTCGGAAGCGGGTTCAGTATTTTCTCTCCAAAAGATAAAAGTGTAAAAAACTTCCGGAACGAAGCCGGAAACCCAATGAGTTTGCCTGGTAATGATGTGTTTTGTATTATAAAAGACGCAAATGGAAATATCTGGTTAGGTACAAATAACGGATTGGCTCTATATGATGATGCTAATGAAAACTTCATAACGTTCAAAAACAACAAGAATGACAAGTATGCTACTTTATGCAGCCGTATATTATCTATCCGCCAACTGAAAGATAATAGGCTTTGGATTGCTTCAGAACTCAATGGCATTGCCATATTAAACCTTAAACAGAGTATGTTCCTCTCGCCAGAGGAGATTTCTCTTGAATATATACAGGAGGGTGCTGATAACCGAAGTCTTTCTAATGCAAGTGCCCGATGTATATTCCAGGATTCTTTTGATAATATTTGGATAGGGACATGGGGAGGAGGGATCAACTTTATCAGTAGTAAACCACCTTTGTTCACCACATTGAGCTATTCCCCTATTCCAAACAATGAGAACGGTTTGAACAACAAAGTAGCCAGTAGCCTCTGTATGGACAGACAAGGACGGGTTTGGATCGGAACAGACGGTGGAGGAATCAATGTATTTGAAGGAGAGAAACGTATCGCTATCCATAAAAAAGAGAGTGGAAATATTCCTTCGAATTTTATATTAGCCTCTTTGCAGGATTCAAAAGGTAATTTATGGTTTGGTTCCTACCAAGGGGGAATCAGCTATTATGATAACCGGAATAAAAAATTCCGTTCCATCTCTCTTATGGGGCAATCTAATCTGGATGTCCGTACGATCTATGAAGACACCCAGCACAACATTTGGGTAGGATACAGTGGAGGGATTGTTATATTGAACCCTCTTACAATGGAGATTATCCGACATTACAATACAGAAAACAGCGAACTACAAAGTGACTTTATACGCTCCATAGCTCAAGATGAGAAAGGACGTTTCTGGATTGGGAGTTTCGGAGACGGACTTGGTATATACACCCCGGACTTACAAAAAATCAAAACGTTCACTCAAAGGGATGGTTTCTGTTCCAATACTGTCAACCAGATCATACAAGATAAACAAAAAAGAATGTGGATAGGAACAGGAGAGGGATTGGTTTGTTTCCTGTCTACCGATGAACTGAATTATAAGACTTATCAACGGAAAGACGGCCTGATCAATACAAATATCTGCGCTATAGCAGAAGACAAAAAAGGAAATATCTGGTTTAGTAACAACAAAGGTATCAGCTGTTATGTTACAAGCAAAGACTGTTTTTACAATTATAGTCACTCTGATGATGTACCGGCAGGAAGTTTCTCAAGCAGTTGTGTTACACAAAACAAGAACGGATGGATTTATTTCGGTTCTATCAATGGAGTATGCTGTTTCAATCCCGATATCACCATGAACGAACAACCAGCTCCGGCAGCAGTTATCACAGAAATGAAAATACTCGGACGATTGAGCAATCTGGAAAACAATGACATGATTATCAATTTATCCAAAGGACAGAATGTAGAATTAAGTCATGCGCAAAATAGCTTTGGACTTACATTTAACGTACAAAACTACTCACTAGTCAACCAAGTGGAATATGTTTATATGCTGAAAGGGCTTGAAAACTCATGGTACACCGTCAATGAGAACAACAGCGTCACTTTCCGAAACATTCCTCCGGGAAAATATGAATTCCTCATCAAAGCAAGGGTACATAATCAGGAATGGCCCGAAGAAGCTACTTCACTTACCATCCGTGTCAATCCCCCTCTTTGGTTGACATGGTGGGCAAAGCTTATCTATATTTTGGTATCTATCAGCATCATTTATCTTATCCTGCATGCATATAAAAAGAAGCTGGATTTGGAAAGCCTCTATACGCTGGAAAAGAAAAACCATGAGCAAGAACAGGAATTGAATCAAGAACGTCTGCGATTCTATACCAATATCACCCATGAGCTGCGTACGCCGTTGACCTTAATCCTCGGTCCTCTGGAAGATATGCAAAAAGAGACCTCACTTCCGGTAAAACAAGCCCAAAAGTTATCTGTCATCCATCAGAGTGCACTACGGCTGCTCAACTTGATTAATCAAATACTGGAATTCCGGAAGACAGAGACACAAAACAAGAAATTATGTGTCAGCAAAGGCAATATCGCTCCTCTGATCTATGAGATAGGGCTTAAATACAAAGAACTAAATCAAAAGACCAAGATTGATTTCCAGATTCAGATAGAGAAAGAAGAAATGCTCCTTTTCTTTGATAAGGAAATCATTACCATCGTTTTGGACAACCTGATTTCCAATGCGATCAAATATACGGAACAGGGACGCGTCACTCTAAGTTTGTATCAGACAATGCGCAATGAAGTTGCTTATACAGAGATAAAAGTCAGTGATACAGGATATGGAATTTCTGCTGAAGCCCTGCCACATATTTTTGACCGTTATTATCAGGAAAGCGGCAAGCATCAGGCATCCGGAACAGGCATTGGCTTGGCCCTAGTGAAGAATCTGGTCACCCTGCATGAAGGAGAAATCCGGGCAGAAAGTATGCAAAACGAAGGAAGTACTTTCTATATCAGCCTATTGACGGATAATATCTATCCCAATGCCTTACACGCAGATTCTACAGAACCGATTCAAGAAGATACGAATCAGGAAGCAAGCCTTGAATATCCACAAGAAACCACACTGGATACCGGTAAACCGATCCTGTTGATTGTAGAAGACAATGAAGAGATACAGAAATATATCGCCGAGTCCTTCGCAGATTCGTTCGAAGTACTCACCGCCTACAATGGAGAAGAAGGGAAGCAACAAGCTCTTAGCCGCATCCCAGATATTGTAGTCAGCGATATTATGATGCCTGTCATGGACGGTATCACTCTCTGCCGGCAATTGAAAGAAGACGTACGGACCAGTCATATCCCTGTCATCCTATTGACAGCCAAAGATTCTCTGCAAGATAAAGAAGAAGGATACGAGGTAGGAGCCGATTCTTATCTGACAAAGCCTTTCAGTGCTTCTCTGCTACGCAGCCGTATCAATAATCTGCTGGAATCAAGAAAGAAACTGATAGCTCAATTCCAGACACAATCCGTTCCGGGCAATCAGGCAGATTTAAAAGAAAAACATATCGTAATCGCTGAAGCTCTAAGCAAGCTGGATAATGAATTTATTGAAAAAATCACCCTTTTAATCGAAGAAAACCTCTCTTCGGAGAAGATTGATATTACCTATCTTTCAGACAAGATGTGTATGAGCGGTTCCACCCTCTACCGGAAAATGAAAGCACTGACAGGATTATCGACCAACGAATATATCCGGAAAGTGAAAATGCAGAATGCAGAACGTTTATTGCTTGAAGGGAAGTTCAACATCTCTGAAATCGCCTATAAAGTAGGAATGAACAGTACGGGGTATTTCCGTCAATGCTTTAAAGAGGAATTTGGCGTCTCGCCTTCGGATTACCTGAAGCAGATTATACAATCTTGAGAAAGGAAGATGTATCAGAAGTAGAATTTACTTTCATGTTGCTCTATCATTCAGAACAATAATGAAAAATCCCTTCTGATACCTCCCAATAGGAAACTCTGCGACCTGTAGGGGAGGTCATTTTCTTAATTCCTCAACCATCGCTTTGAGCAATGATTTAGAATCATCCAGCGGCAAATCTGTGGCTAAATCCCAACTCATCATGCCTTTCAGTCCTTGCTCCATCGCATAACGGGTCTTAGTGCGGATATTGTCCTGTCCGTCAAACACATATTTCTCTCCCTTATATATTACTTCATTTTGTGCAGGTTCCGTAATCAGTCCCTCTTGTACAAAACTGAAATAAGCCTCTGTCTTCTTCGAATTATCCTTTGTCACACCATAGAAAGGAACTCCTGCCACCAGTTTTTCCTTCGGAATGCCATACTCCAATACCATCTGTATATCCGAACAATATTTTTCTATTGGAAAACGAACCGGTGAAGGACCATAGCACTGAAGTGAAATAAAATCAACTGCTTCAATAGCTTCCTTACTAATCTTATAACAAACAGGATGCAGAGATACACTGAAAAGATACTTGTTTCCCAACACTTCCCGCATCTTCAGAATAGCCAAACTATAATCTTTATATTCTTTCTCATTTTCTGCCCACTCAAAATCAAGATCAATGCCATCCAGTTTATTCTTTTCCAGTACAGTCTTTATGTTCTTTGCAAACGTCGTACGAGCGGCCTCATCGGCCACCATCGCTTTCCATTCGCCACTGGAAGCTCCCAAACGTATTTTCACTTTTGTACCTTTTACTTTTGCACGAACCGATTTAATCAAACCTGCCCAAGTGGTCATCCCTTTTCCCTGAAATACACGCGGATTCTCGAATGACAATGATCCGTCTTTATTAGGATGAACATTCAAGAAAATAAGGTCGTCACTTGCCCGCAAGCTTTCTGTAGAAATACGACCACGGTTGTAAAAATTACCCCGCACATAAGAACTGACCATATAGTCTTGTTGTGCAAACAATGATAATCCAACAAACACAAAAAGGAAGAATACAATTTTTCTTAGCATTAGCATAATGATTGATAATTAAAACGTTTAGATCGCAAAAATACGCATATCAAAAGCAAACAGATGTTCAAAAACAACTATAATACTTCCAAAAATCAACATAAAGTTTTCTATTCAGAAATTTAAAACAGATAAATATTGAATTCTCTAACATCATCCAAAGGGATAAGAATAATATTTGCAGGTTTCTACTAAAACATAAATAAAAGAAAGAATTCCATTTTCCGCAAAAAAAGTCTATCTTTGTTCCGTTAAGATAATAAATCACGCATAAAACTCATGCCAGGAGATTCATTTTGCATACAATATACCAACTGTACGGGATGTCCAAAAAATGTTGAGAATATCCTTGTATATAGAAACTTACCTAAAGGAGAGCATATCCCCAAGGATAAGTGTACACAGAATTGTATGCTTTTTATGATAAAGGGCGAATTACTTATCAATAGCGAAGAGCATCCCGGAATAACGTTACGCGAGAGACAAATTGTTTTGCAGGCTATTGGCTCCAAGGTCGAAATACTGGCACTGACAGATGTTGAATACGTTGTCTACTGGTTCAACGAACTACCTTTGCTCTGCGAAGACCGATATAAGGAAATGATGGAACAGGCGGAAGCTCCTTTGACCTACACTCCACTGATTATGAGTGAAAGGCTTTACCACCTTGTCACCAGTATGCCCGAATTCCTCGCTGAAGAAAACCCTTGCAGCAAGTATATCGACTTAAAATGCAAAGAACTGGTTTTCTTGATTACCAACTTCTATCCGCTGCCCCAACTGGGTTCATTCTTCTATCCGATCAGCACTTATACGGAAAGTTTCCACTATTTCGTCATGCAGAATTACAGCAACGTGAAGAACGTGGAAGAATTTGCGCATCTGGGAGGATATACGACCACTACTTTCCGCCGACTTTTCAAAAACCTCTATGGTGTGCCCGTATACGAATGGATACTGGAAAAGAAACGGGAAGGAATCCTGGAAGACCTACAGCACACCAAAATGCGAATCACTGAAATTTGTAACAGATACGGATTCGACTCCCTGTCGCATTTCGCCCACTTTTGTAAAGACTCTTTCGGAGATACCCCACGCGCTTTACGCAAGAAAGCAGCCGGCGGTGAGAAAATCGGGAAAGTACAATAAACAGCCTCATCCTACGAATGTGCCAATCAGTTGCACCATGCGTACATACTGGCTGGCATATTGATACATTAGCGCATTGATTCATTATTAAAGAATTATTTCTTTAATTCCTTGCTCAATCAATCTATTTCCCCTATTTTTGCAGTCTGTAAGAGGTGTAAAACGTCGAAATTTTAGTTCTAACAATTAAATAATTTAAATTCAATCATTTATGTGGTTAAGTAATTCATCTGTAGGAAGGAAAGTGGTGATGAGCGTTACCGGTATCGCCCTTGTCCTGTTTCTAACATTTCACATGGCGATGAACTTGGTTGCAATCATCTCGGCTGATGGTTACAACATGATTTGTGAGTTCCTGGGAGCAAACTGGTATGCGTTAGTGGCTACCGCAGGACTAGCCGCTCTTTTTGTGATTCACATCATCTACGCATTCTGGCTGACAATGCAGAATCGCAAAGCGCGTGGTAGCGAACGCTATGCAGTGGTTGACAAACCAAAAACTGTAGAATGGGCATCTCAAAACATGTTGGTGCTGGGTCTGATCGTTATCGTAGGTCTTGGTTTGCACCTCTTCAACTTCTGGGCAAAAATGCAGTTGCCGGAACTGATGCACAACATGGGCATGCACGCTGATACACTGACGCTGGCTTATGCCGCTAACGGTGCTTATCACATCCAGCAGACTTTCTCTAGCCCGGTTTACGTAGTTCTTTACCTCGTTTGGCTGTTTGCTTTGTGGTTCCACCTGACTCACGGTTTCTGGAGCTCTATGCAATCACTGGGATGGAACAACAAAGTATGGATCAATCGTTGGAAATGCATTTCTAACATCTATTCTACGATTGTTGTACTCGGTTTCGCACTGGTAGTAGTGGTATTCTTCGTGAAAACACTGATTTGTGGCGGTGCTTGCTAAATAGTAAATTGTAAATGATTAAATTGTAAATAATATTATGATCAAGATAGATTCAAAAATTCCAGAAGGCCCGGTGGCTGAGAAATGGACCAACTATAAAGCTCACCAGAAATTGGTGAACCCCGCTAATAAACGTCGTTTGGACATCATCGTTGTGGGTACGGGTCTGGCAGGTGCTTCTGCCGCTGCTTCACTTGGTGAAATGGGTTTCAGAGTATTCAATTTCTGTATTCAGGATTCTCCCCGTCGTGCACACTCTATCGCTGCACAGGGTGGTATCAACGCTGCAAAGAACTATCAAAATGATGGTGACTCGGTTTACCGTCTGTTCTACGATACTGTAAAAGGTGGCGACTATCGTGCCCGTGAAGCAAACGTATATCGTTTGGCTGAAGTGTCTAACGCTATCATCGACCAATGTGTAGCACAAGGTGTTCCTTTCGCTCGCGAATACGGTGGTACACTGGACAACCGTTCTTTCGGTGGCGCACAGGTATCCCGTACTTTCTACGCTAAAGGCCAGACTGGTCAGCAGTTGCTGCTGGGTGCTTACTCTGCATTGAGCCGTCAGGTAAACGTAGGTACTGTTAAACTGTATACCCGCTATGAAATGCAGGATGTTGTCATCGTTGACGGACGTGCCCGCGGTATCATCGCAAAAAATCTTGTAACAGGCGAATTGGAACGTTTCGCTGCTCACGCTGTAGTAATCGCTACTGGTGGCTATGGTAACGCTTACTTCCTGTCTACTAACGCTATGGGTTGTAACTGTACAGCTGCTATCTCTTGCTACCGCAAGGGTGCTGTATTCGCTAACCCTGCTTACGTTCAGATTCACCCGACTTGTATTCCGGTACATGGCGACAAGCAGTCTAAGCTGACTTTGATGTCTGAATCTCTCCGTAACGACGGTCGTATCTGGGTTCCGAAGAAAAAAGAAGATGCTGTGAAACTTCAGAAAGGCGAAATCAAAGGAAGTGATATTCCTGAAGAAGACCGCGACTATTACTTGGAACGCCGCTATCCGGCATTCGGTAACCTGGTTCCGCGTGACGTTGCCAGCCGTGCCGCTAAAGAACGTTGCGACGCTGGTTTCGGTGTAAACAACACAGGTTTGGCCGTATTCCTCGACTTCTCTGAAGCTATCAACCGTTTGGGTATCGACGTTGTTCTTCAACGTTATGGTAACCTCTTCGATATGTACGAAGAAATCACTGACGTTAATCCGGGCGAACTGGCTAAAGAAATCAGTGGTGTGAAATATTATAACCCGATGATGATTTATCCGGCTATCCACTATACAATGGGTGGTATCTGGGTAGACTACGAACTGCAAACCACTATCAAGGGTCTGTTCGCTATCGGTGAATGTAACTTCTCCGACCACGGTGCAAACCGCCTCGGTGCTTCTGCATTGATGCAAGGTTTGGCTGACGGTTACTTCGTATTGCCTTACACTATCCAAAACTATCTGGCAGACCAGATCACTGTTCCTCGTTTCTCTACCGATCTTCCTGAATTTGCTGAAGCTGAAAAAGCAGTTCAAGCTAAGATCGACAAGTTCATGAGCATCCAGGGTAAAGAATCTGTTGATTCTATCCACAAGAAACTGGGTCATGTCATGTGGGAATATGTAGGTATGGGACGTACGGCAGAAGGCCTGAAGAAAGGTATCGCCGAACTGAAAGAAATCCGCAAGGAATTCGAAACGAACTTGTTTATCCCCGGTTCTAAGGAAGGTATGAACGTAGAGCTTGACAAAGCAATCCGTCTGTACGACTTCATCACTATGGGTGAGCTTGTTGCTTACGATGCATTGAACCGTAACGAAAGTTGTGGTGGTCACTTCCGTGAAGAATACCAGACTGAAGAAGGAGAAGCAAAACGTGATGACGAAAACTTCTTCTATGTAGCATGCTGGGAATATCAAGGTGATGATGAAAAGGCTCCGGTATTGCACAAAGAACCGCTGGTATACGAAGCTATCAAGGTTCAGACTCGTAACTACAAGAGCTAATCGGTGAAGTTAAACATTTAAAAGAATTAGAAGAAAATGGATAAAAATATATCATTTACACTGAAGGTATGGCGCCAAGCTGGTCCGAAAGCTAAAGGTGCTTTTGAAACCTACCAAATGAAAGATATCCCCGGTGATACTTCCTTCCTCGAAATGCTGGATATTCTGAACGAACAGCTCATCAGCGAAAGAAAAGAACCGGTAGTATTCGATCATGACTGCCGCGAAGGTATCTGCGGTATGTGTTCTCTTTACATCAACGGACACCCGCACGGTCCTGCAACAGGTGCTACTACTTGCCAGATCTATATGCGTCGTTTCAACGACGGTGATACCATCACTGTTGAACCTTGGCGTTCGGCTGGTTTCCCTGTCATCAAAGACTTGATGGTAGACCGTACTGCATACGACAAGATTATGCAAGCTGGTGGTTATGTAAGCGTACGCACAGGTGCTCCGCAGGATGCTAACGCTATCCTGATCGCGAAACCTATCGCTGACGAAGCTATGGATGCTGCTTCTTGTATCGGTTGCGGTGCTTGTGTAGCTGCATGTAAGAATGGTTCTGCTATGTTGTTCGTTTCTGCAAAAGTCAGCCAGTTGAACTTGCTGCCGCAAGGTAAACCGGAAGCTTTGCGTCGTGCAAAAGCTATGTTGTCAAAGATGGATGAACTGGGATTCGGTAACTGTACAAACACTCGTGCTTGTGAAGCTGAATGTCCGAAAAATATTTCTATCAGCAACATCGCTCGCTTGAACCGCGACTTCATCATCGCAAAATTAAAAGACTAGAAATTGCTAGATTTCAATAGCGAGAGCTTAATTTGATTAATGACAGAATCCCCTGCCGGCTAGTCCGACAGGGGATTTCTTTATGTATGAGTAGATCACAATTATTATTAATACGGATCAGTAACATGAACTTTTAATTCATAAGTTTCACCGATTTCACCTTATAGCCAGAACTGTTATGAATGAGAGAATTACGGGTGAAAGCGAGGATTGAAATAAGGTAAAATCATTCATTACCGCTTTCACCTGTCTTATTAAAATATCCCTTGAGCTAAAACAATTATCATTATAGCTAATCCGGATATGCTTATAGCAAATCCGCTTTCAGGTGTTAATGAGTGAACTGTGCGGATGTAATACTTTGGCCGACAGGTCTTAACACCTTAGTTCTCATGTGTTAATACTTGAGTTGTTGCATCTATATATCCAGCATCTTGGAGCTATATATCCAACACCTTGAAGCTATATATCCAACACTTTGGATCTATATGTCCAACAGTCGGTATGAATAAACTCAATAGGTGAAACCGGGAAGGTTCAGTTTCACCTGAATTTCTCCCTTGCTTTCACCCGCTGTTACCTTATTCATCGGCATTTAGAGAATTGGATGAAACCGGTGAACCGCAGTTATCTTACATAGTTGCATTTATGAAATGTCTTGCCTACGTAAATTACGTGGAGAGGCACCAAAAGATTTCTTGCAGAAATTAGAAAAATGGGGTAAAGATTCAAAACCATATTTATAGCATATCTCCGAGATGCTATATTCAGAGTTGTTCAAGTCGTCCAGAATGCCCTCTTTACGTCTCGCCAGCATCCATTCATAAACAGGTTCATGAAAGACGTTATTGAAGATACGACGGAATGTACTAAGAGTATATCCACCCAATTGTGCCAGTTCTTCCACAGTCTTTACTTTCTTATAGTTTTGAATAACGAAATATTGGAAACTGTTTACATATTTAGAGAGTGGATGCACCAAGCTCGAAAGATCATAATCGGAATAATAGTATCCCAACACGAACGCTAATTCTTTTCGTTTCAGAGATAGCAAATCCCGACAGACTTTATCTCCTTTCAAATAAGTAATAGACCCATTGAGGAAATATTGCAGTTCTGGAATTATTTTTAATGGAGTATAAATAAGTGGAGGAGATATTTCCTTCATGATATGATTGAAACGGAAATCACAAAACAGTTCGGGCTGGATAAAACGATAATAAATACACTCACATTCAGTCATAGCAAGCATCTCAAACATAGAACCAATAGCCTGAAGGATAAATTCACCTCCCTTAAGCATTGTCCCTGCATATTCCTTACTATTGACCAGTATTTCTCCCTTCATCAAAAAAAGGATAAGATTTTCTTCACACTTTTGAGCCGGTTTATGAAAACCACGCTGATAAATCACATGAGTAATAGCATTACTCACCGCTTTTGGACATATTTGACAATCCCAGATTCCTTGACAAATAGATGGCATACGCTGACTGTGTTTGTTTTTGTTTATGCTGCCAGCAAAAATATATGAAATCTTTCATATTGCCATAAAAAAAGAGAGAAAAGTGAAAAAGAGGTTGAAGAGAGGAGGAGGAAAAAAAGAAAAAACATAATTTCAATCTAAACCAACATTCAATTTAGCTTTTTTAAACAAGAATTCCCAGCTTGTTCTTTGGAAAAGCTGGGAATCCGAAAATAGCAACTTAATTTTTCAGTGTAAGAATACTTATACTAACTCATTTAGCAGTTTCTGCATCTTCTGATGTAGAATTCCAATTACTAACATTTGTATCAATACCAACATTAGACGCACCAGCAGGCAGTGTCAATACATACAATACATTCTGGCCTAATGTCCACTTCGCATTATCAGGAAGAGTTACTGTTTTAGTCCCCTTAAACACCTCCATACTACCTTGTTCTGTAGAATATGTTATTGATATAATTTTTCCACCAACTTCTTGAGGAAATAACATCCAAGAAGCATTAGCACCAGCTAATGAATAATACTCCTTATTTTCAACCTTAGTTGATGATTGCTTCACATTATAAATATAAGAAGCATCAGAAGCATTAGTCAAATTCCATTCACCATCAGCGTTATTAAAACTATATATACCTGTTCCACCTTTAACATTAGCTACACTAATACCAGTCACTTTATAAGTAAGATTTGGGTCTCCAGGAATAAATGCAAAATTAATACGAGTTAGAACATGTTTAAAATCTAAGGTCAATCTACCATCAGTTACCCCCTGTGTCTCTGAAGTTACATCAGTCGCGTGTGCAACAACTAAATCTTTTTGAGCTGCAGGAGTATCATCAACAGCAAAAGAAATTGTAGGATAGCCAGTAGATGGAAGAGAGTAAGACGTAGGATCCGTTGTCGGGTATGCAAAAAATTGTACTTTCTTTCCTGAACTTATCGATGGCCAATAATATATTCCCTTATCGGTAGTAGTCCAAGGTGCAGCAGCATTATCTCTTGTATATGAGATTCCATCCATGTATACATCTCCTCCTAAAGCAGCTAATCCATCATAGGCTGCAGCTGTGACATAAGAGTTCACTGTAAATCCTAAAAAATTATCACCAGTTGTATCTGCAGCTCTTGTAGCTTTCTTTACTACTGAAGTAAAATCAATCTTTGTTTGTTGATTCGGAGCATCAAATTCTTCATTCTGTGAGCAACCTGTAATTGCTAAAGCAGTTGTAACTGCCAATAAAATCTTCTTCATAACTGTATTTTTTTAAGTTTATAATATTGTTATATTTTGTTTATAGCATCTATTTCAATTCACGGGTAACTCAACATTATCTTCGGGTCCCCATCCATCAACATTGCCGCCCATTCCTCCACCTCCATCAGGATTCGGTGGTGTTTCCGGCTTATCAACCTCAATCTTATCATCAGGCGGTAACTCAATCTCCGGTGGTGGGGTTGGCTTTCCATCTTCCCCTGTTCCAGCATTTTCAAGTGTACCTATTATTTCAGTAACATCAATTGTTGCTTCCTGAACTGTATTATCTGTTTTGATAAATTTCAATATTAATATTATAGCACCTTTCTCACTAGAAGTTTCTCTCTCTGATGTTGACATTCGCGTCGGCATTGTCATTTCCTTTACTTGTTTGAAAGCGGTGAAAAATGCCGTTACCTTATTATCTCCCTTCTTTACCTCAAAGTAGATAGGTTGTGAGCTACACACTCCACGACCTTTGCCTATACAGTAACAATCGGATAATCCATCAATGCTTCCTACCACTGTTGCAACATACTCCAAACCTTTAGCCTCTACTGCAAAAGAATATTTTTTCACCACAGATTCCAACTTCCAGTCTAAGCGAAGCACTTCTTCACTCTTCTCTATTTTCAGCTCATCTATATTCAACACATACAATGAATCCGGTGACCAAACCATCTTTTCCGTTCCTTCAATCCCTAAACCATTGCAGTTTCCCGTGTAGGCTTCTATCGTTTCATAGGACTCTTCACCCCTGATTCGTATAGATTCCGTGTTATAGTTGTAGACTACTACCGAATACCGTCCCGGAGGAACTTTCATTTCTCCGCCTCGTACCGAAAGGTACTTATCTACTTTCCTGCCATCCCCGTTCTTCGGATAAAAAATCACCCGAACTCCCTCCGGCAGTTGATCTGTCACTCCATCCCAATCCAGCTTTATATCTACCCCACTTACGGGATAATCATCCAATATATCGCGACGGCTACATCCAGTTAGCATCAGCAGCGAGGACAAAAGCACAAGAAACCCATATCTTGTATTTCGCATTACGCCCTCCTATTTCTTTGTTGTTATCAACCATACCAAAGAAACTTTCGCCTTGGTAGGGCCAATAAAGTTATAACGTCCACTATTTGTCCATATAATATCTCCCTCATAAGGAGTATATTTTTTATATTCTGTTGTCAAATACCCTATGCCAAGACTGAATTCAAGAGAAAAATGCCGTGCCAACTGCCGTGCATATCCATAAGTCACTCCCGCAACTCCGTAATACTTACCTTGATAGCCGTCTCCACGCAGCTGGAAGTCATATATCCCACCTTCAGCATAAAGTCCGATAAAATGTCCGGTCAATCGGTCACGTTTCTGACGGTTTCCCAGCCAACAACGTCCTTCCATCCCTCCCGAAAGAAGCTGATAGCAGAAATCATGTTTGCCATTCAGCCACCACGGACATTTATATTCAGTATTCAAAGACCACCTCTTGCCTATCGGAATTTCCACTTCTATATTTGGCGCCAATGCCAAATCATATAACAGATTATTCTTCACTGCAAGTACAGTTTGGCTTTTCACCGGCCCTTCTGCCTCCGATATATCGACCTCACAGGCCTGTTTTTTTTCACTTTCTCCCACAGGCTTATCAGGTTGATCTTTCGGAAGCGCCTCTTCCTGCTTTGAAACAAACAACCCGGAGACAGAAGATACCGGTTCAAAAGCCTCTTTACCTAATTTCGAAGTTTCTCCAACAATCGTAATGACCGATCGCCGCAGCTCTGGAAAGATATTGTGAACAATGTATCGGTAAGCAATTCCCCGATTCAATTTTCGCAACAGTTGCTTTCGTTTATTGACAT
This sequence comes from Bacteroides ovatus, assembly GCF_001314995.1. NCBI lineage: Bacteria > Pseudomonadati > Bacteroidota > Bacteroidia > Bacteroidales > Bacteroidaceae > Bacteroides > Bacteroides ovatus. The sequence goes on from NZ_CP012938.1 coordinate 3,831,812, forward strand.
CATTCTTATGATAATCAATCAATATCAGCACTTCTTCCCGATCTGGCAAGTTGGAGTCGGATGCCACCAACTTACGAAACTCCGACCAATCCTCTCCCTCTGAAAAAAAATGAATCTTATCAACACTAACATCCGAATTATACCGTTGTAAGAATTCCTTTATCGAATCATTTCTCCGAGCAGCCAAACTTCTATTATAAGATTCATCACCATCAGGAGAAACAAAAGTTTCCACATTCAGCGCTGTTATATATTTCGTATTCAAGTTTCCGAGAAGCAAAGAATCTAAAATTGTAATTACCTGATTATTACTTTTATAACTAAGATCCACTTTCGCTTCATTCGCATCAAAATATATCACCACCCGCCGGATTGTATCATTCGCAACAGCGAAAAATGGAATCGAAGCATACCCACTTTCTGGAAGGCTTAATAAAGCCATAAGAATAGTCAATATATAGATACCATGTTTCATTGTCGTTCGTTTCTGATGACAAATATAGAAGTTAGAAAACAAACCGAATCATACTTTTAGAACAAAAATCAAGACATGAAAGATTCTGTGAAACGATTGAAACGATTTTGCAAGTTTTGAGAGTTTAAGGTCAATAATAAACAGAAAAAATGTCCTTGGTAACTCATCTGCGTGATAACACCGTACTTCTGTTCCGCCTGCAAACAGTTCACATTCATAGGAAGTTCTGACAAGCGGCTTTTCCACATACACATGGATACCAAGCTTCATCGCCTCTATACAAATCGGAAAATAACTATGATCGGGAGTCGCCAGGAATTTTCTACGAGATATTTTATCCCCACCCAAAAATTTCATTAAAGAAATCATGTATCAAAGTGGGTTTATGAATAGATCACATTTCTATAAGGAGTTTACAAAGCGGATGGGAGTGGTACCTAAAGACTACCGTTTTGCATAATAAAAATTAGATATAGATTGCATCTTTCTCTATATGATTGCGAAATAAACTACGCATAATTGCGGTTAAAGACACGACATCCACTTTTGCATTAAAACGCTCTTCTAATGACTCTTTTATTTCCATTCGAGTAAAATAATCCGGATCTTGAAGCTTTACACAAATATCAATATCACTATCCTCTTTCTGCTCACCACGAGCCACAGAACCAAAAAGTCCCAACTTTTCAATTCCATATCTCTCCCCAAATTCTTCCTTAAAATTCCGGAGAATAGCGATTATTTCATCTTTTGTTTTCAATTGACACTATTGTTATAATGCAAATGTTAAAATTTATATTGGAATTAGCAAGTTCTTAATCATATTTTATAGTATCACTAATTAAAAAAAGATGCACAGGTCATCGAATTTTCATCGATCCCCTGTACACCTACTACTCTAAATTCTACTTCAAAACATAAATAGCCTAATTATGCTGCCGAATCCATTATTAACAACCATGTTAGTTTTATCCATCAAAAGTACAGAACATAATTACGTAAATAGTTCAGAAGTGCCCAGAACGCCATCATCATTGCCAATACAAACAAAACGACAAGTCCGATTGCCAAAGCAATCCAATGTTGTGAATGATCATCAGAATATTCTTTATGACCATCATTAAACTTGTATATTGTCCGCACTGTCTGCGCTCCTGCCAATAACCCGAACACTCCGGCAAAAATACCATTATGAATATTTCCACCGCCACGAAGTGCCCGCTTATCAATTAAGAATTGAGGCGTCCTGCTCGCTACCACATACAAACCGGTAGCTATTAAAGTAGAAAACATCATACCGACTCCCATCATCCAATACATCAAGATACCCACAATGACACCTAACCAGATTAATTTCTTGGAACCATCAAAATGACGTTCTTCACCACTATTAATCACATCAGTCAATGAATTTAAGCGTTCTATGACATCAGCATCAGTAGGACACATACCGATAACCTGATCAATCAAAAGAACAGATTTCTTAATTTGCTTCATCTTTGTCGGCTTTCTGAATTCATCATCATCTGTTTTTTCAATCACCGTCCAAGTAGCAAATGCCTCATCCATCAGCTTCCACGCCTCCGTTATCTCTTCATCCGTCATTTTCTCCGGCATTCCGGCTGCAAGGCGTTTATTCAACATTCCTTCTACCGTAAAAACCTCTTTATAACGTGCGCCCTTATACCATACAAAAAACATATGCCCCACAATAAATAAAACAACGGCAATATACAAAATCAGTTGGAGAACAGCCAATATCTTTACTCCCAAAGGAACTCCGTCATCCGCCGCAGCATCAGCTATTGCATCAGCTCCACTACCGCTTTTTACAAGTGTCAATCCATTAAAGGCAGCATCTTTTCCGCCTTTATCAAGTCCGGTAAACGACAACTTATCATCCCTATAAACGACTTTGCATTGACCGGAAATCCCGGCATCAACCTCCGGACGTCCACCTACAAAAGAAAGAGTCAGTTCATTCCCGTTCATACTCTCGACGTAAAACTCATAAGTTGCCATCAAAGATTCCCTTCCACCGGGTTCCAGCATATTCACTTCCATAAATCCATTGCATCTGGCATTCTCATTATAAGGATTCAATTGCCAATTACCATCACAATTCAATGTGAACGCAACCTTTAAATCGCCTTCTTTATTTGCTCCTAGCCAGTCACCGCTAAAAACATCTTCCTGCGCAAATGCAGTCATCGAAATAACCATCATTACAATGGCACACAAATACTTTTTAATATTCTTCATAATATAATAAAATTAATATTTCAACACCTTGGCTGCCACGTTCTTAAATTGCGGCATAGCAAGCCCGATAGAAGCTCCAATATAAGTCGGATCACAAATTATGTACTTCTTTCCGCTTACAGTTATATAATCTCCGTCAATGTTTTCATCAAAACAGACCGCTGTTGCCATGTGATTGGGATATTCCAACAATACAACATCAAGCCCCATAAGAGTACGTACCAAATAAGAGTATAACACAGCACGGTCTTCGCAATCGGAATAAGGATAGTAGAACAGCTCATCCACAAAGAAAGGCTTTTCATAACCAAACTGGTCACCATCTGTCTTATAATCAAAAGCTGTCTGCACGAAATTAATCAGTATATTAGCAGCTTCCGATTGTTTTTTCCCTTGTATGGCAGCTTGCAATGATGGAAGCACCGTCTGTTGCACTTCCTGACTGACAGGAGCTCCCACATAAACAGAAAAGTCACATTGCGGATAATCCTTATAGAAGGAAATAAGTCCCGAATTTACTTTCGAACAGACTTTGACGGATGGATAAGCTTTCGCTTGCAATGTTTTCTCCACGTAAGTTCCTGAAAAGGATTGAGGAGTAGTGATATTCATATTTACCGGGTTCTTCGCATTGGCGAAATCACGGTTGTAAGTGTAAATAGAATTAGTTTTATCCGGGGTAGTATCAAACCTGTAATAGTTTACTCCATTCAAAGTAATAAAACAGGTAGCATAAATCATGTTACCCGAAGCATAGAATAAAGTAAGGCGGTTATCCATACGCGCCACCTTAACCCTATATCCCGATTGAGAAAGGAGAAACATTTGCATAAGAGCTATTTCATCGGAATGAGTACTTCCACATAGTTCAGTAGCAACTTTCCTCGTCAACAGCAGATAACCATAGTCATTCAGGACATTATCCTTTTTAAAAGCCAGACAGTCGTCTATCAAAGGCTGATAGTTGCTACGCGATAACGTCTCCCATCCGGCAGAAATATCTTTCTCTGCAATCCCTTTTAAAGTGAGCCGGTTCTTCAATGAAGCATTGACAACACAATCTTTACTGTAGAACGAAAACTCTACACCGGAAAGTGAGCGTTTGGCCGGAACGGTTTCTTCAGGCTTCACTTCCGGTTTTATTTCAGGGAGCACCGCAGAATCCTTTTCCGGTTCTACAGCCACATCTTTACCTCCCGGTATAACCGGAACCGGTGTTTTCCCTTTTGAAGGAGAAAATGTCGCACTTGGAGTCACTGTCGGAATGGGGAGTCGGGTCACCTCCCCTACTTTAACCTCTTGCGGTTTTGTTACCGGCTTCTTATGGTCAAAGCTGACCGGTTTTACAGGCTCTGGTTTTTGAGGACGTACCACCGGCTTCTGCAAATCATACTCTTTCCAGGTTTCTTTCAGGAATTCGGCAAATTCCTTATTCTGTTCGCTCACAAAATCATCAAACTCTTTTTGCTGCTGCTTCACAAAATCGTCAAACTCCTTCATGTCTTTATCTATTTGCGCAAAAAGACTAAACGGCAAACACAATGAAAAAACTACCATAGATAGTATTCGTATCCTATTTTTCCTCATTTCCTTATTATATTTTGTTGTTCTGTTATCTGCCAATCTACACACAGCTTATTATTCCGTATATCTTTGATAAAGGGGAAAATGGACAAGACGGCGACAACCTTCTCCCGATACAAACCACAACCGGAATCAGTGCCACCATTAAAACGATCGTCCACCTGCTTGACATTTACATCAGAAAACGGATATAACAACAGCGCCTTCACTAAAGAAGACATATAGGCATTCCAAAAGGCATTCCTCATATCCATCTTCTCCAATCCGTCCTGACCTCCGGAACCGGCATCTTCATACCAACAGCCTTCTTGTGAAGAACAAATTTCAACTCCGTTCAAATATGAAATTATTTGAGGAGATGACTGTGTTCCCTTAAGCTGAAACCATGACTGGTCTGATTGCTCCCTACAACTATCCGATTCCAACAATAAATTGAATTTCACCTCTTCTTCCTCAACCCTTTCTTTCGTAAACAAAAGCATCAACTCACTAATGGAATGATAAGAAAAATCGCAACTATCATTCGATGGAGTAAAAGATACCTCCAGAAATTTCTCTCCAAATATAGAAGTATATTCATGCTCAATCCGGTAGGAAACATGTTGAACGGGATGTTCGATCACTCCCAGTACAAGCATTTTGTTTCTTTGGTCTTCGTATGTATTACTGGCAGTCTCCATGGTGGAAAAAACGTCCGAGAGAAGTCTCAATTGTACCCCTTGCTGCAATGAATACAGATAAGCCGCTCTTTGCAAAGCAAGCATCCTTGCAGCTTCGGATTTCATACAAGGATCAGATATACCAACTACCCGGCCTTTCCGTTGAGAAGCAAACACCCATTCCGGCAAAGTCTCCCGCTGTCCCGGTCTCCAGTCATAAGATTGGTTATAAACTGTATCAACAGGCATTGCCTGTGAAAACACATCAATACCGGGAGACAAAAGCAACTGGATAATAAAAATAACTACCCAATTATATCTTATATCCGACAAATTAAGCTTCATCATTCAATCTTCAAATAGTTGGGTAGTTATTAAAGAGATCATTACTATCCGCAATGTTTTAAACAAGCTGCTTATTGGGCGTTTTTACTCATTTCTTCTTCAAATACCTTTTTGAACTTTTCATATTCAAAGTCAATGCGCAATTTGTCATCATTCTTAATACGATTTGCCATAGCATTCATGATTTCCTCTCCTGCCAGTTCAAGAGAGACATATACTTTGTATTTACCATCAGGAGTCTTCATGGTTTTTTCACAAATTACACGCGTACCGCTCAATTCCTGTTCCACTACCGTACGGGTCAATGATTGATAACGACTTTTGCTTTCATCATTTTCACCTTGCTGATAAGAGGAAACATAACTATCGGTTACCGATTTCACTTTTGCATTGATAGCAGTAGCAATTTCAGCCCGGGCCTCCGTCATCGCTTTTTTCTTTGCAATAGACATATCCGTAGAAAGTCCCATCGAACTAGCTCTAAAATACTCTTTGTTCGTTTGAAATTCCGGTCCCGAACAAGGAACATTAATTTCTACGTCCTGTTGCACTGCCGGTTGCTGCACTGTTTGTGTTACAGGTTTTGAACTACCGCAACTTGTCATAACAACAATGGTTAGCAATGCTGTTCCCAATAAATTAATTCTTTTCATTTCAAGTCTTTTTTAATGTTAATATATGATTCATTTCAAGCCTCTCAACTTCACTATATTATTTTTGAAATCCTTCAATTGCAGCAGTGCCACAGATTGCAACTTACTTACCTCAATAACCATCTCCGTAGGCAGATCAGGCACAATGAGCGCAGTGACTCTGCGGTCATTGAACTTAGACCCCAGTTTGAGACTGACAATCGGAGATTCTTCACCTTTTTCGTTTATAACCGTCAGATTTCCACTATATAAGTCCACTTCGCAATCGTCAGCATTTGTATTCACAATCTTAAGATGTATCCTCGATTTGTCTCCCAAAGTTGCAAGTTTGTCAAATTCAACAAAGACACCATCCAACCATTCAACCCGAATTGCCTTTTGATTCTCTGGTTTGGCGGACTTAACCGGAACCAAAGGAGCAGGAATAACTTCCGGCACCACAACAGGGACAGATATAACCGGATCAGCTTCTTTTTCCGGTACGGAAGGACCGACTACCGGAACAGGAACATCCGGCAACATCTTCTGTCTTTCCGGAATCTTTCCGGTTCTGTCGAATGTTATTTTCTTCAATTCACGTGCAAACTCCCGGTTCAGCCGTTTTATCAATTCACGCGCCGCCATATTCTTGCCTTGAGAAGCGGACTTATTTTCAGGTACTAATGTCCGTTCATCATTAATAGAATAATTCAACATGGTTTGCCCCGTCCGGTTATTTTCTATTTTAATCCCCAACGTAGAAAAGAATTCGATGAAGTTGTACAGTTCACCCGGAACGGTATTGCCTTTACGACACTTATTATCCAATGTAACGATAATGTCGGCTTCAGAAGAAGATGCAACTACGTTAAAGAAATGATTGTTCAGCAAACTCTTCACAGTTCGTTCCACCGCCTCTACATCGCTCTGCGCACTTCTAACATAAGCAGAAGTCTGTGTCTGCGCCGTGTTGACAGTCAACGTTGCTCCGGGAAGAGAAGAAAGCATTTGTTTGAATAAAGCTGCATAACTTCCCTTCCGGAACAAGCTGAACACATCATCAATTAATGAAATTCCAATTTCCTGCTGTGCCTGTTTAGAAGTAATATTGCGCACATAAAGAGCGGCAACTCCCGATTCGTCGGTGGGAGACATGGAAGACAAATCTCCCGACCCGGAAACAAACTCGGCTTTCAACCGGATATTCCTTAACGGATTTCCATTACGGTAAACACCTATAGCAATAGGCTCCCTTATACCTTGAAACGGCGTGACTGAAACGGTTGCGGGATTCAGAACAATCGTTATTCCATCAAATACTCCAGCCAAAGCCGCATATAGTTCAGTCGCCAAATTAATTGTCTTTCCTTCGTAAGAGCAGAACAACTCCTGATTAAGCACCGGGCGTATAGCCTCCATCCCATTTGAGAATAATTCAATGGCAGTCATTAAATCTCCCTGTTGTAAAGTAATGTGTCCCTTATACCAAAAATCGAATCCGTTACGGATTGCCTTCTGACGACGTGCTTCCACCAAGGCCGCATAATCATCCTTATTCAGTTCATAATAAACCCAATACTCATTGTCACTTCGCCAGGAATCCACCAGACGAAAGTTCTCTATTTCCGCCCGAGCTTCTGTACGAATACTTTCTGCGAAGGTTTGTTTCACATTACCATCGTCCTCCAACGTATTCAACAAAGAATTGGCGGCAATCACCACTTGAATTTCAGATACAAGGTCAGACAAAGCGTTTTGCTTTGCCTTTTGCTGATAATCCCCTCCCGATATTTCAGCCATTCCTATTCCGATGTAACTTAAACCACTAACAGGATGCTGTTTCACCCAGTCAGGACGGTTCGTTTGTTGACCGGAAAGCGGAAAGCAAAACCATGAAATCACAAGAATAAATAAAAGCCAATGTTTCATACGTCCTTGATTTATTGAATAGTCAAATAGATGGTACTTCCATCCACTCTATGTTCACTATCTATTCCAGAATCATTCAGATAATTAACCAGATTATCCGCAAACGTGATGCAATCCATCGGCAAGCCGTCGCTGTCCTTTGCAGGAATCTGTATCGAATCAAATATCAGACTATCGTCCACAGCACCTTGAATATGGTAGCGTCCTCCCTGGGCATTTTTTCGTACCCAATTGCGTATATGCGCCGAAAGAGTAGTACTACCGTTTATCCGACTATTCATCGTATTGATAGCATTATCTGCGAGACTAACCCGAAGAACAACCGTATTCCCCTGTTGAACTTTCCGGGCAAACTCTTTCGAGATATCTTTCAGAAAACCATCCAGAACATCTTGTGCCGCGTATGCGCATAACTTATCCACGTCCGTCGTCCTAAAGCGGTTCGTCCAGCTTTTCCGGCTAGCCAAATCTACTCCGGTAGCCGTTTCACGAGCAGTCATAATCAATGAGACTCTACTTCCCGAAGCTGCAGATATGTCTTTTTGTAAATCAACAATCACATAGACGTCCGCTCCCGAATTCATCAACAACTGCTTATCATTGGAATCAGCATTCTTACTTTCCCATTCGGAAGCACGCAAAGTTCCTGACTGTTTTCCCTCGGCAGCCACTGTCTTCACGCCAAGCTTAACAAATCCCTCCTTTACCGTACTTACGGCTATACGAAGATCAAAATCATTCTTCAGAATATCAGCGTATGAGCTTCGGTCATTGCTTTTATAGGGGACTACCATGATTGTCGGCAAAGCAATTTGTTGCCGGGTTTCCTCCATCGACATTTCTTCCTGGGGTCTCGTCATCAATTTGTTCCGTATCAAGTCTTTTTTAAGCGCACCTAATAAGATTTGAGCCGTTACTGTACCATTGTATAGCTTGGAAGATTGTCGTACCGGATCTCCTACCGTTTCATAGTTCTTCACAAAGAGCATATAACGTGAACTGAAAAACTGATTCATATAGTAAGAATCTTCTTTCCCGACGAGCGGCTGTCCGTTTTCCACTCCGTCAATGCCGTTGAGAAATATAGCATTAAAGATCGACTTCAATGCCATATTATATACATCTTTCTTTTTTTCGGCTGTTCCGGAAGCGGTGATAACGGCTATGTTATCATCTGCCTTCACACAAGTTACGTCATTGGAGTATGACTCCTGTGCCATGAAATGAATAGTGTATACAACTAGCAGGTTCAAAAGCAGTATTCGTAACTTCATCATAGTCCAAGTCCGCCTAAAAAGGTATTTTTTCGAGAAAGAATAATCAATTTCTTTTCTTCTTTCGATGCTTTCATTATCTCCTCACCGCCTTTGCTCACGGTACATAAAGAACGCGTTCCGCTCAATACTTCTTTCACATTCAAGCGTCCGACTTCTTTCAATGACAGTTCTCCGGCAATATCCATCTCTATGTAAACGATAAATTTCTGGCCTTTTTGTACCCCTCTCTTAGTTCCAAGATCGATATATACAGTTTGTGCTTTATCTTTTTTGGTACTCTCAATCTGTACAATCGTTCCTTTCATTTTGAAATACTCGTCAACAAAATCGTCCATGCTTATTACTACATAATCCAAAGTCTTAATGATTGCTTCATCAGGAGTATCGCCAATATTCCCGGTCAGCCCCTCGTGAGTGAATGTCTGGGTTCCTTTGAGTGTACCGTTAGAAGGGTCTACTATTTTCAACGTGTAAGAAACACTCCCCTGATAATAGGTCTTCCCTTTACTATCTGTTTTTTTAACTCCCTGCATACTGGTAATATTTCCCTGAATAAGATATTGGGCGCCTAACGTCGTCATGACCTCGCTTCTGCAAACGGCATCTCCCATAGCAGAAGCCTCTTGGCGTCTTTTCGCTTCAGTCTTCAATGCTTCATTAGAATCAACATCAATAAGTTCTACACGATCCATCTTCTGGATACCTTCTATTACTTTATTACGCAATGCTTCCGCCAAAATATTACTGATAGTACCAGGACGAGAGAAATAATCAATATAGACTCTTTCTTTACCGTTTTCATCGGTTTGTGCATAGCCTAACATTGGAATTAGGCAAATAGAGAACAATAGTAAAATCTTCTTCATGTCTGTTTATTATTTATTATTAATGCTATGTTTGTTTTTTAGTGCAATATTTCGCTCTTTTAATACAATATAGAATGTTCTTTTTTCAATAATGATTTACTGTTATGAATGATTGTGTTTTCTCTGACTGCAAAGTTAAGCACACATTAAGGTGTATTGTATACACAATATTTACTACAACCATCCGTTAAACGAATAGTTATCTCCAAATATCAATGAGAAAAGGGAAAAGAGTGGTATGTTCAATAAAACGAGGTCGTTTTCCCGTCTCCAAGCTATTTGCACCATCGCATTTTCCACAGTTCTCTCGAATAAGTATAAAATAGCATTTGTTATATCCACTAAAATTGTTACATTTGTCCAATAATAAATTGCTTCCCAATAACAAGATACATGGAAACAGATTTAAAGAAGATAGTAGGACATCGGCTGCAAATGCTTCGTATGGAAAAGAATCTTACACAAGAACAAATGGGAGAAAAGTTGAACTTATCAACAAGTGCCTATTGTAAGATTGAATATGGTGAAACTGACCTCACGTTAACCAGGCTGAATAAAATAGCAGAGGTACTAAATATGTCTGCATTAGAACTATTTAATAAAATAGACGGGAATGTGTATGTCAATAATTCCGGTACTATCGGAACTAATATTGGAGTCGCTAAAGACTGTAGTAGCGTGCATATCGAAGCGGCAGATGATCTTCGTGAGCTAATAAAAGCAAACAGTCGGCTCCTTGACATGTTATATAAACGTATAGAGCTTTTAGAAAATAAAGTGCTCTTATAGTGATTATACGCCTAGAGAAATCTCATCAAGGTTTAAAATAGCAGAACATACCGGTCATCGAGTTCGAACAGATAAAGGTGCTCATAAACGTTCTGCATTGAATATATACGAAAAAAAGGCTGCAACTTCGTAAAAGATTGCAGCCCGTTTTTTTATTGGGTAACCTCTATACCCTAACTCTTATAAGAAGTCTCACGCAAAGATATCGCTCCGCAGAATATAACCGATAACATCTCCCTTACGTACGGTAGCGCCTTGTTGTGCACATATTTCCACCACACGTCCGGTAAATCCAGTCAGAATCTTTTCATATTCTCCCCATGGAGTAGAAAGATAACAAAAGACTTCGTCATGCTGATATTTACGTCCGATGAAAGGAGCAATGGATGGACCCTCTACGGAAACTTCCCAAAGTACCTGCCCGTTATCAGGAGCAATGACCGGGTCTGCCTTGGCGCGTTTCAACTTCTTGATATCTTCCTCGGAATAACCACTCTTTGCCATAGATGCATCCTTAGCATGTTGTAATTCATCCTCAAAACGTTTCTTGGCAACACCCGACTTATAATCGCGATACTGACGATCGTGCATAGCCAGTTCAAAAAGTTCTTCGTCATCCTCTCCATACTCCCAACCATTCTCATCCATTTCCTTGCGATAATCATCCAAAGCATCCGGATAATTCAACTGCGGATCAGTATCGACAAACTCATATCCTTTAGACTTCGCCAATTCTATAATCTCCGGAGCAAGCGTACCCGGCAGACGTCCACTCTTACCCAGAATCATATCCCAAGTATGGTTATCTATCATTGTCCAACGTTCTTCCCCTTTTACCTGCTGCATAAGATTCATTAATGCAACATTTTTCACATACTGGCTGAAAGGAGTCACCAAAGGAGGATAACCCAACTTAGGCCACACATATTCCACTTCGTCGAAAAGCATTACCAGCAAATCGTCAAGACTAAGTTCTGGTTCGTTCTTACTCTTTAATATCATATTGATACCGGAATGCACTCCTTTCAAGTCTGCCATCATGGAACCCATCATACCACCCGGCAAACCACATTTCAATAAAAGCGAAGACATATATTTGTTGGTAGGATCCATGAAGTAACCCAGAAAGTCATCAATGAATTCCTGCGTCATCGCACGAGCCTTCATATATGCTTTCATATTAATATCCGGAACCTGAAAACCTAAATCTTTCAACATTGCCTGTACCGAGATTACGTCCGGATGCACTTTGCCCCAAGACATCGGCTCCATAGCTACATCAATGATATCCGCACCATTCTCGCAAACCTCAAGGATAGAAGCCATAGACAATCCCGGCCCACTATGACCATGATATTGAATCAATATATCCGGATGTTTCTCCTTGATAGTCCTGACCAATTGCCCCAACATACCCGGGCGACCGATACCTGCCATGTCTTTCAAACAAATTTCAGGTGCACCGGCCTCAATCAGCTGATCGGCAATTCGGGCATAATACTCAACGGTATGCACCGGAGAATACGTGATACAAAGAGTTGCCTGCGGAATCATACCTGCTTCCAAAGCATATTTAATAGAAGGAATGATGTTTCTCGTCTCATTCAGTCCACAGAAGATACGGGTGATATCCACTCCTTGCGCATGCTTGACTTTATACATCAGTTTACGCACATCTGCCGGAACCGGGTACATGCGCAACGCATTCAATCCGCGATCGAGCATATGCGTTTGAATACCCGCTTCTTTAAAAGGCGCAGTAAAAGCACGGACGGCTTTATTAGGATTTTCGCCGTACAACAGATTCACTTGCTCAAAAGCACCGCCATTCGTTTCAACTCTGGCAAAACAGCCCATCTCAATAATCAAAGGAGCGATACGGACAAGCTGATCAACCCGAGGTTGATATTTACCGGAAGATTGCCACATGTCCCGATAAACAAGACTGAATTTAATTTCCTTTTTCATCATAGCCAATAATAAGTGATTTTTTCTTCGGTTAACTTCACATATACAAATATAACGGATTATTTTGACATATAGTCAACAAAACGCCTTAATAAGCCTATTTAAAAAGATGTTTTATATCATAATGACAGAATAAAGCTATACTATGCATGTAACTATCATAAATAACAAATCAAATTGTTTTAATGTTCGCATTTATTCTTTTAAGAAATGCTTTACTGACATATATACAATAAAAGATGCACAGATCACCGATCATAAATCGATTCTCTGTGCATCACTACTACTCTAAAGCCACTTTTAAGACAAAACTAACTAAATTATGCAGCCGGATCCGGTGCTTCCCCGTTATCTCCCTTACCATCATCGCCGGAATCAGGATTGCCACCATTATTACCACCGTTACTACTTCCATCCGTATAATCCGTTTCAATCTCCACACGACGGGTGATACTCATATCTTCCAACGTATCCTTAAAGATTTTTCCCGGATAAAAAATAATCTTTCTTTGAACGATTGACTTGGACGAAACATCTTTCTCATCATCCGCACTCTTGGCACGGATAGTAGGACTGAAAATACCGAATTCACCCAACTGAACACTCTTTCCGTCGTCAATATCTTCAGCCATCTTATCTACCAGACCACTGACCACCAAATCCACCACCTTACGATGGACACCACAAAGCTGACTCACCTTGCGACACATCTTTGCAAAATTCACCTTACCGGAACGAACCGATTTTGCTACATACTTTTCGTTTTTGTCCTTGTCAAAACCGAACACACGTTTTGTTACTACATACTGTAAAGCCATAATTATTAAAGTTTAAATGGTTAAAAAAATAAAGGTTTACTGTTGCCATTCGTTTTGTTTGAATGACTCTGCAAAGATATAACAAGGCACAAACCGTCCAGTCCCCTTTTGTCTCCTTTACGTCTCCTTTTAATAACAAGAGCTTTACAATTACTTAAATATAAATCACTATTACAAAGCGTATTATATGAATTAATTATTTTTTCTGCAAATCAGCGTTCAACAAGATACTGAACCCACCAACAAACGGTACTCCTGTATCAGTCCGCATCTGCGGAACAGATTCGTCCGCCTGACGTCCTTTTTCAGGGCGTCCAAAAACGTATGACAGAATATGCATAACTTCAGAATGAGAAGCATCATGTTTCATATAGCCATTACTCATTATCCGGAATCCACATTTAGAGTTACTACGTTCAATCCAACGGGTTGCCTTCATTCCGGTTACGTCCGTACTTCCTGCCTCCCCTCCCCAAACGCCAAGTATTGGGGCTGCTTTTTTATTAGGATAGGCATCGTAAGGGCCAAGACCTAACCAATGCAGCTCTTTAAGCTCTGGGACTGTTTTAATTGTCATTCCAACTATAGGTATTTGAGGAATAGCTACATCAGTCAGAATCTCATAATTTACATCCAAACGCCCATCCACACCTATTGAATAACGATAGATAGTGGTAAAATGATTGGCAGAATCTACATGACAATCCACTTTTGCCCGAATAATAACTTCATCCAGTCTATCTTCTACACTCCATTCCTTGACAGATGTTGTATACTGATTCAAGTCAACAGCCTTACGGACATTCTCTTTTCCAAATGCAGATTTCTCACACGGATCAAGCGGAGACCATATTATAGGGCGTAAATCTGTAATCAACTGTTTGTCCTGGGCCTCTGCCGAAATCAATTGACCGGTTTGAGGACTAAAAACATAACGTATATTGCCAGTTTCTATCGTTACTGTTTCAGTTTGGTTTACTGATATTTTCCCGCAAGGCAACACTGTTCCAATCTGTTCTACCGACGGGCAAAGTTCCACAGCATCCCGCGTAATCTCTTCGCCATTGACGTTCGTAAAGATAAACCAAGCATAGTAAGTCTTTCCTGCACGGACTGTTTTCAAAGCTTCCACCGGCAGTTTGAATGTAGATTCGGCGTGAGGTTGCCCAGTGATAGAGTTAGTACCGGATGCCAAAACCCTTTCATCTTCCCTGATAGACCAGTCGATCTTTACAGTAGTAAGATCCGTAAAATCAAAATCATTCTGAATAGGAATTCGCAAGGAATCCTGACCGGGAGTAAATGAAATCTTCTCTACAGCAGGATAAACCTGTGCATACACAGCCTTCGTTTCCCAATAATCACGGGTAAAATTACGATAGGAATCCACAATACCGTCCCATCCCGCATAATCAATCCGCAGATAATCATCTCCAGCATGTACATCTTCATTCTTTTTCTGAAGATTACGCACCGGAGTCCTTATACCCTGATCCGCCCACATCCAGATTGCCGCCCCTGCTCCTGCCGGATGTTTGGTCAATGCTTTCCAACGGGCTTCCAATCCGCCAAATCCTGTATTACCATAAGCATGAGTATATTCCGTGGAAATTATAGGACGGTCAGAATGAGCTGCCAACCGGTCATATTCCTGCGGCTTCCAATAATGAGGAGCAAGAATATCAATTTCTTCCGGCAACCATTCCTCCGCTCTCCAAGGTAACAAGACAGGACGAGTGGGATCAAGCGCTTTCACCAGCTTCACAGATGCCAGATGTAATGAGGTCAACGGATCCTCATTGCCGACTGACCAATAAATAATCGACGGATGATTAATGTCCCGGACAACCGTTTCATACGAACGTTGCAGAGCAGCTCCGGAACAGGAAGGGTCATACATCAAATTTCCGGCGCCTCCTAATGAAACTTCATTACCTACATACATCCCCATCTCATCACACAATTCAATAAACCCTTTCGCCGGAGTATAATGGGAAAGACGGATATAATTGATATTCGCCGCTTTCATAAGAGTCAGATCCTGCAACCAATGTTCACGGGTAGTGGCACGACCGACATCCGGATGTTCATCATGACGGTTCACGCCACGCAATTTGACGGCCTGCCCGTTGATTCTAAAAACACCACCTACCGTTGAAATCTGCCGGAACCCGATTCGTTGCGTACGTGTATGTGTCACTTGCCCTTCTTCAACAAGCTCAACACACAGATTATAAAGATAAGGATTCTCCGCATTCCAATGATGAGGTGACTGAATACGGAATGTCAGACCTATTTCCCGATCCGTAGAAATATGAGCGGGTACTGTCAGCTGCCGCCGGGCAACTTCCTTCCCTTCTTTATCTGTAAGGGTAAATCTAAGATCGTATGATGCACCCGGACTTGGATAATTACCCGGCACTGTACTTTTCTGTTTGTCACCAACCATAACACGCAGTTTCAAATCCGCATCTTCAAACCGATTATCGAAAAAGGTCTGTGCGACCATATTGTCTATCCAACGTTTACGCGGCATAGCTTCCAAAGTGACATCCCTGTAAATTCCCCCCAATGTCCAGTCATCAAAAACATCAAATTTATACTCTTTAGTTATCTGCCTTACACGGACTGCCAACAGATTCGCCCCGTCTGTTTTCAGCTTGCCGCTGACATCAAACGCAAACGACGTATAACCGCTGTCATGCCTGCCCAGAAACTTCCCGTTCAGCCAGACTTCCGCCGATGACCACACCCCGCCGAAATGAAGCAATACACGCTTCCCATCCCAGCCTTCAGGAGTCTCGAATTTATGCAAATAAAAGCCCTCACTAGCCTTGTTTTCCTTGAACCCTCTATATACAGGTTCCTCATATCCCAGAACAGCCCAATTGGACGGTACAGGGATCTTTGTGAATTTCTGACTACTGAATCCCGGAGAGCTGAAATTCTCCAGACGTTTAGCCTCCTGTTCAGTCTTTGCCAAGGCAAATTGCCATTCACCGTTCAAGCTAATATACTCTTGAGCATTTACACAGAAGCCTGATAACAGTAAAATAAATAAAATGATGATACGCGGATTCATAATATAATTTTTGTAGAAACAATTAGAACTCAATTCATTTTAGAAACTTTATACACAACCTATATTATATCCCCGTCAAACAATCCTTCAACGGGCAATCCGTATCTTTCAATCCCTCAATAATACTTTCCGCATTCAGGCGCGCACCTTTCAGAGAAGTATGGGTATGATCATTTTTGAAGAGTCCGTTCACTTTCTTTCTACCTTCCTTCTCCATTTTATCAGCTGATAATTTATTCAAGTCGATAAAACAGGCCCCCTTTGCTTCAGCCGCTTCACGCGCCCATCCTGCATAAGTATCAGTTCTTCTTTCTATCTTCCCTTCCTTCCAGATATTACGTGGAGTAGGACTTAAAATAACCGGAACAGCCCCCTTCTCCTGTACATCCATAATAAATTTCTTCAAATACCAGCCATAAGTATACACAGCCTCATAAATCCCAGTCTTTTCCACCATGACAACTTTGCTTTCGTCACCCGTTCCTTTCAGTTCACCACGCGCCTTTCCTTTTTGTATATCCCCGCCGTCATTATGTCCAAATTGAATCAACACAAAGTCGCCCGGCTGCAAAGCATTATATATCCTATCCCAACGTCCGGTATTCATAAAACTCCGGGCACTGCTTCCCGGTTTCCCCCAATTCTCCACTGATACTTTCTTCGGGTCAAAGAACTTAGCAATAACACTTCCCCATCCCCACAAACCATCCTCATCTTTATCCTGATTCTTTACCGTACTATCTCCTACCACAAAAACTACCGGTCTTCCTTCCTTACGTGTGGCACCCGTTTTCACATCTTTCCGGACAGGCTTCAAATACTCCGCCAACTCCAAACCCGGACAATTCCGGATGCCTTCCACAGCAGATTCAGCATTAATGCGGGCTCCCAATGCTCCCGTGTGAGTACGTTCCTTCAGCGGGGGATAGAACAGATAATTCACCTTATCCCTCCCGAACTTCTCATATTTACCTGCCGTTATATCATTCAAGTCTATAAAAGGAACCTTCTCGGCTTCTGCCACCTGTTTCGCCCATAAACCGAAAGTTTTGTTTACACGTCCGACTTTGGTACCGTTTTCTTTCCATGAATTACGGGGAGTTAGAGAACAAAGGATAGGATGAGCTCCTTTCGCTCTCGTTTCACGAATAAAACGGCGCATATATTCACCATAAGTATAAACTGTTTCTTTTACACCTGTTTCCTTGATAGTGACTTTCAAACTGTCATACCCTATACCGGGTATGGAAGCACGCGCACGAATACTGTCATAAGGGCCGTTATCATTATGCCCAAGTTCAACAATCACCCAATCGCCTTTGCGTATCCCTTTCAATACATCCGGCCAAAAACGATTATAAAAGGTACGGCTACTCGTACCACCTAAAGCATGATTCTCGACTGTAATTTTATTCTCATCAAAATATTCAGGGGCAAAATATCCCCATCCCCACTGACCATTGCCGCCATTTCCTTTGGTTCCGGTACGCATCGTAGAGTTTCCTACCAGAAACAGTACGGGATTATCCCCCTTCCGGCTTTTCCCCGGAACCGGACGTGCCATGCGAACAATTTTCATACTATCCAACGTATTATCAACGGTATGAAATACATCTTCCACCGGAGGCGGAACCTGATTCTGTGCACTGCTATTTCCAACAAATACAAATAAACAGAGCAGACTTATACAGCCATTTACGAATACTTTTTTAAAACAATATACATCTTTCATTATCTAACATAATTAATAGTTTGTCAATCATGCTACAAATGAATCCACTTTCAGATAAAAAGACATGTAACCCCGTTCGTATAACTGTAAAACTATACAAAATCAAGTGATAAAGCCCCACCAATGCAAATTAACTTCAATTCTTCCGCGTCACCGATACCGATTTTTTTACTCTTCTCCCGCACTTTCTTCCATATCGGATTTTCCCGCACTCTTTCTGTATTGCGAAGGCGATTTCCCGAATGTATTCTTAAAGCATTTACTAAAATAGAAAGGATCATTGATACCGACCTGATAACCGGCTTCAGATATATTTATATCGGAAGTAATCAACAGTTCCGCCGCCCTCTTCATACGGAGCAGCCTCACATACTCATTGGGAGAGCAGCCGACAATACTCTTCAATTTACTGTAGAAAGTAGTACGTCCCAATCCCAATGCCGGAGCGTAAGTGTCCAGTTTGAACTCCGCATCTCCCATATTTCTTTCAATAATGGCATTTATCTTATCCAGGAATATTTTATCCCTGTCGGTAGTACTAATCAACGGTTGCAAGTTACCCGGTTCCGTTGCAAACTTCCGTTGCAACTTCTCCCGCTGCTCGATAAGCTTTACTACACGAGCCAAGAGATATTGCACACTGAAAGGCTTGGTGATATAAGAATCAGCCCCCAACTGGATGCCCTTCAACTGGTGTTCTTCCGAAGAATAAGCAGTCAACAGAATGACAGGAATATGGCTGATATTGAAATCATTTTTCAACCGTTTCGTAAACTCGAACCCATCCATTTCGGGCATCATCACATCGCAGACAACAATATCCGGCTGGTCTTCCGCCAACTTTTCCAGTCCTTCCGCTCCATTGGAAGCTGTAGAAACCGTGAAATATTTCCCTAACTGGCTTTCTATAAGCGTGCGGACATCATCATCGTCATCAATCACCATCACCTTATATTCTTTGAATGGTTTGTTGACAGAAGTGCCCAGGATTTCCACCGCCTTTTCATCAGGCAAAGTCGCTCCGGTTGTTATTTCCTTAACCGCAACGTCCGGTTCGGATGCTGAAGACTGTACGATATCTGCCGGATCATAATTCTTATCCGACAATGGTATAGTCAGTGAAAAACAAGCTCCCCCCAAAGAAGAATCCGAATAAGCTACATTACCTTTATGAACTTTGGCGAGTTCGGCAGTCAGGTGCAACCCGACACCCGTGCCGTCGGAAGCATAGTTAATCTGTTCGAATCTGACAAACAACATCTTACGCTTCTCTGCGGGAACTCCGGGGCCACTGTCTGATACACTTAATGTAAACGTATCATTTTCGGCAGAAGAGTCAAGTCTCATCACAATCTTTCCGCCTGCCGGAGTATTCTTGAAAGCATTGGACAAAAGATTATATGCAATCTTATCCATCTTGCTCCGGTCGAGCAGCATCCTTCCCGTAGAATCGTTCGATTCAAAAAGATATTCTATCCGTTTCTTGGCCGCCATGTCTTTGAAAGTAAGATAAATGTCATAAAAGAAACGTTCGGCCACCGTCTCTTCCAATTTCAACTCCATCTTGTTGTTCTGCAAACGGCGGAATTCCAGCAACTGGTCAATCAGACGCAACAGCCGGTTAGAACTTTTTGTCAGTAATCCCAACTGTTTATTGGCAGCAGGCGGCAAATCCTTCTGGTTAGACAAGTCCTCTATCGCGCCACGGATAATAGTCAATGGAGTACGGAACTCATGAGATATATTGGTGAAGAAACGTAGCTTATATTCTGTCAGTTGTTTCTCAACCTCAACAGCCATATTCAACCGGTGCATCTTCAAGGCAAGCCTGACTGCAAAATAAATAAGTATTCCTCCCACCAAAATATATAAAAGTACCGCTATCCACGATTTCCACCAAGGTGGAAGAATAATGACTTCCAGAGTAGTCTCCTCACTGCTCCACACACCGAAGCTATTACAACCTTTTACTTTGAACATATACCTTCCCGGGGGAACATTCCGATAAGTCGCCATGTTATTGCGCGAACCGAGATTCCAGTCTTTTTCAAATCCTTCCAGATAATACGCATATTGGTTGAGTTCCGCGGCATGAAAATTCAGCATCGTACATTCAAGGTTAAAAGAGTTCTGATTATGCTCCAAAACAATCTTCTTCGTATTCGTAATACTTTCCATCAAAGGAGAGTCCTGTCCTTGCGGACGCATCGGATTTCCGTTAATCCACAAACCCGTTACAAGTACGCGGGGAGCATACGTATCAAATTTAATCCCTGAAGGATTGAAAATATAGACACCATTGTAACTGCCGAACATCAACTCTCCGTTTTTCTTCTTCCAGCACGATAATTCGTTGAAAATAGCGGCATGACGGTTATTCGAGAAAATAAAATTCTCAAAACGTTCCGTCTGCAAGTTGAATTTGGAGATACCGCTCTCCGTACTTACCCATATATATCCTTCATTATCCTCCAGTATGGCCTGTACAGTCTCGTTAGCCAGACCATTATCTGCATTATAGTGCTTGAACCATGATTTTTCCAGTTGCTTCTCCCTGACCAGCAGATTCAATCCGCCACCGGTGGTGCCCAGCCAGATATTTCCCTTGCTATCCTCAAATACAACCTTTACCTCATTATGGCTCAACGATTGCTGATCCTCTTTGTGAAGATGCAGGGAGATATATTTATTCTTATCCTGAATCAATTCATCCGGATGAAAAACAATGACTCCATCGTTAGTTCCCACCCATATCAATCCTGTCCGATCCTGAATCATCGCCCGCATCATACACTGATGCTTGTTTTCCGTCACAAACTGGCGGAAAGTCAGCTTCCCCTGATGCCTTTCTCCCAAATGCAATCCTCCCCCAAAAGTGGCTATCCACATGCGATCTTTATTATCACGCATAATAGTAAATATATTGTTGCTTGATGAAGACTGCCACACCCAGTCATCCAAGGTGTGTTTTTCCACTATGGCATCTCCTTTGGGAGAAAGAAGCACCAATCCTCCCCCTTTCGTTCCCAGCCACTTATATCCAAGAGTATCTTCCGCAATCGAAAACGGTAGACCACCCTCAATCCGGAGATCATAAATCTGACGCAATGTAGAATCGCATACATGCAGGTTTCCATCCCGCGTCCCAAACCAGTACCGTCCGTCTTCATCTTCATAAATAAGCCGCACCGCATTGTCCCTGTCCGCATTTCCTCCCGGAGAGGGATAGAAGATATCAAACGGATAATTAGTCAGCGATATTTTACTGATCCCCCCTAATTCGGTTCCCACCCATATTTCGCCCGACCTGTCTTCCGTTACACAAAGCAGATAATTGGTCGTCAGGTCTTTATCAGCCGTATAATGAAAAGTCTTTCCGTTATTCTCGTCAATGGCAAACAGCCCGTTACCGAAAGTAGTAATCCAGATGATATTCCGCGAATCATGATAAATCTGATAACGTTCCTGACTGATCAGGGAAAGTATATCGGAAGGTATCAAATGCAACGGTTCGAAAGTATTGCCGGGACGATGCCGCCATAACGTACCGGACATATTGTACACCCATACATCCCCTTTGTTGTCGACACTAAAATTAGCATTACGCAAATCGTTCCCTTGAAAGAACTTTGCCGACGGAATCCAGACCCGCTTATTCGTGTCAAAAGTATATGTTTTCTCATTGGTGGCAATCATCAGAATCCCTTCATTCAGCATATATGAGCGGGAATGAGCCGTGGGATTTTCTTTATCGTAATAAATAACCGGTGAGAAAGAAAGGCGGGCACGGTCGAATATTACAATTCCTCCTCCACCTATAAAGTATAAGTCACTTCCCTCCTGCGCATTGAGAAAAGTCACCCCTTTCAGCATCGAGTCCACTTTACCGTCAGCAATCCTGAACAGTTCTTCATGAGCACCTATCCATACCTTATGCTCCGAATCCTCAAATACAAAGGATATTTTCTGGCTGCGCAGTTTTTCATCTTCCGGCTTCCATACTTCCATTTTTCCGTTGACATACCGGACACGGCAGCATCCCCTGTTTCCCCACATCCACACGTCACCATTGGAGAAGACTTCAATCTGCGTGAATATCTTCGCCTTATTCTGCGGGTCATAGTCAATCATCTTTTCAGTTCCCGGATCATAGCAAAACAAGGTATTCGAGAAAGTACGTATCCAGATAAAACCGTTCTTGTCCTCAACCATATAACGTATCCTGCTGTCGGGCAACAACGATGACCCCGGCAACTCGGGATGTACCACCACAAACTCTTTCCCGTTATATCGGTTCAGCCCGTTGATAGTTCCCATCCACATAAATCCGCGGCTGTCCTGCATCATACACCGGATGGTATTCTGTGACAAACCGTTACGATCGGTTATCGTACTGATATTCAATATATCAAAAGCAAATGCTTTGCTACAAAACAATAAGAAAAATAAAACTGGATATATCTGCCGCATGTGTTTTCGATTTAAAGATGCCACAAATATAAAAGATTAATTCTAAAAATCCTGCCATAGCCCACAAGAATATAGCTGTCTTGAACTGGCAGACATGCATCTGTACCAGCGTCAAGGTCGCTTTCACAAGAAAATTCCTGAGAAAATATGCATATATGATAAAACGAAGAGTATCTATGTAGCATAGTTTTACTACTCCACCTGTGTAATATAACGAAATTTCGATTCGGCACATCCTGTGACACCGAAAATAACTTATCTTTTATTCTAAATCTCCGTCAACGTTTCTAATAAATTCTTGCATCGTTTATTATAAACGGTATCCAAGTTTATTATAAACTCTATCTTCCTCTTTTCGTAGAAAACAATCAAATATATGCAACAAAAAAGGCTGCAAACCTCTTAAAAGTTTGCAGCCTCAAGCTCATTGGCGGGTCAGTTATACCCTAATCCTCATAAGGATCACCTAGATGTTTTGTTATGATCTTATACTGTTTTGCAGTCAGATACCGATGATTATACGGCAAGTACCCTGTTGGTATAAGTTCTTTGACCAACGGGTTGCAGTCTTTAATCCATCGGCTCAGACAACGCACTGCATTTTTACTGGTTGCACATCCGGGGAAGTACATCACAGCGAGTACGGCAAAAGATAAGAATCGTTTCATTCGTTTTTAGTTTTTTATTCGTTGTTTTATGTTTCACGTCTACAAATATACAACATAAAAAAGCCTTTGTCAAGTCCTGAAAGACTATGAACGTGAATAAATGAATGATTCCACGTATAAACTCCTGTGTACTATCTCCTTACCAATAAAACTTCGCCTATGATGCCCGAAGGAACCAGCCTGTCTCCCGCTTTCACTATTTCGGGATAAGCATACGTGTAACGTTCCTCTTGTGGCAGAGAAACATCACCGATCATACGGTTCGTCAACGAATTGACGACACGCAATTCCAGTGCATTATCACCTTCCTGCACGTAAGGAGTCAGATCAGCCTCCCAAGGCGAACACCAGATAGTCGAAACTTCCTTGCCGTTGATAAAGACTTGTGCCATGGCTCCCAATTGGGGAATACGAAGCACGAGCTCTTCATCTTTATCCAACTTGTCTAGTGTGATTGTCTTTTTATAGACAGCCGTTCCCGAATAATAGCGGATCCGGTCGTCCGCATTACGCGCCCAATCCGTCAGCTCCTCAAACACAACTTCCCCCGGGCCTCCCCATTTGGGATCAAAATATACATTCCAACTTCCTTCGACAGGAACAACCGCTTCAGGGCTTCCAATCATCCGTCGGGAGATACCTTCCGTCAACTGGTCGGACGCTACGATGAAACCGGATTCATTAGCTTGCAAAGTAATCGTTACCGCCAAGCCATCTTTTCCCGGAGTCGCAGGCAAGCTGAAACGCTTTCCGGTAGCAGGATCCCAG
Organism: Bacteroides ovatus; assembly: GCF_001314995.1. Taxonomy (NCBI): domain Bacteria; kingdom Pseudomonadati; phylum Bacteroidota; class Bacteroidia; order Bacteroidales; family Bacteroidaceae; genus Bacteroides; species Bacteroides ovatus. The sequence goes on from NZ_CP012938.1 coordinate 3,856,136, forward strand.
AATTCGGCATATCGGGCATCAGTACGTAAAGTCACTGTACTGTTAAATACATTCTTACTATGATTATTCAGGAAGTAAACTTCCGCGTCAGCCAACTGCCGGTGAGCGAAATACACTTTGTCCTTAGGAGTATTGCCGCTCTTCAACGCTATATCCGGACGGATTCCCGCCTGCGCCAAAGCTTCTTCAAGGGACATACCCCAATAAACCGTTCCTTTACCATAAGCATGAGAACCGGAAGCAGCCATCTCCCCGCCCCACAAGCTATCTGCCAGTTTTGCATATTCTTCCGCATTTCCGGCATCTTTCAGCGAACCGGAACGAAGAGGTTTCGGGCCATATAGCGGCACTCCCTGTTCCACCAGTGAAGCAATATGTCGCAACGCTTCCAGAGTGACATCTCCGTTGCGCTGTACTACAAGCATCTGATAACTCATTCCGTCCGGCAATACAATACGTCCGTCACGGGCCTTCATGCGTTTTATCAACGCGTCTGCCGTACAGACATCAAAGTCATATCCTTCCGGCATTTCCGGCAGACGGTAAGTGAGCAGTTTCACCGGAGCGTTATCACCTGCAAAGATACACAAGTCCACAACAGGTATTCCCTTTCTCATCAATCCCGCGCACCGTGCCTGATAATCCCAGAACGGGCGGCTATATTCCCAAAACGTATTATTACGGTTCAGGCAATAGTGTCTGCCACCTCCCGTACTTCCCGGAATCTTATCAAGCCATGGCTGATAAGCGGATGCACACACCACAAACTCATTCACTCCGAAAGCATAGGCATAATCAGCCAGGTTCTTCATTTCAGCAAATGACTCGTCATATCTCACATCCGTGAAAGCCTCTGCCGAAGCAATCCGCTTTCCATAGATATGTGCAGCAGATGCAGCTTCCTTTATATCATAGCTTCCATGTACATGATGCCCCCAAAACTCGCCCTGCGGTTTCTGCACCCGTCCTTTAGCCTGAAAGTTGTCAGCCACCAGATTCAATCCGTTACCGGAAGCCTGCGCTGTAAAATCAACTCCCGCCTGCCGGCACAAGCTATCCAGCGTACCGTAATATTTCTCTGAAACCAGATCGGCTATCGTGCGACGCATATCATAGAAGAAACCGTCCGTCTCTTCGGGAGAACCGACAATATACCCCATCAGAGCCGGAAGATAGCGATGTATGTCATATCCTCTTCTCTGAAGGAATTCTTTCTCATAACCGGCAGTCCAGTTCTGCGAACCGGCTTCCTGGCTATCCATAGTCAAGCCTTTCAGCGGACATCCTGCCGCATTCAAAGTATCCAGAATCAATTTGAAATAATTGTCAAACTGTGCTTTGGCTGCCACGGCAGAAAGTTTGTCACATTCCAGTCCTTTCATATTGGCACGCGAATGTTTAGTGACTCCTCCTGTCGGCACATGTCCGAATCTCAAAACCATCCATTCGCCCTCGGGCACATCCCATTGCAACTCTCCATCCTTACTCATCCGGGCACTCAAGTCGATTACCTGCTCCGGATTTATCACTTCCTCACCGGAATATTCGGGTGTCTCGTCCGGCAAAACATACTCGGAGTAAAGTCCGGCCTTTTCTTCCCATTTATCGGCTTTCGCCCGCGAAGAAAGCACCACATCCCCCAGATACATCTGCGGTTTCTTATCTTTCGGATGACACCAGTCATGCAGGTTAAGACGGAAATATCTGCCCTTCACAGCTGGGAAAGAAACGGTTTTCTGATTCCAGTTGCCGGACGCAGCCGAATAAACCGGCTTCAAGTCACATACTTTCTGATAATTTATTCCATCTTCCGAAACTTCCAGTTGTCCCAAATCCGGTTGTTCGATGAATCCTTGAGCAACGAATTTCTCCGTCGGTTTTCCCGGTACATTCATGGCGCCGCCACGGCTTTTACCCCGTGTACCTACGCGATAGGTAATACTACGTGCTATGAAATCATCTCCGAAGTCAAGATTCACGAACACGGAATGCCCCGGTTCCTGTGGGGGGATTGTCGTCAATTTCCTGCTTTTGCCAAACAGGGATTCAACGGGCAGGCCTGCCAGGTTGGTCGACAGCTTCGGGTTGCGGGTCTGGTTTGTTTCATAAAATCCTTTATGAATAGGGAAAGCCAGCACCGCTACGTCCGAAAAGGACTTGCTGTCCGGTTTAGGTAATACTCCTTTAAACGAAGACTTTCCTTTTATGATTGTTTCAGTAGCTGTAAGTCTCTGCATACCCAATTCGGGAGTGATCCACGGGCCACCTGCCACATAGCCGTTGGCTATGTTGGCCTCAAAGGACAAGCCGACTCTCTTCGCTTCCGAAGCCGCAAACCGGAGCATGTCCCACCATTCCTGCGACATGGCGGGAATGGCATTTTCTCCCTTTCCGTGTGCCTGGTCATAATAGACCACTCCGCCTACTCCACCACGTTTATACGCTTCCAAATCGGCGGTAATTCCCTCTCTGGTGGTTTCCGTTTCACCGTGAAACCACCACACTTTCGTGCGGGTAGAGTCTTGAGGATTGGCAAATTCTTTCCATGCCTGCTCTTTTGTCGTTTTATCGGGAGCGCTTCCTGTACAACTCTGCTGGGAGAATAACATTCCCATCCCCAAAAGTCCTATTACAATCTTTTTCACCATATACCTTTACCTTTAAAACGCTAAAGAGAAGCGGAAAAAGCCCGAGTCTCCTTTGGCATTTGATGCTGAATTCAGACCAAAAGTTTCATTTGTATAAAGAACCCGGTACATTGTTCTTCCGGTATTCGTAGATGTCTGATACCCTGTACCGGCAAAAGCTTCTATCCACAAAGCCGTTCCCCCGACATTAGCTAATGATGAATTAATGTCGTCTTTATTCTCGAAGATAATATCCAATTCCTCCACAGAAGGCAGATACCATCCGGAAGTAAGGCTCGGAGCAGGCATTAATTGCGAGTACGTAGATATATTACTAATCATATTCGTTGCTGCATTGCCATTTATCACATGCATTTCTTTCAATGCCTCCGTATTATTATATCCTAAAATACAACCATATTCAGGAACTTTGTTCCCGTTTCCCCAAAAATATCTGCTATCTAATCCATTATCCGTAAAATACTTAGCATAATCTAATTTTGAATTCGAGGCAACACTTGTCGCAGTGGCATTTGATTGGTTTATTGCATAAACCAACCCATGCACACAGTTAGGATAATCACGTTTCAAGGCATCCTTTTCTTCAACTGCTTCAAGAGTTTCTTTATATAATACGGACGGTTGCGGATTTCCCACATAATATACAATACCAATACAGTCATCCGGCACTTCTTCCGGCGCGCAATCCCGGCTTACAAGATTTCCATCCGCACAATAGTAATCACCTACTTTCAATTCATACTCTTTCACTACATTTCCACCGTCAACCATGAATCTTTTATACTTTCCGGCAGCAATAGCAGAATTAACATTATACTTGCTGTCACCCAGCACACCTACAATATCGGGAGCCACAGCCGGTTTCACCAACATACGGTACGAACCATCGTCCGCACGATAAGGCTTTATCTCCTTGCCACTTGCAATTTCTTCCGTATAGAACGCAACGTCTCCGCCCGGCTTTATGGCATAAATTGTTCCTTTCAATTCCGGGTTAGTAAACTTGTACTCCGTTCCGGGTAAAGAAATTACCGCCAATGACATACGGTGAACCATATTAAACTGAATGAGAAATTCACCTTTATCCCCTCTATATATAGTACTTCCCGAAGAAGTCATCAGATCGGAATCCGCAAAGTTTTTTCTAGTCGACTGATCTTTTCCGATATTCCATCCCGCTGCCGTTGAAGCAAAGAAATCGGTTTCCACAGAATTGATACTCAAGTTTTCACTATACGGGAAATAGGCATAATAAGTAGCCTCTCTCAATGCTCCGTCATATTGCAGATCCGTAGCCGGCTGCCAGCCTTCCCTCGTAAGTTGCACTTTCAGATTATTTACATCACTCAAGATAGCATTATCCTTCACGGCAAAAAGTCCGATACAGTCTCCTACTTCAAAAGTCGTATTATAATTCAAGTCTGTTACAGCCCGTGATGCGGAAGATTCCGCATTTTCCATACCTTTATCACACACATTTATAACAAGCCCCTCCGTGCCGGACATTGCCGGCAGGCTTTCATCCTCATTCGAGCAACCGCTCCATGCCGCCATTGCAGCCAAAAACAAAGCGGTAGATAAAAACTTATATTGCTTCATAATTAATTCCTTTATTCCAATTGTTCCTATATATCAATCACTATCAAGGATGACTCACGAAATCGGCGTAGTTTCTATGATTTCCTCTTCTTCACCCCTCCATTGCGTCGAGTTCTTTTCCACAGTAACAACAATCTTCTGATCGCCTACCGTAATATTGTAGACAGACTTAAACCCACCGGCCAGATTGGCATCTCCTTCTTCCGGGGTATAATAAAATGTTCTTCCGCCCATTTGGATCTTAATGAACTTCTTTCCTTTCATATCCTGGGGAATCAACAACGCATGACAAGAATAAACATACCCGTCGGATGAGATCACTTTTTTCGGAGTAATCACCTTGCTTTCCCCTTGGGAAACAGACAGGATGCCATCGGATATATTGCCCGAAAGAACCGAATTCTCAATTGTAACGACCGAGTTCGCCAATTCAGTCTCATTCTTGCCATTCCCTTTCAGGTTCACAATCACTTTGGCCGTCAAATGCTCGAACGGCAGTATCTTATTGCCCTGTAAAGAAACCTCTGCCATAGTGTACAATAAATCCGAGTACTGGAAACCGGCTCCGGACTGATCCGCCTGTACATTCCATGATGCAGGCAGATTATTCCCTTCGGTTGCAGGATACCAAGCCGTTACAACCTGTGGTTTTAAAGGCACGGACCAAAGCAAACGGTTTTCTTCATTTATGGGCTCCAACGTACCGGTTACATCCGTAACCTTGTAAGTCACCTTCTTTTCTCCCATATTCAGAGAAACCTGCTCGGTACCATCACCTGTCCATGAATTTTCAGAGCTGGCACGTGTTTTCACCTGATTCACCTGCGCTGTCAGTTCCATTATAAGATCGTTGCCAAGAATTTGCACTTCGCTCTCATTCGTGCAAGAAGAAAGACCAATTATCCCTAACAAGCATAATAACCGGAATCCTTTCTTACTGATAATATATCTCATATTCATATCTTTTTCTCTTAGTGATTATTAATACATTCCTCAATCCTCATAAGCAGAGCCGTTATGCTCGCCTTCCTCCGGTTTCCAGTCACCGATATTACCGGGACCGACTTCCATACCTTCACCATTTAACAAATCTGAGCCAAGGTAGAATCCGGTATGAGTAGGCTGGTTATATCCCACATTCTCGTGAACAGCACTCAGCCGATAGATGTGGTCATACATCAGAGGACGGAAACGATACTTAGTTTCAAGGTTGGTAGTGAAAATACGCAGTTCCGTATAATCCGGAGTCACATAAACCATTTCTTCACGCCAGTCTCCCCAGAAATCTGCATAGAACACCGGATTATTCTTTGTTCCCTGACCGGTGGTCACATTATAATCACCTTTTGAGAACAGGACATTCGGTTCTCCACCTGTTCCATAATCCACAACAAAACCACGATCCAACAACTGCCGGTTCAAAGAGCCGCTCCACCAGATTCCCATATTATACGTCCAGTTATCTCCCCATTTATAACGGGGGGCTCTTTTTGCCAGCACTTCCCCTTTACATGAATAGAGCTTACCCGCTGGTTCTGATGCCCAAATTTCGCATCCCGGCGTTTCCGGATCAATATCAGCCACCATACATCGGCCGACGTCCTGTCCATTACCCGGAATGGCAACCAAGACTTCTCCGGTAGCGGCATCCCGCATTTCAGTACCGCAGTCACCATACATATCAGGACCTTCATGGCAAGTGACCACTTGTAATCCTTCACGGCTAGGATCAAATTTTCCCAAATGTAAAGCATCACCATGTCCCCGTCCTGTAGAATAAAGTCCGGTCCCATCATGGTCTATGGCACATGCTCCATACATAATCTCGTCCTTGCCATCATTATCCACATCGCCAACCGCCAAATTATGATTTCCCTGATGTACATACTCCTGATAGTTGGGATAAGTATCGAAATGCCAACGTTTAGTCAACTTACCATTAGCGTAATCAAGTGCTACAATCTGGAAATTTTTATAATATCCACGACACATTACAATACTGGGTGCACTGTTCGGAGAATCAAAATGTCCCGTTGCCATCAAGAAACGGTCGATACGGTTTCCATAATTATACCCATCTCCCCAATATCCGGTCCAAAGTAGTTTATCCCCCCGTGAAATATAATCTGTACGTGCCAATTCGGCTCCTGTGGTTCCATCAATAATAGACAAAAATTCCGGTCCGTCCAAAATCTTTCCATAAGCGCCGCTTTCCGGATTAGTATTTACATAATAAGTAATCCCGTCACCATCTACATCGCCAATCACGGTCCCGTCTCCAAATTTTGTCAATTCAGATGTACGGACAGCCAATTCAGCCTTTCCGTCGCCATCCAAATCATATACTATAAACGAAATATAATGAGTCCCCTGACGGATATTGGGACCTAGCTCCACTCTCCACATAAACGCACCATTATCCAACCGATAAGCTTCCAACAAGGCACTGCCCGGTGCAAATCCGGGACTCGCATTATCAATTGACATGGTCTGTCTTTTCACTACAATCTCATATTGCCCATCTCCGTCCAAATCTCCAATTGCCGCATCAGAAACCTTATATCCCATAACATCTTCACTTCCACTTTCATCTTCATCCTCATTTTCGCCCGGGACGCCTGTCGCCCCCAAAAGAGGCGGCAAGTTATTCATATTCAGATGAATGGATTTGTAGAAAGTCGCAGCCATTTCAGGAGTGAATTTATAAGAACCAAGAGCCTCGCCGGAACCGGAAAAACGTAATTCATAGGTATTTGTCTTTGATACGTCTACAGATAAGTCCTTATAATTTGTACTTTTAGAGATCGGCGCAGAATTCAATTTCTTAAACTCACCTCCATTCACACTCCGATAAATATCATACGATGCATCATTCGGATCGTCCTTCATCCATTTCCAACTGACCAATGCTCCCAGTTCACCATGAGCAGGATCATAACTCACCATCATCCCCCGGGTATCAAACATAGTGATATCGGGATATTCCACTACCGGAACTTCAGGAGTTACCGGTTCTGACGATACCACCTCGTCATCCGAACAAGAAGTCCAGAGAAGTATAGCTCCACAAACAAGAATGAATATTTTTCTCATATATATCTTTTTTATTATTAAACCTAACAAGTTATCATATTAATGGGAAGAAGACGTTTTACTTAAATCCCAAGGAACGAAATAAGCTCCCGCTTCTATTTTGCTCTCCACTTCAGCACGTTTGGCAGGATCTGTATACTTTTCACCTACATACTTGGAGATAATGCTATAATCATTCCAGCGTCTTGCTATACGGAGCATAATCGGATATGTCTTTCCCTCACAAGGAAATTCCAACAAGGCTTCTTTCAATATTTCAAGGTCATTATGCCTCTTTATGTCCATATCCGTCTCTCCATCGCCCTCACGCCACATATCACGGTCACCAAGATTTAAAATTCCCCGAATCCCTCTATCTTCATAAGTACGGTAACTTCCCTCGTCTGTTAGATTTTTCCCCCAATCGTTAGTGAAACCTGTGTTTTTCCACACCTTTTTATCCGCATCCGTAACTTTCGCCAATGCACCGTATGTAAGATAGAACCCTTGATTCATCAAGACATCGGCAATCTCATACCGTCCCAAATTATTCAATGCTTCAACCAGCATAAAATAAAGATCGGCAGTGTGATAAATATAGATTTGCACATCATCATGAGCTACCGTATGTCCCAGTTTACTACCCATACCCCGATATTTCTGGACTGAATATTCTACATCCTTTACAATTTCCTTAAAAGTCTTGGAACGGTTATCTGTCGTAAACTCATCATCCGGTTTTTGAGACGGATTATAAACAGGATCTTTAAACCGGTTCACTCCGGCTAATGATGCACGCAACAAATATTCTCCCGTAGTATCAAAATGTCTCAACAAAGAGTTTTTTTGGTTATATTGATAATTATACATAATGACAGATTCGGTAGATTCGATTTCCGGACTGGCACTAGTAAACCAGCCTCCATATCCATTGCCATAACTACCATTACGCATGTATTTAGTTCGTGATTGTTTTTCACGATTCAACGCAAATACACGATTCATCTCCCTTAAAAGCACACTTACTGTATTCTGATAGTTTCCTTTCCATAAAGAGATTTCTGCTTGTAGGACAAAATAGCCCGGCACCATCATATTCCAATATTCATAAGTACTAATGACTTCACTATCTGTACCCGTAGGATCCAGCCAGGCTCTCCAGTCCATAGTATAAGTTCCGTTTACACCGTCAAAACCTGTAGACAAGAGATTTTCGCACGCATCCAGTATTCCATCCAAATCCTTTATCTCAAACTTGGAAAAATCGACAAAACTTTGCAAAGGATCATCAATCCAGGCTGCCTGTCCATAAATTTTTCCCAATGTGAGGTAAATCCACGTTTTCACTCTTAACGCACTACTAATCAACCCTCTATAGTGATCCATATCCACAGTGGTTTCATGGGCATCTTTATAAACCTTTGCCTTCTGCATGAAATCATTGCATGAAATAATCACATCATAATATCTAGCCGGATCAGCATAAGAGTTGCCGCTCAAGTCATCATCGTAATTGTATAGGCTATATAATTCTCCCGGCGTGTGTTCTGTCGGTTCCAAAAGCTCGGCACGGGTATCTGTCAGATAAATGGCCTTGTCACCGACAGCCTGCATTTTGGTCACTATTCCCAAAAATCCTGAATAAAGTTCGCTGTTCTCACCCATATAGTCATTACCTCTCAAGATAGTATCGTTATTCGGCTCAAAGAAGTCAGTGCAGGAAGCACATGCCATCAATACCAGACCGAGTATCAGATTTCTCAACATATATATTCTTTTCATACTCTTTAGAAATTTAAATTAACACCCACTTTTACAGTCTTCGGCTGCATCAGTTTTGCATTATCGAAGCCTTGCATATTCTCTGCATACGAATAAGAAAACTCCGGATCCATGCCTAAATAGTTAGTGACAGTAAATAAATTCTCCCCTGTCACATAGATTGTTCCTGCACGGAAGAAATTCCAAAGTTTCTTTGTGAACGTATAACTTAAAGTCACATTCCTCATTCTAAGATAAGAAGCGTCTTCAATCCAACGGGATGAGAAGTAGTTATTACCCACAGGGTCATTCCATACGGCACGGGGAATATCCGTCACCTCTCCTTCCAATCCCCAACGGTTTACAACCGCGAAACTTTGGTTATTGGTCGTAGATACCGATTCCAATTGTTGTCTTACAGCATTGTAGGCCATATTGTCTTTTGAATAACTGAATTCCGCAGAAAGCGCAAATCCTTTATATTTCAATTGAGTATAGAATCCGCCAAAATAACGGGGTGAAGCATTACCTAACAACACACGGTCTTTATCATCAATCCTGTTATCCCCATTCTGATCAACAAAACGAACATCACCCGCGTTATATCGCATCCCGGTACGATTAGAGAGATTAGCTGCATCAGCTTCTGCCTGTGTTGAAAATACTCCATCGGCTTGGTAACCATAATATTGGTATGGTGATTCTCCTACCCGATGTACCATCTGCACTCCATTGTTATAATCCAGTACGATCTGGTCTTCACCGCCCAAAGATTTTATCTTATTCATAGCACGGGCAATATTACCTCCTACAATCCACTCAAGGTTACGGGTACGTACCAAAGAGGCCTGTACGGAAAGCTCGATTCCCTTGTTTTCCATCTTACCAATATTGGCATAATAGGCGGAAGAGCCATATATGGAAGAAAGTGGCATGGCACTAATCATATCGCTCACCTGATTGTTGTAATAGTCAAAAGATACGTTCAAACGGTTACGCAAGGCTGACAAATCAATGCCTAAATTTAAAGATGCGTTTCTTTCCGGCTTCAAAGAAGTATTCGGCACATTGGTACGTACAATTGTGGATAATTGCTGATATGGAGCAGCCGAATAATTGAAACTTCCTAAAGTAGATGCAAAACGGGTATTACCGGTCAGACTATACTCTGCACGTATATTGAACTTATTAATCCATGTTGTGTTCTGGAAAGGTTTCCATCCTTTGCCCAACCAAGTCAGCCCAACAGAAGGATACATATAGAAACGGTTTACCTCCGTACCGGTGGAAGAAGCTCCGTCTACCGCCATGTTTACAGATGCCTGTATCTTATCATTATAAGTGTAATCCGCATGCGCATAAAAGTTCATCCAGTTCCAGTTATTCGTATAGCCAAGGAAACGGCGTCCGATTGCCTGAACACTCCCCAAAGTCTGATAGAAGTCATTACCTGTGTTACGTCCTTCACCTGCATCGTATTCATTCTTAGACGTCAGCATCTGCCAGCCGGCAATTGCATTCAGCTTATGGACATAATTGAAAGTTTTTTGATAATTTCCATTCAGGTTCAGAAAAAAGTTCGTAGTCTCCGCTTCTCCTTCTTTCACCGCATTATTCCTGGTATCATACATATCGACTACAGGCAGGATTGTCGGGTCACTCTGTCCGGGAATAAAAAGATGCTCATTATTAAAGTTGTAATACAAGCCGACAATGCCGCTCACTGTAAGTCCCAAGAAAGGTTTGTATGAAATACCGGCTTTCATATTCAGATCATATTGGCGGTTGTGAGCATCCAACGTATTTATCAATGCCAACGGATTGCTGACTCCATAAGCAGTTGTTCGGCTCTCACCATAACGATAAGAGGAATAAGTGGCAAGGACATTGCCATCCCGGTCTTTATCATAAGGGCTTAACAAGGGGGAACGGAAATACGCGGCTAGAATAGGGTTCGTAGCTGCACTCATTCCTTGTTCCTGAAAATGCCCGTTCAGATATGCCAAGCCTAAGTTGGCGAAAATATTCACTTTCTGGCTTACCAGGATATTGGTATTCAACTGGGTATGGAAACGCTCCATACTTGTATTATCCATCAACCCGTTATCACGACTATATCCCAATGAAAGGTCATATTTGGCGATAGCGTCACCACCCTCCACACGGAACAGATGATCGGTGGAAGTGCTGTTCTTATAGATTAGTTCCTGCCAGTCAGTGTTATTATTATACAAGTAGGCATATCTTTTATCATTCGGATCTTTCATAAACGGAAAATTCTCATAGAAATCTTTCGGATATTCATAGATGGTCAAACCTACATCTGACAAATAAGACTTATAATCTTCCACTCCTAACAACGGCATCCGTTTGTCATTCCAATTCACTCCAAACGAACCGTAATAACTGATTTTGGTTTCCAGGTCATTAGATACAGCACCATCCGTCTGAATCAGAATAACCCCATTCGATCCCAATGAACCATACATTGCAGCCTCCGCACCTTTCAGAACTGTTATATTCTGAATATCCTGCAAGTTATAAGACTGGAAAATGTCCCGTGTAAACCCGCCAATGACTGTTGAAGAAGTCTTGTCTGGCATATAAGGTATCCCGTTTATTACAATCAAAGGAGCATTATCGCCCGTCAATGAACGAATACCACGTAAATTATAATAACTCCCCTCACCCGGCATACCACTGCCGCGTTTTATTTCCAATCCGGCAATCTGTCCGGCTAAGGCACGGTCTATTTTAGTTCCTCCCAACAGGAAGTCCTTTTTCGTTATATTAGTGGCCGATGTACTATTTGAGAGTCTGGTATCTCCTTCTTCGCGGAAAGGCAATACGACCGATTCATTATATTTATACTGTCCCTCCGGAGTCATCATAATGACTACCTCCGAACGGCTGTTCAATTTCTGCTGTACTGGATAATAACCGGCAGCCCATACTGAAATTTCTTTTGCCTTTGAAGGATCCTTCAGTTCAAACTTGAACGCTCCATCTCGCGAAGTAGTCACATTTACCGTATCTAACACCGTAACAATGGCCCCCTCAACCGGCTGATTCTTTGTCGAAAAAATCTTACCCGTCAGTTTATGGGCACTCTGTCCCCATATATTTGCTGCTCCCAAGAGCAATACAGACATACTAAGTATAGTTCTTATCTTTTTCATATCCTATCCTTATCAAGGTTAATAACAATTTTCTGTCGGACGGAAACACCAGTGGAATGGAGAGAGATTCTTATTATATCCTGCCGTAAACTCAATCTTGATTGTCAGTTCCACAGGTACATCACCTCCAATGGTTACAATTCCTATTTCTGCTCCATCACGGTCATAATTTGAGACTGTATTATAAATCTCATTAAAGCCACCACCGCCACGATCCCAATTTATACTATACATTTCAACTTCTGATATTTCTCTAACCTTCATGTCGTTCACGTAGAATGTCGCATTCACTCTACTATATTTCCCGTAGTGTCCCCAATAGAGATAATATTCACCCGGCGGAAGCGTATATGGAATCAAAGTATGAGTACCATCCACATGTTCCTGCATTTTAAAACACTTGAATTGCAGCACTCCTTTCTGCGTGTCATCAATCAACTGAAATCTCAATCCGCTATAATCTATCGCCGGCCAATTGGAATTGGGTTGGTTAACTCCTGCATAATTCTTCGTACCCGTACAAAGAATATTCATGCTTTCATTCTTATAATTTGTCGACCCTTCTTCCGGATAAAGATTATAATAGGCCAACTTCTCGCTATCTGTCAAAGGAGCATTCCAAGCAGGACAGAAGAACTCTTTGATTCTCCACAGCAGTACCGCATTGGTAGGAATCTTCAAAGAAGTAACATAATAAGCGATACCGTTACTCATCTTGACCGGATTGTCCAAATCCACCTTATTAACAGTCGTTCTCCATTGTTGATTAAAAATAGAGATCAAGTCCGGCTTTGCCGGGTTTCCAAAATCTTCTCTTTTGTATTCCACATCCTTATAAAATGCACTTTGGAATATCCAGTTATCCAGAATAGAATCCGCACGTTCCATATTCCAGGATCTCAATCTATCTTTAGCATCAGCCAACGCATTTTCCACTAATGTATTGGAAGGAATAAACATGGTCGCTTTCATATTTTCGGTATATAAGTCCATTCCCTTAGCCTCAAAATAAGCACTCTTGAAAGTAAATACCGAATCATAAACAGTATTTCCTGTCGGGTCTATCCCTGTCGGTGTACTGGCACTCTTATCAAAAACCCTGTCGACTCTTGCCATCACCATCCCCTTAAAGATTGAATAGTCATCGCCCAACCCTTCCACTACTTCCATCAAGGATTTAGGAGTGTTGATGTAATCCTCCAGTTCATAAATATAAGCATCGGCAGTTTTAATTACTTTTTTAACCACAGCACCGTTAAAAGCAATTCTATTTTGACCGGTCAACGCATCTTGTGTCGTGACTTCCACATTTTTCCCGTTCCACATCAACAGAAGTTGCCCTTCTTTCAAGTTACTTGGTGAAATAGCCGCGTCCGTTATATGGGCCTTGGCAAGGAAAATATCAGGATCTTCGGCCGTCTCCCCTTCAGTAGCCGTCCGGGTGGTATTTTCATTATTAACCACCATCATGGTATATAATGACTTCTTTTCGTCCAGCGTCTGAAAGATACCTGCTTTCTCAAACAACCCGTACATGGAACTGTAAGAAGCCTCATCCTTCAAATAGACTGATGCCGGTTTGTCTACAATTACAACATCTACATTATTGACTACAGGCTCTTTCCGGGTATAATGAGAATCCCACTCATCCGTACAAGAACATAATCCCGCCAATAGACATACGGACATTAATATATAATTGATTGTTTTCATCGCTTTACTTAATTTATAGGTTCGAACAATAGATAATCCAACTGCAGACGGAAATTCTTGTGTGTACTTGCCGCAGGATCCAAAACAACTAATTGTAATTTATGGGAACGGGTAGCAGTAAACTCCAGTTCGCTGAACAACTCTACCTTATAGCAATTCAGTTCATCTACGGGAACAGCCGCATAGATAGCTGTACTCACCGATTTGCCCAAATCATCATCAAAAGTAAATGATGTGCGCCCGCCATTACTTCCTTCAGACGGGACATCGCCTGCCAACCGCATGAAATTCATCGAACTGGCATAAGCAAATCCCAAGGTCACTTTATATCTCCCGGACAAAATTGTGGGAACATTCATTGTCAATGTTCCATTATAGCCAATATTAATACCTAAGACATCATAATGTAACAAATTCCACCAATTATACTCCGACTTACTATATGCGGTACGGTATTCCAAATATCCCCAACCGGAACTGATAGTGCCGGAAGGCCCCATTTGCATCTCATAACAAGAAACATACGAACCGGTATTGTTAGCCAACGACGTAACTCCTTCATTATCTCCGGCTTTCTGTTGATACAACTGCCCGTCCACTCCATAAGAAGTAATATAAGAAGCAACTTCAGGGAAATCACAAAAATCAAAATAATAAGGAATCGGTTTCAATGTTTCACACACAGGCAGATAGCCATCGATCTGATGAATATACCCATTCCTGGCTTGTTCATTAGATTTATCTTCAATGAATCCGGCCTTGTCATCACCACCATCAAAATTCAAATAATAATCACCATTTTCAGATGAAGTCATTATCAATGCATTTTCAGCTTTGGTATTCCATAATTTCCTGGATGTCTCTTCATTATCGAAAGATTTTAAAGCTGCGATTTTATAGTTTCCATCCAGAATATGATAAGCAACATATCTGTTCAACGCATTATTCTTGTCTGTATAATCGCTTCCCGCTCCCAAATGAGAGGCTAGTGCTTCTACTGTAGAAATTCCACAATCATTGTAAACATCATCTGATACAGCCAATACTGTGAAATATCTCCTCACTTCTGATGTGCTGCCCGGTACGGAAGGATTAATTCCGGACACAATACTCAATTCATCTTTCCAACCGGTCAACTCAACAGCAGCACGGAATATCCGGTTCTCCTCATGACCACACAGGCGCTCGTAGACTGTTTCTATGGCAGGACTCAAAACATCATCCAATACATAAACAAGACCGTTGGCTGTCGAAATCGCAAATTCTTTCACATGTGCCTCCTTATTGATATAAACAGAGTTAAATCCTCCCTCTCCGCTTTCGTCAAACGACACTTCCAGTACATCACCGGAAAGGGTCTTGACCGGCAACTCTCCTCCTGCCACAAAATCATCCCGCTGAATGGAATCATTCATAATATGATATTCCGCCAGACCGCGTGCATAAGTCTGCCCCAATTCTTCAATTGAAGAAACTCCTTTCTGCGTATAAAACTCGTACATAGCATCATTGGTCGGCGCAAGTACAGTGAATACATCAGTAGCCTGGTTTACCGCGTTAAATAAATCAGCATATTTCAAAACTTTAATCCATTCTGAAAACTCATCTGACCGACTTTCCAGATAAGATGCCGCCGGTTGTACGTTATAAACCTGAAATGTCTTATCCTTATAAGGGTCATCACAGGAATAACAGATTACCAACAACAGAAGACAATATTTTATAATATTTTTCATGGCAATATCAATTTGAAGTTATATCATAATAAGGGTTCTGTGTCAGAAGTGAATTCCGCTCAATATCACTCTGAGGAATCGGCAGATACCAAGCATACGTATTTTTCAATACCGAACGTAGCCATTGTGAACTGGCTGAAGCATTGTTTGCCACAATCAAATCAATGAATGCCGTCTGATATTTATAACCTTTCGACTTACCGAAACGAACCAAGTCATACCAGCGTTTCCCTTCCGCAGCCAACTCAATATCACGTTCTTCCAACACATATCTCAGCATAGATTCTTCCGTCACATCATTTATGTTCACATCCAGCTCTGCAACATTGGCACGGGTACGTACCCGGTTTATCAAATCTATGGCAGCCTGAAAATTAGCAGTTCCACCCTTCCACGCCAAAGCTTCCGCTTTCATCAGCAATACGTCCGCCATACGATAAAGAATCCAGTTGGCATCTTGTTGATCCCTGTAGCCCGTAGACATGTAACCATATCCCTGATATTTCCAGACACAGGAAGCCGCCCCTACTCCTAAGTCGTTATATGCTCCTCCGGACGCACGAACCGAACTCTCATTGCTGGTTCTGGTTTCATTCCATAAACGACCGTACATAGCCACTGAATATTGAAATGGTGCAGATGAAGAATGAGTAAAATAGGCAGACGGGCTATTATCGACAGGTTGATTATAAGTGAGCACATCAAAATTTATCTCAAAAACGGATTCATTACTATTTCCCGGATTAAAAATCGTGAACCATTGTTCAGGGTCAGCCATAAATGCCGGACGATGAGAGGAGTTAGCATTAATCAACAAATCCGTATATTCAATACAGCCTTCATAATCTTCACTCCAAAGACAAACATCTGCCATTAACGCATATAAAGCCCATTTAGTGATACGCCCTTTTGTAGCGCCCGCCCATGTGTCATCATCATAAAACTCTTTAGCCGCTCCGGAGTCCAATGCTGTCTTTATATCCTCTTTTATCTGAACGATAAATGTTTCTTCCGAAGACTTGCTCATATTGAACGGATAGGAATCCGTCACATAAGGTTCCAGTATTAAAGGAGCTTCCTTATAATTACGTACCAGTGTGAAATTAACCCATGCCCGCATAAAATAAGCTTCCGCCATATGTGAGTTCATGGCAGCTTCCGTATATGTCGCATCATGCCCATGTACTTCCGGTGCATATTTTATAATTGAATTGGCAATATTCAAGAGCTGATAGAAAGCCGACCAATTACACATCTTGGACGAAGCTGTCAATTGAAAGTTTTGCAATTTTTGTTGTTCCGAACCACTATATGCATAGACAGAGCCACCCCGGAGTTCGCCCCAATAGATCAAGTAAGGAACAGTGGTGCGCATATACGAGTAGCCTTGCGCAAGGACTTCTTCCACCTGTTCTTTTGTCTTCCAATAGTCAGGTGACACCTGCTCATTCTTAGGCAGCACATCCAACCAGTCATTACAGCCGGAACTTAACAAACCGACTCCGGCAATAGCCAAACATATTAATATCTTTTTCATATTACCTTGTATTAGAAATTCAGATTAATACCAAAAGCGAATCTCATAGAAACAGGAGTGGTAGCCTTATCCTCTGCCAAATCTGTAGGTTTAGTAGGAATTTCCACTTCCGGATCTTGTCCCGTATAATTTGTCCACGTAAATAAGTTATAGCCTGTTACAAAACAACTTAAAGTATTTATTCCCAATCGATTACATATCTTTTTAGGGAACAAATAATTCAATGTCAGAGTTTTCAGGCGAATAAATGAAGCATCTTCCACGAAACGGTCAGAACCTAAATAGTTGTATCCTTCCTTATACAAAGCACGTGGAATATCCGTTACATCCCCCTCATTTCTCCAACGTCTCAAAACAGCCGTACTCTGATTGTCATCACTGTACATTGATTCGTTATTCATACGAGCTGTATTTACAATTGATTGTCCGAAACGTCCATGGAAGAATGCACTCAAGGACACTTGTTTATACTTGACCGTTAATCCGGCACCACCAGTCAACACCGGATTGTAATTTCCCAAATACACGATGTCATATTGATTAATTACACCATCATGATTAATATCCTCATATATGGCATCTCCCGGCTGACAAGCCTTAGTCAGATTTTTCATAACGATTGGCTTACCGTGTACATCGTTCATTATATTGCCTGATGCGTCACGCGCATAAGTAGCATCCTTATCTTTATATACTCCCAAATAACGGTAACCATAAAAAGCTCCGACCGGTTGACCTACCTCTACACGTGCAGCATATTTACCATTATTGGCTTCATAAGTTTCCTGCGCCATATTGCCTGGTAATTCAGTAATACGGTTTTCATTGCGACTAAGGTTCACATAGCCGCTGATCTGCCAGTCTTTATTCTTCCAAAAGATTGCATCCGCACGAAATTCCCAACCTTTATTTTCCATTTTCCCGGAATTATAATATCTCATCGAACCAAAACCGGTGGATGAAGGGAGTTTATAGTCTTTTTGTAGCAAATCCTTGATGTATTTTTGATAATAGTCAAATGTAAACTTTAAACGACCACCGAATAACATGACATCCGCACCATAATTATATTCGGTAGAAGTCTCCCAATGCAAATCATCCAACTGCATACGTTCCGGTTTCGTACCGGACATATTCATATAGTTATCACCTTTAACATAAGCTCCCAGATAAATAGAAGTACCACTTGGAGCACGACCACTCTGCCCTACACTGACACGTATTTTAGCTTCATCCAACCAACGATCCCTCAGAGACTCCATAAAAGATTCATTCTGAAGATTCCATGCAATACCTGCGGCTGGAAAATATCCCATACGCTTATTACGTCCCATGGCAGAGTTGCCTTCGGCATTTAAAGAAGCATGAAATACATAACGATTTAATAATGTATAATTCATCAAACCGATAAATGACACAGTACGAGTTTCAGCCTCACTGGAATTCATCCCATTTTCTCCCCCCAAAACCGAAGTACCGACAGTAGGATCAGACAAGCCCGAAGAAGCATTACCATATGTAGCACTCAGATAATTGGTAGTAACTTGTTGAGAAGTACGAACCAACGCATTAGCGATTAAATTATGCTTATCATTCCAATTTTTAATATACATAAATTTATTTTCTGTCTGAAGTACTAGTTTATCAGAATAAGAGTCCACACTCTGATTGGCATACTCACTGTTTTGAGCTACTCCGGTTACAACCTGAGGCAAGAAACGATGAGCCTTGATCGTACGCATATTTATAGCCGCCCAACCTTTGTATGTAAATCCTGGCAAAATCGTATAATCAGCATTAAACGTAATCTTAGCTTCCCGCTGCATTGTATTATTCACCGCTTCATTTACCATAGCTACCGGATTAAAGTTTTGTGAATCTTTATTAACAGTACCTTTGAAAGAACCTTCAAAGTCCGGATCATGATACACAAAATAATCTCCCGTCATCAGTCCTGTCCTTCTGTCTATTGTATAAGGAGATTTATTCGGCATTTTACTCAATGCTTCCGAACGGACATTTTTTGCCCAGTTTGCATCCTGATCAGATTGTGAATAAGAAAAGTTCGCTCCAAATTTCAACTTATTAGAAAACTGGTAAGTTACATTCAATGATGTGTTCAACCGCTTCAACGATGTTCCGATAGTAGTCCCGTCATCACTCATATAGCCCAAAGAGAGACGATAAGTAGCTTTCTCACCACCACCACTCATAGAAAAGTTATTATCTGAAGTCAAAGCTGTCTGACGTACATAATCCAACCAGTTTACATCCTGATTATACTCATTAAAATGTTCGAATCCGGGAGTATATCCAATGACCGGGGTATTGAATAATAAATCCAAATAATGATTTGACGCGTTATCCAATCCTGTATATTTGGCTGAATTCCAAATCCCTTCCTGCATCAAAGCAGTGTATTCATCCCCATTAAGCATAGGGACATTTTTAGGCTCGGTCTTAAGAGTCCATTTAGATGAGAAAGAGAAACGGGTTTTTCCTACCGTACCTTTTTTAGTAGTAATAACCAAAACACCGTTTGCTCCCTGTGTTCCCCAGATAGCAGTAGCTGAAGCGTCTTTCAAAACTTCGACCGTTGCTATATCATTAGGAGAGATGTTCAAAAGAGCACCTAAATCTTCTTCATTAGCAGTAGAAAAATCAAAATCATCACTAATATCCGTCGGATAAGGTACACCGTCAATTACAATCAAAGGGTCGGCTGATGCATTCAATGTACCCGTACCACGGATACGAATGGAACTGCGAGTACCCGGATCACCACCTAACACAATATCAACACCACCCAACTGACCTTGCAACGCCTCTTCGACAGAGACAATAGGAGCGGCTGCTACCAAATCGTCCATATTCACCTTTTGAGTAGCTGATATCATCTCTTTGCTAGTAATACCCAAATCATTTCTCTCTATACGTTTGGCCGAAACAACCACCTCATCCACTGTTTTTGATTCGGATTCCATACGAATATTCAAGTTCGTCTGACCCGCATATTTAACGCGTTGAGTTTTCATCCCAATATAAGAGAATACAATTGTCAGATTACTCTCCCCCTCAGGAATCTTCACATTATACTGACCGTTCAGGTTAGTAATAGCTCCTCCCAAAGAACGATTCTGCGCATTAACGATATTCACATTTACTCCAACCAACGGTTCTGCCGCTTTTCCTATCAACTCTGTGATCGTACCCGACACAACCTTGTGCGTCTGAGCAACAGCCTCTCCCACACCACACAGAAGCAGAGCTATTGATACACATATTAATTTAAATTGTTTCATAATTTTAGATATTCAGTTTATTAAAAAACAGAGTCTATTAAATGGAATCCTCCATCATTGTATGCAAATGGAAAATAATAATAGGTTGGAACCACGGAACATACATGATCTGAGCCATCCAACTGGACAGACAAAGACTCTCCATTATCTGTATAGATTATATTCTTATAATTAGAATTGCGATAAGTGCCTGTTTTCCATGTAGGAGAACCAACATAGGGGCAACTGGTCACTTCCGGAGCATAGGTAGTAATCAAGAAATAATTTTTCAAATATGCCTTTAATACTTCCGGTTCAAATGTACCTTCCAAGGTTGGCTCCGCTTGAGACAAATCAATAGTTCCTCCCTCTACACCCGGAATCTTACCAGCCTTCATAGCTTCTACCAATGCTTCATTGGTCGGAATAAAGCTTATAATCCGGCTCTGAAAATCCGGTAAATCTTGCCCGGTAACCATATTGGCTTTTTTCAATAATTGCGCAAATACAAAATAGGGATATTTGGATTCATTGCAGGTTGCCAATACAGCTTTTATTCCTTTATAATTAGCATCGCCGGCATCTGCACCGTCTATATCAAATACTCCATACGTGTTTGATTTATACACATATGACTTTCCATTACTCCAAGCTTCTCCATTATTAGTAACTTCTTCAAAAGGTGAGAAAAGTGAGGAGAAATCATTTCCGGTCATTCCTAATGCCATATTAAAAATTGCATTGGTAGTAATCTTTCCATCTTTAACAAACCAATACGCTGATGCATTCTGACTGGTATATACCTTAGTACCGTTGAAAGGAAGAGTTTCTTCACCACTTACTGTATGTACATTGACCAACCGCTGCAATTTAGAAGACCCGACCGGCCCCATACCTGATTCAGTATCTGCGGGTTCCATCAATGCATACGTTCCGGAAGTTGTTTTCAACACTTCCATTTCACTTGCCTTGAAAGTCGCGTCATCAGGAATTAACAAGGTATATTTAGTAGCCAAAGAACTATAAGTCTTCAATAATCCTTCTGCACCGTCCAAAGCATACAAGAAACAACGATAATCTCTATGAGAAAAAGCCGGTCCGATTACCGAATTAAAAATAGGGGGAGTATCAATCTCATCCAATCCATAAAAACTTCCATTAACACAAATACTCTTATCTTTCACTGTATAAGGATCAAAATTATAGGAAGTACCATAATCATTGGTTATATTCTTTATTTCATCAGGAAAAACAATAGAGCCACCATATACATATTGCAGTAACAGGATCTTAACGACTAAAGGATCGACATTTTCCAAAAAATTATAACCATGTTCTTTCCAAAAACGAGTAAAGAATGCTTCCAAAGCTTCATTTGTAGGCGCAAATACACTATAAGAAACAGAAGCAAGCGTCGGAATCAGCCTAAAGTTGGAAACAGGCCATTCTAATGCGATATTGGGTAAGCCGCTAGCCTCATGCTTAAATAAATAGAGCTTGTCCACCCCCAAGCCTTTCGCAAAATCATTAGTCAACTGCTCATCATACGTAAAAGTACTATACGAATTATACAAATCCAGGAATTTTGAATATTGTTGTTTATCCTTCATGACCGTATAAATAGTCTCCAGGGGTTCAAGCACCTGATCTATAGCATAAATATAGCCATTATTAGCAATAATCTGATAATCCTTGACCGTTGCATTGGATACATTAAATCCTGCATCACCCGTCCAAATAGAGTTTGGATAAAAATATTCATAGTTCTTTTTGGCATCAATTCCCTTGGACGAAAACATGTAGTGAGAAAAAACAGGGACAAACCGTTCCAAATGATATACTGTCACCAAATCATTAGTAGTAGGATCAACTCCCAATGAAGTCGGGCTGGAACTCCGAGTCCTGAATTTATAATACATGCCGGGCAACACATCAGTATCCTCTTCATCGACAACATCACTCTGCGGACGGAAGTTTTCCAAGTCACTTTTATTATAGGAGTAATAAACCAAATGGAAACCAATCAGCTTTTTCAGCTCGTCCATCGGCATGTCTCTTACCGAAACATATCCTTCTTTCTCCAAATAAGCCATAAAGGCATCATTATCCGGTGCCATAACTGTAGCAAGTGCCTTACCTTCCAAAACAGGACGAAATCCGGCCAACTCTGCCGCCTCAAGAAAGATAGAGTATTTTCCTTCATACTCATTGGCAAGAACGTCCCATGCGCTCCCTTTCAACCACCCTGGCTTTTCATAATGCTCATCCATCTTATTCTCACACGAAAACAGAAAAGACGAAAGGAACAATAATAACAGCAAATACCGCATACTATTCATCACATTTCTCATAATATTAAATATATTAAATTAACCTATTGATAGTACTAAAACAGCACATATTCAATTAACACAATAAATTCACGATCAATTTTACTGGAACAAAGTTATACGATTGGTATATAAAGAACCTTAATTACTGTACATTTACATGTATTCTGATTCAAAAAGTATAATCAGTGATGTACAAACCCGCTTTCCGTACTACAATACAAATTATTGGCATATAAGTACATACAGGCTTATTTTCAAGAACAAAAAACTACGGGAGCCTCCCCGTAGTTTTTATTTATACAATTAACTTATTTAATGCAATACCATTCACAGGTATCCGAAAGAAGTCCTTTCCCATTTTTCCCTTCCACACAAATGATATTACGTCCATCATTTAATCGGATATCTTTCCAGATAACACGATTCATTTCATCCGGTTTCATCGTTCCTATTTTCCGGTTGTTGATATAAAGAGTAGCCTCCTTTAGATTTGTAAAGACTTTAATATCCGTCTTCGGATTATCTCTTTTAGTAAAACGGCGGCTTGTAATATAAATCATAGGTTCCGGATTCCAGTTAGCCTTATAAAAGTAAAAAGCATCTTTCTTCGTTTTTCTATCATGTGTCACCAAACCCTTATCATTATATCCATCCTTCTCTCCTTCCTGACGCATATAAGAAGGAAAATCGGCAAATACCCAGATGAATTTTGCCCATAGATAAGGACGTTTTGCAAATGATTCCCAGTTACCTTCGTGGCAGAATGTCTGGGCTTCTTCCGGATGAAAATGACTATCGGAACGGTCTTCCATAGCAAGCGGCCATTGATGGTGATTGATACTTGCCCCACCACCATATTCAGAAACACCGACCGGTATTCCTTTTGAGCTATCCCTACAATCATCAAAAAACTTGGATGCCGAAGGGGCGGCATCTTTGTACCAACCGAAATATTTATTCCAGGCAATCAAGTCCGAGCACCCCAGATAGTAAGACTGGTCTACACAAGTAGCCAATGCTGTAAGCCGGGAAGAATCAATTGATTTATAAATTCCGTTGAGTTCTTTAATAAAAGGAATAGGATTATCATACTCCACAAATCTTTTCCCATCACTTACCAGTATCTCATTACATATACCCCAAAAACAGATAGAAGGATGATTAAACTTCTGATAAACCAACTCTTTCACTGCCAACCGTGCATTATCCTTATATCCTTCGGTATCAACAAATCCGGTAAATGCCTGTCCACCAGGACCGCACATCGGTATCTCCGTCCAAAGAATAATCCCATTCTCATCCGACAAATCATACATTGGTTCTGCGTGAGGATAATGAGCAAGACGCATCGCTGTTGCTCCGGACTCTTTTATAAGTTCCATATCCATCCGGTAATCTTCCGGAAGCAAGGCACTGGCTCTACCTACTGCATCCTCATGACGGCAGAAGCCATAAAGGTTCAGATATTCACCATTCAGGAAGAAACCCTTTTCATGATCCACAGAGAAATAGCGGAATCCTGTACGCTGCACCATCCTGTCTTTCAATAGATTGCCATCATACAACTCGACAGTCACAGTATATAAATAAGGATTCTTCTTCCCGTCCCAAAGAATAGGACGATGAATCTTCATCGGCTGTTTTACAATCACATCAGAGACTTCCACCTCATTACTAGCTACGGTTTTATTATCCGCATCCGCCACAGTTGTTTTAAGCCTTAGCCCCTGTTTCTTGTTTTTTAATGAAAGATGTGTCTCCACATTCACATCAGCAACCGTTTTCGAGATATTTTCCTGATGGATAAATACT
The DNA here is from genome assembly GCF_001314995.1 of Bacteroides ovatus. Taxonomy (NCBI): domain Bacteria; kingdom Pseudomonadati; phylum Bacteroidota; class Bacteroidia; order Bacteroidales; family Bacteroidaceae; genus Bacteroides; species Bacteroides ovatus. The sequence goes on from NZ_CP012938.1 coordinate 3,880,807, forward strand.
CCCGGAGAAGCATAAAATAAAGGAGAAATACAATCCTGTCCGGTTACAATCAAATGGCATGGACGATGAATACCTCCATTCACATTAAAATCACCGCTAACAGGCAAAATATCTGTACGATATGCATTGCTAGCCCAAACTTCCAGCAAGTTCTCTCCTTCTTTCACCTCGTCTGTAATTTCAATACAAAAAGCGGTATATCCACCCAAATGCTCACCAACCGTGCGACGATTCATAAACACCTGTGCAGCCGAATTCACTCCTTCAAAATACAGGAAAAGGCGTTTATTTTTCATTGCCTTCGTCACTACCAACGGACGCTGATATACCATCATTTTACGCTCATATAATGTAGTCCCTTCAATATAACTCGTATTCCAAGTATGAGGTATAGTCACTGGAGTGAATGGAGCTTTTCGGTTTACTGTTGTGATAGGCCTACACTCCCAACCCTCATTCAGCGAGAAGATGGTGCGGGGAGAAGTTTCCTGTGCAAATAGTCCAATATTAACCAGGCACAGACATACCAAGCATAAAATTATAATTCTGTTCTTCATGTGATTCTTATTTCTTTATTTCAATACCAATTTTATCTTTTAAAATATCTTTTTTATAACGAAGCAAAGCTTCCACATAATAGTAATCAGCGTAAGTCAACGGTACATCCACTTCTTTCTTTTTGGGCTTGTTACCTACAGAGTGTTTTAATATAAAATCACAGTTTGTCCCCGGTTCTGCCAAATACTTAGAAGACGACAAATTTCTTAGCTGTGTCTCCGCTACGGATAAACATTCCTTAGAAAAGCGTCCTTTAGTATATTGGCTCAACTCAATCAAAGCGGATGCAATCACCGCTCCGGCAGAAGCATCACGCGGTGTGTCAGGAATATCAGGATCATCAAAATCCCAATAAGGAATCTTATCCTCCGGCAATTGCGGATGATTTATGATAAATTTAGCTACTTGTATGGCATGTTCCAAATATTTCTTCTCTTTTGTTTCACGATACATCATTACATAACCATACAGTGCCCAACCTTGCCCGCGAGACCAGTCCGAATCATCGGCATATCCTTGATAAGTACCTTTGTGATCCGGCTTCCCAGTTATTGTATCATAAGATACGACATGATAACAACTATAATCCGGACGGAAATGATTCTTCATTGTAATATCCGCATGAGAACGTGCTATGGAAGCAAAATCCGAATGTTCCGAATTTTTAGATGCCCATAATAATAATTCCAGATTCATCATATTATCAATGATAACCGGATACTGCCAAGTTTTTCTATTCCAGGATTTAATACAACCAGTTACCGGATTAAAACGTGTACTTAACGACTGCGCCCCTTGTAACATTACCTGCTTATATTCTTCATTACCGGTCAAACGCCATCCATTACCATAACTGCAATAAAGAATAAAACCTACATCATGATTACTGGTAGTAAATTGTTGTTTTTCCAGCCGCCTGGTATAATCTTCAGCATACATCTTTAATGAGACATCACCATTCGCTTCATACAAATACCATAATACTCCAGGGAAAAAGCCACTTGTCCATGCCCCTGCATTCGATGTTATAAACGCTCCCCTTTTACCTATGGTACGAGGAAGTTCATCTTTCTGCCCTAGTAATTTCTCCGCCATCTGTTTAGACTGCACAATAGCCGTATTCAATCCTTTATCTATAATAGTACGCATTTCTTTTCTATTATCCTTACCCGAAACAGAGCTACACAAAGAAAAGAAAATAGCAAAAGTAACAATCAAAAATCTTATTCTCATAGTTCAATTTATTATTTTTATAGTTTACATAAGAGTTAATCTCTCAATGCATGGTCAATAGGAACTTCTGCATCACTACCCCATATTTTTAACGAAGTCCATTCTTCCGGCCCACTACTCCAGAATTCATCCATAGCATCAAGCCCTAAAGGCAAAAAAACTAAAGTGCACATATACAAACTTCCTGTAGAAACATACTTCTCCGCCAAACGAGGCTGATGACCACAAAACCCCAATGTAAGCCATCCGTCTTTATCATACGTTCCTTTCACGAGTTGTCGTTTCATTGCTTTTGTCAAAGCACAACGCACCTGTGCCGGTTTAATTTCCTTCGGCAATTTCTTCATCAATGAGACTTGTGCCAATGCATGAAATGCCCCTAAACGATAAGCGATAGAACGTCCGACAGGTGGATAAGTCCCGTCCGGGCCGATCATTCTTTCCTGTTGTTCAGCAAAACGCACAAAACGCCTCAACTGTGTATCATAAAAATCGGCACCTTCTGCTCCACGACGTTTCAATACATCCAATATATCCATCATCATCGGTTGAATGACAAAACTATTATAATAGTCCATATGCAAACGATGTCCATCACCATACCACCCATCACCTTTATACCACTCTTTATGTTTTTGTAAAGCATAGGTAACAGGTTTCATATTACATTCTCCTGTGAACTCTAATAAAGCAACCTCAATCATAGCCGAAAACATTAACCAATTCTTGTCCGGTGCCTTAAAATGCCGGGATGCCTTCAGTTCCTTTATCAACCGCTGCTTGGTGATAGTATCCAAGCGAGTCCAAACCTGATCTTTTGAACGAAGCAATCCTTCCGCTACGTATGCAGCATCAACTAACTTCTGACTGTAAGGTCTATCAAAAGGCATATAATC